>CADCVH010000100.1 GCA_902806085.1 uncultured Rubrobacteraceae bacterium | reverse complement strand
ATACCGGCGCGCTTCCGGGGGCAGGTGGCGCTGGCGATCAGCGGCAGCTACTGGATCGGGGCGATGTTCGGCAGCGCCCTCTCGATCGTGCTGCTCAACGAGGCCATCGTGAGCGCCTACTACGGCTGGAGGATCGCGTTCCTCCTCGGCGGCGTCCTGGGCCTCGCGGTCCTCCTGATCCGGCGCTACGTCCCCGAGAGCCCGCGGTGGCTGGCGATCCACAACCAAAACGACGAGGCCGAACAGACGGTCGCGGACATAGAAAGACAGGTGGAACGATCCACCGGCCGCGAACTCCCCCCGGTTGAAGGGCCGCCGGTGATCATCGACTACAGGGACGAGACGGGCTTCGCCTCCGTCTTCAAGTCCATGTTCAAGACGTACCCGAGGCGCACGATCCTGGGCCTCACGCTCCTCGGCTCGCAGGCCTTTCTCTACAACGCCATCTTCTTTACCTACGGCCTGATACTCACCAACTTTTACGCGATAGACGACGCCAGCGTCGGGTACTACATCTTCCCCTTCGCCATAGGAAACGTGCTTGGGCCGTTGCTCCTTGGTCGCCTCTTCGACACCGTGGGCCGGATACCGATGATCTCCGGATGCTACCTGATCTCCGGCGTCCTGCTCGCCTTTACCGGCTACCTGTTCGCCCAGGGCGTGTTGAGCGCGGTCACCCAGACGGTCCTGTGGTGCATCATCTTCTTCTTCGCCTCGGCAGCCGCGAGCGCCGCGTACCTGACCGTCAGCGAGGTCTTCCCGATGGAGATCCGGGCTCTCGCCATCGCGATCTTCTACGCCATCGGCACCGGTATCGGGGGTGTTGCGGCCCCGGCGATCTTCGGCTACCTGATCGAGGGTGGCAACCGCGGGGACTTGTTTATCGCCTACCTCTTCAGCGCGGGCCTCATGATCTTCGCCGCCATCGTGGAGATCTTCTTCGGCGTGAAGGCGGAGGGCCAATCCCTGGAGAGCGTCGCCACGCCCCTGACGGCGGTGGAGGACAGGACGGGATCCGCCACGGCGTAACGACGAAAGACCCTGCGGTGCAGCGGGGCCGCGCCTCCGGCGTGGCCCCGCTCGCGTCTGTAAGGCCCATTCGCTAGACTCTTACAGATGAAGTCGTTGGTCGAAGAGGTCGAGGCGCTCGTCGCGAGGGTCGGTACGCACCCGGTCTGGGGCCACGGCCACTGCCTGCGGGTGCACGCCCTGGCCGAGGAGCTGGCCGCCTCCGAAGGCATCTCCTACGACGCGGAGATCCTGCGCGTCGCCGCGCTTCTCCACGACGTGGGCCTGTACAAGGTGTACGCCCGGCGCGAGCCGGCCGACCACGCCAAGCGCTCCGCCGCGGTCGCCGGGCGCATCCTGAACGACGCGGATTTCCCGCCGCAGGCGACGCGGGCCGTGATCGAGGCCATAGAGGCCCACCCGCCCGGGAGGCCCCCGGGCGCCGACGCCGAGGCGATCCTTCTCAAGGACGCCGTCGCCCTGGACTACCTCGGCGCCGTCGGCCTCTCCCGCGTGCTCGCCATGGTCGGCACCGAGGAAGACGTCCAGGACATCAGGGCCGCCGTCTGGCACGCCGCGAGCCTCAGGCGCCAGATCCCGGACCTCCTCACCCTCGAAACGAGCAAGGATATCGCCCACCGCCGCGGCGAGGAGACGGACCGGTTCATGGACGGCCTGGGAGACGCCACTTCGGGGCTGAAGTTGCTGTAGCCGTGGTGTCTCAGGGCGAAAAGGCGGGCCCTCGAAGCGTCACGTCGCCCGCGAACTGCGCGGGGCCTTCGCGCCAACGGCCGCCCGTCCACCTTACCCGAAGTCCGTCGAGCCCCCGGACGGGAAGGTCCGCTCGATCCAGCCGACCGCGTGCTCGACCAGGCCCCGGGCGTCGAACAGGTAGGCCGTACCCTCTCCGAGGGGTCCGCCCTTTCCCCTTCCGGCCGCGAGCGCGGAACGCGCCACATGCTCGACGTAGTCCTGCTCGCCGAGGACGCGTTCGTAGGGCAAGGCCCCCCGCGAGGTGTCGATGTCCGAGAAGGACCTCCAAACGCGCCCGCCGCCCACGTTCACGGGCATGCCGTAGCTTACGCGGCGCTTGCCTGGGACCTCCGCCACGGCCTCCGCGTGGTGCACGAGCGTCACGGTGTCCAGCGGCGCGCCCAGGACGACGATCTGGGCGCCGAGATCGACCAACCGGGCGTAGGGCGTGCCCGCGCCGTAAGCGTCGTCGTAGGGATGGGAGCCAGTGAGGGTTTCTGCGAGTGGCCCGAGGACCGCCACGCCCGCCTCCGGGTGCCCGCTGTGGCGCGCCCCCGGCCACGTCCTCAACGCTTCGGGTATGCGCCCGTGGTCGCGGCTGGAGAGGGCGACGCGCGGGTCGTAAGCCGGGTGCTCCTCGATGTAGATCCGTCTCTCCCCTTCGTCCAGCGCCCCCAGGTCGTCGGGCGGCGCGTCCTGCCAGCCGGTGTAGGCCACGAGCGTCCCTTCGGACCCCAAGACGTCGAGCAGCGAGCGCACGACGGTCTCGGCCCCGCCGACCACGCGGCCGAGCGCGGACATCCGGCAATGGGCCATCGCCACCCCACCCGGCTTCACCCCGAGCGCCGACAGATCACGAACGAGCCTCGAACGCGCCACCAACATGCCCCACACGGTAGCAGGAGCGTGGAGCGAACGCGTGGAGCGAACGCGCTCCGACTAGCCAAACAACAGGTAGACGCCGGCGACGAGGCTGACGATACCTATAACGAGCATCCTGATTCCGGCGACTATGTGTATGCCGCGTTCGGAGATGGGGCCTATTCCGCCGCGCTGGCCCTTGCCGCCGCGCAGGAGGGCGTAGGCGGCAAAGGAGAGCGTGGCCACGCTTATGAGGATCAGGAGCACGCCGAAGGCGGTGGTGGACTGCAAAGGCCTAGCCCGCGCCGTTGCCCCTGGCGTGGGACATGCGGGTGAGGAGGGTGCGGAAGCGGGGGTCCGAATGGAGGGGGGCGAACTCGAGGGCGCTCTTGAAGTGGTCCGCGTCGCTCTCGCCGGCCTCGACGGCCCGCTCTATGAAGTCGAGGGCGTCCCCGTACTCGCCGCGGCGGGCCCGGATGCTGGCGAGGGCGGAGAGGGCCGGCGAGTACTCGGCGTCGGCGGCCACGGCGCGCTCCAGGATCTCCTCGGCGGTCTCGAGGTCGTCGGCGGTGTAGTACAGGCTCGCGTAGGAGTAGAGGGCGCGCGGGTTGCCGGGGTCCGCCTTTAAAGACTCCACGAAGTGCTCCTCGGCCTCCGCCGTCTCGCCGCGGCGCTCGTGCAGGATGCCGAGCTCCAGGTGGGCGTCCGGGTTCTCCGGGTCGAGGGCGAGCACGGCCCGGTAGGCCTCCGCGGTCCCCTCGTCGTCGTCGAGGGCGAGCTTGACCTCGCCCAGGGTTATGAGGTGACGGATCTCGTCGCGCCCGAGGGCGACGGCCTCTTCGGAGAGCTTCAGGGCCTCTTGCAGATCCCCATCCTGGGAGAGCAGGTGGGCGGCGAGCTCGTCCCTGATCTCGGGCGAGCCCGGGCAATCCTCCAGGCCGCGCCGGAAGGCGGCCTCTGCCCTCTCCACCCGGCCGTTGCGGGCGTGGCAGATGCCGAGGTTGGCGTGGGCCTCCCACCACTCGGGCGTCTCGGCGATGACCTCCTCGTAGGCGACGACCGCCTCGTCGTAGCGGCCGAGCATGTCCAGGGCGTTGGCCCTGAAGGTGAGCGCACCGCTGCGCTGGTCCGCCTCCGTCGCCGCCTCGACGGCCTTCTCGAAGAAGGCGTAGGCCTCGGCGAAGTCGGAGGCGTCGAAGAGGGTGAGGCCCGCGTTTATGAGCATGTCGGCGTCCTCGGGGTGGCGCCCGGTCCAGCGCTCGAAGGTGGCCTTCGCCAGCGCAGGCTCGCCCATGTAGCCGTAGTAGCGGCCGAGCTCGACGTAGGCCTCCGGGTAGCCGGGGTCCGCCTCGATGGCCCGCTCCAAATGGTGCACGATCTTGAACGGCTCGTCCCGGCCCAGGGCGACGAGCGCAAGCCCCATCCTCGGGGCGACCCATTCGGGGTCGATCTCCAAAGCGTCGAGGAAGCTTGCCTCGGCCTCTTCGAGGCGGCCCAGGTTCAGCAGCGCCCTCCCGACGGCCTCTATGGCCTCCGGGTTCTCGGGCGCGGCCTCGAGGGCCTGCTCGAAACGGGAGAGGGCTTCCTCGATCAATCCTTCGCTCGCCAGGGTCTCGCCCTGCTCGAGATACTCTTCGAACTCCATCGTTCCATTAAATCACAGCGGTGTCGGGAAACCCCGAATTGCCGGTTGCGAGGGTCTGGGTTTTGAGGTTCTAGGTTCTAGGGGCGGTGTGCGGGGCGGGGTCCCGACAACCCGGCCCCAGAGCCTCATCCCAATCCGTGTGTACAATCTCCGCCGGCCACGAACCGGGAGATACCTTTTGAAGAACCCCCCAGCGCCCGTGCGGCTGGAGATCCGCTACGGCGACCTCGACCCCTACGGCCACGTCAACAACGCCGTCTACCTCGCCTACTTCGAGCAGGTCCGCCTCGCCTACTGGCGCTCCCTGGCCGACATCGCGGGCTTCGAGAAGCTCGAAGCCGGCGACGTGCCGGGCGCCCGGTTCGTGATCGCCGAGACCACCCTCCGCTTTAAGGCCCCGGTCTTCTTCGACGACAGGCTCCACGGCGGCGCCACGGTCCCCTGGGTCGGCAACCGCTCCTACGCCATGGACTTCGAGCTCCGCACCGGCGAGGACTTCGAGACGGGCGAGACCGCCTGCGAGGGCACGGCCGCCCACGCCTTCTTCGATCCCGTGAAGGGCGCCGTCCAGCCCCGCCCGGACTGGTTCCTCCCGACCGTCGCCGCCCTCGAAGGCCGCCCGGAAGGGGACTTCGCCCCGCCGGAACGTTAGCCCGCGGGACGGCCCCCGCGGCCGGGTCGTGCTACGGTTGGGGCGGGTTGTCCCGGAAGGAGGCCGTGGTGGAGCACCAGAACATCAAGGGCGAGAAGGTCCCGTCGCTGGGATTGGGCACGTACCGGCTCGGCGGGGAGGCGTGCGTGGAGGCCGTGGGGCGCGCCCTCTCGATGGGTTACAGGCATATCGACACCGCCCAGATGTACGGCAACGAGGCCGAGGTCGGGCGGGGGATGGAAGCTTCGGGGGTGGACCGCGGGGAGGTCTTCTTGACCACCAAGGTCTGGCCGAGCGACTACCGTCGCGAGCGCGTGATCCGGCGGACCCACGAGAGCCTGCAAAAGCTGCGCACGGAGTACGTGGACCTGCTCCTGATGCACTGGCCCGGGGACGGCGTGCCGCTCGCCGAGACCCTCGGCGCGATGCGCGAGCTTCAAGAAGAGGGCGGCGTCCGGCACATCGGCGTCAGCAACTTCTCCCCCTCCCTGACAGAAGAAGCATCCGGGCACGTAGACGTCTTCTGCAACCAGGTCGAGTACCACGCCTACAGGGGGCAGGACGCTTTGCTGGATCAGGCCCGGAAGATGGACTACCTCCTCGTCGCCTACCGCCCGCTCTCCCGCGGCAGCGTCGAAGACGACCCCACGCTCCGCGAGATAGGCGAGGCCCACAACAAGACCGCAGCCCACGTCGCCCTGCGCTGGCTCGTGCAGCAGGAGAAAGTCTCCGCCATCCCCAAGGCCACCGGCGAGGACCACCTCCGGGCAAACCTCGACGTCTTCGACTTCGAGCTCTCGGACGAGGAGATGGGCCGCGTCTCCTCGCTTCGCGGGTAGGCCGCCCGGTGCGCGCGCGCGAGCTGGGCATAGAGATCGGGGTCCTGCCTTCGGGGCCGAACGACGCGATCACGGACGTAGGGGGCGTGCGCGTCGGGCACGCGACGATCGTCCGGGGCGATGGGCCGCTGGTCGTGGGCGATGGGCCGGTGCGTACGGGTGTGACGGTCGTGTGCCCGCGGGAGGGGCTGGCGCGGGACGAGCCGGTCTTCGCGGGGTGCCACCGGTTCAACGGCAACGGGGAGATGACCGGGCTTGAGTGGATCCGGGAGGCCGGGGCGCTCACGACGCCTATCGGCATCACCAACACCCACAGCGTCGGCGTCGTTCGGGACGCCCTGATAACCGCCGAGCTGGAAGAACGCTCCGACAGGGACGAGTACTGGTCCCTTCCGGTCGTCGCCGAGACCTACGACGGGACCCTCAACGACATCAACGGCCAGCACGTCGCGGCCGAGCACGCCCGGGAGGCCATGCGCAACGCGGTCGGGGGGCCCGTGATCGAGGGCTCCGTCGGCGGGGGGACGGGCATGATCTGCCACGAGTTCAAGGGCGGCATCGGCACCGCCTCCCGGCGCGTCCCCGAGGAGCGGGGCGGCTGGACCGTTGGCGCGCTGGTCCAGGCCAACTACGGGAGTAGGCCCACGCTGCGCGTGGACGGGGCCCCCGTCGGCCGCGTGCTTACCAGAGAACGGGTGCCATCGCCCTTCGACGGGGAGAGCAGCGAACAGCTCCCCGGCACCGGCTCCATCATCGTGATCCTGGCGACGGACGCGCCGCTGTTGCCGATCCAGTGCGACCGGCTGGCGAAGCGGGCGACGGTCGGCCTCGCGCGGATGGGCGGCGGGCTGGACGACGGCAGCGGCGACATCTTCCTCGCCTTCGCCACCGGCAACCGCGGCCTGCCCAGGGCCGGGCTCGAACGGGACGCGCCGCAGACGTTGCCCGTTCGGATGCTGCCCAACGGGCGCATGACCCCGCTCTTCCACGCGGCGGCCGAGGCGACGGAGGCCGCGATCCTGAACGCCCTGCTCGCCGCCGGCACCGTGACCGGCCGCGACGGCATCACCGCCCACGGCCTCGCCCCGGACCTGTTGCCCGGCGCGCTCGAGGAAGCACGCGCCCTCGGCGCCCGGCGGGACGGCGAACAGGGGCCCTGACCCGGCCCTCGGGCGACGCCGGATGACCCGTACGAGGTCGCGGGCCGCGATCCGCGCTAGCATGTGGGCGTCCGGGTTTTGATACGGGGAAGGGGCGGAACATGGTCGACGGCGGGCGGTTGTGGAAGAGGCTCTCGGAGCTGGCGGAGATCGGTAGGCGGGAAGAAGGCGGCGTCGCCCGCCTCTCTTTCACGCAAGAAGAGCGGGCCGCCAAGGACCTCGTCGCCTCGTACATGGGGGAGGCCAACCTGGCGGTCCGCGAGGACGCGGCGGGCAACCTTTACGGGCGTAGGGAGGGGAGAGATCCGGAAGCCCCGGCGGTCCTGATGGGCTCCCACGTGGATTCCGTGCTGAACGGCGGCGACTTCGACGGTCCGCTCGGGGTCCTCGGCGGCATCGAGGTCCTCCAGACGATGGACGAAGAGGGCGTCGAGACGGAGCGCCCGGTGGAGGTCGTCGCGTTTACCGACGAGGAGGGGGCGAGGTTCTCGCTCGGCATGATCGGCAGCCGCGCCCTGACCGGCACGCTGTCTCCGGAAGACTTGCGCCACGAAGACCGGGACGGCGTATCCATCGAGCGGGCGATGCGCGACGCCGGGCTGGACCCCGGCAAGGTCGGGGAGGCGGCGCGTTCCGCGGACGCTTTAGCCGCCTACCTGGAGATGCACATCGAGCAGGGGAAAGTCCTCGAAGGGGAGGACCTGCCCGTCGGCGTGGTTACGGGCATCGCGGGTCCTGTCTGGTTGCGGCTCCTGTTCTCCGGGGAGGCCGGGCACGCGGGGACGACGCCCATGGGCGCGCGCCGCGACGCGCTGGCCGCCGCGGCGGAGGTCATCGGTATCGTGGAGAGTGAGGCGGCTTCGACGGGTTCGACCGTGGGGACCGTGGGGCAGATAGAGGCGAGGCCCGGCGGCATCAACATCATACCGGGGCGGGTGGAGCTCTCGCTGGATCTCCGGGACATAGACGAGGCCGTGCGCGACCGGGCCGAGGGGCGCATCCGGGAGCTGGCCGGGGAGGTGTGCGGGCGGCGTGGGATCGGGCTCGAGTTCGAGGAGCTCCAGCGCCTTCCGCCGGCGCCTTGCTCGGGGGAGATCGGGGAGGCCATCGTCGCCGCGTGCGAGAGGGAGGGGATACGACCCTACCCGTTGCCGAGCGGGGCCGGGCACGACGGCATGCACGTCGCGGGGCTGTGCCCGATGGGCATGATCTTCGTCCGCTCCAAGGACGGCATAAGCCACAACCCGAAGGAGTGGAGCAGCCGGGAGGATTGCGAAGCCGGATGCAAGATCCTATATTTGACCGTGCTCGACCTGGCAAAGCGGAGTTGATCTAGTCGGAGGGGGTTACGCCATCACGACCGCAACGCTGGATTCGCTTGTGGAGGACGTGAAGGTGCGGTTGATCGAGTGGAGGCGCCACCTCCACCGCAACCCGGAAGTATCGTTCCACGAGGAGCAGACGGCCCGGTTCGTCCGCGAGACGCTGGGATCTTTCGGGGGGTTGGAGATCTCGCGCCCGACACAGAACAGCGTCGTAGCCCGCCTCGTCGGCGGCAAACCGGGCCGCACCCTCGCCCTGCGCGCGGACATAGACGCCCTGCCGATAACCGAAGAGAACGACTTCGATTTCGCCTCCCGGAACCCGGGCGCCATGCACGCCTGCGGCCACGACGGCCACACCGCCATGCTCCTCGGGGCGGCCCAGGTGCTCTCCGGGATGCGCGAGGAGCTAGCGGGCGAGGTCCGCTTCGTCTTCCAGCACGCCGAGGAGCTGAGCCCCGGCGGCGCGGAGGAGCTCGTCGAGGCCGGGGTCATGGACGGCGTCGACGCCGCCGTTGGCATCCACCTCTGGTCGCAGCTCCCGGTCGGCAGGGTCGGCGTCACCTACGGCCCGATGATGGCGGCCCCCGACATCTTCAACCTCACCGTGAGGGGAAAGGGCGGCCACGCCGCCATGCCGCACCAGACCGTGGACTCCATCGCCGTCGGCGCGCAGGTGGTGACGAACCTGCAGCACGTCGTCGCCCGCGAGACCGACCCGCTGGCGAACGTGGTCCTCTCCGTCACCCGCTTCCAGGGCGGCACGACCCACAACGTCATCCCCGGCACCGTGGAAATGGAGGGGACCGTGCGGACCCTCGATCCCGCCGTGCGCGACCGGATGCCGGGGATCATGGAGCGCGTCATAAAGGGCGTCACCTCGGCCCACGGCGCGGGCTACGAGTTCTCCTACAGGCGGGGCTACCGGCCCGTGGTCAACGACGACGGGTTGACCCGGGAAGTCGAAGAGGCCGCCCGCGGGGTCGTCGGCGGGGAGAACGTCGAGGTCATGCCGCCCAACATGGGCGGGGAGGACTTCTCGGCCTACGGGCAGCGCGTGCCCGCGGCGTTCTACCTCGTCGGGGCCGGCAACGAGACGCGCGGCATCACCGCCCCGCACCACCACCCGCGCTTCACCATAGACGAGGACGCCCTGGCCGTGGGGCTCAAGATGCACCTGGCAATCGCGACGAGGATGCTCGGCGACGAGGGAGGTACGTCGTGAAGCTCATGTACGTCCTGGCCTCTCTGCCCTTTCTCGGCATACTCGTGGGCGTCGCGTTCGCGAACAGGGTGGAGCCGTTCGTGTTCGGGCTGCCGTTTATCCTGTTCTGGATCGTGGCTTGGGTTCTCTTGACCTCGGTCATCATGGCGGTCGTCTACAGGCTCGACCCGGCCAACAGGGAGGACGCGGAATGAACGTTGCGCTCGTCGTCATCTTCGCCTTTCTCGCGTTCGCGCTCTTTCTCGGGATAAGGGCGCGGCGGGGCCAGGACATGGACCTGGAGCAGTGGACCGTCGGGGGGCGGGGGTTCGGGACGCTGTTCGTGTTCCTGCTTCTGGCCGGTGAGATCTACACGACCTTCACGTTCCTCGGCGGTTCGGGCTGGGCCTACGGCGAGGGGGGACCGGCCTTCTACATCCTCTCCTACGGTTGCCTAGCCTACGTGATGAGCTACTGGCTGCTGCCCGCCGTCTGGCGCTACGCCAAGGAGCACCGCCTCCACTCCCAGTCGGACTTTTTCGTGAAGAAGTACGAGAGCAAGGGCCTCGGCGTCTTCGTCTCGCTGGTGGCGGTCGTGGCGATGGTGCCCTACCTCGCCCTGCAGTTCCAGGGGCTCGGGCTCATCGTGTCGTCGGCCTCCTACGGGACGATATCCCCCCTGCTAGCGGCGGTTATCGGGACGGTTTCGGTGACGATCTACGTCATGATCAGCGGCATCCGCGGCTCGGCCTGGACGGCGGTAGTTAAGGACGTTATGGTGCTCGTCGTCGTGGTGGCTTTGGGGATCTACCTCCCCTTCGCCCTCTACGGCGGCATCGGGGAGATGTTCCGGGAGATTCAGGCCCAGAGGCCGGGCTTTCTGGCCCTGCCGGACGAGGGCTACAGCGTCTCGTGGTTCGTCTCGACGGTGCTGCTGACGGCCTTGGGCTTCTACATGTGGCCGCACTACTTTACGTCGGCTTTCTCCGCGGAGAACGAGAAGATCTTCAAGCGCAACGCCATCTTCCTGCCGCTCTACCAGCTCGTGTTGCTCTTCGTGTTCTTTATCGGTTTCGCGGCCATCCTGCAGGTGCCCGGCCTCGAAGGGGAGAGGGTGGACCAGGCGCTCCTGATCGTCTCCAAAAACGAGTTCAGCCCGTTCGTGGTTGGGCTCATCGGGGCGACGGGGCTCCTCACGGCGCTGGTGCCGGGCTCCATCATCCTGATGGTCGCCTCCACCGTGCTCGCCAAGAACGTGTTCGGGGCGATCTCGCCGGGCACGGGGGAACGCCGTATAGCCCTCCTCGCCAGGTTCCTCGTCCCCGTGGTCGCCCTCGTCTCCCTGTGGTTCTCCCAGCAGAGCGGGCAGGGCGTCGTGCTCTTGCTGCTGCTCGGCTACAGCCTCGTCACCCAGCTCTTCCCGGCCGCGACGCTCTCGCTGTTGCCCAACAACTTTGTCAACAAATGGGGCGCGGGTGCCGGCATCGCCGCGGGTGTCGCGACCGTAACCTACGTCACCATCGCCGGCACCGCCATCGGGGACCTGCTGCCGTTTCTGCCGCGGGCGCTGGCCGACACGAACATCGGCATCGTGGCGCTCTTCGTGAACTTCGCCGCGATGATCGGGGTGAGCGTGGCCACCGGCGGCCTCGCCGTCCGCCGCGAACAGAGCGCGTAGGGCGCGGTCTCCTGAGACCAGGTACTAGCCGGGGGCCTGGACGAGGGATGGTAGGAGGCAGATGACGGCCATCGCGCGGGAGAAGCCGAAAACGACCCTGAAGAAGAGCTCCAACGGGGACCCGTAGTGGTCCGTTCTCTTGCAGTGCCCGAACAGGAGGCCGCCCGAGGTGAGGGCCAGGGCCGCGAAACACAGGGTGGTCAGGCGCGGGCTCGCGGTGGTGTCGAAGCGTCTGGCGACTAGCGGCTCCTCCCCGGCCATCGCGTCGCGCGCGTAGAGAAAGGCCCAGGGCGCCGTCGCGCCGGCGGCGAGCACGAAGAGGGCCACGAGCACCCGGTACACGAGGTTCGGCAAACCCTCCCTCATGCCCCCACTATAGCCCGCCGGCCGGTTAAAGGTCTGGGCCAGCGGTTCCTAAAACGGGGCATGGGGTTGAGGGAGCTCGAGAGCTACGGGGAGCCCGGCGCGATGGTCTACCTCGCCGATTGCGTCGAGCTCATGCGCCTCATGCCCGCGGGGAGCGTGGACGCCGTCTTCGCGGACCCGCCGTACCGGCTCTCGAACGGCGGCGTCACGCTGAAGAACGGGCGTGTGGGCCCCGTGGATAAAGGCGCGTGGGACCGCTCGCTCGGCTCTTTCGAGAGGGACCACGAGTTCAACGTGCGCTGGCTGGAGGAAGCGCGCCGCGTGCTCAAGCCGGACGGGACCGTCTGGGTGAGCGGCACGCACCACGCCATCTTCAGCATCGGGTTCGCGTTGCAGACCCTGGGGCTCAAGGTCATAAACTCCGTCGTCTGGGAGAAACCCGACCCGCCCCCGAACGCCCTCCATACGGCCTTCACGCACGCCCACGAGACGCTCGTCTGGGCGAGCAAGGGCAGGGGGCACACTTTCAACTACGAGCTCGTCAACAGCCCGAACCCCGGCGGCCAACTCTCCTCCGTCTGGCGCATCCCGGCGGTGCCGAGGCGCGAGAAGCTCTGCGGATACCACCCCACCCAGAAGCCGCTCAGGCTCGTCCGGCGCGCCCTGCTCGCCTCGACAGGGGAGGGGGACCTCGTCTTCGACCCCTTCTGCGGGTCGGGCACGACGGCGGTCGCGGCCAAGGAGCTGAACCGCTCCTTTGTCGGGGCGGAGCTGGAGGAGGAGTTCTGCGAGCTGGCGGCGCGCAGGATCGGGGCGACCGAGAGGGGCAGCGTGCTGCGCGAGATCCGGGCCCTGGGCCCGGGCGCCTGATCCCTATCGGGCCGTCGGGGTGTGGGGAGCCCCCAGCAAGGGCGTAAGGTCGTAGAGCGTGCCTCCTCCGCGCGACCAGGAGGAGGCCTGGATGTCACTCTCTGCGCCCCGTGCGGGCTATCTCGTCGCGTCGCCAGGGAGCGCAGCCTCCAGCCTGTCGATCAGCTCGGCTTGGGCCGGGTTGATCTTCCGCCGCGCGTTGCGCGCGTCGAACCATTCGCACCGGTCCACCTCCGGGAAGGTGAGCCACCGCCCCGAGCCGCGCGGCCACTCGGCGCGCATCAGGTTGCTCCTGACCCGGCGCGGGTCGGCTTCCCCTTCCCACGCCCAGGCGTGCACGAGCTTGCCGGCCTTCTGGCGAACGCTGCCCAACGGCACGAAGGGCCCTTCGGGACGGATGGCCGTCTCCTCCTCGAACTCGCGGATGGCCGCCGCCAGTGGATCCTCCCCCTCCTCCACCAGGCCCTTCGGTACCGTCCAGGCGCCCAGATCGCGTGCCTCCCAGAACGGCCCGCCGGGATGGGCGAGGAAGACCTCCAACCCGTCCCCCGAACGGCGGAACAGGAGCAGCCCGGCGCTTACGTTCGGACGCTTCGCCATCAGCGCACGAGGAGGGGAAGCCGCCCCGAGAGCGTCGCCGGGTACGTCGTCTGTAGCACGTTCACCCTTGGGTCCCTTCCCGCGGTATCACCAGTATGTCGGGGTCCCGCCGGCCGAAGAGGCCTCGGGAGCCCGGTTCGCTCCCCCGCGTCCGCCGCCTTATCCGGCCGGCCGCCTGCCGTTTCGGTCCCCGGCTCGCATCAGTACAAGCCCGCCTACAAGCATAACCGCGCCCCAGGCGAGGAACCCGAGGTCCCACCACAGCTGGTTCGGACCGGAGCGGACGTGGTGTATCTGCAGTACGTGATGGTCGACGATGCCCTCCACCACGTTGAACGTGCCCCAGCCGATCAAAAGTCCTCCCAAGAGGAGCTTCGTCGGCCACCGGAAGCCCGGTAGCCTGTCGGCGCCCCACACCAGGGCGATCCCGACCAGGGCGATCCCGACCAGGGTGCAGACGTAGGCGAACACGTGGAAGAGGCCGTCCCAAAGGGTGTTGAACTCGAAGTTGGACATACTGGTCAACGGCTCCACGTCCGTTAGCATGTGGTGCCACTGCAAGACCTGGTGGAGCACGATCCCGTCGAAGAAGCCACCGATGCCCAGGCCGAGTATGACGGTGCCCCACACGACACGCCGCCGGCCGCCGTGCTCCCCCGTATTAGCGATGGTCAGCTCGCCCACATGGGTCACCTTCTCTCTCCACCGAAGACTCTCGTCGGCTGCGAGAAGTATCGATGTGGTCCGACGGAAGAACAGTGGAACTTTTTACGCCCCCCGTCGCGCACCTCGTGCCGGCTGGCCGTACATCCTGTACGCAGGTACAGGTCCGGAACTAGCCTGGGGTACGGCGCTCAAACCTCGTCCCGGTCGTATCCTCGGGGTGTACGAAGAAGCGAAAACGAGATGCCGGGGTGAAGATCATGGAAACCGTAATACCGAGGCTACACGCCACCGCGCCGCAACCCCTGTCGTTCGCGCCTTCGGTCGGGATTCGAAGCTTTCTTCTGGAGCGCGACGAGGGCAATCTGCTCGTCTACAGCAGCAACACCGTCAAGCAGGAGGTCGACTTCATACGGGAGAGAGGCGGCATCTGGCGGCAGTACCTGAACCACGGCCACGAGGCGTGGGCGGCGGAGGCGGCCGGTGCGTGGGCCGCGAGCACCTTCGACGCGCCGGTGTACGCCCACGAGAACGAGAAGGAAGAGGTGTCCCGGGCCTACGATGTGGATGGAACGTTCTCCGGGCGGCATACCCTCGGGGACGACTTCGAGGTCATACCGATTCCGGGTCACACGGGCGGGGCGACGGCGTTTCTCTGGGACACGGGGGAGCACCGTAGCCTCTTCACGGGGGACTCGATCGTGCTCGAAGGAGACGAGTGGGTGGCCGCGCTGCTTGATTCGAGCGATCGCGAAGACTACGTAGAGAGCCTGGAGTTGATCCGTGGGTTAGAGTTCGACGTGATCGTGCCCTGGGCGGCGTCCCTCGACGGGGGCTACTACGGTTTCACAGATAAGAGCGACGCCGGGCGGCGCATCGATGAGATCCTGGAGAGGATGCGCCGCGGCTAGGAGCTTTTGCCGGTGGTCACCACGCAGGGGTGAGCTTTACGAACCCTTCGTGAAAGGTTTGGCGATCCTGCGCGAGGGGTCGGGCGGTCTGAGCGCCAACGGTATTGCGCAACCTACCAGCATCATCCCCCCCATGGCGTAGAGGGCCGGGGCGTAGGAGCCCGTCACGTCCGCCGAGCGCGCCAGGAGGACCGGCGCGCCGAAGCCGGCGACCCCCGAGGCGAGGACTATGCTTCCGTAGATCGTCCCGATATCCCGGGTGCCGTAGTAGGCCCCGGTCAGCGCCGACATCGTCGCGTAGCCGCCCCCGTAGCAGGACATCACGGCCGAGGCGAGGACGCAGAATCCCACGAACGAGCCGGCCCCGAGCAGCGGTATCAGCGTGAAGGCGGCGGCCTGAAGGGCGAACATGGCGAGGAAGACGCCGGCCCCGCCGAGCCTGTCCGAGAGGACGGGCCACACCAGCCGCCCGGCCGTGTCCGCCAGGGAGACGACGACCACGAAGGCCGAGGCCGCGGCGGCGCTTGCCCCGCCGATCGAGCCGGCTATCGCCCTGGCGTCGGAGTAGACCGCGAGCCCCACGGTCGTGTTCAGGAAGAACATGGCCCAGATGGCGTACCACTGCCACGTCCTCAAGGCCCCGCCAAGATCGTAGGAGCCCCCCTTAGCCTCGTCGCTGCTCCCCTGCCCGTGGCCCCCGGTTTCGGCCTCGGCGACCCGGGGCCCGCGCCTTGCGGGCCCGCGATCTTCTGGCGGGGCCTTGAGGAACCACGCGGCGCCGCCGATCAAGACCGCGTAGCAGGGTCCCAGGACGGCGAAGGTCCCGAAGGGCCCGCCGGTCGCCGAGAGGAGGGCCGAGATGAGGGGGACGTTGATGACCGTGCCGAGGCCGAAGCCGACCAGGGCCAGGCCGTAGGCGAGCCCCGGCCTCTTCGGGAACCACCCCGGGAGCACCACGACGGGGGCTATAAGCCCGATCCCGCCCCCGACCGCGGCCACGAGGCCGTAGGTCGCGTACAGGATCGGGAGGCTTCCCCCGGCGAAGGTGCTCAGGAAGACCCCGAGCCCGAAGAGCACCCCTCCCGCCACGCCGAGGGCGCGGGGGCCGACGCGCCGGAGCAAGAACCCGGCGCCGAAGGTCGAGATGGCGAACACGAGGCCCGCGACGAAGAAGGTGACGTTGACGGCGGTGATGGAGGTGCCGTAGTGCGCCGAGAGCGGCTGGCGAAAGACGCTCCAGGCGTACAACGAACCGAACCCCGATTGCATGACCACCGCGGCGGCGGCGACCGTCCAGCGATTCGCTATGCTCGCGCGGCTCCGGCCGCCGCCCCCGGGTTCCATCCCGCGAACTTACCACCCTCCAGTGGGCTCGGCGAACGTGGTCTCCGGGGGTTGCCTCTCGCCAAGGCACTCTCCCTCGAACCCCCGACGAAAACGGGGCACGACCAATAAGCTCTCCGGAGGCCCCGGCGGCGCTCCGAGCGTCTGGTTCCGTGGGGCCCCGATCTTCGCTTCTGGGGTTTGCCTGGGGTTTGCGGGGGACGCCCGGCCTAGGTGAAGACCCGGGTTCCGCCCCCGGTGGGGCCTCGTTCCACGAGATCAACTATCGCCCGGGCGATCTTCTCGCCGCCCCGCGCCGACGGTTCGATCGGGTTTGCGTAATCCTCTGCTTCGGTGCAGATCAACCGCAGGTCGAGCAGGGGGAGGCCGTGGGTGAACGCCGCGCGAACTATGCAATCGTTGAACACCGTCAGCCCCGCGACCGCCACCTTCTGCAACGCCGCATCGGGAAAGCGCGGGTAGTAGACGGTGCAGATCGCCGTGGGTACTCCGGGCGAGATCGCCTCCGCCAACATGGAGCGGTACTCGCGCTCGAACGCGTCTGCGATGTCGGCAAGCCCCGAGAGCGCTTCGGCGGTGGAGCGGGCGGGCGTGCTGAGGAAGTCGCTGCTGCCCAGCGCGTCGTTGCCGCCGACGCTCAAAACCAGGTGCGTCGCGTCGTCGGGCACGCGCCGAAGTTGTCGGCGAACGTCCCCCGTCGTGCTCCCGTCGACGGCCGCCAGCGTCGCTTTGAACCCGGGTGGCAACCGTTGGCGCACCTGCCGGACGACGTCGGGCGCCCCCGCCACGTAGGCGGCGTTGTCGAAGACGGAATCGCCCAAAAGCACCACGTGGCCCATGGCAGCATGGTTCCCCATGGACGGCGAGATCCAACCCCCCGCCACGTTCGCGCTTCGCCCGCTGGCCGGAACACCCAAAACATCTTGCGGACCTGGACGTTTGGGCGGTATAAGGGCCTCGCCGCTAGTGCCAGAATACGCCTATGGGCGCAAAGGCAAGAGGGCGACAGGGGGGCATCGGATGAGCACGGCGGGCGCAGCGCGCGCGGATACGGAGGGCGGGGACTCTAACGAGCATCGCGTTACTCCCCTGGAGCTGTTCTTCGACCTGGTCTTCGTCTTCGCGCTCACCCAGGTGACCGGCTTCCTCGCCGACCACCTCACGTGGGTCGGGATGCTGCAGGGCGCCGCGCTGCTCGTGGTTTTGTGGTGGGCGTGGGGCTGCTACTCGTGGCTGACCAACGCCGTGCCGGCAGAGGAGGTGATCCCCGCGCGGTTGGTGATCCTCGCCGCGATGGCGGCGATGCTCGTGGCCTCGCTCGCCGTCCCGGACGCCTTCGGCGAGTACGGGGTGCTCTTCGGGGCGGCCTACTTCGTCGTGCGGCTCCTGCACGTGGTCCTGTCCGTGCTCGCCACCGGCAGCACGCCTGAGACGCAACGGGCCTTCTTCCGGCTTGCGCCGGGCTTCTTGGCAGCCCCGGCGCTGCTGGTCGCGGCCGGGTTCGCGGACGGCCTGGCCCAGGGCGCGCTCTGGGCCGCGGCGATCGCGGTCGACCTGGCCGTGTCCTTCGTCCGCGGCGTCTCGGGCTTTGGGGTCCACGCCGATCACTTCGTGGAACGCCACGGGCTCATAGTCATCATCGCCCTGGGCGAGTCTATCGTGGCGGTAGGCGTCGGGGCCTCGGGGCTCGAGATCGGGGCGGGGATCGTCATAGCCACCGTGCTCGGGGTCGCGCTCGCGGCCGCCCTGTGGTGGGCCTACTTCGACCTCGTCATGCTGGTCGCCGGTCGGAGGCTCTCCGCGGCGAAGGGGGCGGAGAGGGCGAGGCTTGCGCGCGACTCCTACAGCTACCTGCACCTGCCTATGGTGGCCGGGATAATTCTCGTCGCCCTCGGCATCAAGCAGACCCTGGCCCACGTCGGGGATCCCCTGGGAACCATTCCGGCCGTCGCGCTGTGCGGCGGCGTCGCCCTCTACCTTCTCGGGCACAACGCCTTCAGGCTGCGCGACGCCGGCAGCGTGAGCGTTCCCAGGCTGGTGGTGACTCTCCTCTGCTTGGCGCTCGTCCCCCTGGCGGTATCGGTTCCCGCCCTCGTAACCCTCGCCGTCCTCGCGGGGCTGCTGTGCGCGCTGGCCGCCTTCGAGACGCTGCGATCCCGCGAGTTCCGGCGCGAACTCCGCGCGCCATAGAACCGGGAAGACGAGGCTTATTTACCCGGGTGCGCGGAAGGGCGCTTACCCGAGGCTCATATCCAACATGCTACACAAAGCCCCATACCCAACGATAATACGGGTGATCCTTATTAGCATCGGCCAGGGGCGACCGACATATCTGGTGTCGGCACATAGGTATACGTCCTGCTGAATAGCGCACCCGTCTGCCTTCCAAGGTTTGGCCCTACCCCCCCTCACCGCGCGTTCCCTTCCCCGCGCAGCCAAAGCGCGATGTACACCTCGACCTCGCCGCTTGCCTGGATCTTCGCCGGGAACGTTACCCCCGTCGTTGTCCCAGCCTGCGTAGGGGCACGCGCACGAGGCCCTGATCTGGGCCGGCAAGAGGGGGCGCGACGCACCTTCGGGTACGACGTCATAGACGGCCTACGGGGGACGACGCCCGCGATATCTCGGTTGTTTTCTCGATCCGGTGGCACATTTGGGGGTGGAGTACGGCTCCTTCGCCGAAGGGCTAGTATTACTTTTCGTGGATCGTCTGGCGTATAGGTTGGGGACTTCCCGGCGTCCGGTAGCGGGGTTTGGGGCCGCGGGCCCGAGGCACGCCCCCGGGCGGGGCATGATCGGTATCTCCGGGGCATCCTCCGACGCTTTCCGGCGCGCCCGCCGCCGTCGCCGCGCGGCGCGATGGACCGTGTTTGCCGGGATGCTTCTCTCCGTCCTGACGCTCGTCTGGCTCGGGGAGCTGGCCCGCGGCGGCTCGTTCTCCGGACGGGGGCACGTAGAGCCGATCCTGCCGATAGAGGCCGGGAGCCTCCCAGCCCCTCCCGAGACGCCTCTGACGGAGATGGGCAAGGTATGGGCCTCGGCCACCGTCGGGGACCCGTGGCCGAGCCTGGCCACCGGCGGCGAGACCGGCACCTCGGGGGGGAAGGTCTCCCTGACCTTCGACGACGGGCCGGACCCGGGCGTCACCCCGAGCATCCTGGACACGCTGCGGGAGCAAGAGCTTGAGGCCACTTTCTTCGTGGTCGGGCGCCAGGTTGCGGAGAACCCTGGCCTCCTGCGCCGCATCGTGGAAGAGGGCCACGCCCTGGGCAACCACACCTACAGCCACCCCGACATGGCGGACCTCACCCCGGCCCAAATGCGACGGGAGTTGCGGGGCACCCAGAGGGCCGTGGACGACGCCCTCGGGTATCACTATCCGATGTCCCTGATGCGACCGCCTTACGGTAGCCCCTACTTCGACGAGCCCGGCGCGCTGCCGGCGTTCCGGGAGGTCGTCCGGGAGCAGGGGCTCTTCGTGGTGACGTGGACCGTCGATCCGCGCGACTACCTGTTCGATGGCCGGCCCGAGAACGTCGTCAGGCGGGTCGTCCGTGCGGACAAGATGGGGCAAAGAGAGAGAGACGAGGTGGTCCTCCTGCACGACACCAAGCCGCAGACGGCCGAGGCGCTGCCGGAGATCATCGCCCATTACCGGTCTTCGGGGCTCCGCTTCGCCGGCGTAGACGAGCTGCTGGCCGACAAGTACGCGGGTTCCCAGGGCGGTTGACCGGGGTCGCGGCTGGCAATAGGGTTCTTGGGACGGGTTCGGCTACGGGGGTGGGTGGAGATGGCTGAGGACGCTAGGGCTGCCGGGTTGCCGGGGGACATGGCGGGGATCTTCCGCCTCGACGGCCAGAAGGCCATCGTGACGGGGGCGGCATCGGGCCTGGGGAAGGCCATCGCCCTCGGGTTCGCCCACTTCGGCGCGGACGTCGCCTGCCTGGACATCGACCTCGAAGGCGCCCGGAAGACGGCGGAAGACGTCTCGGCGCTTGGGCGCGAGGGTTACGCGGTGCGGGTGGACGTGCGGGACTGGGAGGGCGTGCGGGCCGCCGCCGAGGAGGTCGGGTCGCGCCCGGGTGCGGTAGACGTGGCGGTGAACGTGCCAGGCATCAACCGCAGGAAGCCGGTGTTGGAGCTGGAGCCGGAAGAGTTCTCCGAGGTGCTCGACGTGAACATCCGGGGGCTGTTCCAGTGCGCCAAGGCCTTTGGCGGGCTCATGGTCCCGAACGGGCGGGGCAGGATCATCAACATGGCCTCCATCTTCGGGCTCGTCGCCATGGAACGCCAGGCGGCGTACGCTTCGAGCAAGGGGGCCGTGGTGCAGCTGACCAAAGTGCTCGCGCTCGAGTTCGCCCGGCACGGCGTCCGGGTCAACGCGCTCGCGCCGGCGTACTTCACGACGCCGCTCGTGCGCCAGATCATGGAAGACGAGGCGTGGTACGAAGACGTCGTCGGACGCGTCCCGCAAGGGCGGTTCGGGGAGGTGTGGGAGATCGTCGGCCCTGCCGTCTTTCTCGCCTCCAGGGCCTCCAGCTTCGTCACGGGGACCGTGCTCACCGTGGACGGCGGCTGGACGGCGGCGTGAGCCACTAATTGCTCGTCGTAGTTCTAGCCGATACGCACATTCCCCGCCGGGCCAAGGGGCTGCCCGACGGGCTGACGCCGCACCTCGAAGCGGCAGACCTGATCCTGCACGCCGGGGACCTTCTGGTCGAGGACGTGCTCTACGAGCTGGAATCGTACGCGCCGGTGCGGGCCGTGAAGGGGAACGTGGACGGGTGGGACGTGCGGTTGCCGGAGACGCTGGAGTTCGAGGCCGGGGGCGTCGGCGTCGCCATGATCCACGATGCGGGGCCGAAGAAGGGGCGCCGGAGCAGGATGGCACGGCGGTTTCCGGGGGCCAGGGCCGTCGTGTTCGGGCACTCGCACATTCCGTGGTTGGAGGACGAGGACGGACTTTTGCTGCTCAACCCCGGCAGCCCGACGGACAGGCGACGGGCGCCGGAGCACACGTTCGCGTTGCTGCGGATGGACGACGGAGAGGTGCGGGCAGAGATCCTGGCCCTGTAGGCGGGGCCTTTCCGACAGGGTATATTCTGGGTCGGGCTCGCCCGCAGGCGGTCCTTAGGTCGGCGACTTGGAGAGCGGGTCCATCTCTCTTATAAGGATCTTCCGTGTAAATCTGTCCGTCGGACGGCACTCCCCAGCCCAGCCGGAAGGACAGCGCTGAGCGCGCCCGCCGTGCTGCTGCCGCTTGCGCTGGCCCTGATGGCGGCGCCGGCCGCGGCGCTCTTTGGGGTGGCGAGGCCGGCGGTCGCGGGGCCGGCCGGGGCGGCGTTCGCGGCGCTCGCCTTCGGGGCGACGCTGTGGGGCTGGCTCTCCGGCGGGGGTGCCGTGGACGTGGCGTGGGCGCCGAGCTGGGACCTGCGGCTGCACCTGGAGCTCGATGGGCTCGCGGCGCTCTACGCGCTGCTGGCGACCGGTGTAGGGTTCGTCGTGCTCGTCTACTCCTCGCGCTACCTGCCGCTGCACCTGGAGCACGGGGGCCGGCCGGACTCAGACGGCACGAGCTTCTACTTCTTTATCCTCCTGTTCATGGGCTCGATGGTCGGGCTCGCTATGGCGCAGGACCTCGTATTGATCTTCGTCTTCTGGGACCTGACGGCCATCGCCTCCTACTACCTGATCGGCTTCGACCGTCACGACGCGGGCTCCCGGGCCTCGGCCCTGATGGCCCTGCTCGTCACCGGGATAACGGCGGTGCTGCTCCTGATCGGGGCGCTCCTGCTCTACGCTGCCCACGGGACGTTCTCCGTCCCGGAACTGGCGGGCCTGGTCGGACCCGGGCCGCTGCTGAACACCGCGGGCGGGCTCATCGCGGTCGCCGGGCTCGCCAAGAGCGCCCAGGTGCCCCTGCACTTCTGGCTGCCGCGCGCGATGGCCGCCCCCACGCCGGTCTCGGCGTACCTGCACTCGGCGGCGATGGTGGCCGCGGGGGTTCTCCTGATAGGTCGGGTCTACCCCCTCCTCCTGAAGAGCGAGTTCCTGCTGGACGCCCTCCTCGTCGTCGGCATCCTCTCGATGGCGGTCGGCGGCGTGCTGGCCCTGACGCGGGACGTCTTGAAGCAACTGCTCGCCTACTCGACCATTGCCCAGTACGGGCTCGTGGTGACGATGTACGGCCTCGGAGGCCCCTACGGCGCGGGCGGGGCGGCGTTCTACGTGATCGCGCACGCCATCGCCAAGAGCGCCCTCTTCCTGACAGCCGGCACCGTCACGGAGGCGACGGGCGAGAACCGCCTGAGCCGGCTCGGGGGGTTGCGAAAGCCCATGCCGCTGCTCGCCGTGGCGAGCGGGCTCGCGGCGGCCACCCTCACCGCGCTCCCCCT
Organism: uncultured Rubrobacteraceae bacterium; assembly: GCA_902806085.1. GTDB lineage: Bacteria > Actinomycetota > Rubrobacteria > Rubrobacterales > Rubrobacteraceae > Rubrobacter_D. The sequence continues at coordinate 48,893 of CADCVH010000100.1, read as the reverse complement.
GACGGTCGGCTTCTTCGCCGACGAGTTCTTCTTCGCCGCCGCGCTCGAGAGGGGACCGCTCTTCGTCGTCATCACCGTGGTGGCCGCGGCCACGACGCTCGCCTACACCTGGCGTTTTTGGGCCGGCCTCTTTCTCGGAGAACGCGGCGCCGCGCCGCGGGAAGTCTCCTGGCTGCTCGTCTGGCCGGTCGCGGCGCTCGGGGCCATCGGGCTGATCGGCGGTTTCCTCACCGGGCCGTTCGAGGGTTTGGCCGAGGCCGCCGGTCGGGCCTCGTTCGGGGGCTCGACGCCGCTGGACGCTTCGTACCACGCCGAGGTTCTTCCCGAGTATTTGATGGCGCTTGGGGCCTACGTCCTGGGCGCGGTGCTCATCGTCTCGCGGCCGGTCTGGTCGCCGGCCGCGCTCGGCGCGAGCAGGCTCGGCAAGGCGGCGGGGCCCGAGCGGCTGTACCGGATGGTGGTGCACGGGCTCAACGTCGTGTCCGACGGGGTGCACCGGTTGGAGATCCAGAACCTCAGGGGGCGCATCTCGTTCGTGCTGGTGCCGACGGCGGTGCTGGTGGGGGCCAGCGTGCTGGCGACGCCCATAGGCGGGGTGTACCGGGTGGGCGGGTTCCGGGCCGACGATGCCCCGCTGATGCTGGCGATGCTCGCGGTTGCGGTGGCCTCGGTCACGACGGCGTTCGTGCGGCGGCACGTGACGCTGGCGCTGGTGCTCTCGGGCTCTGGCTTCGTGCTGGCGGTGGTCTACGCCTTCTACGGGGCGCCCAACGTGGTGCTCGTGGCCGTGCTCGTCGAGACGATGCTCACGCTGCTGCTCATCTCCACCCTGAGGCTCATCCCTTACCGCATCCTGCACCGCCAGGCCCGGCTGCCCTCGCCCGGGCTGGCGCGCAAGGTCTTCGTCTCCGTGGCCGCGGGGGCGTTCGCGTTCGTCGTGGTCTGGGGGGCGCTTTCGCAGCCGCCCGCGGGGTCGAGCGTCGCCGAAGAGCACATCAGGCTAACCCCCGACGCCCACGCCAAGAACGTCGTCACGGCCACGCTCGCGGACTTCCGCGGGCTGGACACTTTGGGCGAGATCACGGTCGTCTCCCTCGTCCTTCTGGGTGTGGGGACCCTGATCGGGACGAGCCCCGCCAAGGAGGCGACCGGGGTCCACCAACCCGCGTCGCGGGGCGTGACGCGGGGGATAGCGCGCCTGCTCTACCTGCCCACGTTCGTCATCGCCGCGGCCGTCCTCGTCAAGGGCTTCGTCCAGACGGGGGACGGCTTCTCCGCCGGGGTGATCGCCGCCCTGGGCATCGTGCTGCGGTACATGGCCTTCGGCCACGAGGCCACCAGGGGCATACCGGCCGTTCGGCACGCCGCGGCGGTCTCGTTCGCCGGGCTCCTCGTCACCCTGGGCGTCGCGGCGGCGCCGCTCCTCCTCGGGGAGCCCGTCTTGACCCACTTCCCGCGGGCGGGCACGGAGCCCCTCCACATCGGCACCATCGAGGTGATGACGGCGGTCCTTTTCGACTTCGGGATCTTCCTCCTCGTCTTCGGCTTCGCGGTCGGCCTGGTCTCCTACTTTGCCCGGTCCATCTCCCAGAGGGAGGCCGCCGACCCCGAGACGCTGCCGCGGGAGGGCGAAGCGTAGTGGCCGTCTACGCCGCGCTCGTCGTAGCGGTAGTCTTCGCCTCGGGGACCTTCCTGCTCTTGCAGCGGGACCTCACGCGGGTCGTCGTCGGGATCATCCTGGTCTCCAACTCGGCCGTCCTGTTCATAATCTCCGCGGGCCTGACGCGCGGGGCGGCCCCGATACTGCCCCTCGAGGACGAGGGGGCCAGCGATCCGCTGGTCCAGGCGATGGCCCTGACCGCGCTCGTCATAGGCTTCGGCGTCGCCGCACTCCTGCTCGCCATGGTCTACCGGCTCTACGCCACGCACGGCACCATAGACCTCGAGGAGATCGCCGCCGCCGAGATGCGCGAGGCCGAGGCCCTTGAGCGCACCGACGACCCAGAACGCGAAGAGATCCCGGTGGAGGAGCAGGACCCGGGGGACGGGCCGCGATGAGGGACGGGGTACTCATCGTGCTGCCGGCCGGGATCCCCTGGGTGCTCGCCGCCCTTCTGGCCTTCGTAGACGGCCGCAAGCGGTGGGTCGGGCTGGTGGGGGCGGCGGGCCTGGCAGCGAGCCTGGCCTCCCTCGTCTGGCTGACGCTCGTGGTGCTGCGGGAGGGGACGGTGGAGACCGTGGCCGGCGGGTGGCCCGAGGGGGTCGGCATCTCGCTGCGCGCCGACGCCCTGGGGGTCACGTTCGCCGCCGTATCGGTGACGGTGATCCTCGCCTCCATGCTCTACGAGGTGGCGCTCGGGGTGCGCTGGCGGGCCTTCCCGCCGCTGGTGCTGCTCGTGGCCGCGGGCCTGACCGGGCTTTTTTTGACGGGGGACGCCTTCAACTTCTACGTCTTTTTCGAGATCTCCATGACCGCCTCGTTCGTGTTGGCGGGCTACAGGGAGGAGGACTACCAGGTGCGGGCGGCCTTCATCTTCGCCGTCGTCAACCTGCTCGGGTCCGTGGTTTTTCTTATCGGGATAGCGGCGCTCTACAGCATCACGGGGAGCCTGGACATGGCGACCATCGCCTCCCGGACGGACTCGCTGGACCCGAGATCCGTGATAGTGGTGGCGGCCGTGATCTTCGCCGCCTTCTGCCTGAAGCTGGGGCTCTTCCCGTTCCACTTCTGGTTGCCCGCGGTCTACGTCGGGAGCCACCCGCCGGTGGCCGCGATCCTGTCGGGCGCTTTAGCGAACATCGGGGGCTACGGGCTGCTGCGCTTCGGCGGGGGCATCCTGCCGCGGGAGCTCGCGTACGGGTCGGCCGCGGTGATGGTGCTCGGGACGGCGAGTATCGTCTACGGCGCCCTGCAGGCGATCTCGCGCCGCGACACCTCCGAGGTGATGGCCTACTCCGCGATAGGCCAGGTCGGCTACATCCTCCTCGCCCTCGGCGTGGGCGGGCCGCTCGGCTTTACGGCCGCCGTCCTCTACTCCGTGGTCAACTCCCTGAACAAGGGCGTCGTATTTCTCGCCGCGGGCCTTCGCGGCCCGTTCGTCGGGGCGGCCTTCGCCGTCGGGGCCTTCTCTATCGCCGGCGTCCCCCCGGCCGCGGGCTTTGTGGGCAAGATAGCGGTCTTCAAGGCGGCCATCGCCGAGGACTCCGCGGTGACGGTCGCCCTCCTCGTCGTCCTAATCTTCGTGGGCAGCGCCCTCTCCTTTCTGTACTCGTTTCAGGTCTACCAGCGCCGCTTCCTCGCCCCGCGGGAGGGGGAGAAACCCGGCCCCCTGGCGGCGCGCCTGGTCGTCCTCTCCCTGGCGGGCCTCCTGCTCGCGCTGGGCCTCTGGCCCGAGCCGCTGATCTACCTGAGCGGGGCGGCGGCGGAGGTACTGACGGGGGCGGGCGGATGACGCGGTACGTGGTGGCGATCGTCGGCCTGACGCTCGCGTACGCGCTGGCGCTGGGGAGCTTCCATCCCCTGGACCTCCTCTTCGGGGCCGGGCTCTCGGCGGCGCTGGTCTTCGTTTCCCGGCGGTTCGTCTTCGAGGCCGGGCCTGGGGGGGGGCCTTCCTTTCTGCGGCGTGTGGCGGCCTTCGTCCCCTTCTCCTTCGCGGTCTTTTTGGAGGTAATAGTCGGGACCTGGGAGGTGACGCTGGTGACGCTGCATCTGCGGTCACTGAAGAGCCCCGGCATCGTCGAGGTTCCCATAGGGGAGAGGACACCGACCGGGGTCGCCGTATGGGCCGTGGTCACGGGGCTTACGCCAGGCACGTTCTTCGTGGACGTGGACCGGGAGCGGGGGGTCGTCCTGATCCACGTCATAGACGCGGGCGCCCCCGAGGCGTTCCGTCGCGAGCAGCAAGATTTCTACCGCCGCTACCAGAGAAGGGTGTTCCCGTGAGGGCCGATCGGAGGTTTCGTTGCACGAAGTAGTCTTCTACCTGGCGTTCGCGTGGATGACCGTCTTGCTCGTGGTGGGCGTGGCGGCCGTCATCCGGTTGCGCTCGACGGCGGGCCGCATCCTGGCCCTCGACATGACGACCCTCATACTCGTGGCCCTGCTGATCCTCTACGCCGACGCGAACCGCTCGCCCTACTACCTGGACGCGGCGCTCGTCCTCTCGCTGCTCGCGTTCCTGGCGACGCTCGCGCTGGCCCGCTACCACGGCGAGCGGAGGATCTTCTAGTGGCAGGCCTCTTCTCGACGGTCGTCCCTTACCTGGCCGATGCCCTGGTGATACTCGGCGTCTTCGTGATGACCGTCGGGGTGTACGGGGCGATCCGGATGCCCGATCCCTACACCAAGCTTCACGCGATGAGCAAGACGGTCTTTCTCGGTGTGATCTCCCTGTGCCTCTCCTCGGCCGTCACCGGCGACCCGCAGGTCATCTTCCGCGTCGCCCTCATAACCGCCTTCCTCATCGTGACGACCCCCATATCCGCCTTCGTCATCGCCCGCGCGGCCTACCTGAGGGAAGAGCCGATGCAGAGCCCCGACCCCGTGGACGAGTCCGGGAAGCTGGACACCCGAGGCTAACGGGCCTTTTGCCGCGGGCAATAGCGCGCTTGCGGGCTAAACAAAGCGGTCCTCGTCTGGTATAGAGAAAGCGTGGGCATAGCCGGGGACATCGCGCTCATCATGGTCGCCGCCTTCGTCGGCGGCATCATCGCCCGGCAATTGGGCCTGCCCCTCATCCTGGGCTACATCCTCGCCGGGGTGGTCGTCGGGCCGAACACGGGCGGACCCACGGTCAGCTCCGCCCACGACATAGAGCTGCTCGCCGAGATCGGGGTGGCGCTCTTGCTCTTCACCATCGGGCTTGACTTCCCCCTGAGCGCGCTCGCGCCGGTAAAGAGGATAGCCCTCGTCGGGACGGTGATACAGATGGTCCTGACGATCGCGCTCGGCTACGGGGTGGCCTCCCTGCTCGGGCTCGGGTGGCACGAGGCGGTCTGGTTCGGGGCCCTGCTCTCGATCTCCTCCACGGCGGTCGTGCTGAAGACGCTGACCGAGCAGGAGGTGCTCGGTACCTTGTCCAGCCGGGTCATCATCGGGATGCTCGTCGTGCAGGACCTCGCGGTGGTGCCGCTGCTCATCCTGCTGCCCGAGCTCGGGAACGTGGCCGAGGGGCTCTCCGCTCTCGGCATCGCGGCGCTCGAAGCCGCCCTCTTTATCGGCGCCATGGCCTTCTTCGGGACGCGGGTCTTCCCCTGGCTGATGGGCCGCGTCGCCCGGCTGGGCTCGCGGGAGCTGTTCCTGATCTCCGTCGTGGCAACCGGCCTCGGCGTCGGCTACGGTACCTACGTCTTCGGCCTCTCTTTCGCCTTCGGGGCCTTTGTCGCCGGCATCGTCCTCTCCCAGTCCGACTACAGCCACCAGGCCCTGGCGGACATAGGGCCTTTGCGCGACGTGTTCGCCATGCTCTTCTTCGTCTCCGTCGGGATGCTCATAGACCCCGCCTTCCTGCTCGACTCCGCCCCGGTCGTTTTCGCCGTCGTGCTCGCCGTCTTTGTGGGGAAGGGTTTGATCTTCGCGGGCGTCGCCCGCGCCTTCGGGTACGTGAACATCGTCCCGTTTGCCGTTGGCCTGGGGCTTTTCCAGGTGGGGGAGTTCTCCTTTCTCCTGGCCCGGTCGGGAAGGAGCGAGGGCGTCATATCCTCCAGCACCTACTCCATAGCACTCACGACCGCCGTCGTGACGATGGCCCTGACGCCTTTCGCCGCCCGCGCGGCGTCCCCGCTCTACGCCCGCTGGCGCGCGCGGTTCCCGGCGCCCGCGCCCAAGACGGTCGACCTGCCCGGCGGGGGGCTCGCGGACCACGTCGTGATCGTCGGCTTCGGGCGCGTCGGGGGCTTCGTGGCCCGGATGCTGGCGCGCCTGGATCAGCCGTTCGTCGTCGTGGACGTCGACCCGAACAAGGTCGAGGCCGCCAGGGACGAGGGGATACCGCTCGTCTACGGCGACGCGGCGGCCGAACCCGTGCTCGAGGCGGCCGGGATCCGCAAAGCCAGGATGGTCGTCCTCGCCACCCCGGACGCCGTCGGGACGCGGCTGGTGGTGGAGCGGACGAAGGCCCTCAACCCGCGCGCCAGGATCGTGGCCCGCTCCGCCGGCGAGGAGCAACTGGAGGACCTCGGCCGGCTCGGCGTCTACGAGGCGGTCCAGCCGGAGCTCGAGGCGGGCCTCGAGCTCGCCCGCCAGGCCCTAATGAACCAGGGCTTCGGCGCGATCGAGGTGCAGCGCTTCTCCGACGGGGTGCGCCGGGAGATGTACGCCCCGATCTCCGACGCGGACGACGACGGGGACGGCCTGGCCCAACTGCGCCGCGCCTCCAGGATGATAGAGAGCGACTGGGTGGAGGTCCCCAAAAACTGCGCCCTCGCGGGCCGCGCCATCGGCGAGCTCGGGGTGCGGGCGCGGACCGGCGCCTCCATAGTCGCCCTCGTCCGCGGCGACGAGGTCCTCACCAACCCCGGCCCGGACCTCACGCTAGAGCCCGGCGACACCGTCAGCGTCGTCGGCACCGCCGAGCAGCGCGCGGACTTCCTTGCCCTCCTGGACGGGAGGGAATAGGTTCTGAGGTTTCCGCGAACCGCTATCCCGGCAGGCCAACAGCCAGAGCCTCGAATACGGGCGTAAGCCTCGCATCCCGAAGCCCAAAACCTTGAACCTAGGACCTAGAACCTCAAAACCTCATTCCGGCCGGTACACTACCATGTCCGCGAGACGCTCTTCGGGTTCGTAGTTGGCCTCGACCGCGCCGATCATCTCGTCGGTCCAGCGGTCTTGCTTTATGTCCCTGGCGAAGGGTGGCTCCCACATCATGATGACGGAGTACCTCTCCTGGCGGATGGACCTTACAGCGCGGTCCTGGTTCCAGGAGCCGTCGCGGGAGAGCTGGGTCATCTCGAAGGGCTGGAGGTGGATGCGCTTGCCGTTGAGGGGAAGGAGGCCCATGTACTCGTCCGTCAGGACCGGCCCGTCGGCCTCGGCGACGATCCTGGATAGCTGGGCGACCTCCCGCTCCCCATCGACGACGTAGTCCTGCAGGCCCGAGGGGACGAGCGAGGACTGGGCGAGCGCGAGCACCTGGACGGCGAGCAAGGAGATCAGCAACGCCCTCAGGCGCGGGCGTTCGCGCTGCCAGGCCACGAGGGCGCCGGTCGCCAGGCAGAGCGCGGCCGAGAGCTCGAGCAGGTAGTTGACGTCGGAGCCGACCTTGCCGACGAGCAGGGCGGAGGGAACGCTGAGGGCCAGGTAGGGCCCCACGAGCCACCACGCCCGGTCCCGCGGCGCCTTCCACAAGAACGCGAGGCCCCCGAGCAGGAGCAGCGGGCAGGCGAGAAGGGCGCCCAAGGCGTTGAAGCTGACCCGCTCCCACCGGAACTCGTTTATGTTGGCGGTGACGGTGTGGAGAAAGAACCCGCCGTCGGTGGCGACGTTCAGGGCGAGGAACGAGGCGAGGCCCACGCCGCAGGAGACCCCTGCGAGCTCCAGCGCCCGGCGGCGGTGTCCCTGCACCAGGAGCCACACGAACGCCGTGAGCGGGGCCGCGAGCACGTAGGTCTGGCGCGTCGAGACGGCCGCGACGAACAGGAGGGCCGCGACGACCATGGTCCTGCGCCTCTCCGGCCACCGCACCACCGCGAAGAGCCCGGCCCACGAGAGGGCGAGGCCGAGGAGGTCCACCCGGCCGAGGGAGGACCAGCGCAGGACGTAGGGGATCGCCGGGAAGGTCAGGCCGGCGGCCAGGGCGGCGATGCGGTCCTTCGTGAGCGTGTAGAGGGTCAGGGCGACGAAGAGGGCGGTGGCGCCGACGCTCAGCAGCGAGATCAGGCGCCCGTACCAGAACTCCGGCCCGAAGAGCCACACGAACGGGGCCTGAACCAGCAGGTAGAACGGCGGATAGTTGGAGATGGTGTAAGGTGCCTCCCCGAGGGGGCCCGGGTAGACGTTCTCGAATCCCGCGAGCCTCGCGGCCTGGTCGAGCAGCGGCCCCTCCCCGTAGTTGAGGGGGAACTGGAAGGCGAGCGCGTCCCACCCGTGGCGCAGGAACAGCAACAGCGCCCAGCTCTGGGCGAGCAGCAGCACGGCCGTGGCGACACCGGGCGCGACCCGCCTGGCGCGCACCTTCGCCCGGCCCCCCGGGCGGAGGCCAACTCCCCCGTCCACGACGGAGGGGGAGCCCGTCACCGCGAGGCGCTGGTAGCCCAGCACGAGCGCCACCAGCGGCAGGGTGACGAGGACGGAGATCGCGGGCAGGAGGTCGTTGGGCAGCTCCGGGAGGACCGCCGCCACGGGCCGCAGCTTCTCCTCGAAGGCCGGGTTCCGGGCGAAGAGGTACTGGTTCCAGGCGAACACGAACGTGAGCACGGCCGTGGTAAGCACGCCGGGGGTCGCCACCGGCAGCACGACGCGCCAGAAGGTCCCCGGCCCGTTCCCGTCCGCCCTGGCCGCCTCCCCGAGCTCCGCCGGAAGCTCCCTGAAATACGCCACGAGAAACCAGATGGCGAGCGGCAGGGCGACGAGGAGGTCCGGAAAGAGCATCGCCAGGCGGCTGTTCGAGACCTCGAGGACCGCCGACCGGACCAGCGGCGGCGCCACGGCCGCGAGCGGGGGCAGAAAGCCCATCGCGAGGACCAGCGTAAGGACGGTGTTGCCGGGCCGAAACCCGCGCCGGGCGATGGCGTAGGCTGCCATCGAGCCGATCAAAAAGCACGCCACCGCCGTCGTCGCGGCCGTTATGACCCCGTTCGCCAGGGGCCGCAGGAAGTCCAGATCGTAGAGGATAGAGACGTAGGGCAGCAGCGAGAAGCCGTTCGCGAACACCCCGGGCGGCGGGGCGAAGAGCTCCCCGGGGCTCACGATCCTGCCCACGGCGTTCGTCTTGAAGACCCACGCCACCGGCAACAGGCTCACGAAAACGAACAGCACCACGAAAGTGGAGAACACCGCCGGCCTGACGGCCCGCCTCACAGCGAACGGCCCCGGCCCGAAAGGGAGGCAGGCGCGGTCCTTGCCCCAGCGCAAGCGGTGCTCTGTGCGTGCGGACCCATCCTCGCCGAACCTCCCCGCGGCCTCTGGCCGCGATCTCCTGGTCCGTTTCAACTCCGGCCTAATATCCTACCGCTTTCCGGCGCCCCGTATCCGAAAACGGCCAGTTGGAGGGACGCGGTCGGTCGTTAGACTTAACTTCGAGCCATCCAACCGACGAAAGCGAGCCTCCTCTTGGAAGAACGGCCCTCCCGGGAGTACCTGGAAGACCGCTGCGGGTCGAAGCCGGGCTCCACCTCGGGCTTCCCCTTCGGCGAAGAGCACCGGGTCTTCGAGGTCCGCGGCAAGATCTTCGCGGTCCTGCACGTCGAGGAGCCGCCGGTGAAGATCACGCTCAAAGCCGACCCGGAACTTACCGTTCTTCTGCGCGGCCAGTACCCGTCCGTCCGACCGGCCCGTTACTTCGACAAACGCTACTGGAACACCCTCACCTGCGACGGAACCGTGCCGGATGACGAGGCGATCGATCTCCTGGACACCTCCTACGACATCGTCTTCGGGAGCCTCAAGAGATCCGACAGGGAGGCCCTGAAGGGTGCCCGGTAGCCGATGAAAGGCGGGGATAAGCCCCGCCCGGGCATCGTCGGCCGGGGCGCCGCGGCCAACCCGAAGAACCGTTTCGAGAAGATCGGGGCGGAGCCGGACCCCGCCGAGACCGGGGACGAACCCCGCCCCGAGACCGTCTACCTGCGCGACCACTCCCGCTCCATCATCGCCACGAACAGCGACTTCGGGTCGCGCATGAAGGGCGGGGGCGTCTACGCGGAGCACGTGTCGCGGCTCTTCGGCGTGGCCTGCCGGCGGGCCGGGATCGAACGCGGGCGCTTCCCGGAACTGTCCACGGCCTCGTTCCGGAGGGACGGCGGGCTCCAACCCGGCCTCTTCGATTAGAGGAAAGCTGCCCCCATCCGGGTCAACACCAACCTTCTCGCCCGTCGGGCACCGCGACGAGGAGGCGGGCCCGATTGCGCCTGATCCTTGGGGCGTCCATACTTACGGTTGTCCAGGGGTAGAGGAGGGATGGCTGTGCCTACCACGGTGCGTGGCAAATGCGTTGCGGCGATGTTGTTCGCGCTGATCACGGCCCTGGCGCCGGCGGGGGCGGGGGAGGCCCAGGAGGCCGGGTCGGCGGACGGGCGGGCGAAGAACGTCATAATCTTTATAGGGGATGGGATGGGTACCTCCCAGCGCGACCTCATCCGTTACGCGACCGTCGGAACCGAGGGCCAGCTCGCCATGGACGCGATGCCGTACGCCGGAAGGTCAGGGACCAGCCCCCTGGATCCCGAGGCGTTCGTCACCGACTCCGCCGCCGGAGGAACGGCCATAGCCAGCGGGGTCAAGACCTTCAACGGCGCCGTCGGCATAGACGCGGAAGAAAACCCGGTCCCGACCGTGCTCGAGCGGGCCGAGAGGGCCGGGAAGGCGACGGGGCTGGTCAGCAACAGCCAGATAACCGACGCGACCCCCGCCTCGTTCGGCTCCCACGTCGCCGACCGGGACGAGCAGAGCGAGATCGCCCGCCAGTACCTCGAAGAGAGCAAACCCGAGGTGATCCTGGGCGGCGGCGAGGACTACTGGTATCCCGAGGACAACCCCGGCGCCCACCCCGACGAGCCGGAGGTGGACCCCGAGGAGAAGAGCGCCGGCACGGAGGGCAACCTCGTCCGGAAGGCCCGGGACCTCGGCTACGAGTACGCGACGGACGCCGCCGAGCTTCGGGCCGCGGGCGGGCCACGCCTCCTCGGGCTCTTCGCCAACGAGGAGATGTTCCAGCAAAACCCCGAAGGAGAGGGCGCCGTCTACGACCCCCAGGTCGCCCTCTCCGAAATGACCCAGAAGGCCATCGATACCCTCTCGCAGGACCCCGACGGCTTCCTCCTCATGGTCGAGGAGGAGGGCATCGACGAGATGGCCCACCAGAGCAACGCGGAGCTCGTCATAGAGGCCGGACGGCAGCTCGACGAGGCCGTAGAGGTCGGAAAGTCCTTTGCAGAGAGCGATGCCGAAACGCTCGTGATCGTCGCGGCCGACCACGAGACGGGGAGCCTCGCCATTGAGGACACCAACGAGATCCAGAGCGACCCCGCCTATCCGAACGAGTCGGGCGAGGGGCGGACCTCCGAGGACGGGCCGTTGCGGGTGGCGAACTCCGACAAGAAGTTCCTGGTCGACTGGACCACCGCCAACCACACGGCCGAAGACGTGCCGGTGACGGCCATGGGACCCGGGGGAGAGAACCTGGTCGGCGTCTACGAGAACACGCACATACACGACGCGATGCTCGACGCCCTCTTCGGCTCTTCACCGCCGTCCGTCTCCGCACCCGCCACCTCCACAACGTCCGCCTCTGCGTCCTCCACGGCGTCCGCCTCTGCGGACGCGCAGCGGATGCCCGACACGGGCGGACCGTCGGTCGGGCCCTGGCTCGTGGTCCTGGCGGGGGCGCTGGGTGGCCTGGGGATCCTGGTTTCGAGGCGAGTCCTGCGCGGAGACGGGTAGGACGACACACTACTAGCGAACGGGGGTAGCGATGCACCTCACCAAGGCTCTAGCCGTCCTCGCGGGCTTGCTCGCCGTCTTCTGCGTGTCCGGGGCCGCCCAGGCCGCGGAGCTTGAGGGGGGACCGGTCGTGAACGTCGGCCACCGGGGCACGGCGGGGCTGGCGCCGGAGCACACCATCGCCTCTTACGACCTGGCGCTTGAGAACGGGGCCGACTACATAGAGCAGGACCTCAGGATGACCAGCGACGGCGTGCTTGTCGTCCTGCACGACGAGGACCTGGACCGCACCACCCGGGGCCCGGCGGAGAACTGCACCGGTCCCGTCGGCGAGAAGACCCTGGAGCAGGTCAAGACCTGCGACGTGGGCAGCTTCTTCAACGAACGCTACCCCGAGAACGCGCGCGACGAATACGAGGGGCTAAAGATCCCGACGCTCGAGGAGGTCTTCCGGCGCTACGGCACCGGGACCAACTACTACGTCGAGACCCGCAGCTCCGAGGCCCCGCCGGGCAACCCCGGCGTCGACGCCAGCTCCGGGATGGAGGAGGAGCTGCTGCGGTTGATGGACGAGTACGGCCTGGGCGAGCCCGCCGCCGGGAGTTGGCGGGTCCTCATCCAATCCTTCGTCCCCGCCAGCCTGGAGGAGATCCACGCCAAGGACCCCACGCTGCCGCTGGTCCAGCTCTACTCGGACGAGGAGACGGGCGGGACAATACGGGCCGACCTGGAATCGGCCGGGGGCTACGCGGTCGGGATAGGCCCCTCGATGGACGACGTGGACCGCGGGCTCGTCGGCTCGGCGCACACCCGATGCCTGGCCGTCCATCCCTACACCCTCCTCGAGGAGCCGGACATGCGGCGGCTGATCGATCTCGGGGTCGACGGCATGTTCACTGACTTCCCGAACCGGCTGGAGGGGGTGCTCGGCGAAGGCGCCGCGGACGGCAACAGCGCGGGCATCGAATCCGCGGAGGCCTCGAGGGCCTGCCTGTCGGGGGCCGCCCCGGAGGTGCCGGATACCGGCGGGATCCCGCTCCTGCCATACGCCGCGCTCGGCGCGCTTCTCCTGAGCCTCTGCCTTCTGACGGCCGGCCTGCGACGCGCCTAGGACGCGCCTAGGACGCGCGACGCCGGAGCGCTAGACCCTCTTGTCCGCCCCGTTGACCCCGTACTCCAGGCCATCCACCAGCGCCTGCCAGCTCGCCTCGATGATGTTCTCCCCGACGCCCACCGCGCCCCAGACGCGCTTGCCGTCCGTGGAGTCTATGAGGACGCGGGTCGTGGCGGCCGTCGCCCTGTGCTCGTCGAGGATGCGGACCTTGTAGTTTGAGAGGTGTATCTCGCTGATCTCCGGGTAGTGGGGGCCTATGGCCTCCCTCAGCGCCCCGTCCAGCGCGTTGACGGGGCCGTTGCCCTCGGCGGTGGAGATAACCCTCTGGCCCCTCACGAAGAGCTTTATCGTGGCCTCGGTGGTCGTTAGGCCGTCGGCGCGTTTCTCGCTAATGATCCTGAACGTCTCCAACTCGAAGAGGGGCGCGTCCTCACCCGCGGTACGCCCGATGAGCAGCGCCAGGGAGGCGTCGGCGGCCTCGTAGTGGTAGCCCTCGTACTCGCGCCTTTTTATGGCGGAGAGGATCCGGGTCGCGTCGCCCGCGTCCAACCCAAGCTCCTCGGCCTTTGCCCTTATGGAGTTCTTGCCGGAGAGCTCTCCGACGGGCGTGCGCCGCACGTTGCCGACGACCTCGGGCGCGACGTGCTCGTAGGTGGCGGGGTCCTTGCTGATGCCGTCGACGTGAAGCCCGCCCTTGTGGGCGAAGGCGCTCCTCCCGACGTAGGGCCGGTGCGTGTCCGGTGTCAGGTTCATGAGCTCGGAGACGTAGTTCGAGACCCCGGTTAGCCTCTTGAGCCCCTCGTCGTCCACGACGTTCAGGCCCATCTTTAGCTGCAGGTTGGCTATGGTGGTCACGAGGTCGCAGTTGCCCGTCCGCTCCCCGACGCCGTTCACCGTCCCCTGCACGTGTGTCGCCCCGGCCTCGACGGCCGCCAGCGCGTTCGCCACCCCGCACCCGGCGTCGTTGTGGGTGTGGATGCCGACCTCCACGTCGGGGAACTCCCGCACCGTCCGCTGAACTACCGCCTTGAGCTCCGTGGGCAGGGTGCCGCCGTTGGTGTCGCACAGGACGAGCGTCGCCGCCCCGGCCCCCGCCGCCGCCCGCAGGACCGCGAGCGCGTGGTCGGGGTCGTCCCTGAAGCCGTCGAAAAAGTGCTCGGCGTCGAAGAGGACCTCTTTTCCGGCATCGACGAGGTAGGAGACCGTGTCCTTGACGGACTCGATGTTCTCCTCCGGGGAGGTCCTGAGGACCTTCTCGACGTGCAGCTTCCAGCTCTTGGCGACGATGCACGCGACGGGGGCCGCGAGGGCGGGGAGGAGCGTCACCGCCGGGTCTTCGTCCGCGCGGCCGTTCGGGCGCCGCGCCCGCGTGAAGGCCACGAGCCTCGCGTTCTTTAGCCCCGATGCGTCGAAGCTCTCGAAGAACTCGAGGTCCTTTGGGTTTGAGGCGGGGAAGCCCGCCTCTATGTAGTGGAGGCCTAAAGTGTCGAGCTCCGTGGCTATCCGGATCTTGTCCTCCGTCGTCAGGCTCACGCCCTCGCGCTGCGTGCCGTCCCTTAAAGTGGTGTCGAAGAGCCTTATGCTCATGCCACGCCCTCCCCGGCCCCGACCCACCGGCCGACGGCTTGGGCCACCTGCTCGGTGGTCTTGTTTCCGTCAAGATCGGCTGTCAGGTAGTGCGCCTCAAGCGCCACGGAGACGCCCTGCTCGATGGCCTCCGCCACGTCGGGGCGTCCCAAGGAGTGGCGGAACATCATCGCCGCCGAGAGGATCGCGGCGTAGGGGTTCGCCTTGCCCAGACCTGCGATGTCCGGGGCGGAGCCGTGGACGGGCTCGAAGATGCCCGGCGAGCCGGGATCCCCAAGCGACGCGCTCGGGAGCATCCCCATCGAACCGGGGAGCATCGCCGCCTCGTCGGAGAGTATGTCCCCGAACAGGTTCTCCGTTAGCATCACGTCGAAGCGCCTGGGCTCCCTGACGAGGTGCATCGCCGCCGCGTCCACCAGCACGTGGTCGAGCTCGACGTCGGGGTAGCTTTTCGCGACCTCGGTGACGACCCGGCGCCACAGGCGGCCCGTCGCCATGACGTTCGCCTTGTCCACGCTCGTCACGCGGCGCTTCCTGCGTTTGGCGGCGTCGAAAGCGACGCGGGCAACCCGGTCGATCTCCTCCCTGGTGTAGACGGAGAGGTCGCTCGCCCTTTCGGTGCCCTCCTCCTTCTCCCCGAAGTACGCGCCGCCGGTAAGCTCGCGCACGATCAGGACGTCGACCCCCTCCACGACCTCCTTCTTGAGCGGAGAGGAGCCGAGCAACGCCGGCACCGCCGCGACGGGCCGCAAGTTGGCGAACGCCCCGAGGTGCTTGCGGAGCTTGAGCAGGCCCGCCTCGGGCCTCACGGGCGCGTCGTCGAAGTCCGGGTGGCCTACCGCCCCGAGCATGACCGAGTCTGAGGCTTCGGCCGCCTCCAGCGTCCCGTCTGAGACGGGGCCGCCTTCGTCGCGTATGGCCGCACCCCCGATCAGGCGCTCCTCGTAGGAGAGCTTCACGCCGAAATGCTCCGCCGCTACGTCCATCACCCCGCGCGCGGCCCCGATCACCTCCGGCCCGATGCCGTCGCCCGGTAGCAATAGTATGTTAAAAGAGTCGCGCATCCGATCCTCCTAGAACCCCGGCCTCGACCGGAGCCACTCTCGTCCACCCGGCCCTAGAGCGCCCGCGAGCAACTCCTCCGCCCGCGCCCCCCCGACCACGTCTCTCTCCTCCCACAGCGCCCGAAAGATGCGCCCGAGGAAACCTTCCCCAAACTCCTCGAGCGCCGCCGCGCCGAGGAGGAGCAGGAGGTTCTGGAACTTCATCTGTTCCTCGGCCCCCGCCGGGCCCGCGAAGCCCCGCACTGTGAAGCCGGGGGCGGGATCCAGGCTCCCCAGGTGCCCCTCCAGCGGCAGCCCGACCCTGCGGGCGACCGCCACCGAGGCCGCCTGCGGCGCGAGCTCGCCCAGCCACACCGGCGTCCTGACCACCTCCCGGTCCAGCAGGAAGGCGTGTGCCAGCTCGTGCCAGACGGTGAGCGGCAGCAGCGCCCCCGTCCGGGGCCGGAAGACCGGGGATAGTTCCTCCGGCAGTACGAGCGCCGGGGGCTCGGCGGAGCGCGTGAAGTACGGCAGGCCGGCCGGGTAAGGACGCTCGTTATCGCGCGGCGCTTCGCCCCAGTCCTCGTCGGCGACGAGGAGGGCCGAAAGCCCCGGCGTCCCGGTCCCAAGGACGCCGGCGAGCGCGCCGGCGCCCAGCGTCAGATGCCCTCGCACCTCCCGCGCCTGATCTGCGAGACGCGGGGCGTGGAAGAGGGGAACGGGGCCGTCCAGACGGTGGTAGCCCGGAAGTGGCCCAGGGGAGACGCCCCGGCGGGGCGCCTCTACGGCGCTACCGGGGCTTCCCACGGCGATTTCACCCGCCCGGCGGAGTACACGTTCGCCGCCCGCACGTAGGCCCGGGCCGCCGCCTCCACGACGTCCTGGGAGAGGCCGCGCCCGGCGTACTCGTTGCCCTCGAACTCGACGGAGACCCGCACCTCGCCCAAAGCGTCCTTGCCGCCCGTCACGGCGTCTATCCGGAAGTCCGTCAGGCGGCCCTTCATGTTCGTGGCGGCGTCGACGGCGCGGAAGACCGCGTCCACCGGGCCCTCGCCCTCGGCCTCGGCCTCGAAGGTGCCCTGCTCGGCGTGGGAGATGGTCACGGCGGCCCGGCTCTGGCGGCCGGTCGCGGCGACGACCCGGAAGGAGTCGAGGACGAACTTGCCCTCGAAGGAGCCTACCTCGTCTGCGGCTATGGCCTCGAGGTCGGCGGCGGTGACGGTCTTCTTGTGGTCGGCTATCTCCTTGAAGCGGACGAAGGCGCGCTTGAGGACCTCGCCCTCCACGACGTAGCCGAGCTCTTCGAGGGCGTCCTTGAGGGCGTGGCGGCCCGAGTGCTTGCCGAGGAAGATGTTCGTGCCTTCGAGGCCGATGTCCTCCTTCGTCATGATCTCGAACGTCCGCCTGTCCTTGAGCACGCCGTCCTGGTGGATGCCGGACTCGTGCAAAAAGGCGTTCCTGCCGACTATGGCCTTGTTCGGCGGCACCTCGTAACCCGTCATGTTCGAGACCATGCGGCTCGTGTTCGCGAGCTGCTTGGTCTCCACGCCGACCTCGACGCCGTAGAAATCGCCGCGCGTGGCGAGCGCCATCACGACCTCTTCGAGGCTAGCGTTACCGGCCCGCTCCCCGATGCCGTTCACGGCGACCTCGATCTGCCCGGCCCCGACCTCGACCCCCGCGAGCGAGTTCGCGACCGCCATCCCGAGGTCGTCGTGGCAGTGCACGGAGAGCGTCCGCTCCTTCAGCTTCGGCACCCTGTTTTGAAGCTCCTGCAAGAAGGCTGAGAACTCGACCGGCGTCGTGTAGCCGACGGTGTCAGCGATGTTGACGACGTCCGCCCCGGCCTCGACCGCCGCGGCGACCACCTCAGAGAGAAAGCCGATGTCCGTCCGCGTGGCGTCCATCGGGGAGAACTCGACGTTGGGGCAGAGGCCCTTGGCGAACGCCACCGCCTCGCCCGCCCGCTTCAGAATGTCCCCCTGGTTCGAGCGCATCTGGTGCTCGATGTGGAGATCGCTCGTCCCGACGAAGGTGTGGATGCGGGGCCTGTCGGACCACTGGACGGCCTCCCAGGCCCGGCGGATGTCCTCTCCGTGGAGGCGGGCGAGGCCCGCGATACGGGGCCCCTTCACCTCCGCGGCGATCCGGGACACCGACTCGAAGTCTCCCTCGGAAGTAATCGGGAAGCCTGCCTCTATGACGTCGACCTTCAGGCGGGCGAGCTGGCGGGCCACCTCGACCTTCTCCTCTACCGAGAGGGAGATGCCGGGCGACTGCTCGCCGTCGCGAAGGGTCGTGTCGAAGATCTCTACTCGACGCATAACTCTGTTCCTCCTACAAACCTACGTTGGAATGCTCTGGCGCTGAGAGACTGGTGGCCGGGGGCAGCCGGTTAGAGACCGGGGCTTGTAATTCGCCCGGCGGCCACCCCGGTTAGTCGTAGGATGACGAGAGCGGAAAGAACGGTTTGAACCTCGTACTCAGCCACGATGCCACTTCTTCAAAGGATCGTCCGTCGGCCCGAAGAGCGCGGGGAGCGATACCAGGCCGAACGCGAGCGCCACGGGGAAGCGGAGCGCACCCCAGAGACTCCCCTCCGGGGCCAAAAACGCGATAGCCAGCCAGACACACAGCAGCAAGCCGGCCGCGCCGACGTAGGATTTCCGGTTAGTGCTCACGCAAGGCGGCAGTATCTCACTGCCGCGCCCCCTCCGCAACCTCGACGGCGACGGTCCAATCCGTGTACTCGTCCCAGACGCCGCGGGCCGCCTTGAAGTACAGCTCCTGCAAACGCTCGGCGACGGGCCCGATGCTGCCCGTTCCTATTGCGCGGTCGTCCACCTCCGTGACGGGCGCTATCTGGAACCCCGTGCCGGAGAGAAACACCTCGTCGGCCGCGTAGAGCTCCGTGCGGTCCACGTCGCGTTCGGTGACGGGCATCCCCATCTCCTTCTCGGCGAGCTCCATGACCGCGTCGCGCGTGATGCCCTCCAGGATGTCCGCCGTGACCGGCGGCGTGATGATCCGCCCCTTGCGGACCAGGAAGATGTTGGCGGCGCTCGCCTCGGAGACGTGGCCGTCCTGGGTGAGGAAGATGGCGTCGTCGTAGCCGGACCGGTGCGCCTCGTCCACCGCGAGCGCCGTGTTTATGTAAGAGCCCGTCAGCTTGGCCCGGGCCGGGATCGAGGTGTCCGGCGTGCGCCGCCACGAGGCGACGCAGCACTTGAGGCCCGTCAATTCCACGTAGTTGCCCATCGGAACCGTGAAGATGGAGAGCTGCGACGCGCCCAGCAGGTTCACCCCGACCGAGGTGGCGCCCTTGTAGGCCAAAGGCCGGATGTAGGTGTCCTGGCGCGGGGCGTTGCGCTTGAGGATCTCCAGGGTTATGTCGCACAGCTCGTCGACGGTGTGCGGCAGGTCCACGCGGAGCATCCGGCAGCTCTTCTCGAACCGCTCGTAGTGCTCGCGCAGCTTGAGGACCTGGAGCGTCCCGCGTTCCTCGTTCCAGTACGCCCGGATGCCCTCGAACACGCCCGTCCCGTAGTTCAGGGCGTGGGTCGCGGGGGAGAGCCGCACCTCGCCCAGCTTCTGTAGCTCCCCGTCGTGGTAGCACCAATCCGCGTCGTTCGCGGCGAACGCCTTGCGACTCATCTAGCTGACACCCCCCGCCGGGCTCGCCGCGGACGCCTCGGCGCCCTCCGCCGCGAGCGCCCGAAGCTCCGCCCCGACCTTCTCCACCTGCATCTCGGCTTGCCTGCGGCGCATGGCGAGGAAGCTCGGGCCGCCGGCCTGGTTCTCCAGCACCCACTCCTTGGCCCACTTGCCCGTCTGGATGTCGGTCAGGATGCCGCGCATCCTCTCCTTTACGGCGGCGTCCACTATCTTCGGGCCGGCGGTGTAGTCGCCGTACTCGGCGGTGTTCGAGATCGAGTACCGCATCCCCGCCAACCCGCCCTCGTAGATGAGGTCGACTATGAGCTTCAGCTCGTTGACGCACTCGTAGTACGCGAGCTCCGGCTGGTACCCGGCCTCGACCAGCGTCTCGAACCCCGCCGTCAGCAGCGCCGAGAGGCCGCCGCAGAGCACCGCCTGCTCCCCGAAGAGGTCCGTCTCGGTCTCCTCGGCGAACGTCGTCTCTATGATCCCGGCCCTGCCGCTCCCGATGGCGCGGGCGTAGGAGAGGACGACGCCCCTGGCCTGCCCCGAGGCGTCGCTCTGGATGGCGAAGAGCGAGGGCATGCCCTTGCCCTCCACGTACATACGCCGCAGGACGTGGCCGGGCCCCTTCGGGGCGACGAGGCCGAGGTCGACCCCCGGCGGGACGACGATCTGGTTGAAGTGGATGTTGAAGCCGTGGGCGAAGAGCATCAGGTCGCCCTCGGACAGATTCTCCCTGACCTCGGCCTCGAAGACCGCCGGCTGCCTCTCGTCCGGGAGGAGCATCATCACCACGTCGGCCTGCCGCACCGCGTCGGCGATGGTCGTGACCGGCAGGCCGTCCCCTTCCGCTTTCGGCCAGCTCTTGGAGCCCTCGTAGAGGCCGACCGTGACGTCGCAGCCGGATTCTTTCAGGTTCAGGGCATGGGCGTGGCCCTGGCTGCCGTAGCCCAGGACCGCGACCTTCCTGCCCGTGATCTCGTCTCCTATGTCGCCTTCGCGGTACACGCGGGCCATATCAGTCTCCTATCTCTTCGACGACGGACCGGCCGCAGGAGCGGTCCCCCGAGGTCCACCTCCACTCTTCGTGCAGCCGGACGCGCCCGTCGGGCAAAACCTCCGGCGTGGAACGGCACTCGCCGGTCATCAGCCCGCCCGAGGCGTTTACGTGCCCGTACCTGGCGTCGAGTTTGCCCTCGCCGTCCACGGTTGCGATCAGGGTCCCGAACCGGACGCCGCCCCCCTCGTAGGTCGCGCTGACGACGTCCCCGTCCTGCCTGTAGCCGAACACGGTCCCGGGGCCTACCTCGCCCGTCTCCGAGTTTTCTACCGACCGGAACCGCCGGCCTTCGTAGTCTACAGGTCCTTCGTTCCGGCCTTCGGACGCGGTTGCCGCGAAGTGGAGCTCCTCCACGTCCTCCATGTTCTCCAGCAGCACCGCGTAGCGCCGGGCGGAATCTTCCGGGCAGTCGAAGCCGAGCTCGATGCTCGTCCCGCCCGCGTCGCCGCGCATCTTGAGGTCCGTGACGGGCATGCGTTTGTTCTGGAGGGTCATCGTGAGGCGGTTGAGGGCGAGGATACCGGCGGCCAGGCGGATCTTGACGGTGCTCTGCGCCGCGCCCGTCGCCTCAGGCGCCATCTTCCTCGATCATCTCGTTGACGCTCATGCCCGAGGGGATCATGGGGTAGACGTTCTTCTCCGGGTCTATGTGGAAGTCCAGGATCACGCACCCGTCCTGCTCCTCGGCCCAACGGACGGCCCCCTCCACGTCGTCGCCCTCGCGGACCGCGCGCCCGGCCAGGCCGTAGGCGGCGGTGAGCCTCTCGTAGTCGGGGCCCGTTATGGGCGTCTCCGAGTAGCGGCGGTTGTGGAAGAACTGCTGCCACTGGCGGACCATGCCGAGGTAGCCGTTGTTCAGCACGGCGACCTTTATGTTCAGGCCGAAGTCCCGGATCGTGGCGAGCTCCTGGATGTTCATCTGGAAGCCGCCGTCGCCCGCGACGACCCAGACCGGCTCGTCGGGGTAGGCAAAAGCAACACCCATCGCCGCCGGCAGCGAGAAGCCCATCGTGCCGAGGCCGCCGCTGGTGATGTGGCTGTTCTGCTTCGTGAACTCGAAGAACTGGGCGGCCCACATCTGGTGCTGGCCGACGTCGGTGACCAGGCGCATGTCCGGGCCGGCGACCTTCTTTATGGCCTCCATGACCTGGATAGGCCCGTACTCCCCGCGCGCCGACTCCTCGCGCCTCTTCTCCGGCTGCTGGGTCTTCGCAAGCTCCTCGCGCCACGCGGAGCAACCTTCCCCTTGGGGGATGTCTTCGAGGTGCCCGAGCACGGAGCGCATCGCCGCCTTCGCGTCCTCGGCGATGCCGATGGTCGGCTTCACGACCTTGCCGAGCTCCGAGGGATCGACGTCTATGTGGATGACCTTGGCGTTCGGGGCGAACTTGGCGACGGCGCCCGTGATCCTGTCGTCGAAGCGCATCCCGACGGCGAAGAGGAGGTCGGACCGATCGATCGCCCGGTTGACGCTCGCCTGCCCGTGCATGCCCGGCCAACCGAGGTAGAGCGGGTGGTCGTCGGGGAAGGCGCTTATGCCGAGCAGCGTCGTCACGACCGGGATGCCGGTCCTCTCGGCGAGGAGCCTGAGCTCCTTCTCAGCCCCCGCCAGCGTGACGCCGTGGCCGGCCAGGATGAGCGGGCGCTTCGCGTTCCTGAGCAGCATCGCGGCCCGCTCCAGCCCCGGCGACTCGACCCGCGTCGGCGCCTCGCGCAGCCTGCGGTAGCCGTTGTCGTTGCAGGCCGCGAACTGGACGTCCTTTGGAACGTCCACGAGGACGGGGCCGGGCCTGCCGCTGCGCGCGATCTCGAAGGCCCGCCTCATCGTCGGGTACAGCTCGTCCGGGTCTTCCACGAGAAAAGAATGCTTCGTGAAGGGCAGCGTCATGCCCATCACGTTGGTCTCCTGAAACGAGTCCTTGCCGAGCGCGGGACGCCCGACCTGGCCCGTGATCGCCACGAGCGGGACCGAGTCCATCTGCGCGGTCGCGAGGCCGGTAACGAGGTTCGTGGCCCCGGGCCCGCTCGTCGCCACGACCACGCCTACGCGGTTCGTCGCCCGGGCGTAGCCGTCGGCGGCGTGGGCGGCGGCCTGTTCGTGGCGGGTGAGGACGTGCTTTAGCGGGTAGTCCGGAAGGGCGTCGTAGAACGGCATGATGGCCCCGCCAGGGTACCCGAAGAGGTACTCGACGCCCTCGTCCAGCAGGGCCTCGCACATGGCCTCGCTTCCGGTGCGCGGCTTGTATTCGACGTTAAAAGCGGTGTTTTCCACGGTCGTCCCATCCCTATGTCTGTCGGTCTTGAGAAAGTAACCCCTCGGCCGGAAGACGGGAGAGACCCCGCCGTTCGGCTCTAGGCGAACCGGAGGGCGCCGCCCCGGCCCGCCCCGATAATTAGTCGTAGGGCGGAGGGTACGGCTAGCGAGGGTACTCGCGGGTGGATGGGAGGGGTGAGCAGGCGTAGGATCTTGAGCATCAGGCCCGAGACCTTCTTCTGCGCCGTTTTTGAGACTTCCGTCAAGAATCCTCGCTCACTCATCTGCACAAGTGGGATGAAGGGTTACATAACGGTAGAGGCTTGTCAAGCCGCAAAACCCCCGTTTGATAGCGCGGTGTCCTCGAAAGAAACAGATTGTAAGGGGTTCGTGGCAAATGAGGGCGGTTTTTTGAGCAAGGTCGTGGGTGGTCGCCGGTCGCTGGCGTTGTTGTGCGCCGCGCGGTTCATGGTCGTCCCGGACTTTTCGATAGTCAACGTGGCGCTGCCGGCCATCCGGGACGAGCTCGGGCTGTCGCGGGCGGGCCTGCAGTGGATCATCACGGGCTACGTACTGACGTTCGGCGGCTTCTTGCTGCTCGGCGGAAGGGTGGCGAACATCTACGGCCGGCGGCTGGTCTTCGTGGCCGGCCTCGTGCTGTTCGCCGCGGCTCGCTGGCCGGCGGCCTGGCGGGGCCGCGGCGGTACTCGTCGGGGCGTGCGCCGTGCAGGGCCTCGGGGCCCTGATCGCGCCGTTCTCCCTCCGTGGAAAGCGTCTCTCTTGGAGGGAGGCCGGGTACCGGCGGGAGATCCAGTCACCATCGCCGGAGACGGGCGAAAACGTGGGCCGGGAAGGTCGGAGGGGGGACTCATCCTTCCCGGCCACGACACAAGAGTAGCCGGCCGCGCACCGCCGCGAATCCGTCGATAGAAGGATTCTCCGTCGTCCGATGGACTGATTCGCTCCCCTACGGCTCGACCCGCGCGCCCATGAGGTCCACCTCCAGCGCCCAGGACCGTGCCTCCACCCCTCCCGCCTCGAAGGTCTTCTTCATCGCGGCGGCCACGGCCGGGGCCCTCTCCACCGGCGTGAAGGCCAGCACGGTCGGGCCCGAGCCGGAGAGGCAGGCGCCGTGGGCGCCGTGGGCGAGCGCGGCCTCTATGACGCTTTCGAGGCCGGGGACGAGGTGGGCGCGGTAGGGCTGGTGGAGGCGGTCCTGCATGGCCACGCGGAGGAGGTGGTACTCGCCGGTCGCCAGTGCCCCGAGGAGGAGGCCGGAGCGGCCGACGTTGAAGGCTGCGTCGCGGTGGGAGACGTTCTCGGGGAGGGCGCTGCGGGCGGCCGTGGTCGAGACGGCGAAGTCCGGGACGGCGACCGCGACGGCGAGGTCCTTCGGTTCGAGGCGCACGGAGCTTACGCCCATCGGGGTGAGGGTGCCTATGACGAGGCCGCCGAGCAGGGCGGGGGCGGCGTTGTCCGGGTGGCCGTCGAGCTCGCAGACGATGTTCAGGAGGTCGGGCGGGGCGATCTGGCCGCCGAAGAGCTCGTTTGCCGCCACCGCCCCGCCCACGAGCGCCGCCGCGCTCCCGCCGAGCCCGCGAATGGGCGGTATGTCGTTCTCCTGGACGAGGTGGAACGAGACCTCCCCCTCGCCGACGACCTCGGCCACGAACCGGGCGGCCCGGTAGGCCGGGTGCTCGGGGCCCAAGGGGACGAGGTCGGCCCCCGTCCCCGTGACCTCCACCTTCGGGTGCGACGCCCGGTCCAGGGATATGCGGGTGCTCAGGGAGAGCGCCAGCCCCACCGCGTCGTAGCCTGGCCCCAGGTTCGCCGAGGTGGCCGGGACGCGGACGGAGATCACGTGACGAGCCTCTCCATTCGTCCCGCCACGGCCTGATGCGTCGCCGCCACCGGCCGGGGCAACTCGACCCTGCTCGATACGACATCGGGGTCCTTGAGCCCGTGCCCGGTAAGCACGCCTACGACGGTGCCTTCGGGGCCGCGCCCTTCCTCGGCCAGCTTGAGAAGCCCGGCCAGGCCGGCGGCGCTCGCCGGCTCGCAGAAGACGCCCTCCTCCCTGGCGAGAAGGTTCTGGGCCGCCAGGATCTCCCCGTCCGTCACGCTCTCTATGGCGCCGCCGGATTCGGTGGCGGCGTTCAATGCGCCCCTCTTGCTCGCAGGCGCCCCGATCCTGATGGCGCTCGCCACGGTCTCCGGGTTCTCGAAGTCGTGGCCGGCCACCAGCGGGGAGGCCCCCTCGGCCTGGAAGCCGAGCATCCGGGGCGCCGAGTCGGAGTACCCGGCCTCGCGCCACTCGGAGAAGCCCTTCCAGTAGGAGGTGATGTTGCCCGCGTTGCCGACCGGCAGGGCGAGGGCGTCAGGGGGGGTCCCGAGCACCTCGCAGACCTCGAAGGCACCGGTCTTCTGGCCCTCGATGCGGTCCGGGTTCACGGAGTTGACGAGCGTCACGTCGTCGCGTTCGCCCGCGATCTCCTGCGAGATCCGCAAGGCGGCGTCGAAGTTGCCCTCTATCTGCACGATCTCGGCCCCGTGGGCCAGCACCTGCACCGCCTTGCCCAGAGCGATCTTCCCCGCCGGCACCACCACGAAGCACTTGATACCCGCCCGCGCGGCGTAGGCCGCCGCGGACGCGGCGGTGTTCCCGGTCGAGGCGCAGACGCAGGCGCGGCTGCCGGCGGCGACGGCCCGGCTCATGGCGACCGTCATCCCGCGGTCCTTGAAGGAGGCCGTGGGGTTCATCCCCTCGAACTTCAGGAACAGCCTGGCGCCGACGCGTTCTGAGAGCGTGGGGGCTTCGATCAGGGGCGTATCCCCCTCGCCTATGGTCGTCACGGCCCCCTCGGGTATCTCCGGCAACCATTCGCGAAACCGCCGAATAACGCCCTGCCTCATCGCCCGCGCTCTAACGTCCATAAAAGATGCCGCCTTTCGTAAAGAGATCGCCCCGCGCCCGTCGGCCACGGGGCACGAGCCCGAAGATGCCCGACCCGGGATCAGGTAGTTCGCGCGGCTTCGGGAAGCGTGGAGGAATTCTGGCCCATGGCGTAAGAAAAGTATCACGCCGCCGCGCCCGCTTTCAAGATACGTGGCGACGGTATGCCGCGTTTAGTAAATTAGGTTCAAGGCTTTTGGGTTCTAGGCTTTAGGTAAAAACCTCGAACCTCAAAACCTCGAACCTACAAAAGAGGAGCACCTTGCCTGAGGAGAGACAGCCGAAACCGACCTTGCTCGTCACCGGCGGCGCGGGGTTTATCGGGGGTAACTTCGTGCTCGACGCCGTCGGGCGGTTCAAGGTCGTGAACCTGGACGCGCTGACCTACGCGGGGAACCCGGAGACCCTCGCCCCCGTCTCCGACGACCCCGACCACGTCTTCGTGCGGGGGAACATCGGGGACCGGGGGCTTGTCGGGAATCTGCTGGCGGAGCATAGGCCCGCGGCGGTCGTGAACTTCGCCGCGGAGACGCACGTGGACCGCTCCATCGACGGGCCGGCCGTCTTTGTCCGGACGAACGTCGTCGAGACGCAGGAATTGCTGGGGGCGGTGCTCGACCACTGGCGGGCGCTCGAGGGGGGGGAGCGGGACGCTTTCCGGTTCTTGCACGTCTCGACGGACGAGGTGTACGGGACGCTCGGGCCCGACGGTTTCTTTACGGAGGAGAGCCCGTACCGGCCGAACTCGCCGTACTCGGCCTCAAAAGCGGCCTCGGACCACCTCGTGCGGGCCTACCACCACACCTACGGGCTGCCGGTGCTCACGACCAACTGCTCCAACAACTACGGGCCCTACCACTTCCCAGAGAAGCTTATACCGCTCATGATCCTGAGCGCTTTACGCGGCGGCCCGCTCCCGGTCTACGGCGACGGCCAACAGGTCCGCGACTGGCTCTTCGTCAAGGACCACTGCCGGGCCATCGAGCGGGTGCTCGAGAGGGGCGTGCCCGGGGAGGTGTACAACGTCGGCGGCCACAACGAGCGGACGAACCTCGAGGTCGTGGAGACCATCTGCGCGTTGCTGGACGATCTGGTCCCGGAATCCGCGCACGCGCCGCACGCCTCGCTCGTCACCTTCGTGGAGGACAGGCCGGGGCACGACAAGCGCTACGCCATAGACGCGGGTAAGATCGAGCGCGATCTCGGCTGGACGCCCGAGGAGACCTTCGAGAGCGGGATGGAGAAGACGGTGCGCTGGTACCTCGGTAACCGCGAGTGGTGCGAGGGCGTCCTCTCCCGCGGGTACCGCCAGGAGCGGCTGGGGCTCGGCGGCGGAGGGGGGCGGTCTTGAAGGGGATCGTGCTGGCTGGAGGGTCGGGGACGCGGCTCTACCCCTTGACCCACGCGGTCAGCAAGCAGCTTTTGCCCGTCTACGACAAGCCCATGATCTACTACCCGCTTACGACGCTGATGCTCGCGGGCATCCGGGAGATCCTGATCATCTCCACCCCCCACGACCTGCCCCGCTTCAGGGACCTGCTCGGCGACGGCTCCCGTTGGGGCCTGAGCTTCGAGTACGCCGTCCAGCCCGAACCCAAAGGCCTCGCCGACGCCTTCGTGGTCGGGCGGAAGTTCGTCGGGGGGGAGGACGTCTCGCTCGTGCTCGGGGACAACATCTTCTACGGCGAGGGTTTCGTGGACCAGCTCGAGCGGGCCGCGGGCGGCGGGGGAGGCGCCACGGTCTTCGGCTACTACGTCAGGGACCCCGAGCGCTACGGCGTCGTCGAGTTCGACGGCGGGGGGAGGGTCCTCTCCATAGAGGAGAAGCCCGAGAGTCCGCGGTCGCACTACGCCGTCACGGGGTTGTACTTCTACGACAACAGGGTTTTGGAGGTGGCGGAGAATCTGGAGCCTTCGGCGCGGGGGGAGATCGAGATAACGGACGTAAACGTCGATTACCTGGGGCGCGACGAGTTGCGCGTGGAGATCATGGGCCGCGGCATGGCGTGGCTGGACGCCGGCACGCACGAGTCGTTGCAGCAGGCCGGCAACTTTATTGAGACCATCGAGCAGCGCCAGGGGCTCAAGATCGGCTGCCCCGAGGAGATCTCCTACCGCAAAGGCTACATCGGCGCCGGAGAGTTGGAAGCGCTGGCGGCCCCCATGATGAAGAACGACTACGGCCAGTACCTTTTGGAGCTTCTGAAGGACGGAGGACCCGTAACGTGAACGTGTTAGAGACGGACCTTCCGGGCGTCCTGATCCTGGAGCCCAGAGTCTTCGGCGACGACCGGGGCTTCTTTATGGAGACCTGGAACGGCCGCCGCTACGAGGATCTCGGCATCCCGAACCGTTTCGTCCAGGACAACCTCTCCTTCTCGGCCCACGGCGTCCTGCGCGGCCTCCACTTCCAGAGCCCGCAGGCCCAGGGCAAGCTGGTCTCGGTCTTGCGGGGCGAGGTCTTCGACGTCGCGGTGGACATCCGCACCGGCTCCCCGACCTTCGGCCGGTGGACGGGCGTGACGCTCTCTGCGGAGAACAAGCGCCAGTTCTGGGTCCCGCCGGACTTTGCCCACGGCTTCGTCGTGACGGGCGAGGACGCCCTCTTCTCGTACAAATGCACGGACTACTACGCCCCCGAGCACGACGGCTCCATCCTCTGGAACGACCCGGAGATCGGGATAAAGTGGCCCGTCGGGGACGCCACCCTCTCCGGCAAGGACGCCGCGGCCCCGCCGCTTGCCGCGATGCCGGAAGGGTCGCTGCCCGTCTACCGGGCGGGCTAGGACGTGGCGGCGCCAGACCCGTTCGACGCGCTGGCGAACGAACGCTACGTGCGCCTGAGCACCTTCCGAAAGAGCGGCGCGCCCGTCCCCACCCCGGTCTGGTCGGCCAGGGTTGGCGAGAACCTGTACGCCGTCACGGGCCGCAACACGGGCAAGGTCAAGCGCATTCGCAACAATCCGACGGTGGCGCTCGCCCCGAGCGACTTCAGGGGCCGGCCGAAGGGCCGCGACGTGCGGGCGGTCGCCCGCCTGACGGACGAGCGGAAGGGCGGCGCCGCGGACGGGGCCCTGCGAAGGAAGTACGGCTGGCAGTACCGCGTCTTCGAGTTCGTCGAGGGGCTGCGCGGCGCCGCGGACGAGCTCGTGTTTCTGGAGTTCCGCCGGCCCGACCGGGAGGGGGAGTAGCCTTGTTCGAGGGTTTCGAGACGGAGATGGTGGACGTGGGCGGGGTGGGGATCCTGGCACGCAAGGCCGGGAGCGGACCCCCGCTCCTGCTCCTGCACGGCAACCCCCAGACGCACACGATGTGGCACCTCGTCGCCCCGCGCCTTGCCGAAGACTTCACGGTCGTCGTCACGGACCTGCGCGGCTACGGGGACTCCTCCAAGCCCCGGACGGCCGAAGACCACAAACCGTACTCCAAGCGGGTTATGGCCGAAGACCAGATGGGCGTGATGCGCCACTTCGGCTTCGAGAGCTTCTCCCTCTGCGGCCACGACCGCGGCGGGCGCGTCGGCTACCGTATGGCCCTCGACCACCCGGAGGTCGTCACGAAGCTCGCGGTCCTCGACATCGTCCCCACCTGGGAGGCGTTCAGCCGGGCCGACATGTCCTTTGGCCTAGGCTACTGGCACTGGTTCTTTCTCGCCCAGCCCTACGACCTCCCGGAGCGCCTGCTCGCGTCGGACCCGGAGAAGACCCTGTTCAGGGGTGGCAGCGAGACTTTCCATCCGGAAGCCATGCAAGAGTACGTGCGCTGCCTGCGCAACCCCGAGACCGTGCACGCCATCTGCGAGGACTACCGCGCCGCCGCGACCATAGATTTCCTGCACGACTCGGAAGACCGCGACGCCGACAGGCGCATAACCTGCCCGTTACTGGCCCTCTGGGGAAACAGGGGCAACCTGGGGGAGTGGTACGACGTGCCAGAGGTCTGGCGCGGCTGGGCCGACGACGTGCGGGGACGCGGTCTCGACTCCGGGCATTACGTCCCGGAAGAGGCGCCGGAGGAGACCCTTTCGGAGATCCGGGCGTTCTTTCGCGGTTGACGACACGAACACCGTAGGGGCCGCCCGCGAACGACCCCTACCCCGGCGCGGTTGATCCTCCGGCACCTGGGTCCCGCGACGGTGGCAGAAGACCGCCCCGAGCACGGACCCTCGCGGCGGAGGAGCGGGCACCGTCGCCGAATCGTTACCGGGTAATGTATTAAACGTTACCATTTTTTGTTCTTATTGTTACCAGGTCGCCGCCGGATCGTCACCCGGTTCCCGCATAGTGCCTACCACAAAGCAACCGGGATGGCCGGGGGCGAAGACGAAAGGGGCAGGACATGAGGCGGACGGCGATGGTGGTGGCGATGGTGACGATCCTGATGGCGGCGTTCTCCGGGGCGGCGTTCGCGACGAGCGAGCCGCTCTCCCGGTTCGTCGGCACGGCGGGCAACGACTCCTTGAGGGGCACCGCCGGCGACGACGTGATGGAGGGCCTGGCCGGTCACGACGCCCTCCACGGCCTGGGCGGCAACGACTTCCTCTACGGCAACAAGGGCAACGACGGCCTCTACGGCGGGTCGGGCGACGACGTCATCCACGGCGGCTACGGCGACGACCGGGCAGAGGAGCGGGCGGTCCACGGCGGCTCGGGCAGCGACGTGCTCTACGGCGAGGGGGGCGAGGACGCCCTCTACGGCGGCCCCGGCGCCGACATCGTGCTCTCCACCTACGACAACGCGGGCGACTACGTGGACTGTGGCGGCGGCGTGGACACCGTCCAGAAGGCGGGCGCGCCGGACCGGAACCTCGACCGCTTCGTGAACTGCGAGAAGTTCGTCAGGTAGAGCGCACCCCGGTCGGACCCCGCGCCGGCCGGACGACCACAACCACACGGGAGGGCCGGACGGCGTGTCCGGCCCTCTTCCGCGTCCGGCCCTCGCGCCGGCAACGCCCGGTCGGCCCTGATGTTCTCTGCCAGGCCGACGTCACGCCGGTGCCGGATCTTTACAGCGGCTTGCGGAAGGGTCGATCCTTCCCGGGACGGGCACGAGGAGGTTCGAGGCCGCCTCCTTCGGAGGCTTCTCTGGGCATCAGGAGCGCGCGTAGGGGACCGACCCTCGCCGAGCACCCCTCAAAACCTGAGGTCCAACCTTTACGAACGCCCGCCGATCCCCGCTATCGCGGAGGGGAAGATCCCGGCGTCTCCGGACGTCCCTCGAGGACGCTCCCGGTCACCGAGGCGGCCAGCTTCGCCAGGGCGCGGCCGGCCAGGCCGGCGAGCACGGCGGCGCTGAAGAGGTTCAGGGGCCCGTGGGGGCCGTGCTTGCGGTGGTAGAGGAAGGCGCTTTTGTGCAGCAGCCAGATCGCGCGCGGCTTGCTGCGGCTGCTGCCGCCGGTCTGGTGCAAAACCTCGACGTCTGGCAGGTAGAAGACGGGCCAGCCCCCCTCGCGGGCGCGGCGGCAGAGGTCCACGTCCTCAAAGTACAGGAAGAAGCGTTCGTCGAGGGGTGAGATCTCCTCCAGCGTCCTCCGCCGAACGACCATGCAGGCCCCGGAGACCCAGTCCACCTTTGCCGGACGGGAGAGCTCCGCGAGGGCGGGGAACTGGTTCTTTACGAGCGGGCTCTTCGGGAAGAGGCGGGTGAGTAGGGAGGTCCGTCCCAGGAGGCCGCTGAGAAGCGAGATCTCCTTTCTCGCCGAAAGCTGCAACTCCCCGTCGGCGTCCAGTATCCGCGGCCCCGCGACCCCGGCCGAGGGTTCGCCTTCGAAGAAATCCTCCACCCGGCCGAAGAAGTCCTCCTCGACGACGGTGTCGGGGTTCAGGAGGACGACGAGATCCCCCGTGGTATTAGGGATCTCGCGGTTCCAGGCCTTCGTGAGGCCGAGGTTCTCGCCGCTGCGGACGAGGCGGACGCCGGGGGGGAGGTCCGGCACGCTCCCGCTGTCGTTGTCGACCACCACGATCTCCGCGTCGCCCCGGCCCGCC
This sequence comes from uncultured Rubrobacteraceae bacterium, assembly GCA_902806085.1. Taxonomy (GTDB): domain Bacteria; phylum Actinomycetota; class Rubrobacteria; order Rubrobacterales; family Rubrobacteraceae; genus Rubrobacter_D. Next base: position 17,636 of record CADCVH010000100.1, on the reverse strand, counting down.
GCCCGCAGCGACGCCACGCACGCCAGCGTGAGCGGCCAGGAGTGGTAGTTGACGATGATGACGGAGAACTTCAACGCCCGAGCCGGGCCCTGACGGCGTCCCGCACCCGGCGCCGCCGGCTCTCGGCCGCCAGGCGGGACGACCTTCGGAGCAACTCCCGCAGGTAGGCATCCGAGACCCGCCGCTTCTCCTGTATGTTCTTGCGCTTCTTTAGCATCTTCGGCAGGAGGCGCCACGCGCCGGCGAGGCCTTCGAGGTGGGCCCTCAGGCCGCCGGGGGAGAGGGAGACGACGAGCAGACGCGAGAGCTGGCCGAGCACGATGGAGGGCAAGAGGCTCCGCGCGAGCGGGGCGGGGAGGTTCTTTACCAGCAGGAGCAGGCCGTTGCGGGTGCCGAGGCGGGTCGCCGTGGCGCTCCGTTTGCCGCCGGTGGAGGCGCCGCCTATGTGGTAGACGACGGAGCCCGGCACGTAGAGGCAGCGGTGGCCGGCGAGCTGGGCGCGAAAGCTAATGTCCCCGTCCTCGCAGTAGGCGAAAAAGTCCTCGTCGAAAGGCCCGATCTCCTCGAAGATAGGGCGGCGGTAGAGCGCCGCCGCCGCGCACGCCCCGAACACGAACTCCTCCCGCCCGAACTGCCCGCGGTCCACCTCCCCGTGCCCGAGCCGGTACGGGAGCCCGCTGCGCCGGAGCGCGTCCCCGGCGCCGTCGAGCCTGCGCCGGTCCCCGAAGTCCACGAGCTTGCTCGCGAAGAGGCCCGCCTCCGGGCGGCGCTCCGCCGCCCGCACGAGCGCCCCGAGCCACCCCGGGTCCTGCTCGGTGTCGTTGTTCAGGAGCGCCACGAACTCGGTGCCGGAGGCCCCTATCCCGGCGTTCACCGCGCCGGAGAAGCCCCGGTTCTCCCGCAGGGCCACGGTCCGGACCTCCGGGAAGTTCTCGTTGACGAACCCGACGGACCCGTCCGTGGAGGCGCTATCCACGAGGATCGTCTCGAAGTCCCGGAACGACTGACGCCTCAAGGAGATCAGGCACGGCCCCAAAAACTGCCTGGTGTTCCAGTTAGGGACGACTACCGCGACGCGGGGGGGCACGGTCTTCAGGCGGGCGGTTGCCGCTCGGCGGCGTCGAGGACCCTGACCCTGGCGGGCAGGTCCACGAGGCCCCGGACGGGGTGGCCGTCCTCCGGCGGCGTGACCTCCAGGGTGGACGCGGTTTGGGCCCGGCCCAGGCAGGTGCCGCCCCCCCTGGGGGAGCCGACGGCGGCGTCCACGGCGTAGCTCCCAGGCCGCAGCGGCACCCCGAAGGTGAAGTCCACCGCCGCCCGCTCGCCGCGCGACCGTGGCCCGAGCGGGACGGCCCCGTCGCCCGTGCTCTTGGAGAAGAGGGGTTGCCCCGACGCGTCGCGCAGCACGAGCGTCACGGCGCTGCTCTCCTCCTCCCGTAAGTACTGGAGGTGGACCCTCACCGTAACCGTGCTGCCCGAGGCCGCCGAGCGGGCCGGGCGCCCGTCCCCGTCCAGGAACTCGGCGCCCAGGATCGTCGCCTCTCCGGTAGGTTGGCGGGGTTCGATGCCGTTCGCGGGGGAAGCGGAGGCGCCGCCGCCGTAGGAGGGCGTGTCCTCCTCGTCCTCGTGGTCCACCGCGTACTCCAGTTGCCGCTCCTTCTCGTTCTGGCGGGACTTTTTGCCGTCTTCGGAGTTCTCCAGGAGCTCCCGGTAGCTGTCCACGACCTCCTTGGGGTCGCCGGAGGCTACGAGGTGGCCCTTATGGAGCAGCACCGCCTCGGTGCAGAACCTTTGCACCATGCCGAGGCTGTGGGAGACGAAGAGGACCGTCGTGCCCGAGTCCCGCAGGTCGTACATGCGCTGCAGGGCCTTCTTCTTGAAGGCGGCGTCGCCCGCCGAGAGGGCTTCATCGAGGACCAGGACGTCCGCCTCGACGTTCACGGCGACGGCGAAGCCCAGGCGGGACTTCATCCCGCTTGAGTAGGTCTTTATAGGCTGGTCCATGAACTCGCCGATGTCGGCGAACGCGGCGATGTCGTCGAAGCGGGCCAGCATCTCGTCGCGTTCTATGCCCAGGATCAGGCCGTTGAGCATCACGTTGTCCCGGCCGGTGAACTCCGGGTTGAAGCCAGCGCCCGTCGAGAAAATCGCCGCCAGGCGGCCCTCCACCCGGACCTCGCCCGCGGTGGGCCGCGAGACGCCGGAGATCATCTTCAGCAGGGTGCTCTTGCCCGCCCCGTTGCGCCCCAGGATCCCAAGGGTCGCGCCCGGCTCGATGTCCAGGTCTATGTCCTCGACGGCCCAGAACTCGTGGGCGCTGCTCTTCCCAGGGCGGAAGAGGTCCTTTATCCAGGAGGAGCGGCTAGAGGAGATCCTGTACCGCTTGCCGACCCCTTTTAACGACACGACGGGGGTCATAGCCTGTCCGCCAACCCGCCCTTGACCCTGTTGAACAATGCGAACCCCGCGACGAACAGCGCCAGGGAGAACAGCGTGAAGTACAGGGTCGAGAGCCCGCCGGGCAGGTTGCCGAAGAGCACGGTCTCCCTGTAAGCGTTTACCAGGTAGGCCAGCGGGTTATAGTCGACGACCCACCGGATCCTCTCGGGCAGCCTGTCGGGCGTCCAGATTATGGGCGTCAAGAAGAACATGCCCCGGATAAACGGCCGCATGATCTCGCCCAGGTCCGGCAGGTACGTGCCGAGCACCGCCATGAAGTAGCTCAGCCCCAGGATGAACAATACCTGCAGCAGCACCACGAACGGCAGCATCAGGGCCGTCCAGTGCAGGTCCCTCCCGAAGAGCAACACGACGATCAGGAGCGCCCCCACCCCGAAGAACTTGTCTATCATCGACGCGATGGTGTTGGTGAAGGGGAGGATCTCCATCGGAAAGACGACCTTCTGCACCAGACCCGAGCTTCCCCTGATGCTGTTCATGCCCTTGCTCATCGCCTCGGAGAAGGCCAGAAACGGCAAGAGGCCGCAGTACAGATAGAGACCGAAGTTGAGGTTTGGGTGGTCCAGTATGTCCCTGGTTCGTATCCCGACCGCCTCGGAGAAGATGAGCGCGAGAAAGAAAACCCAGATCATGGGGCTAAGCAGTATCCAGGATACCCCCAGATAGGACCTCTTGTAGCTGCGCGTCACCTGCCGCTGGATAAAGTACTTGAGCAACCACCGCCTGCGCCAGAACGTCGCCAGGCCCTCGAAGAACTCGCCCACGGTGCTCTTTTTCGCGCTGGAAGTGTACGTCGTCGCCAAAGGTCCCTCTGTCTCGCGGATGCCGCCCCGTAGTTTAAGCCCTGGGCAAGGGAAGTCCAGCGTTTGGCACGCTCAGGCTTCGTCTCCGCTCGTCGGCACGTCCCTTCCGGGGACTCTCGGCGCGCTTCCTTCGGAGGCTTTCAGCATCCGGCGTCTCCCGAGGCGTCGTAGCGCTGCCTGTTTCGGGCGAGACGACCGTGGCGACCTGTGTTGTGCGGCCGGGCCGGTATCAGACGGCCGAAAGCTGAAAGCGAGGCCGCAAGGCCGAAGCGTGCCCAGAGCGGGGACCGAAGGCGCAGCCGGGGTGTGCTGAAAGGCGCCAAAGGCGCTGTGCCGGCTCGCTACCTCCGGACGATCATGACCGCGTCGGCGACGATAAAGCCGGCCCCGGAGCTTTTGCTTGAGACCTGTATCTTGTTGGAGTCGCCGGCGGCGAGAACGTAGTTGCCCAAGTTTACCCACTGGCCGCCGTTCTGCCTCTGGTTTACGACCTTGCTGTGCCAGCCGTTCACGCCCCGGATAAAGAAGGTCGTGCGCCAGTTGTAGCCCGGGTCGGCGGGCCAGCGCGCGTAGACCGTGTAGGTGTCCTGCGCGGGCGTCTTGATCTTGAACTTCGCGTTGTCGCCGAAGTCCAGCGGCGTCTTGAGGACCCTCTGGCTGCTGCCGTAGCTGGCGTCCTGGTGGTACTCGCTCTTCACCCAGCGGCTCGACGCGGTGAAGCGGCCCGGTGTGGCGTTGTCCACGGTCTGCGAGTAGGTCGTGCCGGAGGTCCCCGCATAGCCCCTAACCAGGCTTATGTAACGGTCCCAGTTCCAGTGCCGGCCCGGGTCGGTGTGGCAGCCTAACCCCCCGCCCCCGCCGGAGCAGCCGGGCACCTGCGCGTGCGACCAGATGTGCTGCCGGTCTATGGGGATGCCGTACTTCTTGCACAGGTAGGCGGTCAAGCGGGCCGACGGCCTGTACATCTCGTCCTTGAAGTAGGACGGGTCGCCCACGTAACCGGCGTGCTCTATCCCGATGCTCTCCTTGTTAGTGTCCCACCACCCGGCGTGCCAGGCTATGTCGTCCTCCCTGACCGACTGGCCGACGTAGCCGCCTCTCGCGCTCACCGTGTAGTGGGCGGAGGCCGAGTCGTTCGAGGCGTGGCGGAACCAGTCGAGCGTGCCCGAGTACGACCCTTGGGCGACGTGGATCACGATCCTGTTTATCTGGGCCGCCCCCCGGCTCGCGGAGGAGCAGTTCTTGCCGTTGTTGCCGTACCAGGTCGAGCCCTTGTAGTCCCCTGCCGCCTTCGTCTCTGCCATCGAGCGCAGGGTGGGCTCCTCGACGCCCTCCCGCGGCGCGAGCTCCATGCTTCCGCCGCCGACGGCGTCCCCGGAGGCCCCGTCCCGGAGCACCCCGAAGACTTCCTGGGCGAAAAGCGTCCCGCCCCCGTACTCGGCGACCGCGTCGAACCAGGCCTCCGGATCGTCCGGCTTCTGTGCGCCCTGCATCCGGGAGAGCACCGCCGCGCCCCCGAACACGTTGGCCTCCACGTCGCCCTTTAGCTCCTCGACGGGCCGTCCGGTGATCTCGGCGGCCTTGCCCAACGTGTCCCTGCCGGGGTTGCGAACGAGTTGCATCAGGCCGTAGGTGCCCTTGCCGTGGAGGTCCCCCTGCCGGTAAGGACTCGCGCCGGGCGGGGGCATCTCCCACCGGGTGTTCACATAGCCTATCGCCAGGAGCAGGTCTACCGGCACCCCGGACTTCCCGGCCGCCGCCTCGAACTCCCCCCGAACAGGGCTCTCCGTCTGGGCCAGGGCCTCGCCCGAGCCCATGATCCCCAACACGAACGCGCCCGTGATGCCGGCGCCGCTAAGCTTGATAAAGTCTCTTCGGTTCAAGGCCGAGGTCGGCGCCGAACGCCCGTGAGTCATGTCCCCCTCCAGGAAACGCTTTGCGGTTGCATGAATGGTTATTATCGACGGGACGGAAGAAAAGTTAAGGGTGATATGACACACTTGTCGGGGAATGCTCCCGAGGACTCGATGATGCTCACGAACCCGAAACCGAACACCGGGCCCCCGATGCGCAGGAACGTCGATGCTTGAAGCCGTCCGGACGCGCCTTGGGGACCTGGCCCGCCGCCTGCGCCGGACGGCGAAAAAGAGCCGGACGCTGGTGGGGTGGCGGCGCAGGCTCGCGGGCAGGCGGCGCCGGGTGCGGCTTGCGGGTGGCCGGGGGGGCGGTGTGGACGCGGCCAACGTCGTCTGGATCTTCGGCTCGGGCCGCAGCGGCAGCACGTGGCTCCGGCGCATGATGGGGGAGATGAGGGGCCACAGGGTCTGGGAGGAGCCGATGGTCGGCGCGCTCTTTGGGGAGTTCTATTCAAAGGCCCCGGAGGAGAATCTCCGTTCCGCCGACTACGTCATGGGGGAGCCGATCCGGCGCGGTTGGATCCACTCCGTCAGGAACTTCGTCCTCGACGCCGCCCGCTACTCGAACCCAAACCTCGGGCCCGGCGAGTACCTTGTGGTCAAGGAGCCGAACGGCTCGGTCGGGGCGCCGCTCTTGATGGAGGCGTTGCCCGAGAGCCGGATGATCCTGCTGATCCGGGACCCCAGGGACGTGGTCGCCTCGATGCTGGACGCGGCGGGCGAGGGCGGCTGGCACCGCGAACGCTTCGGCCGCGGCGCCGTCGGCCGCCGGGCCCTCGCGGACCGCAAACCGGAGGCCTTCGTCCGCCTCAGGGCCCGCACCTACATGCGGGGCGTGGGCGCCGCCCTCCGCGCCTTCGAAGCCCACGACGGCAGGAAGGCGCTCGTCCGCTACGAGGACCTGGTCGCCGACACCCCCGCCACCATGCGCCGCATCTACTCGGGCCTCGGGATACCCGCCGAGCGGAGGGAGCTCGACCGCGTCGTCGCGAAGCACTCCTGGGAGAACGTGCCGGCAGAGGAGAAGGGCACGGGCAAGTTCTACCGCAAGGGCACCCCCGGCGGCTGGCGCGAGGACCTCACCCCGGATCAGGCCGCCATCGTCGAGGAGATGGCGGCACCGGTGATAGGGAAGTTCTACGCCGAAGGGGAGCGTACCGGGGTTTGAGCCGGCCGAAGGCCTCCGTCGTCGTCCCGACCCTGAACGCCGGCCCCGATTTCGCAAGGACCCTCGGCGCCGTCTTCTCCCAGCAGGCCCCCTTCGCCTTTGAGGTACTCGTCCTCGACTCGGGCTCGACGGACGGGACGGCGGAGCTTGCCGAACGTTCCGGCGCCACCGTGCACCGCACCCCGGCCTCCGCCTTCGACCACGGGGCCACCCGCGACCTCGGGCTCTCGCTCTCGAAGGGCGACTACGTGGCCCTCCTGGTGCAGGACGCCGTGCCGCTGGACGACCGCTGGCTCGCCGCCATGGTCGAAGACCTGGAGGCCGACCCGACCGTCGCCGGGGTCTACGGGCGCCAGGTCCCACACCCCAAGAGCGGCCCGCTGGCCCGCGTCCTCGTGACGGACGCCCCCACCTCGTCCCCCGAACGCCGCGAGCAGACGGCGGGCGGCCCGCAAAGATACCCGGCGCTCCCGCCGCGGGAACGCCACGCCCTCGCCCTCTTCGACAACGTCAGCTCCTGCCTGCGCCGCCCCGCGTGGGAGGAGATCCCCTTCGGCCGGACGGGCTTCGGGGAGGACCTGCGCTGGGGCAAGAGGGCCGTCGAAGTGGGCCACAAGCTCGTCTACGAGCCCCGCTCGGCCGTCGTCCACTCCCACGAACGCGGCCCCCTCTACAACCTGCGGCGCCACTACGCGGAGGGCCGCCTCCTCCTCGACCTCTTCGACCTCGCCCCCGTCCCGAACCTCTTCACCCTCCTCCTGAACGTTCTCCTGGCCTCCGCCCACCTCCTTCGCCGGCTCCTGCTGGACGAGGGGGCCGGCCCGCGGGCCCTGCCCCTCGCCCTCGGGTACGCCGTCCCGTCCCAACTGGGCGCGTACCTGGCGACGAAGCGAAACAGGCTTCCCGCCCGCCTGGACGCGTTCCTGGGGAAGGGGGTTTGATAAGGTGGCGGAATGAGGGACCCGCGCTTGGCGGACGGTAACGTAGACAGGCGGTGTCGCAGCAGGGGCGACGTGATAGAGCACCGGGCAAAGGTGACCAGCAGGGGCAGGGTCACGATCCCTATAAAAGTGCGAGAGGCCCCGGGGGCCCGCAAGGGCGACGGGTTCGTATTCGAGGTAGAAGACGGAAGGGCCAGGGTGCGCTTGGCCCGCGGGCAGGTGGGCTTCGCGGACTACCAGGGCGCTTTGCGGGAGGGCGGGGGCATGGGTTGGGACGAGATCGACGCCCACTTCAGGGAGCTTCGCGGCCACGACGACGGTCGTGGCGCGTGAGGATACTCTTCACCGCCCACCAGTTCTTCCCCGAGAGCCGCGCCGGCGTCGAGCTGGTAACGCTCGGGCTGGCAAGAGAGCTGAAGGCCAGGGGGCACGAGCCTTTCGTCCTCGCCGCGAAGCGGAGCCTTCCCGGCGGCATCCGCCCCTACGAGACCGAGGACTACGAGGTAGGCGGCGTCCCCGTCCGGAGGGTGGGACGGCCGGAGGAGGGCCCCGCGCGGCCCTACCGCCTCAACTACGAGAACGGGGAGATGGCTGAGAGGGCGCGCGAGTACGCGCTGGAGGTCCGGCCCGACGTCGTCCACGCCATGCACATGCAGGGGCTCTCGGCGAGCGTGGTGCCCGCGCTCAAGGGGCTCGGGTTGCCCGTGGTGTTCACGGCGGCGGACTTCTGGACCGTGTGCCCTGTGGTGGACCTGCGCCGCCACGACGGCGCGATGTGCGAGGGCCCCGAGCTCCACCACTGCGTCCGGTGCATAGCGGCCCGCAACCCGGACCCGCGCGTAAGGAAGAGGGCGGACCTGCCGGGTGCTGTGGTGGGGGCCGCCGGACTCCTCTCCAGGACGCCCCTCGCCCGGTACTCGGGGGCGCTGCGGCAGGTGGCCGACGTGCGGGAGCGACCGGCCCGCATCCGGGAGAGGATGGAGGGCGTTGACCGCGTCCTCGCCTACACCCACCTCACGCGGGACCTGCTCTCGCGCAACGGCGTCGGCGCGGGCAACACCCTGGTCTCGCCCTACGGGATAGACGCAGACAGGTTGCTGGAGGCGGGCGCCGCCCGGCGGCCCTCCGCAACGCTGCGGGTCGGGTTCGTCGGGACGCTGGCCCCGCACAAGGGCCCGGACCTGCTCGTCCGGGCCTTCAGGACGCTGCCCCGAACCGTCGACGCGACGCTCGAGGTCCACGGCGGCGGGGAGGGCTACGAGGGGTACGCGCAGGAGCTGAGGCGTCTTGCGGGCGACGACGGGAGGATAGGGTTCCCTGGCGCCTTCCCGGGCGAGGAGTTGGGCCGGGTGTTGGCCGGGACGGACGTCCTCGTCGTGCCGTCGCGCTGGTACGAGAACGGGCCCGGCGTGGTCTTCGAGGCCCTCGCCGCCGGGGCGCCCGTCGTCGCGACGGACCTCGGCGGCATGTCCGAGTTCGTGCGGCACGGGGAGAACGGGCTGCTCTTCCGGCTCGACGACGCCGAGGACCTGGCGCGGCAGTTGCGGCGGCTCGCCGGGGAGCCGGGCCTGCTCGCCCGGCTCAAGGAGGGCATCCGGCCCGTAAAGACCGTCGGCGAGTACGCCGGGGAGCTGGAGCGCGTCTACGCTGGCCTCGTAGCAAAAAAATAGTACGGAATGACTACTCAAAAACGCCTCCGGGCGATCTATAGTTCGGGATCTGGGGCAAGTGACGAACGTTTCCAGGGGGTGGTAGCCAGGGGTCCGACGTGCGCGTGGAGGGGAAAAGGTGTCGCCGGAACACGGCGGCGGTCGTCCGGGCCGTGGGGCCCGGCAGGGGTAGGGAACCGTGGGCCATCCGGCCCGCGACAAGGATGAAGAAGATGCGGAAAGCGACCATGGTGGCCGTGATGGCGGCGGCGTTCCTCGTGATGGCGGCCGGGGTGGCGGTCGCCGCGGATTTCCGGGGCACCGACGGGCCGAACACGATCATCGGGACCAAGAACGCCGACAGGATCGACGCCCTCGCCGGCGACGACAACCTCTTCGGCGGCGGCGGTAATGACCGGCTCATCGGCAACCGCGGCGACGACGACATCTACGCCGGCGTCGCGGCCGACGCCGTGAACGCCGGCCGCGGCGACGACTATATCGACGTGCAGGGCGACGATACGCGCGACGTGGTCCGCTGCGGCTCGGGCCGCGACGTGGTCCGCGCCAACCCGCAGGACGCCCTGGCCGGCGACTGCGAGGTCTCGAAGGCGGCCCCGCTGAACTAGGGAAGCTTCGGCCGTCGGCTATCAGCAGGGGGCCGACGGGGCGCTTCGTGGAGGGCCGGGGCGAACCCCGGCCCTCTCGCCTTGCCGCGAACGCGGTGTCGGGGCTCTGCTAGAGTGTTCGGGTCCCTGCGGGCTAAGGGTTTTGGGGGCTCTCTGAGCTTGAGGTCGAGATGGAACAGAGGTAGTGGCGGGGGCCCCGCTTGAGGGTGCTCGTGGCGGGGAGCGGCGGCCAATTGGGGTTGGAGCTCGCGGAGCTGCTGCCCGCGCGCGGGCACGAGGTGGTCGCGCTCTCCCGTGGGGACTTCGACATAACCGACGCCGGGTCCGTGGACCGGGTCTTCGGGGAGCACGGGCCGGAGGTCGTGATCAACGCCGCGGCGTTCACGAACGTGGACCGCTGCGAGACGGAGACGGAGGCGGCCTACGCCGTCAACGCCCTCGGGCCCCGCAACCTGGCGCGGGTTTGCGAGAGGCGGGGGGCCTCGCTCCTCCACGTCAGCACCAACTACGTCTTCGACGGGGTGCAGGGGCGGCCCTACGAGCCGTTCGACGCCGCGCGTCCGATCAGCGCCTACGGCCGCACCAAGCTCGCCGGCGAGGAGCACGTCATGCGGCTCACCAACCGCTGGACCGTCGTCAGGACCGCCGGCGTCTACGGCCGGGGCCACAACTTCGTGCGCACCATGCTCAAGGTGGCCGCCGGGCGGGACGTGCTGAAGGTCAAGGACGACGAGTTCGTCTCTCCAACCTACGCGCTGGACCTCGCGGAGGGGATCGCCGGGATAATCGAGGGCGAAGGTTACGGCCTCTACCACCTCACCAACGCCGGGTCCTGCTCCTGGTACGAGTTCACGCGCGAGATCTTCCGCCTGGCCGGCGTGGGGACGGAGCTCATTCCCATACCGGGTTCCGAGTACCCCCTGCCCGCCGCCCGCCCGGCGAACGGGGTCCTCTCCGCCCTCGGCAGCCCCACGCTCCGCCTTTGGCAGGAGGCGCTGGCGGACTACCTTGAGCGGGAGGCCGCGGCCCCCGCGGCCGACCAGTAGGGTCGGGGCGCTTTGAACGTCCCCCGGGAGAAGATTTCGAGGACGTTGCGGGGCGCGAAGGCGTTCGTCGGGCGCGCGGTGAGCACCGTCAGGTCCAGGACCGGCAGGACGGAGAGGCGTGCGATCGCGGCTAAGAACGCGGAGATCTCGGCCCTCAGAAGGGAGCTCGCCAGGGCGCGGGGCGAAGAGGCCGGGCCTGGCGCAGGGCCGGGCCCGCCGGTCGGCCCGCCGGTCTTCTTCGTGGTGGGGTACCAGAAATCCGGGACGACGTGGCTCATGCGCATGCTCGACGCGCACCCGGAGATCCTGTGCAAGGGAGAGGGCCGGTTCTTCGGCGCGGCCTGGCGGCAGAGGAGCCTCGTAAAGTCCGACGCCATGCGTCCCCCGAGCTCGCTGCTCTACGCCTTGCGCGACGCGGAGTACCTGAGGCTTTGGGTCGAGCGGTCCGTCTGGAGCCGCGACGACGACCCCGACGAGCACCTGGACAACCTGGCCCGCATGGCCGTGGACTACTTTCTCCGCGGGGAGCTAGCCAAGACCGGCAAGAGGCTGGTCGGGGACAAGTCCCCGCTTCTCACGCCGGAGACCGCCGCGGAGATCTCCCGCGTCTACCCCGAGGCCCGCGTCGTCCACATTATCCGAGACGGCCGGGACGCGGCCGTCTCCGCCGCCCACCACTCGCGCAACTTCGGGAGGTCTTCCGGCAGACGGGCGGAGGACGGGGGCATCTTCGAGGAGGCCCAGATACGGAAGATCGCCGCCGACTGGAACGCCAGGGTCGGCAGGACGGTCGAGGACGGCCCGCGACTCTTCGGGGACCGCTACGCGGAGGTCCGCTACGAGGACCTCCTCACGCGCCCGGAGGAGGAGATGGGGCGCCTGCTGCGCTTTCTCGGCGCGGACGCGGGGGGCGAGAACGTGAGGCGCTGCGTGGGCTCTGCAAGCTTCGAGAAGCTCTCCAGGGGAAGGGCCCGCGGGGAGGAGGACCCGTCGTCCTTCTTCAGGAAGGGCGTGGCGGGAGACTGGAAAGAGGCCTTCACGCAGCGAGACCTCCGCGTCTTCGAGGGGGAGGCCGGCGGCCTGCTATCGAAGCTCGGCTACCACCGGGGCGAAGCCCGCTGAGGCCCGTCGCGGGGCAGCCGTCCGGCAGCCCCCCGCGGCTTCGTCCGGCCTCGGACGGCGATCCACCCAAGGCCCGGAGGGAAAATCGCGCCGTCCGGTAAGGGCGGACACGTCCGGGGCGCGGGGGCGTTCCGTATACTCATGCGTATCGTATGTTGCGCGCCGGGCGTTACGCCTGCGCCGAGGGTGGCAGAGAAGAGGGGACCAGGGTGAAAAAAGTCGCGCTTGCCGCGGTGGTTTCGGCGGTTGCGGTCGCGGTCGCGGCGCTGTCTTTCGGGGCGGGGCCCACGCGGGCGTCCTCGGTGCCGGCCGGGTTCGAGGACCGTCCGGTGACGGACGTCCAGCAGCCCACCTCGATGGCGTTCCTGCCGGACGGGCGGATGCTCGTCACCACGCAGCCCGGTATCCTGCAGGCCTACGACCCGGCGACGGGCAGCAAGCGCGGCGTGCTCGATCTCCAGTCCAAAACGTGCGCCAACTCAGAGCAGGGCCTGCTCGGGATCGCCGTTGACCCCGACTTCGAGTCCAACCGTTTTATCTACCTCTACTACACCTTCAAGAAGTTCGGCGTTTGCCCCGAGATGCAACCGGGCAACCCGAACAACCCGGTCAACCGGGTGGCGCGCTACAAGCTGCCCGAGGCCGGCGACGCCACCATGGACAAGATCCTCGTGGACAACATCCCCTCCCCCAACGGCAACCACAACGGGGGCGACCCGCACTTCGGCAAGGACGGACTCCTCTACGTCAGCGTCGGCGACGGCGGGCGCGACTACAAGTTCCCCCACGACCGGGCCGGGGCCAACGACGCCTCGCGCGACCGGCACGTCCTGCTCGGCAAGATCCTGCGCGTAACCCGCGACGGCGGCATCCCCGCGGACAACCCATACGCGAACGCCTCAAACGGCGCCCGCTGCGGCCTGCCCGCGGCCAACGGGCGCACCGCCCCCGGCAACGTCTGCAAGGAGACCTTCGCCACGGGCCTCAGGAACCCCTTCAGGATGGCCTTCGACCCCGACGCCTCCACCACCCGCTTCAACATAAACGACGTCGGCCAGAACGCGTGGGAGGAGATCGACGCCGGCCGGAAGGGTGCGGACTACGCCTGGAACCTCTGCGAGGGACGCCACGACAACCCCGACCGCGCGGGGTCCGTGGCCTGCGGCGCCGCCCCCTTCACGCCGCCCATCCACGACTACAGCCACGGGAGCGGCTGCTCCTCGGTGACGGGCGGCGCGTTCGTGCCGAACGCGGGGCCCTGGCCCGGCGCGTACGACGACTCCTACCTCTTCGGCGACTACGTGTGCGGCAAAATCTTCCGCCTCACCCCGAAGGCGGACGGCGGGTACGCCAAAGAGGCGTTCGCCGTGGGCCTCGGGCAGGGCGGCCCGGTCGCGATGACCTTCGGCCCGTCGGGCAGGGACCTCTACTACACCACCTACGCGGGCGAGAACCCGGGAGGCGAAATCCGGCGCATCACCTACACCTCGGGCAACGTCGCCCCCGAAGCCAGGGCCGCGGCCAACCCGCCCCACGCGGAATCCCCGGGCGACCTCACCATAGACTTCGACACCACCGGGAGCCGCGACCCGGACGGCGACCCGCTGGCCTACGAGTGGGACTTCGACTACGACGGCCAGAGCTTCCAGGCCGACGCCACCGGCCCCGCGCCCTCCCACGCCTACGCCGCGGCCGGCAAGAAGACCGCCGCGCTCCGCGCCACGGACGACAAGGGCCTCTCGGACACCGCGACCGTCGAGGTCTACCCCGGCGACACGCCCCCAGGGCCGGTGATAGAGAACCCGGCCGAGGGGGAGCGCTTCCGGGTGGGGCAGCAGATCACGCTTCAGGGCTCCGCCACCGACGCCGAGGGCGCCGGCGCCCCGGCCCTCACGTGGGAGGTCCGCCGCTGGCACTCCGGGCAGCACTTCCACCCGTACAAGTCCGGCACGGGCGAGACCCTGACGATCACCGGCCCCGAGCCCGAGGACCTGCTCGCCACGAACCCCGAGGGCAACTACCTCGAAATCCGGCTAACCGCGAAAGAACCGGACGGCCTCACACAAACCGTGACCCGCAAGCTCCAGCCCAGGACCACCGGCGTAACCCTCGCCTCGAACCCCACGGGCCTGCGCCTCGCCGTGAACGGCCGGGGCTTCGTTGCCCCGAAGACCTTCCTCTCCTGGGAGGGCGACGGCCTCAACGTCTCCGCGCCGACCCAGCAGAAGGACGGCCAGGCTTACGTCTTTCGCTCCTGGTCCGACGGCCGGGCCGCCCAGCACACCATCGTCACCCCGACCGACTATAAGAAGTACACGGCCACGTTCCGAAGGCGGTAGAGACCGGCGCTGTGACGCAAGAGCGCCGGCTACAGGCTATCGCACGGCCGGGACGCCAATCCCGTTTGTAATTGGCTTCTTAGCTGCTGAACGATTCGTCGCGCCAGGCCTCCCTGCGGAAGCTCTGCGGCGCTTCCGGTAGAGACTCGACTTCGGCGCTCAGTTCCGAGAGGTCGGTCTTCTTCGAGCAGAAGAAGGCCCGCCGTAGGCCCCGACGGTAATCGTTCGCCCCCCGGTAGTCGGGTAGGCCCTTGGGATTACGGAAGTCCGGCTTGAGCGTGACGGTGCGGTAGCCGAACTGCGAGGCGAGGTCGTGGACGGCCTGCGCGCTCGGCACGAGGACGATCTCGTAGTCCACGGCGTCGCGCGCCTCCTCCAGGCTGTCCCGGCGCACCTCGAAGACGGAGCCCTTTACCGGCGAGACCGCGGTGTCCACGAGGAGCAGGTCCGTGCTCACGGAACCTATGCGCTCCATGAGGTCGATGGGTTTTGAGATGTGGTAGAGGAGCCCGAGGCAGAGCACGATGTCGAACTCGCCGAACCTCCGAAAGTCCAGATCGAAGAGGTTTGCCTCGACAAAGTCGTAGCGGTCTTTCTCGACGCCCTTCACCTCGAAGACGAACTCGGATTGTTCGACGTGCATACCTCTGCCGTCCACGCCGAGCACGTAGTCCGCCCCCTCCGTTATCGCCCGCAGCGACCACCAGCCGGCGTTGCAGCCGAGGTCCAGCACGCGCTTGCCCTTGAGGGAGCCCCCGAACAACTCGACCATCGGGTCGAAGAAGTGCAGCGCGCGGTTGCGGTGGCGCACCGCCATCTTGTTCTCGTAGATGGGCGTCTTGTGGCCCCCGAGGTCGAAGCGGTAATGCCACCTCGGAAAGCTCTCTATCTTCTCCAGGATCTCGTTATCTCTCAACCCGCGCCCTCTGTCTCCACCTTCCGCGACCACGCGCCCGGCACATGATAACAAGCGGCGTGGCGTGAGTTCCCCCTCCCGCACGGGAGGCCCCGTCCACGCGCCACCTTCGTCCAACAGCGAAGAATGCCGACGGCCAGGGCCCCACGCCAGTATGCTCCAGGAAACTGGCGTCACCCCCCGCGCCGCGGCGTCGGGTTGCGGCATTTGTCGGGCAGCGGTTCGGCCGGCTTCGTGCCGTTGATGCACTCCTGCACCAGCGTGGTCAGGCTCTTCTGGTCCCAGGCGTTGAAGAAATCGGCGTGGTAGTTGGCCTGTCCCTCCCAGGAGCCGTGGCCGGCGGAGACTAGCACCCGGCCCGACGGGGCGCCGGCGGGGAGGCTGTAGAAGAAGGTGGCGTCGATGCCGGGGAGGGGCACGGGGTAGGAGCCGGGGCACCGTCGCGCGCCGCCGGATTTCTGCGCGTACTCCACGTGGTACCTGTGGTCGGCGCTGTCGAGGTTGCGCCCGTCCCAGCAGTCGGGGAAGTAGACGGTCGCGGCCAGCACCCCGCTCTCGCACCTGCGGGGCGGGACTTGCGACTTCGTTCTGTCCCCGCGCCCGCAGGACCAGAGGACGCGGGTCTGTTCTCCGAGGCCGCCGGCGATCATCTTCAGGGCGGAAGGATGGGGCCGCACCCGCTCGTGGTCTCTCTCAGCGGCCCGGTAGTAGATGCTCGCGCTCGAAGGCGCGAGGCGCTTTTTGTCCCACTTTATGGCGGGGACCCACCAGGCCGACCTGTCGGCCTGGTGGAAGCACCCCGTCCCGGCGCCGCGCAGGGAGTCGTAGGTGGAGCCGCGGGAGGTCGAGGCGTTGCCGAAGAAATCGTGCAGGTGGGGGTCGGGGTCGTCCACGATCGGGTCGGCGGAGGCCGTGTGGCCGAAGCCGCACGCGGCGGCGAACTGCGCCCCCGGCTGCCCCGGAGCGGGCTGCTTCGGGGCGGGCTGGGCGTCCGCGCCGGGCGTGCCCGTTACCGCGACGATGGCGATCGTCAGGGCCGCGAGAAGAACTCCCTCGCCCCGGGTTCCACGCTTATCCCTGACGGATCGAACCGACGGACCACGCATGGGAGGAGTCTAGGCGTGCGGGATCCACCGGGTCAAATGCGTGGCAGTCAGGTGAAACTACGGCGTGTTCGCTTCTGCCGGTAGCGCTTCGGCTACGGGGCTCCCGGAGACGGGGGCCGGGTTGTCCGGATCGAAGTCCGCCTCCCGGCACATCCGCACGTACAGGTCGTACGTCCCCGGGGGGGCGACGGGCGTGTCGAGCAGGTCGCCCGTGGGGACGCTGTGGTGGCGTAACCCCTTGAGGGACGTGGAGCGGGCGTGGGCGATGAGTTGGCCCGAGGCGGGCACGCCGAGAAAGTCCAGGACGCGCCGCAACTCGTCCTGCGGGCGGTAGAAATAAGCTCCGTAGTGGGTGACGATGTACCGGCCGGGCGGCAGCGCGTCCAGCAGCCGCCGACTGTAGGCCGTCCACAGGTTCAGGCCGAACGCGAGGGAGGAGTTGCCCCGCTTGCGGAGCGAGAGGGCGACCTCCAGCGGGTTTCTCAGGGAGATGACGACCTTCGCCTCCGGCAGCAGGTCCAGCCACAGCGGCATGGTCAGGCTGCTGCGCGGGTCCTTCCAGCCCCAGGTTCCGCTGCCCTCGAACCCGCGCACGAGCTCCGCGGCCTCCGCCCTCAGGCCGGCCATCTTCTCCGAGTCCTGCCAGCCCTCTTCGAGGTCGGGGGGAAGGTCCCACCCTCCCCCGTAAGCCTCGAAGATGCGGTTGTTTACGGAGACGAACCGGCTGTTCTCCCAGTAGCCGTCGGGGTTGGCCGGTCCCGCCGAGAAGAGCTCCCTTTCGTCGCCGAGGTACACGCCGCAGCGGTACAGGAGCTGGGCCGTGGACGACGTGCCCGAGCGGTGCATGCCGGTGATGCACACCGGGTTATCCCGCCTGGCCCGTGGCCCATCTAGCACGGACGCCCCCCGGCCGTCCGGACCCTGCGGAGTATGTCGTACCTGTGAAACACGGGCGAAACCTCTCGTAAAATCGCGAGATTGATCGGCGGACCAGTATAGCAGTAGCCTCTGCCTGGTAGAAGTGATCTCTTGTCTATGAGATTTTCGTCTGCTCTTGCTAGAATGCCGTGTCCGAACGGTCGAACCCCGGCCGAAACCGTCGGTAACCGGACAACTCACTCGTTTCGGACGGGTTGGGGCGTAAACTCGATCTTGGTAGAGCGGAAGGAGCAGGACATGGCCTCGTCGGAGCGGCCCCCGAACAGCGACAGCCTGGCCTCGCCGGCACGGTCGCCGGAGGGCGCCGCGGGAGATGGACCTTCGCCGCGGCCGCTCGCGTTCTACCTGCCGCAGTTCCACCCCATCCCCGAAAACAACGCCTCCTGGGGCGAGGGCTTTACCGAGTGGGCAACCGTTGCCCGGGCCACGCCCCGCTTTCCCGGCCACTACCAGCCCCGCCTCCCCGCCGACCTCGGCTTCTACGACCTGAGGCTGCCGGAGGCGAGGCAGGCCCAGGCCGACCTCGCCCGCGAGCACGGCGTCGGGGGCTTCGTCTACTACCACTACTGGTTCGACGGCAGGCGGTTGCTGGAGAGGCCGTT
>CADCVH010000099.1 GCA_902806085.1 uncultured Rubrobacteraceae bacterium | reverse complement strand
AGGAGGGAGGCCCCAGGAGGGGCATAACCCACGTCGGCCTCTACTCGGGCAGGGGCAACCTCGTGCACGCCTCAGCCTACTTCGGCAAGGTGGTCGAGAGCAAGATGCGCTACATCAAAGGCTACTCCGGCGCCAAGAGGCTGAGGCCGAGGTAAGGCGGGCGGGGAGCGGGACGCCGTCCATGCGTAAAACGGGCCATCCTCGCGTCGCGCGACCGAAAAAGGACGAGAAGAAGCCCGGCGGACCTAGGAGGGGGTAGTACGGGCCGCCGGGCCACGTTGACAGATACCTTACCCGACCGGGCGACGAGCAAACACGCACGGGCCGGGATCCTTCGGGACCCGGCCCGTGCGACTTCGGAGAATGAACCTTCCACGCACTCCGGTGTATAGGGCCCCTCAGCCCCCAGTCGTGAAGCTCCAAGCCTTGGGCTGGTCCCCGGGTACGTCCGTCCTCTGGTCCAGCGCCGTGCCGGCCGTGTCCTCCAGGCCCGTGGTGAGCGTCGCCTTGTACCTGGTGTTGGCCGCCAGGGGAGCCGAGGGGTCGAGCTCGGCCTCCGTGCAGGGGGCGGGGCAGCTCACCGAGGCGGCGACCCGCTTGCCGGTGCTGGCCTTGACGAGGCGGAAGGTGGCGGCCCTTACCGTGGCCGGGCTCATCTCCTCGGAGAAGGAGGCCCCCACGTCGGCGCCGCGGCGGACGGCCACCGCCCGGGTGCCCGGGACGACGTCCAAGACCCTTGGCGCGTGGTTGTCGACCGTCACGTTCGCGGAGGCGTAGCCGCGGTTGCGCTGTACGTCCGTGGCGCTGGCCCGCACGATCCTCGGTCCGTCAGGGACCAGCGTGGAGTTCCAAAGGACCGAGTACTCGGTGCCGCTCTGGCCCCCGGGCGTCGCGTCGCCGCCGACCAGTACGTGGTCGATGCCGGCCGGGCCGGTGCCGACGGAGAAAGAGACGTATCTGACGCCCCTGTTGTCGGTTGCCTCGGCTGAGAGGGTCACGCTGGTGCCCGACACGCGGGCCTCCTCCGTCGGCGCGGTGATCGAGACCGTGGGTGGGATGTTGTCGTCGGTGGTGAACGACCAGCTTTTGTCCTCGGTCAGGGCGTTGCCGGACCTGTCCTTAACGCCGTCCGCGCCCCCCTCGAGGGTCGCCGTGTAGGTGGTGTCGTGGTCCAAGTCCTCGGCGGGGAGCAACTCGGCGACCAGGCCGCTCCGAGAGGACCTGCCGACGGTCGCCCCGATGCGCTCCCCGGAGCCCGCTCTTGTCAGGTGGAAGGTGTCCGGGGTGATGGTGGCCGGGTCCACCTCCTCCGAGAAGCTCGCCACGACCAACTCCCTGTTGCTCACGCGATCGACGTCCCCGGTAGGTCTCGTGCACAAGACCGTGGGCGGCTCGGTGTCCGGGACGCCGCGCCAGGGGGCCGTCCCCCAGTCCAGCCCGTCGGGGGTGTAGCCGGCCAGCTCGGCCAACCGGGTTGGGGTCCCCCCGCCCGGGGGTACGGTCCATATCGTGAAGCCCGACGAGCAGCCGCCGTACGAGTCCTCGACGAAGGCTATCCTCGAGCCGTCCGGCGAGAAGGCCGGGTCCAACGTGTCCGTCTCGCCCTGGACCCCGGCGTCCTCGCTCACCTTGGTAGGCACCCCCCCGTCGGCGGGCACCGTCCAGATCATCTGGTCCCCGTACCCCGGCTTTATGGGCGTGTCGTCGAAGGTCACGAAGGCTATCCTCGAGCCGTCCGGCGACCAGTCGACGCCCCGCACGGCGTGGTCCGCGAGCCTCGTCGGCGTCCCCCCGCCCGAGGGCACCGTCCAGAGGCCGACCCGCGCCGGCCGGAGGCCGATCCTGCCCTCGGCGAAGGCTATCCTCGAGCCGTCCGGCGACCACTCGGGGGTTACGGGCCAGCCCTCGAAAAGGGGCGTGGGCGTCCCCCCGCCGCCGGAGGGGACCGTGTACAGGGTGCGTTCGGGGTCGTACCCAGGCGTGGCGGGGTCGTCGGGCGCCTCCCCGACGTAGGCTATCCTGGACCCATCGGGCGACCAGGCGGGCCCGTAGACCTCCTCGGCCCCGGCCGCCACGACCCGGGCGGATTCCCCCCCGTCGGCGGGCATGGTGTAGATGCCGTCGGCGGCCGCGTAGACTATCCTGGAGCCGTCGGACGAGAAGGCCGGATGATACTCATCGGTGGCGTTGCTGGTCAGCTGGGCGAGGCCCGTCCCGTCGGGGCTCAGGACGAATATATCCTCGTCCCACCCGGTGGCCGCGCCGCTTGTAGAGAAGGCTAGCCCGCCGTTCTGGCCGGGGAAGGCGGCCCCCGCTCGGTCCACCGGGCCGACCAGCGCGACGCCCCCAACCGCCAGCATCGCCAGGACCACCGAGGTTAGCACCAAAGCGGTACGTCTCATCCCTATCCCCTTCCTTGGCGGGGCGGAGGAAGAATGAGAGAAGATCCCCGCCCCGTGCCGCCGTAGCCCCTCCAGTATCGGGGCGGCGAGGCGACACGTCTGTAGGCCGGGCGGCACAACTTCCGAGAACCCCCTACAGGCGAAGTTCGTAGAACAACCCTTCCACGCACTCCGGTGAATAAGGCCCCGCGTCGAGACTACCCGCTCCGCCACGCGAGGGGGGGCTTGGGGTTGTCGACCCCGACGACCCACTCCGTCCGCTGCGCGAGGGAGGTGCCGGCGGGCGCGTTCAAGCCACCCTCCCCCTCCTCGCCAAGCGGACCGCCCAGCGGGCCAGGATCATCCCAACGAACATGGCCTGCACTACGAATAGCCAGGCCGGCGATGAAAACCAGAAGAACGCCAAGTAGAACCCCATCGCCAGCGGCAAGAAGACCGCGTACCCGACGACCCGCAGGCCCCTCCCCAAGGAAGCCCCGCCGCCTCGTGCATGGAGGAGCGCCCCGCCGGTGTCCGCCGCGGCCCACAGGGCCACGAACAGCACCCCCCACGCCGAAAAGAACCGTGCCCCCGGTCCCGCCGCCCCCGGGAGAAACGCCCCAGAGAGGAGGGCCCAGAAGAACAGCCCCAAACTCACCACCGACAGCAGGGCGATGTACGCCACCCAGAAACGCGAAGGGGGCTTGGGTTCTCCGATCCCGAGGAACCATTCCCCCCTCTCCGTAAGGGGCGCGTTCGGCGGCGTGCTCATGGCACGAAGTGTACTACCGTCTTTTCGGCCACGATACTGAACTTCTGAGAACCTACGCCCGAAGTTCGCAGAATGATCCTTCCACGCACTCCGGTGAATAGAGCATTTTCGGCTCCTAGTACAGAACGGTCAAAGGTTTTCCGCCGCCGAAGGATATACGTAGTAGGAGGCCACACGGCCGGCGACCGGGGGAAGGGCTGCGGATGGACGAACGGGGGGCGGTAGAGAGCCTCAAGCGCGGCGACATAGGCGGGCTCGAGGCGCTCGTGAGGATGCACCAGGCCCGGGCGGTCCAGGCGGCCTACCTCATCCTGCGCGACCGCGCCTCGGCCGAGGACGTGGCCCAGAACGCCTTCGTGCGGGCCTACGAGCGGATCGGCACCTTCGACGCCTCGCGGCCCTTCGGCCCCTGGTTCATGAGGGTGGTCGTCAACGACGCTGTCAAGGCCGCCGCCCGGCGCGAGCGGACGTTGCCCCTCGGCGGCGACGGTGCCCCGGCTGCGTGGCTCCTGGACCCCGACAAGGGCCCGCAAGAGCTGGCAGAGGAGGCCGAGCAACGCGACAGGGTGTGGGCCGCCCTGGCGAAGCTGCCCCCGGCCCAGAGGGCGGCGGTGGTCCAGCGCTACTACCTGGGCATGAGCGAGGCCGAGATGGCCCGTGAGGGGGAAGGATCGCCTCCCGGGACTATCGGGTGGCGGTTGCACGCCGCTCGCAGAGCCCTCTCCAGGGCGCTGCGCCCGTGGTCCCGCTCGCAGGCCGCGCCCGCCACCGCGGGGCACACAGCGGGACGACCGCCGTCCGGACCCCCTACCCACGCCCCGGAAGGAGGCAAGGACCGTGAGTGAGCAGAGGAGGCGCCTGGAGGGGGCCCTGCGTAGGTGCGCCGAGCGGGGCGCGCCCGCCGACACGGTGGACCTGTGGCCTGCCGTGAGGGAGCGCGTGAGCGGGACGCGGGTGGAGGGAACGACGACGGACGGCGAAAGAACGGAGGGCGTGCGCGCTGGGAGCGGGGTCCGGCGGTCCCTCCGGCCCGTCCAGGCGCCCCTGGCCCTGGCCCTCGCCGCCCTCTCGGTGCTGATCCTCGGCCTGATCGTCTTCGCCGCCTCGGGCCCGGTCGGCGACCTCGTCGAGAACGGGCCGCCCGGCCCCGGCGCGCCCGACCCCCGCGAGGCGACGAACCAGGAGCGCTCCGACGGATCCGCCGGCGGCGAAGGGGTCGCGGACCGGCTCTTCGCCAACTACCTGCCCGGCGGCGAAGGGACGCCTCCGGGCGAGAAGGTAGGCCAGACCCAGACAGCCGACGGCGCGGAGGTCACCCTCGAGCGTGCCTACGCCGACGAGGACGTCGTCGTCGTGGGCATCGAGGCCCGAGACCTCGACGGCCCACAGAAGCTCGAAGAGCGCGGTCCGGACTACGGACCCGTGTTCCTCCAGCCCCTCCTCATCGGGGAGGAGGGCGAGACTGCGGCCGACCTCCCCCCCCGCGTCGACATCACCGACGCCGGCGGCGAAGACTACGACAACATCGACGGGACGACGCAGTACCCCGGCGCCGCGGTGGTCTTCGAGGCCCCGGAGGGCCTGGAGGCGGGCAGGGAGCACCGCTTCCGCCTGGAGGTCCCCCTGTTCGAGGGCGGGATGCCCGGAGAGAAGCCGGACGCCGGGCCGTTCGTCTTCGACTTCGAGATCCCCGTGAGGACCAACCCCGTGGTGGAGGTGGGCCAGGAAGCGACGAAGGGCGGGGTCGCGATCACCCTCGAGCGGGTGGTGAACTCCCCGAGCAGGCCCCAGGCGGTCGTGTGCTTCGACCCCCCGGACGAATACCACGAGTGGCGCCCGAGCACGGCGCCCACGGGGTTCCAACGCGAGGAGCCCCTCCCTGTGCGTAGGCTCGGGGGCGGCTGCTGGTCGCTCACGCTGGAGGAGCCGGTCGAGGGCCGCTCGTCGGTGACGGTGACGGAACTCTTCGGGTATCCCCGGACCGCACAGGCCGCACAAGAAGACGAGGACGGGAAGCAGATCCGCGGCCCCTGGACATTCGAGTTCGAGGCGCCCGATCCTTAGCCAACGAACTTCTTAGAACCGCTCAGCTCGAAGTTCGGAGAATATCCCTTCTACGCAATCGAGTGAATAGGGGTAGGAAGAGAGGTCGGGAATGCTCGGTGCGCAGACGCTTAGCCGATGAGCCGTTACACCGCAGCCGCTATCTCCTCAACTGGCGTCATGCTCAGCACCTCGACCACCCCTGACTCCAACGCTCGAACTCGGCGCCTCGGGCCGCCCCTCCAACGAGCGTCGACATCCTGTTCGTCCGTTCGAACACCTAGTAATGGCCTCCGTCCGGCAAATCGAGGTCGACCCCCACGCAAGTGAGTTCTTGGCCCGCCTCACCTAAGACGCGTTCCGCCCCAGCGAGAATGCGCCACCAGGGATCCGTTTGCCCGAGTGCGTGGAAGGCTCGTTCCCGAAACATCCAGGAGCTCGATCGCTCAAGCTCGCGCCAGCTCGACCGGGCTGGACCCTGCCTCGGTCAGCACGACCCGGAGCCTGACCAGGCCAGCGTTTGCAGATTTGCAAGAATACGGTGGTCGTCATCATCGGGATACTGGCCGCGATCTCGATCCCAACCTATATCGGCCAGCAGGACCGGGCCAAAGATACCGCAGCCGGGGCCCAACTCCGCACCGCCGCCACCGCCCAGCAACTCCACTACGCGGAGGAAGGGGCCTACGCCGAGGACGCGGAAGCCCTGGAAGCCTACGGTTTCAGGCAGGGTGAGCAGGTAGTGGCCGTAACATCCGGCGGTACGGACGACTCTTACTGCATGGAGGCCACGGGCGGCACCGGGGATTTCAACATCACACAGGACCTCGGCAGGCCCGAGCCCGGAGGGTGCTGAAGAATCCACCGGGCCTCCGATCGAGGTCCCGTACACCCTTCGCGTGGAGATCGCCCGGAACTTTCGTTAACATGACCGAGGGCCGGCGGCGAACTTGGAGGGGGAGCCGCCGCCCCTCGTTCTCCGATACACCGTCGATCCGGGAAGGTCGCGGCATCGGAACCCGCGCCCAACCACGGTTCGTGGAACCTTACGTTCAGGCCCGCGCCATCGGCGGCGGGGACTCTTCCTCGGTTACGGTCGCGGCCTCCTGTAGCGCCACGTCCGCGGCCAGGCGCAGCATCCTGGCGCGGATCGCCGTCGGGTAGTTGCCCGCGGGTCCGTCCTCCCCCTCCAGCTCCCCGGCCGCCGCCTCCAGGCGCTCGGCCACCCTGTCTGCGAACTCTTCGTGCAACAATGCGCGTTCCCCCCAACACGGCCGAACCGGGTCGGCCCGTCGCTTGCTCGCGAGGCGTCCGTCGGCCTCTCCAGCATCGGACGAGACCTGACCTTACTCGCCAGAGACGAGGTTTCAACCTAGGGGACGCGTGAAGACGCCGGCCGCGAGAGCGGCCGGCGTCGGCGGGGACGATTGTACATTTGGAACGGATTCGGGCTAGGAGAAAGCCCGTCCTGGCGTCTGCTCCGGGCTCCGGAGGGCTAGGCCGGCCTCTCCTCGGCCAGCATCTCGCGCACCCGCCGGCCGTCGCGGTGGCCCCGGTAGTACGCGAGCCGCTCCCGGTAGCCATCCCAACCGGCAAGGTTCGAGTTCGAGAGGAAAAGCTCCGCGGGGCCGAACCGCCCGTCTTCCCAACCGTTCCTGTAGGCCGGGTCCTCCCTGCGAACACCCAACTCCCTGACCGCCTGCTCCTGGATCATCCCCGCTCCTTATCTCGCGCCCGCCGTCTTACGAGCATTATGTAAGCACAACGAATTCACAAATAAAAGATCTGAGTTAACGAATTTAAATAAAAGTTACAACAACGCCATATACAGGGCCAGCCGACGGCCTCTTACGGCGCCTCTTGTGTTTATTGTGACTTCGACGCGGTCTTGAGGGCGGCGCGGCGGGCGAGGGAGAGGACGAAGAGGACGGCGCCGAGGAGCGCAGGGAGGACGAGGCCGGAGAAGACGGCGGCGCCGGTCCAGAACGCGAGGGCGAGTATGGCGCTGTCGAGGGCGCCGGGGGGTGGCGGGGTGCGGGTGCGTCCGACGGAGAGGAGCAGGGCGGCGGAGACGGCGCCGGAGAGCAGCCATCCGGCGAAGTTGCTGAGGGGTACGCCGTAGTAGGGGCCGCCTTCGGGCCAGATCCAGAACCCCAGGGCGGTGGCTCCGGGGTCTAGCACGGCGTCTATCAGGACGAGAAGGAGGGCGGAGAGGACGATTCGCGGGGCCAGGCGTCCCGGGGTCCACGCGGCGGCGACCGCCCCGATCACGAGCGGGACGTAGGTGACGGGCAAGAGGTACGGTACCAGCCCGAGGAACCGGGGGCCGAGGGCGTCGTCGTAGAAGAAAGCCCCGTAGGGAAACCCGGTGACGACGCCCACGGACTCTATGGCGTAGGCGAAAGCGGAGACCGCGAGGACCGAGAGGGCGGCCCTCCTGGGGCCGAGGTGGGCGAAGAGGGCTACGAGGGAAGGGAGGGCTATCAGGACGGTCGAGGCATAGGAGCCGACGCTCGCGCCCGGCACGTCAGGGAAACGGGTCACGAAGAAGGCGGCGAAGAAGGCGGCGGCCGAGGCGAGCAACAGTGGGCGCGGCGTGGGGTGGAGGGCGTGTGAGAACACGCGCATATCTTAGAGGGTAGGGCAGGATAGCGCTGGTATATTTGGGCCGTGATCAGGCGCCTAGTACACATATCGCGGCCGGTGCTCTGGATCAACACCGTGGGTCCCGCGACGGTGGGGATGTGGCTCGCGGGGGAACTGTGGAGTTGGGAGGCGCTTCCGGTACTCCTCTGGCTCACGCTGCCGTTCAACCTCCTGATCTACGGCGTCAACGACGTCTTCGACCAGGAGACCGACGCCAAGAACCCCCGCAAGGGTACCCTCGAAGGCGCCCGCATCTCCCCAGACGAGGTACGTCTCATAGCCTCGGGCGTCGTCGTCTTGAACGTCCCGTTCCTCGCGTATCTCGTCCCGTTCCTACCCCTCGCGGCGACGCTCTGGATGGCCCTCTACGCCCTGATCTTCGTCGGATACTCGGCCCCGCCGGCCCGCTTCAAGGCCCGCCCCTACCTGGACTCTTTGAGCAATGCGGCCTACGCTTTCCCGCTGGTCTTCGTGCCGCTGGCGCTCGGAGATACACCCGTTTGGCCCGCCGCCGTAGGCCTGATGGCGTGGAGCGCGGCCAAGCACACCTTCGACGCCGTCCAGGATATAGACGAGGATCGGGAATCAGGCATCGCGACGACGGCCGTCAGGCTCGGTCCCGGGGGCGTGGTCTTCTGGAGCGGTTCGCTGTGGGCGCTCTCGACCGTGTGCTTCGCCCTCGTGAACGTACCCGTCGCCCTCGTGAACGCCGCCATCGCCGGCTACCTGCTCTCCGTCTTGTACAGAAACCCCGTACCGCGGACCGGGCACCGGCTCTACCCCCTCTCCATAGCCTTTCCCTACGTCGCGGGGACCGTGGCGGGCGTGCAGCTCGTGGGCGCCCTCTCTTTAGGGGCCTACCCGTGAGCCGGGTCGTGGTCGTAGGCGGCGGCATCGGGGGGCTCGCAGCGGCGGCCCTGCTCGGCCGCGCCGGTCACGAGGTCACTCTGCTCGAGGCGAACGACTGGCTCGGGGGCAAGAGCCGTCGCGTCGAGCTCGACGGACGCCGGATGGACACGGGCCCCTCCCTCGTCACCTTCCCCGGCGTCTGGGAGGAGCTGCTGCGCCGCTGGGACTCTTCCGGCGAACCCGGCGAGGCCGCCGACATCTCATCGCTGGAGTTGCGCCGGATGCCGGAGGTCGGGCGCTACCACTACCGCGGCGATTCGGTCTCGCTGCCGGTCGAGGAGGGGCATCCCTGGAAGGACGCGTGGGACCGGTTCGCGCAGATACACGGGGGGTTCGGGCCGCAGGTAACGCGGCTCCTCACGGCGGACCCCATCGACCGGCGGACGCTCCCCGCGCTCGGCGGGCTCCTGCGGGCCTACGGGAGGAGACTGACGACCCGCTCTTACCTCGACGGCCTCCCGTGGCTGCCCGAGGGCTTGCGCGAGGTCATAGCCATCCACACGCTCAACGCGGGGGTCTCCCCCGACCGCACGCCCGCCCTCTACGCGAGCATGCCGGCCGTGATGGCCCAAGACGGGGTCTTCGCGCCCGAGGGCGGCGTCTACGAGATCGTCCTCGCCCTCGAACGGCTCGCCCGCCGGGCCGGGGTCGAGGTGCGCGCCGGGGAGGCGGTATTTTCGATCTCCGCCAACAAGGTCCTCACGGAAGGGGCGACGTACCCGGCGGAGGCCGTGGTCGGCGGGCTCGACGCCGGACGGCTGGACGGGTTGATCGGTGCCGGCAGGAGAGAGACCGGCAAGAGGCTCTCCTGCTCCGGGGTGGCGGTGTACGCGGCGCTAGAAGAAGAGCTGCCGGCGTCCATCCCACCCCACAGCGTCGTGCTGCCCTCGGACCCCGCGGCGCTCCACGCGAGCCTGGAGGCGGGGAGGGAGCCCGAGGAGACAATGGCTTTCGTGAACCACTACCGGGCCGGCGAGGTCTACCCGAACGACGGCGGGACGCTCGCGCTCCTGTTGACCGCGCCCGCCAACGGCCGGGAGTACGATCTCGAAGACCCGTTCGTCGAGCGGGAGGTCGAACGCATCTCGCGGGCGGTCGGGCTACGGGGGCCGGCGACGGCCCATTTCGGGGAGCACGTCGTTCTGGACCCCGGGTACTTCGGGGAATGGGGAAGCGTGGGCGGGGCGCTCTACGGGGAGGCGCGACCCTTCTGGAGGAGCGGGCCGCTGCACCGGCCGCGGTACAACGACAGGCGGCGTCCGTGGCTCTGGCGGGTCGGGGCTTCGGTGCATCCGGGAGGCGGCATACCGGCCGTGCTCGGGGGAGCCATGATCTCGACGGGCAGGCTGATACGGTTTCTGGCTAAATAGTCCGTGCAGGGCCAACAGTCCGGGCAGGGCCAACGCCGCAACGCAGGAGGGATCTATATGAACCTCGGAAACCAACGCGACCTGTTCGAGGTGCCTGACGGGATCTCGTACCTCAACTGCGCCTACATGGGGCCGCAGCTGCGCGAGACGCGGGAGATCGGCGAGAGGTCGGCTGGCCGCAAGTCCCGCCCCTGGGAGGTGACGCCGGCGGATTTCTTCGAGGACGCCGAGGAGGTGCGCGGGCTCTTCGCCCGGCTCGTCGGCGGCGATGCCGACGGCGTCGCCCTCATCCCCTCGGTCAGCTACGGGATGGCCGTGGCGACGGCGAACGTCCCCGTAGGGCGTGGTGAGCGGGTCCTGATCCTGGAAGACCAGTTCCCCTCAAACGTCCACCCCTGGCGCGAGCTGACCCGGCAGAAGGGGGCCGACCTCGTCGTCGTCCCGCGCCCCGACGACCTCGACTGGACGCGCGCCGTGCTGGGACAGTTAGACGACCGTACCGCCGTTGTGGCGGTGCCGAACTGCCACTGGACGGACGGCTCGCTGCTGGACCTCGCGGAGATCGGGCATCGGGCGCGGGAGGCGGGTGCCGCGCTCGTGGTGGACGGCATCCAGTCGCTCGGGGCGCATCCCCTCGACGTCTCGGAGGTACGGCCGGACTTTCTCGTCGCGTCCTCGTACAAGTGGCTGCTCGGGCCGTACGGGGTCGGGTTCATGTACGTGGGCGAGGCGTACCGGGAGGGCGTACCGGTGGAGCACAACTGGATCAACCGCCGCGGCAGCGAGGACTTCTCGCGCCTCGTCGAGTACAGGGACGACTTCCAGCCCGGCGCCCGGCGCTACGACGTCGGCGAGCGGAGCAACTTCGTCCTGCTGCCCATGGCCGCGAGCGCCCTGCGCCGGATCCTCGACTGGGGCGTCCCGAACGTCTCAGAGACCATCGGCGGGCTGACGGACCTCGTCGAGACGGAGGCCGGTGCTCGCGGCATCGAGGCCATACCCGGAGGGCGGCGGGCGCGGCACATGATCGGGCTGAAGCTCGGCCCCGAAGCCCCGGATGACCTGGCCGCCCGGCTCGCCGCCGAAGGCGTCTTCGTCAGCGTGCGCGGGGAGAGCGTGCGCATCTCACCGCACCTGTACAACACGGAACGGGACGTGGAACGGTTGTTCGCCGGGCTCGAAAAGGCTTTGAGGCCCTAGGTCCTAGGTTAGAGGGGTGGTGTTGGAGCCTGGGGCGTTAAAGGCGAGCGTCACGTAAGGTCGGTTCGGGTGGAGTGGAGCGACCTTGGGCCACGAAACTCCTCTTCCCCGGATCTAGAACCTCAATGCCTAGAGCCTCGAACCCCTCAGCCCGGTGGAAGGCGTCCCCCGAGCAGTTCTTGATAGCCTGGGGTCCCCCTACCCTTCGGTGATGACGCGCTCGATGCTCGACCACGGTAGAAACTCGTATCCCCCGGGGTCGCCACTCGGGTCCCGGACGTCGATCAGGAGTCCCCTCCCGTCGGCCTCGCAGACGTACCCGTGCACGTCGTTGCCCGTCCGGGCGGAGACGAAGACCAGGCTCCCGCGCTCGAAGAAACCGTCCAGCCCCGGCGCGTCCCCGCGCAGGCCCCCCGTGCCTTCATCCTCCAAAACGCCTCCTGCCCTCGTGTCGTCCGGCCCAGGTACTGTAACCCGTCGCGGCCGCGCGGGGCGGACGAACCGTCCAAAGGGATGACCGGCATCATCCTTCCGGATGAGGCAAAGCGCGTCCGCGTCGGGTAACATACTTGCGTTATCGGTACGAAAAGAGGTCCGCGCGCCACCGTGCCCGCCGGACAAGAGAGGAGTTGGTTTGAGAAGAACGGGTCTAATGATCGCGACTATGCTGACGGCGCTGCTTATGCTGTCCGGTGTGGCGTTGGCCAAAGAGTGGATCGGCACGCCGAAGAACGACAGGCACACGGGCACCGAGCGGGGTGACGTGTTCTCCGCGCGCGGCGGTAACGACACCCTGGTCGGCCGCGGAGGCAACGACGAGATCTACGGCCAGCCCGGCGGGGACTCCATCTCCGGCTCCGACGGCGACGACGACCTCTACGGCGGCTCCGGCGACGACGACCTGCGCGACGGTTCCGGCCAGGACGACGTCTACGGCGGCGACGGTGCCGACGAGCTCTCCGGCGGCGACGGCACCGACGAGCTCTCCGGCGGCAACAACAACGACACCATCAACGCCGTCGGCGGCGGACGGGACCTCGTCAACTGCGGCCTTGGCAACGACGACCAGGTCATAGCCGACGAGATCGACGGAGTCCAGGGCGACTGCGAGAGGGTCACCAGAAGGTAGACGCCCACCCCAACGCACTACGGACCGGGGGCCTTCGGGTCCCCGGTCTCTTTTCTGCCCCCGGCGGCCAACGCGAGGGCCGGACCTGCATGGGAGCACGACCGGCCGCTGGTGGCTAGGAGATCGGTCCCCCCGGGGAGTGGCCCTGGCGCCGGATCAACTCTTCTATCGGCACCGCGTCCGTGAGCCCCGAGCCCGGGTCTATGACGGCGTACTCCGCCCCGGCCTCCCTGGCGACGAGGGCGTGGCGGACGAGGCCTTCTGCGTCTTCTATGGTGCCGAGCCGGTCCGGCAGGCCGAGGTGCGCGGCCCTCTCCCGGAAGGCGCGCGCGCCCTCGGGGGAACCGAAGAGCGCAGTGACGAGGACCTCGCCCTCGTCCACCTCTACGGTGATGAGGGGCGCCTCTCCCCCCTCGTCGGAGATGACGTAGAGGGGGTACGGGACCTCCCCAACCCTCCCGGCTGCCTCGCGCGCCACGTCCTCGGCGTGGAAGAGACCGGCGCCGTCCCCGGAGACGACGAGCACGTAGTCCGCCCCGCCCAGCGCGAAGTCCTCGACGGCGCCCCAGCCGTCGAGCTCCCGCGGGCCGGTCCCGGCGAGGGCCGCCATCCCGTGTTCGGCGGCCCCGGCGGAGAACTCGCCGGCGAGCTCCCTGTCGGAGAAGAGGGCGGCTACCAGGGCCCTCTCGCCGCCGACCTCCGTCTCCTGCAAGACGTCCCGTCCCTCACGATCCACCAGCTTGAAGAGCGGCGGGCGCGGGAGGTCTTCGAGGGCCAGCGTCTCAGCCATGCTCGGCCTCGCGGGTGACGAGGTCGGCCGCCGCACCCCGCGGGAAGAAGGCCGCGGCGGCCACGCTCGCGACGCCGAAGACCAGCAGGACCCAGAAGGCCGGGGAGAGCGCGGCGGAGAGGGCCCCGGCGATCTCCTGGTAAGCGGCCTCCGGGACGCGGGCGCGGATGGCCGGCTGCAGGATGGCGTTTGGGTCCGAGAGCAGGCGCGCGAGCGCCGCGTCCCCCTCTGAGACCCGCCCGACGGCGGCCCGGTAGCGCTCGCCGAGGGAGGCGTTGAGCAAGGCGCCCATCGCGGCGACGCCGAGAGATCCCCCGACCGTCCGGAAGAACACGACGGAGGAGGTCGCCACCCCGCGCCGGCGCCAGGGTACGGCGTTCTGGACGCTCACGAGGTAGCTCGTGCTGGAGAAGCCGAGGCCGAGACCGATGACGACCACCGCGACCACCACGTAAGCCAGGGAGGTCCCCTGGTCCATCGGGACGCACAGGGCCGAGCCCGTGGCGACCAGGGCCGACCCGAGCAGGAGGGTCGCGCGGTAGCCGGTCTTCAGGAGCATCCTCCCCCCGACGAACGAGCCCACGGGCCAGCCTATGGAGAGGGAGGCGACGACGGCGCCCGCCGTGAGGGCCGTGCCGCCCAGAGCGCCCTGCACGAAGAGGGGCACGTAGACGGAGACCCCGAGAAGGACGCCGCCGAGCGCCAGGTTCCCGAGGGCCGAGACGGAGATGATGGGGTCCCTGAACATGTCGGGGGGTATGATCGGGTCCTCCGCCCGCCCCTCGACGAAGACGAAGAGCGCGAGCATGGCCGCGCCCCCGCCGAAGAGCGCGACGCCCGTGCCCGTTATCCCCGGCTCGCCGAGCAGGGCGAGCAGGACGGCGACGAGGCCGCCGGTCAGCAGCGCGGTGCCGAGGTAGTCCACCTTCCGGCGGCGGCGCTCGAAGGACTCGGTAAGCGTCAGGGCCAGGAGGACGGCGGCGGCCAGGCCGAAGGGGATGTTCAGGTAGAAGACCCAGCGCCAGGAGACAAAGTCCGTCAGAAATCCGCCCACGGCGGGGCCGGCGATCGCGGAGACCCCCCACACGGCCCCGAAGAGGCCCTGGATGCGGGCCCGCGCCTCGAGCTCGAAGATATCGCCGACGATCGTGATGGCGACCGGCTGGACCGCCCCGGCCCCGAGCCCCTGCAAGGTCCTGAACGCTATGAGCGCCGCCATGCTCTGCGATGCCCCGGCGAGCACGCTCCCGAGCAAGAAGAGGGAGATGCCGGCGAGGTACACGGGCTTGCGCCCGTAGGTGTCCGAGAGCTTGCCGAAGACGGGACCCGTCACCGTCGCCGCCAGCAGGTACGAGGCGAAGGCCCATGGGTAGAGCGGGAGCCCGCCGAGCTCGCCGATGATCGTCGGCATCGCGGTCCCGACGACCGTGGCGTCCAGCGCCGCCAGGAACGTCCCGATCAGGGTCGCCAGCACCACGAGCGTCTTGCGTCGTCGGCTCAGACCCAACGCTGGAGAATCTCTGTTCCGGAGATCACGAAGGGAGAGTCATGCCCGCGCCGGGGCGTCCGTTCGGCGTGCCCGCTAGCGTATGAGCGACCGGGGTTTGACCACCTGGCGGACGGTCGAGACGAGCTCCTCGTCAGTGAAGGGCTTGCGCAGGACGCGGACCGAGCCGTGCGTCCGCTCGGCGAGCGCCCTCGCCCCGGGATCTTTCTTGGCGACCATCAGCACCACGGGTATCTTGGCGGTCTTGGGCATCGCCTTCAGGCAGTGGCAGGCCTCTACCCCGCCGACATGGGGCATCGAAACGTCCATCACGATGAGGTCGACCCTGCGGCCGAGCGCCTCCTGCAAGGCCCTCTGGCCGTCGGCGGCGACCACGACCCTGAAACCCTCTTGCGTCAGGGCCTCCGTGGCGGAGTCCAGCAGGACGGGGTCGTCGTCGGCGAGCATTATTGTCGGTTTGCCTCTCTCCACGGCGAAGTATTTTACACCCAAACACGCGCGCGCATAGGCGATGGCAAGAAAAAGGCCAAACACGCCCGCGACGGCCCATCTTGGGTAAAGCGTTCACGCCCGGACCCCTCCCACGGTCCCGACGGCCGCGGAGGGTGGAAGGCGCCTGCTAAAATACGTTGCGAACCTTCCAGAGACGTAAGGCCGAAAGCTAAAAGCCAAAAAGAGGTGGGCGTGACGGAGCAGAGATATTTCCGCAAGGGCTTCAAGATGCGGGACGAGGTGCAGCACCTGCTGGACCGCGACTACCGCTCCGAGGTCGTCGACCGCGTGCGGGAGAACGGCAACGTCCTCTCCGTGGACGGGCTGACGATCCGGCTGGCCGACGAGTTCGGGTTCTGTTACGGGGTTGACCGGGCCGTGGACTACGCCTTCCAGACCCGCGAGAAGTTCCCGGACCGGCGCATCTTTATCACGGGGGACATGATCCACAACGTCTCCATGAACGACCGCCTGCGCGACATGGGCATAGAGTTTCTCTCTACGGGCTTTGACGGCCCGACAGAAGAGGCCTTCGACCGCCTCGCCCCCGAAGACGTCGTCCTGCTCCCGGCCTTCGGTGCCCCGATAGACTGGGTCGAGAAGCTGCGCGAGAAGGAGTGCGTCGTCGTGGACACGACGTGCGGCTCGGTTCTCTCCGTCTGGAAGCGCGTCACGCGCTACGCCAAAAAGGAGTTCACCAGCATCATCCACGGCAAGTACTACCACGAGGAGACGAAGGCGACGGCAAGCCAGACCCTCAAGGACGGCGGCAACGGCCGCTACCTCATAGTGCGCAATCTCAAGGAGACCGGGTACGTCACGGACTTTATCCTCGGCAGGATGTCCTCGGAGGAGCTTACCGAGAAGCTCGCCCACGGTATGAGCCCCGGCTTCGTCCCCGAGAGGGACCTCCAGCGCGTGGGCGTCGCCAACCAGACGACGATGCTGATGAGCGAGACGCTAGCTGTCGGCGAGGAACTCAGGAAGGCGATGGCCGAGCGCTACGGCGAGGAGAACATCGCGGAGCACTTCGAGCTGTTCGACACGATCTGCTCGGCCACCCAGGACCGCCAGGACGCGCTCTTCGACCTTCTCGAGCAGCCCTTGGACGTCATGGTCGTCATCGGTGGCTACAACTCCTCCAACACCAACAACCTCGCCATCATCGCCGATGAGAGGGTGCCTGCGAGCTACCACATAGCCAGCGGCGACTGCATCGATGGCGACACCATCCGCCACAAGCCGGCCCATACCCCCCTCGACGCCCGCGAGGAGGTTGAGGAGACGGGCTGGCTACCCGATGGCCCCGTCCGCATCGGCATCACCGCCGGCGCCTCGACGCCGAACTCGCAGATAGGCCTCGCCATCGGGCATATCCTGCAGGCGCGAGGGCTCCCCCCCGAAGCGGCGCTTGGGTAAGGCCTTAGGTTCTAGGCTTTAGGTTCTAGGCTTTAGGTAGGGTCCGTCGGACCCGGGGCCCGGGCTTACCAACTGGCCTCTGACCGCCAAACGGTTCGCGAAGAGCCGGGGCGTGACGGATACTAGAACTTCCTAATGCCTAGAACCTAAAACCTCAAGCCTTAGACTCCCATTTCGACCAGCTTGCGGGCTATGTCGGTTAGCTCTTCGCCCTCCGGCGTGTTCGAGGCGAAGGAGCGGGTGGAGCCGTCGTCGAAGGTGATCTGCGCGACGTCCCTCGCCGCGGCGCCGCCCCGCAGGTAGCCGCGGACGGCCACGACGCCGCCGGCCACGGCCCCGAGGATGAGCAGGCGTCCGAGAAGCTTCTTCACGATCGTCCCCCCCCGCCCGCCGCCGTCTCGATCTCCCCCCTAGCGTTTCGCATGTCGTAGAGCACGAGCCCGACCCGCGCGTCTCTGGCGGTGGTGGCGGCCAGAGTGCCGCCGCCGTCCAGCCGGACGAGAAGGAGGTGCCCGTCCTCGGCGTCTACCCTGACCTGGGAGGCGTGCTCCTTGCCCTCCCGGCGGGCCGTCCTCTCCGCCAGGTTCGCCGCCGCGGCCAGCATGGCAGCGGCCCGCTCCCGGTCCACGCCCTCTCCGTGAGAGGAGGAGAGCAGGACCCCACCTGCGGAGAGGACCGCGCAAGAGGACATGTCCCCCGAGAGCGCCCGGAGGTCCGCCAGGGCACGGTCCAGATCCCCGCCGGACTCGACCTTTTCCCGTTCCGTCACAAGACCTCCCGTGCCCGCCTACCCTTCGGAGCGCGCATTATAACGGATGAGAACGGGGCACCCGTCCGACCGCTTCACAGCCCCCATCAAGGATGGTATATTCGTCCTTTCACGGGGGCGATTAGCTCAGCGGGAGAGCGCTGCCTTCACACGGCAGAGGTCGCTGGTTCGAAACCAGCATCGCCCACTCCTAAGGCCGATACCTAAGCGGAAAACGGAGATCCACGGTCTTCGGTCGCCGGCCTTGTGCAGCAACCCCCGTTCGTCACCGAGAGTCGGGGGGTGCCAAGGCGCGGTACGCTTCCAGGGACACCTCCCTGATCGTCTCCCTGGCCTCGCCCTCCGGGACCCCTTCGGAGAAGACGACTACGTAGTACCCTTCGTCGGCGCCGCCCGCACCCTCGCGGAACACGACGCCGGCGTCCGAGAAGGTCGTCTCCCAAGAGCCAATCTTGTGCACGACGCGCGTCCCCTCGGGCAAGGGTTCGGGCAGTCGATCTTCGAAGGAGGTGCCCGTCATGATCTCGAGCATCTCGACCGAGAGCTCGGGGCTCGTGTATGAGGGGTCCGCTATGGCCCTCAAGACGAGCAGAACGTCGTTGGGGGTCGTGGTGTTAGGCACCCAGTAGCTCGTCGAGTCCGCGCCCACGCGCCGGAGCTCGGCCTCTATCTCCTCCTCGCCCAGGTAGCGGTTGAGCATGACCTCGGCCGTGTTGTCGCTCTCCTCGATCAGGTACGTCGCGCACTCGCGCAGGGTCATGGTGGTGCCGACGGGACGGCCGTAGAGCACTCCCGTCCCCTCAGCCCACACGTCCGAGGCGCGCATGGTTATCTCGTCCTCGAGGTCCACCTCCTCCCGGGAGGCGGCGCTGTAGAGGGTGAGCAGGGCGTAGAGCTTGCTGAGGCTCGCGGCCACGAAGCGCCGGTCGGCGTTGAGCGAGGCGCTCTCGCCGGAGACGGGGTCGAACACGACCGCGCCGTGCACGCCGGCGTGCACCCTCGAGATGCCCTCTAGCCGTCCGTTCAGCTCCTCTACCGCCCGCGCCCGCGCAGGGTCCACAGGAAGCTCGGGCGCCCCCGCCGTGACCGGCCTGTCCACGGCCGCCACCCTTGTGGCCTCCGGTGGTGACCCCTCGCTGCCCCGGATAAAGACCGCGGCCGCGACCAGGCAGGAGAAGAGGACGAGGGCTAGCAGCGCCCACAGACCGCGCCCGGGCGAGCGCCTTCGGCCGCGCCTGCTCCCACGAGGATCCTTGGGCGCAGGTCTTCGCGTCGCCCGTTGTCGGCTAAAGTTCCCGTGAGTTCGTCTCTCGCGCTCGGCCATACCTAGCGACGAACTGTACCCCAAGCGTTCGGCGGAGGCCTCGGCGGCCCGTTGTATACGCCTCCCGGCGCCGGAGGCCGCTCGCCGCACGGGTATCCTCAGCGGCGGCCGCGGCCCTCCCCCACGACGACCCTCGCCGCGAGCGTCAGGCGCCCGCCGCAGTCCCCGCACGAGAAAATCTCGGGCCGGCCGCGGCCGTACCAAAGGCCGCTGCGGCCGGTTAGCACGACGCGCTCACCGCAGCGCTCGTTCGGGCAGGCGAGCACGATCCTTTCCCCGGTCTGCACACTTCCGTATCCCACGCCCCAAGCGTAGCGCCGGGCGCCACTTTCTTCACCGTATACCCGCTTGAGGTAGAGGGAGGTCGCGCTTCACGTGAATCTGCACGCGAGGTTCACGGAAGTGCGTCCGAGGTCGAGGGTTCCGTTATCGCCGGTTCCTACCCGGCCCTTGGAGGTGCGGGCTTTGCCGCGCGATAAGCACCTACCCGACCCCAATGCCCCCATCACCCCGAGAACCACACGCCCAGCAACCTATCGCGCCGCTTCCGCACGGCAAAGGTCCTTGGTTCGACTTAGCGGAAGAAGAATTCCGTTCGAACGAAACGCACCACCGCCACGATCTCCTCGGGCCGCTCGGGGTCGATCGCCGCCAGGGCGAGGTGGTCCCCGTGCTCGGGGCGGGCGAGACAGGCCGCCTTCCAGTCGGGGAGCTCACCCAGGGGCCCGAGGAACCTGAGCTCTATGGAGCGCCCGCTGCAGCGGGCGTGCAGCCTCTGGAGCGCGAGGGCGTCGCCGCGTCCAACGGCCCGGAAGGAGACCACCGTCCCGTCGGGCAGCGCGACGTAGCCCGACGTTCCGCCGCCGTTCTCCTCCCGCGGACCCGCGAGGCCCCCGCGTGCCTGGCCGAACTCTTCGCCCGGAGGTGTCCGCCGGTCGCTCATGCCGGTCCTCGCTCCTCCCCGCCTTGGCGGGATCGCTCCTTACCCGCCCGTATGATGCCGCAGGCAGAGAATCGATGCGACCTTCGGAGAACCCGGGACAAAGTGCGGAGAACGTCCCTTCTCCGCATCCCGGTGAATAGGCCACTTCCGGGTGCGCGAACGGCGGGGCGGCCGGACGCCGCAAGCCGCCCCGGTCGACCAACGTACCTACCCATCGTCGGACCACGGCACGGAAAGGTAGCCTCCGCCGTCTACCGCGATCGGGAGCGGGTCGGCGAGCTCGCCCACGAAGGCGCCGTCGGGGGCGAAGTTCCGCCACGCCAGGTAGCACAGGCGCCCATCCGGTCCTTCCACCAGCTTGCCGCTGTAGAGCGAGCCCAAGGGGTCGCCGACGAGGAAGTCGTGGGTTGAGAAGCGAAACGGGCCAAAGGGATCGTCGGCGACGAGGTAGTGCGTGCCACCCACCGGCTCGAGACGGGTCTCCTCCCGGCGCGCGGCCGAGTGGGCCTCCGCCCACGTGCTGAACAGAAGGTAGTAACGGCCCCCCAATTCTACGAGCTGTGGCACCTCCAGGGCGTAGAAGTGGCCCGGCTCGGTGAGCGGCGGGAGGGTCTCCCACACTGCCAGATCCCGCGAGCGGGCGTGGCCTATCACGCCGCGACCGTCGGGCGGGCCGTCGAGGGCGCGGGCGGTGATGAGCGCGTGGTAATCGCCCGTCTGGGGGTGCCGTAAGACCCACGGGTCGCGCCACATCTGTTCGAGCCCCAGAGGACTCGGGTCGCGCTGGCCATAGTAGCGCGGGTCGGCCTCGATGAGCGGGTTGGTCGGGTGCTTTCGCCAACGCGTGAGGTCGGTCGAGGTCGCCGAGCCCACGCGCTGGACGGTGGACCCCTCCTCGCTACTCACCCCCGTGTAGAACATGTGCCAGGTTCCACCGCGGCGAATCACACTCCCGGTC
Source organism: uncultured Rubrobacteraceae bacterium (assembly GCA_902806085.1). Taxonomy (GTDB): domain Bacteria; phylum Actinomycetota; class Rubrobacteria; order Rubrobacterales; family Rubrobacteraceae; genus Rubrobacter_D. Next base: position 4,223 of record CADCVH010000099.1, on the reverse strand, counting down.
CAGACGGCGCCCTCGTCCCAGGCCCCCCGTGGGCCGGGACGCAGGGCGTCCGGGAGGACCCGCCAGTTCTCGAGGTCTTTCGAGACGGCGTGGCCCACGGTAGCGTTGAAGTGCCGCAGTTGCGGATCCACAAGGGCGTGCGGCGCTTGGAGGTAGAAAACGTGGTAGTCCGCGCCGTCTCGGGCCAGCCAGAAATCCCACACCCATTTTTCGGGAAGCCGCAGCGGCATGTCGGGGCCCCTTGCCCTAGCGAGGGCACGCCGGACGACGGCGGTTCCGGCTCCGACCCGCGGTCACCTCGATCCCCCGCGCTTCGGCCTCATACCGACTCACGTCCGACGTAGGGGCAGGCGATGGTATGCCTCCTCGGGGCCGTCTCCCCGTGCGCGGCACGATCGATCAGGTACTCCACCGCCCACCGGCCCATCTCGTGGTGGGGGAGCGCGACGGTGGAGAGCGCCGGCCTGAGTTGAACGGCGATGAGCTCCTGATTGTCGAAGCCGACGACGGCGACGTCCTCGGGGATGCGGAGGCCGCGCTCCTTGAGCGCCTCGTAGACCCCCATGGCGGTCTGGTCGTTGCCGCAGAAGATCGCCGTCGGGGGGTCCTGCGCCCGCATCAGCTCCGCGGCGAGCCTGTACCCGCTCTTCGCCGTGCCTTCGCCGTTCCACACCAGGGAATCGTCGAAGGGCAGCCCTCGGGCCTCCAGCGCCCGTTTGTATCCTTGCAGCCGACCGGCCGCGGCCGGGAGCCCGGGGCGGAGGTTTATGAAGCCCACCCTCTCGTGGCCCCTGCTCAACAGGGCCTCCGTGGCCGTGCGGCCACCCGCCACCTCGTCCGGGACCACCGATGGCCAGGAGCCGTCCTCCGCGTAGCAGTTGAGCAGAACCGCCGGCACCTCGCGGGAGTCGGCGGGCGGCTCCACGGCGCGGTGGTACATGGCGGCGTGGATGATGCCCTCCACCCGGCGCTCCAGCATCATCCCGACGGCGGATTCCTCGATCCCCTGGTTGTCGCCGGTGTTGACGATCGTCAAGAGCTTTCCGGCCTCCCAGGCGGCCTCCTGCGCCCCCTTGATGACGTCCCCGGCGAACGGCGTCGAGGCGATCTCGTCGGTGACGAAGCCGATGGTGTGCGACCGGTCCGTGCGCAGCAGCCTCGCCGTGGCGTTCGGCCGGTACCGGAGTTCGCGGGCGGAAGCCCTCACCCGCCTCCTCGTATTCTCGGGGATGCCGCTGCCGGCTACGTCGTTAAGGACGAAGGAGACGGTGGTCGGGGAGACGCCGGCAAGCCTGGCCACGTCCCCCATGGTGGGCGACCGCCTCTTCCTCGCCTTCGTCGTTCCCGTATCCATGCACTCTCCCCTTCCTGGGTGCGCTGGCGAACGATTCTAACATCACCCCTGCGCTTGACAGCAAGTGCAACAGATGCTACTTTGCCGAAACCCTTTTACCAACCGGTTTTACCAATCGGTTTTAGTAAGAGGTTTTAGTAAGAGGTTTTAGTAAGGGGTGCGGCAGGGGAAGGGGCCCGACGGGAAACGGGCGCGGAGCGAAGGATGGAGTATGGGGCGTGTCATCGTCGAGACGTTCGTGATGAGCCGGCCATGACCGACGACCCCATCACGTAGACGGGAGGGTATTGCATGGCGATCACCGCGAAAGAAGGGGCACGTTCCGAGGCCCAGAGCGAGGACCTCGAACGCAAGCCGCTGATGACCTTCTGGAACATCCTCCTGATGAACTTCGGGTTCTTCGGCATCCAGTACAGCTTCGGCCTGCAGCAGACCGCGATAAACCCGATCTTCCAGCTGATCGGGGCCAGCCCTGAAGATCTTCCCCTCCTGAACCTGGCGGGGCCGATCACCGGCCTGTTGGTCCAGCCGATGATCGGCGCTTTGAGCGACCGGACTTGGAGCGACCGTTGGGGCCGAAGAAAGCCGTACTTCCTGGTCGGCGCGCTCGGGTGCATGCTCTTCCTGTTCCTCTTCCCGTTCGTGGGGGCGCTGTGGGTGGCCGTCGCGCTCCTCTGGCTCCTCGACATCTCGAACAACACGGCCATGGAGCCGTACCGGGCCTTCATCTCGGACAGGCTGCCCAAGAGCCAGTTCGCCCGCGGCTTCCTGACCCAGAGCATGTTCGTCGGCGCCGGCGCCGTGACGGCGAACCTGTCGATCTTCGTGTTCCAGCGTCTGATCCCCGGGGGCGGGGGCGGCCTCCCGACCTGGGTGTTCGTGGCGTTCTGGATCGGCGCGGTCTGCTCCATCGCTACGGTCCTGATCTCCGTCCTGTCCACCAAGGAGATCCCTCCGAATGAGCAGGAGCTCGCCGAGCTGCGAGCCAAGCCAAAGGGCCTCGCGCCGGCCGTCGCCGAGATCGCATCAGCGGTCCGCGCGATGCCGCTCGGGATGCACAAGATCGGCCTGGTGTTCGCGTTCCAGTGGTACGCGATGTTCATCTACTGGCAGTTCGTCGCGACCAGCATCGGCGAGTCGGTGTGGAACACCGGCCCCGAAGGAGCGCGCTTCGAGGAGGCCATCGGGTGGACCGGCGCGATGAACGGCTCCTACAACTTCGTGACCATCTTCGCGGCGCTGGGCCTTATCGCCGTGGCGGCGCGGTTTGGCGCCAAGTGGATCCACGCGGCGGCCCTCGCGGGTGCCGCGGTGGGCCTGATCGCGCTCTCGCAGATCGGCAACCAGTACTTAGCACTCGTGCCCATGATCCTGCTCGGCATCGCCTGGGCCTCCATGATGGGCATCCCGTACATCCTCGTTGCCAGCATGGTGCCCAGGGAGCGCACCGGCGTCTACATGGGCATCGTGAACATGATGATCGTCGTCCCGATGCTCGTCCAGACGCTGACGTTCGGGTGGATCTTCGAGAACCTCCTCGGCAGCGACGGCACCAACGCCATCATGTTCGCCGGCGTCCTGCTCGGGTGCGGCGCCCTCGCCATGACGTGGGTGAACCCGCCCAAGGAGAACGAAGAGTCCTCGATCATGCCGCTCGGGGCGCCGTCGGAGATCACGGTCTACGACCGCGTGGTGGTCGGCTCCGACGGGACGCCCGCCTCCCTCAAGACGGTCCGTCATGCCGCCGCGGTGGCCGCGGCCGCGGACGCGCGCTTGGTCGTCGTCTCCGCGTACACACCAGAGTCGGAAGCCAAGACGACGGCCACCGGCAAACGGGTGCCCGGCGTTCGGCGGCTGCTGTACGGCGAGGAGGCCGCGCGGGCTGCGCTCCGCACGTCGGTCAACGAGCTCTCGAACGAGCGCGTTCGGAATACCGAGACGCGGATCGTCGAGGGTAGCCCTGCGGATGCCTTGCTCGAAGTCGCAAGGTCCAACCCGGCGAACGTGATCGTCGTCGGCAACCGCGGCCTCGGCTCCGCCGACGGGCAACTGCTCGGATCGGTGCCCGGCGACGTCGCGAAGAACGCGCAGTGCGACGTCCTGATCGTCCAGACGTCTGATGCGGATGACGATCCGGTGTCCGCCCAAACCGGGGAGACGAACGGCAACCCGGTGACCTAACCGGGCGAGCCGGCACTCCCGACGGACCGGGGCCTACCGCGTGGTCGGCCCCGGTCCGGTTGACTCTCTGCGCCTACTCCACCTCGACTGGCGCTGCTTACAAGCTCCCGGCGTCATCCTCAAACCGCTCACCGAGGCAGAATGCCGGGGCTGGGCGAACTTCCGAGAACCCCTTACACGCGAAGTTCGGACAACGACCCCTACAGCATCAGTTAAGTTGTTCTTGGGCTACTCCCTTCCGATGGAGCCAGAGAGGGAGCCGGATCACCGCTCGATCCGGGTTGTGGAGCCTGCGGTTGCGCGTTCTTGAGGCGCCTGGGGCGAATAATTCCCTTCGACCGGCGCCAAAGATCGTAAGTGATGCTGTAGGGACCCTTCCGCGCACTCGGGTGCATAAAGATAGGAAGGAATCAAAAGCTTAGGCAAGCGATGGTCTGACGACAGTTTGACGACAACTGGGGCGAACGTTGACGAACGCCAAAGGTAAACGTATCGAGACAATCGGCTTAGGAATGCCGAAATCGGGTGGCAGCGAGTGTTAGCGAACGAGCAAGCCCCGCTTTCACACGGCAGAGGTCGCTGGTTCGAAACCAGCATCGCCCACTTCCTAAGGTCGATACCTAAGCGGAAACCGGAAATCCACCGTCTTCGGTCGCCGGCCTTGTGCAGCAACCCTCGTTCGTCACCG
>CADCVH010000098.1 GCA_902806085.1 uncultured Rubrobacteraceae bacterium | reverse complement strand
GGGCTCTGGAGGTTGTCCGAGGCGTAGTAGTAGCAGGGCTTGGCGGTGGGGGTGCAGTAGAGGCCGTCGTCGGGGTCGTAGACGCCGTCGGTGAGGAAGCGCAGGATCAGGTACGGGTGCGTCGTCCCGCCCTTCCTCAGGTTGATCTCGATGGCCGCGTGCTCCCACCCGTCTCCCCGCCTCATGGAGATAAAGTCGATGGCGAAGCGTCCTAGAGCGCCGCGCTTTTTCAACACCTCCCCGACCCGCTCCCCGGCCTCCTTGAGGTCGCGGCTGTAGGCCGCGTCGGCGGGGAAGGTGCTGCCGAGGAAGATCTGGCCCGAAGGGCCGCCCAGGACCTGGTCGTGGGTCGAGACGACGGACGCCTCGCCGGTCGGGTTTATGCGGCACTGCACGGAGGGCGAGCGGACCTCTTCGCCCTCCATCCAGCACTCCACGATCCCACCCATCTCCCGGAACTTGCGCTCGTAACGCTCCCAATTCTCGCCTTCGGCCTCGAACCTCGTGCGTACCGGCAGCTCCTTCTCGACCCAGCGCGTGAGGTCCCGGCCCTCGGGGGCGCCGTCGTAGGAGAAGACGGCGTTGCCCTCGCCAGAGAAGCCCTCGTCGAGCTTTATGGCGACGCGGCCCAGGGCCGGATCTCGCCGCTTGAGCTCGACGACGGCCTCCCTCACGTCGCCCCCGTCGCGCAGGTTCTCGAAACCTTCGGGCAAAGGCACGCCCGCCTCCCTGAAGAGCTCGCGGCTGCCGCTCTTGGTGCCAAGGGAGTTCAGGGCCGGGTCGTTGCCGTAGAGGGGGATGCCGAGCTGGACGGCTAGAGTGCGCTCGAGGGCGGTGCTGTTGAAGCAGCTCACGTAGGCGGAGCGGGGGTCGGGTATGGCGCCGCGGATGCGGTCCATCAGGCGCGGCCTGTCGAGGATCTTGCGGGTAAGCGGCACGTCGGAGGCGTCGTGGCAGGCGAGGAGGGTGAGCCGGCTGCGGGCGTGGCGAAGGGGCACGCCTGGCAGTAGGTGCAGGTAGTAGTCGACAACGGCGGTCGCCACGTGCTGGCTGGTGACGAAGACGACGTTGGTGCGCGGCATCCTGAGTAGCATCAGCATGCACAGCAGCCGCTCCTCGTAGTGGTGGACGCCCGAGATCTTGGCGAGCTCCCCCGCGTCCAGCGAGAGGCTCGGCACCACGACCACGGTCTGGGGGGCGCGGGGGTCGGCGGCCAGCTTGCGGGAGAGGGGCCCCAGCCTCTCCCGCAGCCGCGCGAAGCGCCGGAGCTCCGCCTCCGACCCGGGCTCCGGCACGGCCCCCGGTTCCAACGTAACGCGTTCCTCCGTCAGGCTCACGCTGCGACCTCCGGCAAGGTGCGTCGCGGGGAGCGCCCGCCCCGACCTTGCGTACTCTCCCAACCTGTCATCCGCCATGTTACATCTTTTTCCGGCGGACGAGTCCCGCCCCGGATGGTGCGTATACTGGCCCCAAAAAACCGGGAGGGCTATGAGCGAGAGAGGACCTTCGGAACCTCTGGTCGGCGTGATCATGGGCAGCACCTCGGATTGGGAGACGATGCGCCACGCGGCCGAGACCCTGCAGCGATTCGGGATATCCCACGAACGGCGCGTGGTCTCCGCCCACCGGACGCCGGACCTGATGGCGTCCTACGCCAAAGAGGCCGAGGACCGGGGCCTCGAGGTGATCGTCGCCGGCGCCGGGGGCGCCGCCCACCTGCCCGGCATGATCGCCGCCCACACCACGCTCCCGGTCCTCGGCGTCCCCGTGGAGAGCCGGGTCCTCAAGGGCATCGACTCCCTCCTCTCCATCGCCCAGATGCCCGCGGGCGTTCCCGTGGGCACCCTCGCCATCGGCCGCGCCGGCGCCACGAACGCCGCCCTGCTCGCCGCCGCCATCCTCGCCAACACGCGCCCACCCTTGCGCGACGCCCTGCGAGACTTCCGCCGGGAGCAGGCCGAGAAGGCCGCGAACTCCGAGCTGCCGGGCACCCCTTGAGCGGCCCACTCCTTCCCGGCGCCGCCATCGGCGTTCTCGGGGGCGGCCAGCTCGGGCGGATGCTGACGCTCGCCGCCCGCAGGATGGGATACCGGGTGCACGTCTTCTCCCCCGACACCGACAGCCCGGCCGGCCGGGTCGCCAACCGCGAGTGGGGCGCCCCCTACGACGACATGGAAGCCGTCCGGCAATTCGCCCGGTCCGTGGGCGCCGTCACCCTGGAGTTCGAGAACATACCCGCCGAAACGGTGGAGGAGCTCTCCTCCGTGGTGCCGGTGCGGCCCGGCCCGCGGGCGCTCCGGACGACGCAGAACCGGCTGCGGGAGAAAGAGTTCCTGAAGGGAGCGGGCTTCCCGGTGGCGCCGTTCCGGGCCGTGCCGGACAGGTCCTCGCTCGGCGCCGCTGTAGAAGAGGTCGGGGTCCCGGCGGTCCTGAAGACGGCGGGCTTCGGCTACGACGGCAAGGGGCAGACGAGGATCTCCGCCCCCGAAGACGCCGATGCGGCCTGGGACGCTTTGGGGGGCGAGGCCGTGCTCGAGGCGTGGGTGGGCTTCGAGATGGAGCTCTCCGTGGTGGCGGCCCGCGGGACCGACGGGTCCTTCGCGCACTACGGGGCGGTTCGCAACACCCACGACCGGCACATCCTTGACCTGACCGTCGCGCCGGCAGGGGTCCCGCGCGGGGTCGAAGACGAGGCCGTAAGCATCGCGGCCGGCATCTTCGAGGAGCTTGGGATAGAGGGGACGGCTTGCGTCGAGTTCTTTCTCACGGGCGGGGGCGGGTTGCTCGTCAACGAGATCGCGCCAAGGCCCCACAACTCGGGCCACTGGACCATCGAGGGTGCGGCGACCTCCCAGTTCGAGCAACAGCTCCGCGCCGTCTGCGGCCTGCCGCTCGGCGGCACCCACCGCGCCGAACCCGCCGCGATGGCGAACCTCCTCGGCGACCTCTGGCCGGCCGGCGAACCGGACTGGCCCTCGGCCCTCGCCGTCCCCAACGTCTCCCTCCACCTCTACGGCAAAAAAGAACCCCGCCCCGGCCGCAAAATGGGCCACGTGACGGCCCGCGCCCCCACCCCCGAAGAGGCCGCCCGGCGGGCCCTAGAAGCGCGAGGCGCGCTTGCTGGAACCCGAGAGCCGACCGCCGAAAGCTGAAGGCCAGCAGCCCGCGGTTGTGAACGCCTGACGCTTACGGTTTGCAAGATGTACTAGAATTAGGACGTTGGACTTTCATACGCGAGGAGCGTGAAGGATGCCGGAAAAGACTTACGATGTCGTCATAATCGGTTCGGGGCCGGCCGGGTACACGGCCGCGCTCTACGCCGCGCGGGCGAACCTCGGGACGGTGGTCTTCCAGGGCTTCGAGAGCGGCGGCCAGCTCATGCTCACCTCCGACGTGGAGAACTACCCAGGCTACAAGGACGGGGTGATGGGCCCCGACATGATGGACGAGTTCGAGGCCCAGGCCGCCCGCTTCGGCGCCGAGATGCGCCCGGACAACGTCGAGAAGGTCGACTTCTCGGGGCGCCCGTTCAAGCTGTGGGCCGAGGGCGAAGACGAGCCGGTGCTCGCCAGGACCGTCGTCATCGCAACGGGCGCCCAGGCCAAGTGGCTCGGCCTCGAGAGCGAGGGGCGGCTGTTCGGCAAGGGCGTGAGCGGTTGCGCGACGTGTGACGCGTTCTTCTTCAGGGGTAAGAAGGTCGCGGTCGTCGGCGGCGGGGACACGGCGATGGAGGAGGCGGGGTTTCTCGCCAAGTTCGCCGACGAGGTCTTTCTCATACACCGGCGCGACGAGTTCCGGGCGTCCAAGATCATGCTGGAGAGGGCCGAGAAGAACGAGAAGATCAACTTCGTAACCGACACGACGGTCGAGGAGATCCTGGGCGAGTCCACCGTCGAGGGCGTCCGCATAAAGGACGCGAAGACCGGCGAGGAGAAGACCCTGCCCGTGGACGGCTTCTTCGCGGCCATCGGCCACTCCCCCGCGACCGCGCTCTTCGAGGGCCAGCTCGAGATGGACGATACGGGCTACGTCTTGCAGAAGGAGCACACCATGACGAGCGTGCCGGGCGTGTTCGCCGCGGGAGACGTCTCGGACACCCGCTACCGCCAGGCCGTGACCGCCGCCGCGGACGGCTGCCGGGCGGCCATCGACGCCGAGCGCTGGCTGGAGGATCAGGGCGAGGCCGAGCATGCCGAGGACCCCGGTGTCTGGACCGCCGAGAAGGACATCGAAGGGAGCGTCGCCCGCTAGGACCGGCGACGAAACGAGGGCCGCGACAGGGCCCCCGGCGTTTCCGCCGGGGGCTTTTCGCCGGCTGGCGGAGCCCCTCCCGGGACCGCTATAATTCCCCGCCGGGGGCCGAACGCGGGAGGCAAAGGCGTGGGCGATAAGACCATACTGCTCGTCGAAGACGACGAGGACCAGGTGATCCTGGCGATGCGGGCCCTCCGCAAGCACGGTATCGTCGCCGAGGTGGACGACGTGATCGTCTCGGGCAACGGCGAGGACGCCCTCGACTACATGTTCGGCACCGGCCCCTACGCCGGCCGGGACACGGAGTCCACCCCCGAGTTCGTCCTCCTCGACGTCCAACTGCCGAAGCTAAACGGCCTGCAGGTCCTCGAAAGGCTGCGGGAAGACGGACGGACGCACCTGGTGCCCGTCATCCTCTTCTCCTCCTCAAACGAGCACAAAGACGTCGTAAAGGGCTACGAGCTCGGCGCCAACTCCTACGTCACCAAACCGGCGAACTTCGACGAGTTCTCCGAGGCGATGCGGTACCTCGGATGGTACTGGCTGAACTTCAACGAGAAGCCTTAGGGTTCGGCACGGCGCCGTGCCGACGACTTCAGGCCAGGCGCAGCCCGATGACGCCCGCCACGATGAGGGCCAGCGAGGCGATCCTGAGCGGGCTGGCCGATTCGCCGAGGAGTAGTATGCCGACGACAGCCGTGCCCGCGGCGCCGATGCCGGTCCAGACGGCGTAGGCGGTCCCGGCGGGCAGGCTCTTCATGGCGGTGGAGAGCAGGTAGAAGCTGAGGGCGCCCGCGAGCACCATCCCGAGGGTGGGCCACAGGCGCGAGAAGCCCTCCGAGTACTTCAGGCCTATGGCGAAGCCGATCTCGAAGAGGCCGGCCACGAACAACAGTATCCAGGTCATGCAGGATCTTCTCCTTCTCGACTCGCTTCGGGTTTCCTGCCGACGATGTGGATCAGGCGCGCGACGGACCTGTACGGGTCCTTGCGTCCTGCCTCCCATTCCAGCTCCAGCGCGTCCGGCAAGTCTTCGCCGGGGGGAGGTGGGCGTCGAGCTGGCGGGAGAGCAGGCGGCGCCGGACGACCTGGCCGAGGTTGACGTCCGGGGCGTTGTAGCGCCCGGCGAGACCGAAGGAGCGGTCCTCCAACGGGCTTACTTGCCGGCCTTGAGGTACCTCTCGAAATCCTCCAGGGGCATGCAGTTGATGACCCTGTCCTTCTCCACCCAGGCGCGCCGGGCCTGGGAGACGCCGTACTTCACCAGGGAGAGGGCGCCCTCGTCGTGGGCGTCGGTGTCTATGGAGATGTTTACCCCGGCCTCCATCGCCTCCCTGACGTACGGGGTGGCGAGGTCCAGGCGGTCGGGGTACGAGTTGAGCTCCAGGACGGTGTTCGTAGCGGCGGCCTCCCGGATGAGGCGCGAGACGTCCACCTCGTAGGGGTCGCGGCGGTTCAGGATGCGGCCCGTGGGGTGGCCGATGACGCGGACGTGCGGGTTGTTCATGGCGCGCACGATGCGGTCGGTCATCGCCGCCTCGCCCACCCTGAACGAGGTGTGGACCGATCCGACAACGAAGTCGAGCTCGGCGAGCAGGTCGTCCCCGTAGTCGAGGGCACCGTCCTTGAGGATGTCCACCTCCGAGCCGCACAGGAGCCGGATCTCACCGTACTTCTCGTCCGCCTCTCTCACGGCTTCGAGCTTCTGCTCTAGACGCCCCGGCGAGAGGCCGTTCGCCACCCGCAGGCTCTGGGAGTGGTCGCAGAAGACGAGGTACTCGTACCCGAGCCCGATGGCGGCCTCGGCCATGCTCTCCACGGTACCCTTGCCGTCCGAGTAGTTGGTGTGGACGTGCAAATCGCCCCTGATGTCCCCCGTCTCGATAAGGTCGGGAAGCTCGCCCCTCTCGCCGGCCTCGATCTCGCCGGCGTCCTCCCGGAGCTCCGGCGGGATGTAAGGCAGGTCGAGCCGTGAGTACAATTCTTCCTCGCTGGCGACGGGTTTGTAGTCGCCGGTACCGGCCTCAGCGAGGCCGTACTCGGAGATGTTGATGCCCTTCTTTACCGCCCGTTCGCGCAGCACGATGTTGTGGGCCTGGCCGCCGGTGAAGTGGTGCAAAAGCGAGCCGTAGGCCTCGGGGGCCACGATGCGGAGGTCCACCTCGACCCCGCCCGTGACGACGTACACCTTTTTCGGGCCGTGGGCCAGGACCTCGTCCGCGAACGGGGCGTTGGCGAAGGCGTCGGCGAGGGAGGCGGGGTCGGAGCTCGCGGCGACGACGTCCAGGTCGCCTATCGTCTCCTTCATCCGGCGCAGGGAGCCGGCCAAGTCGGCCCGCTCGGTGGCCGGGTGAGAGCGGACGAACCGGAGGACGTGCTCGCCGAGGGCGCTCGCCTCGTTCAGGAGCATGCGGCGTTCCGTGGAGTTGTACGTGCGGGCGGCCGAGAGTATCCGCTCCTCGCTCTTTCGGCCGAAGCCCTTGAGCGAGGCGAGGCGGCCCACTTGCAGGTTCGCGACCTCCTCGACGCTCGTGACGCCAAGCTCGCGCCAGAGCCTGCCGGCCGTGCGCGGGCCGACGCCCGGCAGGCGGGTCACCTCGACCAGGCCCGTCGGCACCTCCTCGGAGAGATCCGCGAGGATCTGGGGGGTCCGGTCCTCGGCCAGCTCCCGGATCACCTCCGCTGTCGTCCCGCCGACGTGGGGGAGCGTCGTCAGGTCCTCGACCTCCCGCACGGGGCGGCCCAGGGCGCCGACGGACTCGGCCGCCCGCTGGTAGGCGAGGACCCTGTAGTACGACTCGTCTTTGATCTCCATGAGCGCCACGATGGTCTCGAGCGCCCGTACCACCTCGTTGTTCTGCAACCCGCGGACCCTCCTCGTAAGCCGTCTCCAGGGAGGATTATACGTGGGGTGGGCGCCCCTACCGCGTCAAAGATCGTCCTTTTGTACGACGCCCCGGGCGCGTTCGTCTGGGAGGATGGCGGAGTCGAAAGAAGGAGAGGCGGGAATGAAGCGCATCTTTCTGACCGAAGACCATGCGGCTTTTCGCAAGGCGCTCGCCTTCATGCTGGAGCGCGAACCGTACTACGAGGTGACGGCGCAGGCCGGGTCGGTGGCCGAGGCGCGCGCCTCCGGGGGCGTCGCGTGCGACGTGGCCGTGATCGACCTCATGCTTCCCGACGGGGACGGGACGGAGGTCATCCGCGAACTGCGGGCGACCAACCCGGACGCCCGGATACTCTCCCTGAGCGCGGCCTGTGACCCGCGCCGCGCGCTCGATGCCGGGGCCGACGAGGTGCTCGGGAAGGACGCCAGCCTCACCAGCGTGGTGAACACGGTGAGGCGGCTCGCGGAGAACTGACAGCGGCTTGCGGAAGGGTCGATCCTTCCCGGGACGGGCACGAGGAGGTTCGAGGCCGCCTCCTTCGGGGGCTTCTCTAGGCATCAGGAGCGCGCGTAGGGGACTGGCCCTCGCCGAGCACCCCTCAAAACCTAGAGCCTCGAAACCCCGAACCCGAACGAAACCTGGGGCCCAACCTCTACGATCGTCGCCGTGAACCGGCCTTAGCCTGTATCGGCTAGGGAAAAATCGCCCGTTCCCGGGACGCCGGCGTCGCAGACGGGCGAGTATCCTTCTCACCATTAGAAGGAGGCGCGGCACGGGATGAAACCGCGGGTCTTGCTCGCCAACGAGCCGCGCTCTTACCGGCAGGCCATCGCGGCCGTCCTTCGGGATCTGAGGCCCGGGGTGGAGTTCGGGGAGACCGAGCCCGAAGATCTGGACAGGCATGTGGTCCGCCGCGCCCCCCAACTCGTCATCTGCAGCCGCGCGACCCCCACCGTGCGGTCCGCCGCCCCTTCCTGGGTCGAGCTCTACAAAGACCACGGTTCCCTCTCCCCGGTTAGCACTCGCAGGGAGCAATCCACGGTCGAAGAGATGGAGCTCTCCGACCTCTTGCTGATCGTGGACCGCGCCGTCGTGCTCCTATATTTTCAGGGGCTTTTCTCCGGCAGGTACTAGAATCCCCTTCGTGTTCGGGACTTCGGCAAGGGCCCTGAGGGAGCTGGGGCGGGTGACGGTGAGCCGGTTGACGGTGGCCGCCGCCGTCTGGCTGGCGCTGGGGCTCGCGGCCTCGGCCTTCGTGGTGTGGGGCTTCGCGGAGATAACCGAGGAGGTCATCGAGGGGGAGAGCCGGGCGTTCGACCGGGCCGTGCTGCTCTGGATCGAGGCCAACGTCCCGGCCTGGCTGGACGGCCCGATGCGCGCGGTGACGGCTTTGGGCTACTACCGGGTCGTGCTGCCGCTCCTCGCCGCGGTGTGCGCCGCCTTTCTCCTCAGGGGCTGGAGGCTCTCGGCCGTGTTGCTCGTCGTCTCGACCGCCGGCGGCATCTTTCTTACGACCGTGCTCAAGAGCGTCTTCCGGCGGGCGCGGCCAGAGATCATAGACTCCGGCTACACGGCGGGCTTCTACTCGTTCCCGAGCGGCCACGCGACGGTGGCGGTCGGCTTCTACGGGGCGCTGACCCTGGTACTGGCCTACCACCTGCGCGGCCCCGCCCGGTGGGCCGTGATGGTCTCAGGGGCCGTCCTCGTGCTCCTTATAGGTTTCTCGCGCCTCTACCTCGGCGTCCACTACCCGACGGACGTGCTGGCCGGGTACCTTGCCGCCCCGCTCTGGCTCGTCAGCGTGGGCACGGTCTACGTCCTGTGGCTCTCCGCCCGCAAACTCCGGGCCGCAGAAGGGCGCCGGGGGGGGTAGCCGGGGGGGTAGCCGGGGGGGCAGCCGGCGGAGCCCGCCGGTGGAAATCTTGCCGGGTAGGTGTTAGCTTCCCCCTCGTGCTCGAAGCGATCCTCGCACCGCTCATACACTTCGTGACGGAGACCATCGGCGGCTACGGCGTCCCGGCGGTCTTCGTGCTGATGCTGCTCGAGAGCATGGGCATCCTGATACCGTCCGAGGCCATATCGCCCTTCGCCGGCTACCTCGTCTCCGAGGGCAGGATGACCCTGACCGCCGCCGTCGCCGCCGGGGTCTTGGGCAACCTGGTCGGCTCGTGGGTGGCGTACTTTATCGGGCTGTGGGGCGGGCGCGAGCTGTGGTTCCGCTACGGCAAGTACGTCGGCGTGAGGGCGCACCACCTGGACATAGCAGAGGGGTGGTTCGACAAATACGGCGAGTTCACGGTCTTCGTCTCCCGCTGTTTGCCCGTCGTGCGCACGTTCATCTCCTTCCCGGCGGGGACGGCCAGGATGAACTTCGCCAAGTTCAGCGTCTACACCTTTCTCGGGTGCGTCCCGTGGGTCTTCGCGCTGACCTACCTCGGGTACGTGCTCGGGGAGAACTGGGAGAGGATCGGGGACTTTCTCCACTACTTGGACTACGCGGTCGCCTTGGCGTTCATCGTCGCCGTGGTTTACCTCTTCTGGCGCTGGCGGAGGTCCCGCTCCGCGGCCTAGAGAGAGCGGCCCGGGAATCCTTCGCTAGAATGGGGCGGTGGATATCTTGCAGTTGTTGCTCCTGGGCGTGATCGGGGTCGTCGGCGGGGTCCTCTCCGGGCTCGTCGGGGTGGGCGGCGGGATCGTGTTCGTGCCGGGGCTGGTGTACGCGGGGGGGTGGGAGATCCAGGAGGCCGTCGCCGCGAGCCTGGTCATCATCGTCTTCAGCTCGCTCTCGGGCACCATCCGCAACGCCAGGAGCGACGACCCGGTGAACTGGAGAACGGCCGGCATCCTGTCCCTTACGGTGGCGCCCTCGTCCCTGATCGGGGTGGCGATAAGCCGCGTCTCCCCGGAGACGGTGGTCCAGATCTCCTTCGCCACGCTCCTCATAGCGCTCGCCTACCCCACGGCCAAGGGCCGCGGGAACCTCGAATCCGGCAGAAAGGTGGCGCTCCCGCTCGTCTTTCTGGCCGGGATCTTTATCGGGGCGCTCTCGGGGCTGGTCGGGGTGGGGGGCGGGGTGATGATGGTCCCCCTGATGGTGCTCGGGATGGGGCTCACCACGAAGGGGGCCGTCTCGACGAGCCTCGCGGTCGTGATGTTCACCGGCCTGGTCGGGGCGGCGGGCTACATAGCCACGGGCTTCCGCGATCCCGAGCAGCTCCTGAGCCTGCCGCCGCTTATCGTCGGGTCGATGGTCGGGGCTCCCCTGGGCGTCCGCCTGCGCGACTGGATGCCGGAGGGCAAGCTGCGGGTCGGGTTCGGGGTCTTCATGGTGGTCGTCGCCCTGCGCCTCTTCTCCGAGGCCCTCGGCCTCTTCTAGCGGGCACTGGGTTTTCCGACGTTCCTTGCCCCGTGGGTTATTCTTAGTGTTCATGCCCGAGAAGCCGTACTACGAAGATGAGCAATTCCGGACCTCAGAAGAGGAGCGCCGGACCCCCAAGAAAAAGGGCGGCGGGGCCCTCGAGTACCTGGTCATCCTGCTCGTCTCCTTCGCCCTCGTCTTCGGCTTCGTGCGGCCGTTCGTCGTCGAGGCCTTCTGGATCCCCTCGGGGAGCATGATCCCGACGCTCCAGATCAACGACCGCGTGCTGGTCAACAAGTTCATTTACCGCTTTACGGAGCCGAAACCCGGCGACATCGTCGTCTTCCAGAGCGTCGACAACGAGGACGAGGACCTCATCAAACGCGTCGTCGCCGTCGCCGGGGACAGGGTCTCGGTCCGCAACGGCCGCCTCATCGTCGACGGGGAACGCCAGAGGGAGCCCTTCACGAACAAGAAGTTCCCCGACAGGAGCTTCTTCGCCCCGGTCACGGTCCCGAAGGATCACGTCTGGGTGATGGGGGACAACCGCGCCAACTCCGCGGACTCCCGGGTCTTCGGGCCCCTTCCGAAGGAGAACATAGAAGGCGAAGCATTCTTGCGCTTCTGGCCGCTCGACAGGATCGGGCTGCTGTAGCTTGAGCGGGCAGCGCGAGACCCGGGCCGACCGGCGAAAGGCCGCGCTGAGGACCGTCCTGGAGATACCGGTGATACTCCTGATCTCCTTCGCCCTCGTCTTCGGCTTCGTCCGCCCGGTGGTGGCGGCCCCCTTTTTCGTCGGCTCTTCGAGCATGGATCCCACGCTGCACGGCTGCAAGGGATGCACCAACGACCGGCTGCTAATAAACAAGCTCGCCTACGACATAAAAGACCCCGAACGCGGCGACATAGCCCTCTTCGAGCCCCAGCAGGCCGACACACCCCTCTTCGAAAACCAACAAGCCGGCGAAGAACCTCTGATAAAGCGCGTGATCGGCCTCCCCGGAGACGAACTAAAGCTGCGCAACGGAGAGCTCTCCATCAACGGCAAACCCTTCGAAGAGCCCTACGTAAAGAACGACCCCTGCAAGCCCGGTTACCCGAAGACCTGCTCGTTCGGCCCCGTGACCGTCCCCAAAAACCACTACTTCATGATGGGCGACAACCGTACCGGCTCCTTCGACTCCCGCTTCTTCGGCCCCGTCCCGGAGGACGACATCATCGGCGAAGCCCTCGTCCGCTTCTGGCCCCCGGCGCGGGCCGGCGGGCCCGCGTAGTACGCTCCGGCTGACGCCTCCGCTTGTCAGCCCGGCGCTCCGCGGCTACCAGAACAACCGCGGCGAGAGGCGGCGTGCTGAAAGCCGCGAAGCGGCGTGCTAACTGACCACCTGTTCGGTGACGGTGCGGGGGTCGAAGTAGGCGCGGAAGCGGCTGACCTTGCCGTCTTCTATCTCCAGCAGGCTCACGCCGTCGTAGGAGACGTCCTTGCCGTTGGCGTCGCCTGAGGTGGTCCATTCCAGGGCGGCGTGGCCGGCGTCGTCGGCGAAGACGTTGCGGAACTCGCTCTTCATGCTGCCGAAGGTGTCGCGGTAGCTCGTCCAGAACTGGCGCAGGCCGTCGTGGCCCGAGAAGGTCCGGGGCACCGCTACGTTGCCCACGTCGCAGTCCTCGGTGTGCAACTCGACCAGGGCCTCGACGTCCCTGTCCTCCTCGAGCTTCCACAGGGCCTCGACGAACTTGTCCGCCACTTCTTTGGACATGCGACCCTCCTCGTTGGGGTTACGGTCTCCGGCGAGGGTAGTGCTTACCCGCGGGGGCTGGCTGTAAATCCGCACCCACGCGGGAGAAGGGGCCTCAGCCCTTCGGGACCTCTTCGATCTCGACGCGCTCGATCGTCTCGCCCGGCTCCCGGGCGCGCTGCGGGTCCCGCTCCGGAACGGAGTTCACCGCGTCCATCCCCTCGACGACCTCGCCGAAGACGGCGTGCCGGTCGTCGAGCCACGGCGTCGCCACGTGCGTGATGAAGAACTGCGAGCCGCCCGTGTTCGGCCCCGCGTTCGCCATCGAGAGGACGCCAGGCCTGTCGTGCCTGAGCTCGGCGTGGAACTCGTCCGGGATCTTGTACCCGGGCCCGCCCGCGCCCGTCCCCGTCGGGTCCCCGCCCTGCACCATGAAGTCCTTGATGACCCGGTGGAAGGTCGTCCCGTCGAAGTAGCCGTCCCGCGCTAGAAAGACGAAGTTGTTCACCGTCTCGGGGGCCTCCTCCGCGAAGAGCCGCACCCTCACGGTTCCCTTGCTCGTGACGATGACGGCGTGGTAGTCGTAGCCCGGCTTTAGCGCCATCTCCGGCGGGCTGTCGTAGCTTTTCTGGGCCATGCGTTTCCCCTCGTTCGCTTGCCGAAGCACCTATGCTACCGTATCGGCCGATAGGCGTAGCGCGGGCCTTCGGGCTGGTCTGGTGTCCTGCTTACCCGAGGCCACCGCCAGGCGGCCCTTCCTCGTACCATTCCGGCGAGGCTTCGGACGGCGGTGGCCCGCCGCCGAGGAGGCGCACGGTGAGCGTGCCTCCGGCCAGGAGCATCTCGTCTAAGGCTTCGGAGACGTGGGCGTCCGTCACGACGAGGTCTTCGCCCGCTTCCGCGGAGAAGAGCGTGGCGCGGCGGAGGAGTTCCTTTATGAAGGAGGCGCTCACGCCTTCGGTGCGGTCGATGACCGTCTTTGCGTCTTCCAGGCGCAGGTCGAGGCCCTTGGCGTAGAGCCAGATCAGGCGCCGCCGGCACCCGGCGTCCGGGAGCGGTATCTCGGTAGCCTGGTCTATGCGCCCCGGACGCGCGGCGAGGGCGGGTTCGAGCAGGTCGGGACGGTTGGTGGTGAGGGCGAAGATCACGTCCGCGTCCTCGGCGAGGCCGTCCATCTCGTTGAGGAGCTCGTAGAGGAGCGGGTTCTCGCCCATCGGCCCCATGCCGCGCTCTTCGGCGACGAGGTCCACGTCTTCGAGGATGACCATGGACGGCTGCAGGTTCCGGGCGAGCTCGCAGGTGGGGGAGACGAGGCCGTAGCTGCCGCCCGAGAGCACGAGCGTCGTCCGGCCCGGCATCCGTCCGACGAGGTACATGGCCGTCAGCGTCTTGCCGGTGCCGGGCGGGCCGTGGAGCAGCAGGCCGCGCTTTAGGTGCCTGCCCGCTGCCAGGAGCTTGCCTGCGTGGGCGGCGAAACCGGCCGTGTGGCGCTCGACGCGTTCGAGCACCCCTTCGGGAAGGACGACCGCGTCCCGCTCTATCTCCGGGATGGCCAGAAACTCGACCATCGCCCCGCCCTCGCCGAAGGGCCCGTGCGGGTTTCCCAAAGAGAGCAACTGGCCCCGGTAGACGTTGTGCAGGAGCATGCCGGCGCGGATCTCGGCCAGGAACGCCGACGCCGTCTCAGGCTCGGCGGACATCACCTCGATGTGGATCTGGGGCACGGGGCCGTGGTGCTCTCCCGTGCTCCTCACGAGGACGGCGAGCGGTCCTTCGCCGTCGCCGAGCAGGTACAGACCGTGCTGCACGCAGGCCCGAACCCGGCCGTGGGCGACGGGCACGTTCACGTAGTCCACGGGGCCGGGCCGCGGGGCGCGGTCGCCCATGAGGCCGCCGCCCGGGGGCGTGATCAGGTCGGAGAACCCGAGCCCCTGGTAGCGTTTCTGCTCCGCCGACATGCCTAGGAGGTCCGCCGAGCGTCCGTCCGCGGAGACCCAGGCGTCGAGCGCGGCCTGCACGTTCGGGTGCTCTATGGCGGAGAACTGCTCCGACAGGATCGGCAGCCCCCGGGGATCGGCGCCGAGATGGCCCCTCAGGCGGACGACGAAGGGCGGCTCCTCGACCTCCTGCCCCGCCACCGCCGCCTCCAGGAAGGCCCGGAAAGACCGCCCGAAGGCGGCCGGTGAGAGGTTCGGTTCGTCGCCCACGCTATCACCCCACTATGTCGAACCACTGACGCGCCCGTGCCGGGGCGCGTTACGACGGTCGCCACTCGTAGATCCCGATCCTGCAGAATTCCTCGAAACCGAGCCCGCGGTACACCCGGTAACCCATCGGCGAAGAGCCCAGCACCCCCATATCGTACCCGAGATTCCCGGCCTCCTTTAGCGCCGCGAGGGTGATCGCCGCCCCTACACCGCGCCGCCGCGCCCCCTCCACCGTGAAGACGAAGTAGACCCCGGCGACCCCGGCCCCGAGGAAGAGCGTCGAGGTCGCGACGGGCTCGCCGTCCAGCCGCCCGAGGAAGTGGCGCAGCGGCCCCTCATCGTCGAAGCCGATCCGGCGGTACGCCTCCCCGACCCACCCGGCTTCGACGGGCCTCTCCCCGAACCCGGAGCCGAGCGTCTCGACCCAAGCCGCGAGCCCCGCCTCGTCCCGCACCCGCTCGACGACGAACCCGTCCGGCGTCGCCGCTTCGGGGAGGGCGGAGAGGTCCATCGCCATCCCGATGTCGTCGCCGGCGTACTCGAAGCCGCGGGCGACGAGCCGGTCGCCGAGGTCCGCGGGCCGCATCGAGGGCCCGACGTGCCAGGAGCCCGGCACGCCGAGCTCCCGCATCTTCTCCCTGGAGGCCAGGACCGCGCCGTCGGCCTCCCCCGGTGACAGGTCGGCCGCGACGACGGCGTTGTGGTAGTCGATGGGGCAGTTGCCGATAACCCACCGGACGCGTCCGTCGTCGCGCTCCCCGGCACCCGCCGCGCGGCCGAGGGCGAGCAGGAACTCCGTCCCGTTCTATTCTACGGCGCGCGCGGGGTCCACGGGACGGGCCCTAGAGCGCGTAGTCCCCGGTGTGGGCCTCCTCCAGGAAACGGGCGAGGAGGGTTATGGCGGCCTGGACGTCTTCCTCGTTCACCATCTCGTTCGGGGTGTGGACGTAGCGGCAGGGGATGGAGAGGGTGATGGCCGGGATGCCGCCGTGCAGGCGCTGGACGCCGCCGGCGTCGGTGCCGCCGAAGGGGAGTATCTCCATCTGGTGCGGGATGCCCTCGCGCTCGGCGATGCTTCGGAAGTGCTCGACGAGCTTCGGGTGGCTTATGGAGTAGCCGTCCATGATCTTGAGCGCCACGCCCTTGCCTAAAGCGCTGATCTCGTTCTCGTTCCCCCCGCCGGGTATGTCCATCGCCAGCGTCACGTCGAGCGCCACGACGACGGTGGGCTGAAGCGCCGACCCGCTCGCGGCGGCCCCGCGCAGGCCCACCTCCTCCTGGGAGGTCGCCGCGGCGTACACGGTCGCCTCGTGGCCGCCCATGGCCCGGAGCGCCTCGTACATGACGAAGACCCCGACCCGGTCGTCCATCGCCTTGCCGACGTAGTTGGCCCCGGTCTTCTCCAGGGTGCGGTCCATGACCGCGTAGTCCCCGACGCGGACCTTCTCCTTTACCTCGTCGGCCGGCATCCCGAGGTCGACGAAAAACTCGTCCGCCTTGGGCGGCTTCTTGTCCGCCTCGGTGGCGATGTGGGGCGGCTTGCGCTGGGGCTGGAGCGCGCCCCTGAACGTCTCGCCGTTCGCGGTCGTGACGACGACGCGCTGGGAGACCATGTTCGCCGGGTCGTGCCCGCCCAGAGTCTGCAACCTCAGGAAGCCCTTATCGTCGACGTGCTTGACGAGGAAGCCGATCTCGTCGGTGTGGGCGGCGACCATGACGCGCACGTCGTCGTCGCCGTTCTTGGTGCCGATGACGCTGCCCATGGGGTCCGTGCGGACCTCGTCGGTGAGGGCGCCGAGCTCCTCGCGGGCTATGGCCCTTTGCTGCTCCTCCCGCCCCGGCACCCCGGGCGTCTCGATCAAACGCTTCAACAACGCCTCGTTCAACGCCATGCCTGCTCCTCCTGTATCTATTCGAATCTTCCCGAAAAGGTTATCAGCCGCCGGCTGTCAGCGGCACCAAGAAGCCAGAATGCAGGGAGCGGGGGCGAGGCCGGGGCGTGCAGAGAAGGCCGCGAAGCGGCGTGACCGGGTTTACCCCTCGGGCTGCTCCTCCATGCGGCGGGCTTCGAGCATCTTGGCCGAGAGGTAGAGGGAGAGGCCGAAGTAGTAGAACAGGTAGAGCAGCGAGAAGGCCAGGATCAGCGGGTGCGGGTCGGGCATCTGCCACAGGATCGCCGCGTAGCTCCCCAGCCAGAGCGCGGTGAGGGTGAGCGAGAGCCTCCTGAAGACCGCCGTGCGCGTCGGGTAGACGTAACGGATGGGCACGAAGACCAGGAACGAGCACGCCACGAGCACCGCCGCCAGCGCCCCCGGCCCCGGCCCGAACACGATCGCGTAGAACGCCACGACGTTGAAGTAGCTCGGGAAGCCCAGGAAGAAGTGGTCGTCGGTCTTGGCGTCCACCCGGCAGAACTGGTAGCTCGACGCCAAGAGCGGCAGCGAGGCGAGCACGATGCCGGCGTTCCCGTCGGGCAGGTAGCCCTCGCTCCACAGCAGCACGATCGGGGCGAAGACGTAGGTCATGTAGTCCACGATGTTGTCCAGGAGCGCCCCGTCGAAGAAGGGGAGCGCCTCGCTGACCCGAAAACGCCTCGCGAGCAGGCCGTCCGTGCTGTCTATCAGGAGGGAGAAGAACATAAGCCACAAAGCCTCGACGGCCTCGCCCTGGAAGGCGGCGACGAGCATCAGGAGCGCTAGCACGGCCCCGCTGGCCGTGTACAGGTGCACGAACACGGCCTTCATCCTGAACCAGGACGGCGTGGTCTCCTCGCTACCGGTCTCTTCGATACCGTGTTCGCTCATCTGGCTTCCGCGGATCCTCCCTTAGAAAATCCTGTTAATAATAACAGCCGCCGCCGTCTGCTACGTCTCCGGGTTCACTGCGAGCCCGCGAAACCTGTTCAACACCGCCGCCACCTCCTGCGCCCGCGGCAGGCTCATCTCCCCCGGATGCCCCCGGAACTGGCCCAAAGCCTCTAGGCCGTCCCCCGAAACGCCCGCCAACGCCTCCCCGACCGCCCCCCCGATCTCCCTGTCGCCGCCGTTCGCGAACCGGCCGATGATGCGGGCCGCGGCCTCCGTCTGGCCCGCTTCGGCGAGCTGCTCCACGGAGGACAGGTCCACCCGCTCCCGCCCGAGCTCGACCGTGTGGAGGCCCCGGCCCCTGGCCGCCTCCCGCTTCCCGCGACGGAGGTCCAGGGACGAGGCCCGCAGGCGGCGGGGCTTCGGCCTGCGCATCTTCTTGTCTTCGAGGGGGGCGCGGGGCGGGAAGCGCCCGACGACCTCGCGCGCCCGCTGGGTGGCGTCCGAGGCGGCGTAGTCTTCTAGCAGGATCACGCGGTCCGCCACCTCCAGGTAGTCGCCGACCCCGCCGACGACGACTATGGTGGAGACGCCCATCGCTGCGTGCAGCGGGCGCACGAGGTCTATAAACGGGGTGATGGGCTCGCGGCGGACGAGCTCGCGCATGCGCTCGTCCCGGATCATGAAGTTCGTGGCGCTCGTGTCCTCGTCCACCAGGAGCAGGGAGGTGCCGACCTCCAACGCCTCCGCGATGTTCGCCGCCTGGGAGGTCGAGCCGGAGGCGTTCGGGGTGGAGAAACCCCCGGTAGACCTTCCACCCGGCAGCTCCCCGATCATGGCCGAGATGTCCACCCCCGCGACACTTCTGCCGTCCTCGGCCCTGACCTTTACCGCGTCGGGCCGCGCCACCACGAGCTCCCGCCCGTCCCCCGGTACGTGGTCGTATACCCCCCAAGAAAGCGCCGAAAGCAGCGTGCTCTTCCCATGAAACCCGCCCCCGACGATGAGCGTAACGCCCTCCGGTATCCCCATGCCGGTTACCGCGCCCCGGTTGGGAAGCTCCACCCCGACCCGGAATGGCGCCGGGCTCTCGAAACGCACCGCGCCCTCCCCCAACGGCCGGTCGCTCGCCCCGCTCTCCCGCGGCAGCACCGCCCCGTCCGCCACGAACGCCACGAGGCCGAGGGAGGGGAGGAAGCCCCGCAGGTGGTTCGCGTCTTCCACCGTTTCGACGTGCAGCCTCGCCCTATCCCCATCGAGGCTCTCCGGCGTCAGCACCCGCCCGATGACCTCAGGCAGCTCTTCGAGCAGCACGGCGCGGGCCGCCCTGCCGTCAACGCTCCGTCCCCGGGCCGGAAGACCGACGGCCATCCTCGCCTCGACGAAATCCCTCGCCACGACCATCGAGGTGCGGGGGAGGATCTTCTGGGAGGGGGTCTGTATCTCGACCCTCCCGCTGCCGCCCGAGCCGCGATCGCCGCGCACGACCTCGCGGACGGCCCGGTCCACCCCCCGCGTCAGGAAGTCCTCGAAAGCGACCCGCCGAACAGGGTTCTCGAAGAGGGAGAGATCGAAGCGGTTCCCCTTCGTCCGGACCCGGATCAGGGACGGCGGGGCGAACGGGTCGCGCTGCACCCTGTCGATAAACAGCGTGAAGCCGTCGAACTCGAAGGAGCCGGCGAGGTCCTTGTACGCGCCGTAGCCCTTGCGGTCTATGCGGTCGAGCGTGGTTCTGAGGCGTCGCATCTGTCCCCTGGTGCCGGATGGCCTGCGTCGCCCGCAGTATAGCCGTCGTCCCGGGGCCTACCCCAGCACCCCTCGACTCTTAGCAGGCGCTCGTGGGTCGAGCCGGGGGGATTCGAGCCACGAGCGCATGGCGCGCGTGACGGCTTCCGGGCGTTCGAGGGTGGAGAGGTGGCCGCAGCGGTCGATCTGGCAGAGGCGTGCCCCCGGTATCCCGTCGGCGATCTCTTTGTGCAGGTGCGGGGGCGTGAGGGCGTCGTCCCGCCCGCACAGGACGAGGGTCGGGCAGGAGATGGCCGGCAGGCTGGGGCGACTGTCGGGACGGCCGATGATCGCGCGCTCCTGCCGCTCGAAACCCCCCGGGCCGACGGCGTGGGCCATCTCCCTGACGGCGAGCCGGATCCCGGGGTCCCCGACCCGGTCGGGGTGGACTATCTTCGGCAGGAGCGCGCGCCACACCTCGTCGAACCGGCCGGCCCGGGCAAGCTCGATGAGCGCGAGCCGCGCCCCGGTTTGCCCCGGGGTGTCGGGCCTGGCCGAGGTGTCGAGCAGGGCGAGCGCCTCGACGCGGTCCGGCGCCTGCCGCACGACCTCCAAAGCGACGTAGCCCCCCATCGAGAGGCCCGCGAGCGAGAACCGTTCGGGGGCGGCTTCGAGGATGCCGCGCGCCATCCCCGCTATGGAGTCCTGGCCGGTTACCTCGGGAGCCAAGACCCGGCCCGCGAGGTCCGCGAGGCCCTCGACCTGGTGGCGCCACAGCCGCCCGTCGCACAGGAGCCCCGGCACGAGGACGAGGGGCGTCAAAGTCTTCCCGGCACCCGGCCCTTACGGTCCACTAGTCCAGGCCCATCCTGGTCCAGGCGTCGCGCAGGGTGGCGTGGGCGACCTCGCGGGCCCTCTCGGCGCCGGACTCCAGGAGGCTGTCGAGCTCTTTGGGGTCGTCCAGGAGTTCGAGCGCGCGCTCCCGGATGGGGGCCAGGGTCTCCACGACGACCTCGCCGAGGTCCTTCTTGAAGTCGCCGTAGCCCTTGCCGCGGTATCGCTCCTCGATCTCGGGGACGGGGAGGCCCGTAAGCCCGGCGTAGATGTTCAGCAGGTTCGCTATCGCGGGCTTCTCCGGGGAGGCAACCACCCCGGAGCCCGAGTCTGTCCTGGCGCGGCGGATCTTGCGCCGTATGATGTCGGGCTCGTCCAATAGCTCCACGTAGCCCGCCGGGGTGGGCGCGCTCTTGCTCATCTTGCTCGTGGGGTCGTCGAGGGCCATCACCCTGGCCCCGACGTCCAGGATCATGGGCTCCGGCACCACGAAGGTCTCGCCGTAGAGCCCGTTGAAGCGCCGGGCGAGCGTCCGCATGAGCTCCAGGTGCTGGCGTTGGTCTTCCCCCACGGGCACGAGGTGGGCGTTGTACAGGAGGACGTCGGCGGCCTGGAGCACGGGGTAGTCGTAGAGCCCGACGCTCGCGGAGTCGGCCCCGCCCTTCTGCGCCTTGTCCTTGAACTGCGTCATGCGCGAGAGCTCGCCGACCCTCGCCACGCAGTTTAGGAGCCAGGAGAGCTCCGCATGCTCGGAGACCCGGCTCTGGCGGAAAATGATGGACTTCTCCGGGTCGAGGCCGACCGCCATGTAGAGGGCCGCCATCTCGCGCACGTTCGCCCGCAAGACTTTGGGGTCCTGCGGCACGGTCAGCGCGTGCAGATCCACGATGCAGAAAAAGCAGTCGTAGTCATCCTGCACAGAGACCCAGTTCTTCAAGGCCCCCAGGTACGTCCCCAGGTGGGACCTGCCGCTCGGCTGTGTCCCGCTGAATACTCTCTGTCTGCCCCGCATCGCCCGATTCTAGCAAACGGGGCCCCCGGTCCCACCCGTGGCCCCGCCGCCCCCTTTCTCATTCGTCGCGGGCGAAGAGGGTGACGGCGCCCTGCCGCACCGGCCTCACGTCGAGGCGGTCCACGTTGACGTGCGGGGGGAGGGTGACGGCCCAGCGCACGCACTCGGCGACGTCGTCGGGGGTGAGCGGCGTGATGCCCTTGTACGGCGCCTCGGCCTTCTCCTCGTCGCCCTCGAAGCGCACGAGGCCGAACTCGGTGCGCACCGCCCCCGGCATGACCTCGGTGACCCGCACGTCCTCGCCGAGGAGCTCCAGCCTCAGGCTGCCGAAGACGGCGTGGGCCCCGAACTTGGCCGCGGCGTAGCCGGCGCCCCTGGCGTAAGCCTCGGTCCCCGCCGCCGAGCCGATGATGACCACGTGGCCGCTGCCGGACCTGAGGACCTGCGGCAGGAGCGCCTTCGTCATCATCGCGAGGCCGAGCACGTTTACCTCGTACATCCAGCGCCAGCGCTCCTCGTGCATCTCCGCTACCGGCTCGAGCCCCTTCGCCCCGCCCGCGTTGTTGACGAGCACCGACGCGCCGCCGAGCCCCTCCGTCCACGCGGCGAACCCTTCTACCGAGCCGGCGTCCGTTACGTCGAGCTCCCTGGCGTGCCCCCCGATCTCGGCGGCCAGGGCCTCGATGCGGTCCCCGCGCCGGGCGCCGAGGGCGACCTCGAAGCCGCCCCGTGCCAGCGCCCGCGCCGTCGCCGCCCCGATCCCGGACGACGCCCCCGTAACGACAGCCAGCCTGGTGTCAGGCATCTGCATCCTCCCCGTCGGTGACCCCCGCCGAACCCCGGCGCCACCGCCGCCCGGGTTCGACCCAGCGGCGCAATTCTATACGGGAGCGTGGGTGAGGCGGGCCGGACGGTGTATGCTTGCGGCCTGCGATGGGAAGGAGGGCGCGGGTGGGAAGCGTAGATGGCGTAGGGATCCGCGGCGGCGCGGGTGCCTGAGCTCGTCCTGGGACCCCTGCTGCGCCACGCCGACGCGTCCGAGGCAACCGTCTGGGTCGAGACGGACGCGCCCTGCCAGGTCGAGGTCCCGGGCTGCTCGACGCCCACCTTCCGCGTCGGGGACCACCACTACGCCCTGGTCCACGTAACGGGCCTGGATCCCGGGAAGACCTACGAGTACGAGGTCGGGCTCGACGGGAGAAAGGCCTGGCCGGAGCCCGGTTCCCCCTTCCCGCCGAGCGTCGTCCGCACGGCGGAAGACGGCGAGGTTGTAAAGCTCGTCTTCGGCTCGTGCCGCATCGCAGCACCCCACGAGGCGCCGTACACCCTGGACCTCTCGAAAGATTCCAGGGGCCTTGGGGTGGACGCCCTGTACGCCACGGCGATGAGGCTGCGCGACGAGCCGGCCGAAGAGTTGCCCCAGGCCCTGGTGTTGCTGGGGGACCAGATCTACGCTCACAAACCCCCCTTCGACGCCCTGGAGTTCATCCGCTCCCGGCGCGACACTAACCACGCCCCGGGCGAGGTCGTCGCGGACTTCGAGGAGTACGCCCGTCTGTACCGGGACGTCTGGGGGGACCCCGCGATCCGCTGGCTACTCTCCACCGTCCCCTCGGCCATGGTCTTCGACGACCACGAGGTAGGCGACGACTGGAACGTCTCGGCCGCCTGGTTGGAAGAGATACGCCACCGACCCTACTGGAACGACCAGATCGCCGGCGGCCACGTCTCGTACCTGGTCTACCAGCACCTCGGAAACCTGCCCCCGGGGGAGTTGCAGGACAACGACCTGTACGCCGATATAGTGGCCGCGGACGACGCCTGGCCGCTCCTGCGGGAAGCCGCCCACCGATCCCACCGGGACTCCACGGTGGCGCGCTGGAGCTTCTGCCGCGACTTCGGTAACGTCAGGCTGCTCGTCGTAGACTCCCGGGGCGGAAGGGTGCTGGAAGAGGGGAACCGCTCCATGGTCGACGCGGAAGAATGGTCCTGGATAGAGGACAGGGCAACCGGCGGTTTCGACCACCTCCTCCTCGGCACCTCCCTCCCCGTGATGCTCGGACCCGGCATGCACCACCTCCAGGCCTGGAACGAGAGGCTCTGCGCCGGCGCCTGGGGCGAACGCGCCGCGAAGTGGGCCGAAGACCTCCGCCGCTCCCAGGACCTCGACCACTGGGCCTCGTTCCACGACTCTTTCACGAAGATGGCCGAACTCCTGAAGAGCGTCGCCGCCGGCCGCAAGGGCGACCCGCCCTCGACCGTCCAGGTGCTCTCCGGCGACGTCCACCACGGCTACCTCGCCGAAGCGGGCTTCCAGAACACGAAGGCCATCAGCCGGATCTACCAGGCCGTCTGCTCCCCCCTGCGCAACGCCCTCCCCGGCAAAAAGTCCCGCCTCCAGTCCGCCGCCTGGAACGGCGGTGCCGCCCTCGCCGGGCGCCTGCTCGCCCGCCTGGCCGGGGTCGGGAGGGAAGACCTCAACTGGCGTCTCACCCACGACGCCCCCTTCTTCGACAACCAGGTCGCCACCCTGGAGCTCGACGGCCCGGGCGCCACCATCACCTTCGAGAAGGCGACCCTCGACGGCTCAGGGGAGCCGGCCCTTGAGAGGCTGTACCAACGCCGCCTGGCGTGACGCCCCTCGCGCGGGTTGTGCCCGCGGGGACGGGGGTTAGGATGCCGGCGTGATCTGACGCGGCACCATCGAACACGCGCGTCCTCCCCCGGTGCGGCCTGGACTCCGACCGTTACCGGGAAGGGGAACTTATCTTGCGCGTACTACCCTACGAGCGGACCCATCTGCCGGCCCTGCTGGACCTCGTCAACCTGCACCCCGCCGCCGTCGTACCGGGATGGGCGCCGACCGAAGCGTTCCTGGCCGAGCACCTTGAGCCGAGCCCGACCCCGGCGCGAACGCGGGGGCGGATCAGGGCGAGAGCACGGGCGACGAGGTCCCCCGCCCGCCTGAGGCCCGAGATCTCCTTCTTGCTGCGCAGCGCGACCGTAAGCGCCCGCCGCCGTAGCACACGCCGCCAGCGACGGCCCACAAACCCCGGCCGTCGCGGCGAGACCGCGCGGTTCGCAGGCACCCGGCACCCCCGCATACCGCCCTAGCGGACCCCGGCCTCCTGTATCTCCCGCGCCGCCTCCACCACCAGCCCCGCCAGCCTCTCCCCCGGGTGCTCGCCGAGCCGCGAGACCGGGCCGCTGGCGCACACCGCCGCCCTCAAGCCCCCGTCGGGGCCGAGGACGGGCGCGCTGACGCTCGCCACGCCGGCCTCCCGCTCGGCCACGCTCTCCGCCCACCCCAGGGCCCGGGTCTCCGCGAGATCCGGCGCTTCCGCACCCTCCGACCACGCCAGAAGCACCCTACCCCCGGAACCGTGCCCCAGCGGCAGCACCGCCCCCACGGGCACCGCGTCCCGCAGCCCCCCGCCCGTCCGCTCCACCGAGGCCACGCACACCCGGCGGTCCCCCTCTTTCACGTAGAGCTGCGTGCTCTCCCCGGTCCTGTCCCGCAGCGCCTCGAGCACCGGCATGGCGGCCCCGACCAGCGCCGACCCCACCGCCCTTCCCCCCCAACTCAAGAGCCGCAGCCCGAGGTAGTACCGCCCCTCCTCCCGCGCCACCAGCCCGTGCGCCTCCAGCGCCGACAACAGCCGGTACGCCGTCGGACGCGCCAACCCCGTCCCCCGCACCACCCCCGCCAGAGTCGCCGGCCCGCCCTCGGCCAGAAAGGATAGAATCCCAACCGCCTTGTCCAAAACCCCAACCCCGCTCTTGCCCCCAACCCGCGCTTCTCCTATACTGTCCATATGTTAAACATTGTGTCTCACATGTTGAAACAAAACAAGGGGCGGCCCTAGCTTGGCGCGCGAGTGGAACGCCGTCGCGTACGAGGGGCTCTCTTCCCCGCAGACGCGGTGGGGGGCCGAGTTCCTGGGGCACGTGGACTTGAGGGGCGACGAGGACGTTATCGACGCGGGGTGCGGGACGGGGAAGGTGACGGGGCTTCTGTTGGAGAGGTTGCCGCGGGGGACGGTGCTGGCGGTCGACGGGTCGCGGGCGATGGTGGAGGCTGCGGGCGGGAGGTTCGCGGGGGAGTCGCGGGTGCGGGTGGAGCACCAGGATTTGCTGGAGCTGGAGGTCGAGGAGCCCGTGGATCTGGTCTTCTCTACCGCCACGTTCCACTGGATAAAAGACCACCGCCGCCTCTTCGGGCGCCTCGCGGGCGCCCTGAAGCCGGGTGGGCGGCTGGCGGCCCAGTGCGGCGGCGAGGGGAACATCTCCAGGGCGACCCGCGCCACGCGGGAGGTCATGTCGCGGGAGCGTTTCCGTTCCTCTTTCGAGGGCTGGGACGACGACAAGAACTACGCCGGGGCCGGCGAGACGAGGGAGCGGCTGGAGGCCGCCGGGTTCGAGGGCGTCGAGACCTGGCTGCACGAGGAGCCGACGCGGTTCGGGTCGGTCGGGGAGCTGGCGCGTTTCCTCGCGACCGTCGTCCTCGGGGGGCATCTGGAGAAGTTGCCGGAGGTTGAGAGGGAGCCTTTCGCGGGAGCGGTGGCGGAGGAGATCTCGTCCGTAGACGGCGACCCGCTCCTCGACTACGTAAGGTTGAACATGACGGCGGCCCGTTCCGGGGGGGCCGGGTGAGCGTCGGGGCCCTCTTCGACGAGGCGGCCGGCGGCTACGACGGGGCCCGCCGGCGGCTCGTGCCGGGCCTCGACGCGCTCTACGCCGCCCTGCTGGAGGGCTTACCGTTCGGGGAGGATGAGCCGGTAAGGGTCCTGGATCTCGGGGCCGGGACGGGGCTCTTGAGTGCCGTGATCGCGGGCCGGTTTCCGCGGGCGAAGGTCACGCTCGTCGACCTCTCCGTGGAGATGCTGCGCGTCGCGCGCCGGCGCTTCGCCCACGAGCCGGGACGCTTCGAGTTCCGCGTGATGGACTTTGCCCGCAAGGACCTCCCCGCCGGCTACGACCTCGTCGCCTCGGCGCTCTCCATCCACCACCTCACGGACGGGGACAAGCGCGAGACCTTCGAGAAGGTCCACGGCTCGCTCGTCGAGGGCGGCCACTTCGTCAACATGGACCAGGTGCTCGGCGGGACGCCACAGGAGGAGGCGCGCTACGAGGAGTGGTGGCTCCGGCGCGTGCGCGAGGCCGGCGCCTCGGAGGAGGACCTCGCCGCCGCGTTCAGGCGCATGAGGGCGGACAAGAACGCGACCCTGGCCGACCAGCTACGTTGGCTGAAGGACGCCGGGTTCGAGGGCGTCCGATGCCGGCACGAGGACCACCGCTTCGCGGTCTACGGGGGCCGCAAGAAGGCAGAATATTAATACGACGGGAAGGAACGCGATGGACAGGCCGAAGACGCTCGTAGAGAAAGTATGGGAAAAGCACGTCGTCAGGAGCGCGGAAGGGGAGCCCGACCTGCTCTACGTGGACCTGCACCTCGTCCACGAGGTGACGAGCCCGCAGGCCTTTGAGGGCCTGAGGCTCGCGGGGCGCAAGGTGCGTAGGCCCGACCTCACCTACGCCACCATGGACCACAACGTGCCGACCACGCCCGTAGGTATGCCCATAGAGGACGAGGTCTCCAAAAAGCAGATGGAGGCGCTCGAGAACAACTGCGAGGAGTTCGGCGTCACACTCAACAAGTGGGGCGCCCTCGGCCAGGGCATCGTCCACATCATAGGCCCCGAGACGGGCCTCACCCAGCCGGGCCTCGTCATCGTCTGCGGCGACTCCCACACGGCGACCCACGGCGCTTTCGGAGCATTGGCGTTCGGCATCGGCACGAGCGAGGTCGAGCACGTCCTGGCGACCCAGACCCTCCCCCAGAGCCGCCCGAAGACGATGGCGGTAACCGTCGAGGGCGAGCTGCCGGCGGACGTGACGGCCAAGGACCTCATGCTCGGCATCCTGAACAGGATCGGCACGGGCGGCGGGGTCGGGCACGTCATCGAGTACCGGGGCGAGGCGGTCCGCTCGCTCTCGATGGAGGGCCGCATGACCGTCTGCAACATGTCCATAGAGGG
Source organism: uncultured Rubrobacteraceae bacterium (assembly GCA_902806085.1). Taxonomy (GTDB): domain Bacteria; phylum Actinomycetota; class Rubrobacteria; order Rubrobacterales; family Rubrobacteraceae; genus Rubrobacter_D. Next base: position 46,143 of record CADCVH010000098.1, on the reverse strand, counting down.
GGGTGCGAGGGCCGGCCTCGTCGCCCCCGACGAGACCACCTTCGAGTACCTCGAGGGCCGCGAGTACGCCCCGAAGGGCGAGGAGTGGGACCGGGCCGTCGAGGAGTGGAAGGCTTTGCGCACCGACGAGGGCGCCGGGTACGACAAGGAGGTCGTGATTCGGGCCGAGGAGCTCGCGCCCTACGTCTCCTGGGGGACGAACCCGGCCCAGACCGTCGGCCTCGACGACGCCGTCCCGGAGCCCCAGAACGACGGCCACCGGCGCGCGCTCAAGTACATGGACCTCGAACCCGGGACCCCGATCAGGGAGATAGAGGTGGACACCGTCTTCCTCGGCTCCTGCACAAACGCCCGCATAGAGGACCTGCGCGCCGCCGCGAAGGTGCTGGAGGGCCAGAAGGTGAAAGAGGGCATCAGGGCGATGGTCGTGCCTGGCTCGATGCGCGTCAAAAAGCAGGCCGAGGAGGAGGGCCTCATGGAGGTCTTCACGCAGGCCGGCTTCGACTGGCGCAACGCGGGGTGTTCGATGTGCCTCGGGATGAACCCGGACATCCTGCAGCCCGGCGAGCGCTGCGCCTCGACGAGCAACCGCAACTTCGAGGGACGCCAGGGCAAGGGCGGCAGGACACACCTGGTCAGCCCGGCCGTGGCCGCGGCGACGGCCGTAATGGGAAGGTTCGCCTCCCCGTCCGAACTCGGCGTACCCGTGGAGGTGCTCTAATGGAGGCCGTAAAGAAGGTAGAAGGCAAGGCGTTGCCGCTCGGGTGGGACGACGTCGATACCGACCAGATCGTGCCTAGCGACGCCCTCAAGCGCATAGAGCGGACCGGCTTCGGCCAGTTCCTGTTCTCCGCCTGGCGCGAGGACCCGGACTTCGTCCTCAACAAGCCCGAGCACGAGGGCGCGGTCGTCCTCCTCGCCGGCCAGAACTTCGGGAGCGGCTCCAGCCGGGAGCACGCCCCCTGGGCCATCCAGGACTACGGCTTCGGCGCCGTCATAGCCCCGTCCTTCGCCGACATCTTCAAAAACAACTGCGCCAAGATCGGCCTGCTGGCCGTGGAACTCTCCGAGGACGCCGTAGAGGAGCTGCTAGAACAGGCTCGCGAGGACCCCGAGACGGAGGTCTTCGTCGACCTCGAAGGCCGCGTCGTGAAGGCCCCCGGCTTCGAGGAGCCCTTCGCCTTCGACAACTTCGCCCGCTACCGCCTGCTCAACGGCCTCGACGACATCGGGTTGACGCTCACCCACGAGGAGGACCTCGAAGCCTTCGAGAAGTCCAGGCCCTCGTACCTGCCGAGCGTGCTGTAGCCCCGGCGCCCCGGCTGTGTCATCCTTCCGGGCGTTGCCGGTCTACGAGAGGCGGTTGAGGGCGTGGCGAAAAAGATGGACAAGGCCGTAAATGAGCTTGCCAAAGAACTAAAGAAGCTCCGCAAAGAGAACGAGAAGCTCGCCAGGGCCGTGGAGCAGGCGCGCGAGGACCAGGCAGAATCGAACCGAGAGGTCTTGGCCCTCCTCGAAGAACGGCTGGCGACGCCCGACGCCGGCCCAGACGAGGCCGAAGACCACCCCCACGACGAGAACGGGGGCTTCGTGACCGCCGAGACGGCGGAAGGCGGCGACGGCGACGTCCCGGAAGCCTCGACGGAGGCCCGGCAGGACCATCAGGAAGAACCTGAGGTAACCGACGCAGCGAAACGTCGGGCGAAGGAGTTGGGCGTGGACCCAACGGGCGTGGAGGGCACCGGCTCCGGTGGGCGCGTCCTCGTCAAGGACGTGGAGGCTGCGGCGGGGCGGTGAGATCTCTGGAGGCTGGGGCCCATTACCCGGCCAGTGGACCGGGGCTGTCGAAAGCCCACGGCGACGGGTAATCGACGAGGAACACCTGTGCCGCTGCCAGAGCGTCTACGCTAAAGCTAGCGTTCAGGGGGCCATCGGGACTACGGCGAGATGCTCCCGGTGGTAGGCAAGATGCCGAGTGGTGGTCTCTGTGGACGGTAAGTACGTTGCTGCCGTCCCCGTCATAACCAAGATCGCCGTCCGTCTCATCGCCTGCCCCTTTCGTCTTGGCCCCCGGACTCCCCGGTTGCTCTGTGGTTGGCACCATGCGGAGACCGGGTGACGATCAGGTAACGATAAGAACAACCATCGGTAACGGCGGCTTGCGGTCGCCTGGCTCCTCTCCCGCGGCGAGGACATCGTCTCCTGGTGAGAGGGGCCCGATCGACTCGCAGGCCCCGCCCTCACCTCGGGATGGCGGCCCTTTACGGGCGAGGGCCGCCGGCTAGAGGGAAGCCCGGCACCCCGGTTCACGGGCGGGCGGCGCGACGCCAGCCGAGCGGGGTGGTGCCGTGGGCGCGCCCGAAGGTCCTCGCGAAGTAGCCAGCGTCCCCGTATCCCACCCTGCGACCGACCTCCTCCACCGACAGGTCGGTCTCGACCAGGAGGCGCCGCGCCTCGGCCATGCGGCGCTCGGTGATCCACCCAAGGACCGTCCTCCCCGTCTTGCGCCCGACGACCGTGGTGAGGTGCCCCGGCGAGAGGCCTACCGCCCTGGCCACGTCCCTGAGCGAGATCCGCTCCCGGTAGCGCTCCTCGATGAAGCCGAAGACACCGGCGAGCAGGGGTTCGTCCCTGAGCCTGAGGTCGCCCACGACGTCCGCCGCGAGGCGCGACACCTCCACGAGGAGCAGCGTCAGGTGCGAGAGGACCGCCTCCCGGTAGCCGTCCCGCCTTGCGCGGAGCTCGGCGTCGAGGGCCGCGAAGCGTCCGGACCACGAGGCCCGATCCTCGGGCGGCACCTTCAGGCGCTGCGCCCCCCCGGCCTCGCCCCCCACGAAGGGGAAGAGCAGCGGGTGGGCGCGCCAGGAGAGGAAGGCGCCCGGGGCCCGGTCCCCCAGGACCTCGGCCGGGAAGAATACCCTCCAACCCTCGACCCCCTCGAAGCCGCCCCCTATTACCTCGCCCGGGGCGATAACGTACGCGTCCCCCGCCTCCACCACCCATTCCCGCCGCCCCAGCCGCAGCGAACCGCCGCCCCCATCGAAGTAGGCGAGTGTTAGGAAGTCGTGGGTGTGGGCTCGTCCCGGCGGCTCGCCCCGGTGAGGCCCATGGCGGGGGGACCTCAGAACGCTCACGGGCGGCACCCCTGGCACCGCCTCGAATGTGCGGACGGGCAGCCCGCCGTCCCGTCCGCCCGGAACCCTTCTCGCGCCCAAAACCCGTTCCTTGCTTCGGTGGGCGGCCGCGGCGACCGACGCCGACGGCCTTTCGCCCGTGATACTACCGAAGATCGTCCCACAAAACCCGAATATCCACACTTTGCGGGTCGATACCTACCCTCGATACTGGATACGCGACAAAACATCGTCCCAGGGGCGCAAAAGGAAGGACGGGCACTACGGAAGGATGAGGTCCCGCAACGTACGACGTCGTGGTGTTCGGCGGCGCGCTGATGCCGGTTCGGACGCGGCGCTCGGCGCTGGTCGTCGATGCCGGCCTGCCGCGCAACGCGCCCGCCTCGGGGGTCCACGGGTTCCTCACCCGCGACGGCACGGACCCGGCAGAGCTGCTGCGGGTAGGGCGGGAGAAGGCCCGCGGCCACGGCCCGCGGCCACGGCGCGTGGGTGCTCGGCGAACGCCGTCACGGTCCGCGGGCGCGCAGCCGTCGTGCGGCGCTCCTCCGCCCCTAGGCCCCGCCCCCGGCACGAAACAGCAGAGAAGGACAGCGATGCAGAGGAGGCACAACGTTGGGCGACGAGCTTCACGCAGAGCATCGAGAAGGCCGTGGCGACGTGGAGGCCGAGCGGTTCTGGGAGGACCATTACCGCGGGCGCGAACGCGTGTGGAGCGGGAGGCCGAACCCCGTCCTGGTCGACATCGCGGGAAGCCTGCGTCCGGGCACCGCGTTGGACCTCGGCTGCGGCGAAGGGGGCGACGCGATCTGGCTCGCCCGGCGGGGCTGGAGGGTGACCGCCGTCGACGTATCCACCACGGCCCTCGATAGGGCGGCGGCGGACGCGGCCACGGCCGGCGTCGCCGACCGCATCGACTTCCGGCGGCACGACCTCGCCGTCGCCCTCCCCCCGGGCGCCTTCGACCTGGTCTCCGCCCAGTACCTGCACTCGCCGATTGAGTTTCCACGCGTCCGAGTCCTGCAAAAGGCGGCGGGCGCTGTGACGCCCGGTGGCCTCCTGCTGATCGTCGACCACGCCTCGGTCAGCCCCAGCTCGTGGGCCTACCCCGAGGAGACGTTGGCCCCGCTCGACCTGAGCCCCGACGGATGGCGCACCGAAAGGCTCGAAGCCCGCGAGCGCGAGGCAACCGGCCCGAACGGACAGAGGGTCACCGTCACCGACAACGTCGTCGCCGTCAGGAGCCTCGCGCGGTGACCGGCCCGCCGAAGACCGCTTCTACCACAAAACATATTGAGGCGGCTATCTTCCGCCAGCCAGATGCTGCCTACGGGTCGCGGGGTCTGTGGCGGGGTTTGCTGGGATCATACCCGGGACGATACGCGATCGGACCGAAGGTGGCCCGATGCCTCTGTGGCGCCTTGTTTCATGGCGCGCGGGGGTTACCGGGCGTTCCTCGCGGCCTCGATCCAGGGCCGCACGACCTTCCGGTTCTTCGAGGCCCACCGCCTCGCGCCCGCGAGCGGGTCGCCGTCCTCGTTGATCGCCTGCTCCAGGCCGTTGATCTGATCCTCGGTGAGGGCCACCGCGTCCATGAGCGCGTAGGCCACGGGGTCCTCCTCCCGCAGATCCTCGCTCACGATCGTCGAGCACTCGGCCGGGTTGTTGGTCTTGTCCATGGCGCCCTTGGGGTCCTCCAGGTACCTGATCTCGTACCTCAGGTTCATCCAGTGCGGCGACCAGGCGAGGAAGACGAAATCCTCCCTGAAGGTGTACAGGCGCTCGACCTCGGCGAGCATGCCCGCGGTGGGACCCTCCACGAGCCTCTGCTCGAGGCCATAAGCCGCGATGACCTCCCCACCGACCTCCCGCATCATCACCGAGCTCCCCTCGATGCCCAGGATGAACCGCGCCTCGGTGCCGTCGAGCTGGTCGATGCTCCTCACGTCCATGTAGGCCGGGACCGCCATGCCCTGCTTGGTCTCGCCCAGGAACCATGGGTCGAGGTGCTCCACGTCTTCGGCGGCCCGGTCGAGCAGGGCATCCTGGTTGGGCAGCCACACATCCTGGAACGCGTCCAGCTCGCCGCTCGCCACGTCCCGGTACGTCGAGTCTAGGTCCTCCGACGTGCGGATCTCGACGACCTCGTGATCGAGCTCGTCCTCGAGGAGGACCTTCGTCAGGTTCGAGACGGCCACGTTCTCGTCCCAGCCTATGTTGCCGAGCCTGAGCACCTCGTCCTGACCGGGGAGGCCGCAGCCCGCCGGGGCGAGGACGCCCAACGCGAGCGCGAGGATCGCCGCCCAGAGTTTGCAGCCCGTCTTCGTCGCCGTTTCCTCCCCGCTCGGCCCGCCCGAGGGGCCTTCCCGCCTTTGGCGTGTGCAGCGTAACGCCGCCCGACGCCTCGCGTCAAGATAGTTCCCTTTGCGCCCATCATCCTTGTGGGCTCCGAGTTTCCCTTGCCCCTGTTCGACCAACCTCGTGGAAGGTAGGTTTTCGCAAGTCCGCCCGGCCCCGGTCCGGTAGGGGACGGGCTTGTAGGATACGGGCGCTGGGTAGGGCGGCGAGGGGGAGGGCGGGCGCTACGGCGGAGCGGAAACCCGGCAGCGACGCTTCCCCCTGGTTCCGGCTGGGCGCCCCGATCACCTTCCTCCTCTGGCCCGGCGGCCTTCGGCCGCCTTGGCGCCGGCGCGATGGTTGGAAGGTGCCGGGCGTGCCACGATGAGGGTACGAGATAGGCAACGCCGCGCGCTTGTTCCGCGAGGCGTTGCGGCCGCGCCGACGGGAACGGACCGGTTCCTCGAACCATGTCCCGTATGGGCGCTACGAACCTTGCACGGGCGTCAGCACCGCACGATCGCCGACGGGAGAGGAGCGATGCGATGGGCCAGCCAACCGCACAGGGGGCGCTCAAGCGGCTCGAGCCGCTGGTCGGCGAGTGGACCCTCGAGGCCAAGCCCCCGGACGGGCCGCCGTGGCCGGGCGAGGCCCGGGCGAGGCCCGGGCGACGATCGAATGGCACGACTCGGGGGCGCACCTGGTGCAGCGCTCGACGGTGAACACGCCCGGGGCGCCCGACGGCGGCTCGATCATGGGCTGCGACGCGGCGAACGGGACCTACTTCCAACTCTGCTCCGACGAGCGTGGCGTCTGCCGCGTATACCAGATGAGCATCGGAGACGGGCGGTGGAAGCTCTGGCGCGAGGGTGAGCCGTTCGCGCAGCGCTTCACCGCGACGATCGGCGTCGACGGCGACACGATCTCCGGCCGCTGGGAGAAGGCGCCGGACGGGCTGACGTGGGAGACCGATTTCGACCTCACCTACCGCGGGGCCAGGTAGGCGGTTGGTTCTCGATGCCATCCGGCGCGCTGCCTCTCCTATCTCACTACCGGGCCTCAGGACCAGACCGTAAACCCACCCCGGTCGCGGATGGCGGGCTCAAGGGAGGGTCTCTCGACAGCCGACGGAGCCGGGCGCGAGATGTCCGGTAGAGGTACACGGGCAGACGAAAGGCCGCCCTGGCCGCGCGGTTCGGCCGCGGGGGCAGCCAGGGGGCTATCCGCCCGCCGCGGACGTCGTCTCGTCGGGCACGCCGAACCTCCCATCCGCGAAGGGTCCCGGAAGAAGGGGACGTTCGAAGACGTTGTAGCCCGTACCGCTCCCCCTGCGGTCCCCGCGGACGCCACGGACGGGCCAGTAACTTCGCGCTGGTTCGGTTCTCGCAGGTACGCATTGCCTCGGTCCTATGCCGAGCGGCCTTCTTGTGTAAAGTCAGGGTGGATCGGTGCCCCGGCCCACACGAGAAGCTGACGGTCTAGCCTGCTATTCTTCCGTCCTCCGGCCCTGCGCCCGCGGGGGGGTGCTCCCGCGCGGCATTCCGAAACAGCCAGGCCGATCCAAGAAACAGCGCGACGAAGAACCCATTCAACCCCAAGATCTCGACCGGCGGGCTCCACGGGAGGCCCAACCCGAGGGCCAGCGCGATCGCGGCGACCAACCCCTGGGCGAGCGCCGTCGCGAACAACGCGCGTGCCATTCCGTGTGGCCGGAAGCGCGCGACGACGGCACCGATGAGCCCGACGGCGAGCACCCCGAAATACATCAGGTTGGCGGGGTCCCCGTCCTTCCCGATGACGCCAACGCCGAGGCTCAGCCAGGCGAGTATGAATGCCGCCGCGAGCGCAACGCCGACGGCGAATCGGTACTTGTGGTCCCTCATCGTTATCTCCTTATCTTCGCTCCTCCCGACAACGGCGGAGGAGATCAGGTGTACCCGAACACCGGCGGAAAGACGATCACGACGATCGCCGCCCACACGGCGTAGACCGGCAAGTAATCCGTCTGCCACCGTTCGAGGCTCGTGAACGATCCGCGCCCCCTCAGAAAGCGGATGTAGAGCACGGCGGACCACGCCAGGTTGACCAGAAGGATCACGTTCTCGCCCAGGGCGGCCACGCGGTTCGGGCTGAAGCCGAACTCGGTGATGCGCGCGGCGATGGCCCACAGCGCCACCGCGTCGGCTAGTAGCGCGCTGACCACCAGCACGACCTGCACCACGTCGAAGGCGCCGGGGGGCGACCGGGGGTCCCGGGCGGAGACGGAATAGAGCAGAAGGCCGAGGACCACCACCAGGAGCAGGTCGAAGGCGATGAGCACGTTCCGCTCGATACCGACCCCGCTTCCGGTCCACAGCATGGTCCCCAGAAACGTGACCAGCACGGCGGCGAAAAGGGGTGCGAAGAGGCGCGTCAACACGGGCGCCATGTTCTCGATCACGCTTTGCTTGGCCTCCACCAGCCAGGAGGCGACCACGACGGCCCCTATAGCGCCGCACGGCAGCAGCCACGACTCGAAGAAGGGCTCGACGTCGATCCCGATGGACTGGAAGATCATCGCCATGAACGCCGTGAGAACGCCGCCGCCGAGGGCGATCAGGACGTAGTAGATGAACAGCTCGCCCGAGAACCGGATGAAGTCCATGCGGCCCCCGACCTGGCTCCAGCGGCCGCCGGCGTACCCGATGCCCACCACCAGCCAGAGCGCGATCGGCAGGTGCAGCGCCGTGAGCGCCTCGGTGTTGCCGCCCAGGTTACCTCCGAAGGGATAGACGTTGGCGAATACACCCGCCGCGACGAACGCCAAGGCCAGCCAGCGCAGGGTACCGGTGCCGACCCGCCGTTTCCAGACGAAATAGCCGGTAAGGAGGGGCAGCACGAAGAGGCTCAGATTGCGGGCGTAGAAGCCGTCGTTCCCGTCCAATTGGATCCCGAAGAGCGCCGGCACCTTGATGACCGCGGCCGCCGCCCCCGCAAGACAGAAGGCGACGATGGCATCCGTTCGGGCCCGCGCCCGTTTGTCCCCGGAATCGTGAGAAGGGACGACGACGAGCTGCTTCCAGAGGCGGTCCGAGTGCTCGCGCGCGAACTCCCGCGAGAGGGCGTCGAGGTCGCCCATGCGCTTCACCGCCACCAGGAACGCTTCATCGGTGGCGAGCCCCGCGTCGGCCAGGACCGCCACCTGCTCGCGCAGATGGTCTTCCAGCTCCGCCACATCGACGGGGTGGATCGCCTGCCGGCGGCGGAGGTAGCCCCGCCACTGGTCGATCTGCTCCTCGAGCGATACCCCGTCACCTGGATCCGGCATCGTCAGGCTCCCTGCGGCGGTTGCGCGGCCGACGCCGGGTGGCCGGCCGGAGCGGATGGGGAGAGCGCCTGCCAGATGCCCCGTAGCGTGGCGTCCACCGCTTGCCACTGCCTGCGTTCCTCCGCGAGCTGAGCCCGGCCCCGGGACGTGATCCGGTAGTACTTGCGACGACGACCGCTCTCCGCGACCTCCCACCGCGCCTCGACGTGGCCGAGCCGCTCGAGCCGATGCAGAACGGGGTAGAGCATCCCGTCCGTCCACTCCATGCGCCCCCCGGACAACTCCCGAACTCGCTGGAGAATCGCGTAGCCGTAGCTGTCCTCTTCGGCCAGGATCGCCAGCACGATCGGGGTCGAGGAAGCGGCCATCAGGTCCTTGTTGATCTCCATGATTTTCTCCACCATTTCACGCGTCGCGCGGCGCTAATGAACTCGTCCGAGTGTGCATAGCAGCATTATACATAGCAACACTAGGTATGTAAAGAACCGCGGGTTCGAGGAGCATGGCCGTCGTACGATTTACCGGCCGGGGGGACGAAGGCGGGGGAAGAATCGTCCTCCCGGGTGGTCGGTCAGCTGCAAGAGAACGAGAGGGTGCGGCGCATCGACCTGTCGAAGGGGCCACGACCTCCCGGGGGACGCCCAGGTACATAACGAATCCCGAGTAGTCGCCGTATCTCCGTGGCGGCTGACCGAGCCTACTCACCGTACGTCCTTGAAGGGGCCTTTTCGGGAGGCCTTGCGTACGAAGTGCTCAGAAGTTGGCGATCATCGGCTATACACTGCCGTCGAAGTGAATACCGGGAGTTCAGGGGTTGGCAGCAGGGAGGCCGTCGTGACGTTGGCCGCCTGTGTCCTGCTGGGGTTCGAGACGGTGCCGAGCCTGCTGTTCGGGTTTTCCTTCTTTACCGGGATCGGCTTCGTGCCCTTCCTGCTGGATTCGGCCCTCGGCATCGTCGCCGGCGTCCTGCTCGGGGCGGTGCTGCTCGGGCAGGGGGGTGTCTCCGTGCCCTCCCGCCGGGGGAAGGGCGCCACCAGGGGGGCTCTCGCCGGCCTCGTGGCGGGCGTGGTGCCCGTCCTGTTGCTCGGCGCGCCCGCCTTCGGCATGCTCGGCGTCGGCGCGCTGGCGGGGCTCGCCGTCGGCAGGACCTTCGACCGGTCCTCTATTAACCGAACGTCGTAGAGGAACGATCCCGCGAACTTCGTCCTGAGACCGTCTGAAAATTCTCACGCACGCGCCAGCCTCCTCGCCATCAGCCGCCTCATCGCAGCGTGGATGAACGCTTCTCCCGTCGGACAGGTCGGTCGGGTACCTTCTGCTTCCTATGCCGCGGAGCGTAACCGGCAGCCCACGCCTTTTTCAGGCAGTCTCTCCTGAGGGGCTTCTACGAAGGTCGCGCCTCGCCGGGATCGTGTTTCTCTCCAGACCCTCAAGAGGGCGGCATCGGCGTCGCGCGGCTCAAGAAAAGCCCGCTTTCGGAGGCCAGGATGATCGCCGCGTGCGCAGACTGGGCCCGCCTGAGCTGGGCCGGCCCCCACTCGTCTATCGCCTCCTCTATGGCCGCCGTCTTTACCACCAGCTGGCGGGCGTCTACGAGCTCGTTTAGCCTCCCTTTCTGCTCCAAGGCAGTCTCCAAGTCGACCTGTAACGCCCAGTCGAAGGAGGCCCACACGGTGCGGCCCTTCTCGGTCTCCTCCTCGAGAATCCGACCCAGCGCGTCTCCCCGCCCGCCCTCTAGGGGATCCGTCTCGGGCCGCATGAGAAAACGCCCCTCCCGCTCCAGGCGGCCGGCCCCGAGGCCGTTCTCCTCCAGGCTGGCGCGCAATTCGTCAGCGGGATCCTTCTCCCCGCCGTAGAACTTGACCAGCAACCCGCCCCCCGCCTCCCCGACCCGGAAGAAGGCGGCGTCGAGACGGCGCAGAATGTCGACGTTCTGGGCTATGGCCAGCACGCTGTCGGGCACGCGCAAGAAGGAGCCCAGCTGCCCGGCCAACGTCACCCCGCGCTCGCTGCTCTTGAGGAAGTCCTCCAGCGCCTCGCGTCTGACGCGCCAGTGCTTGCCGACCTTCAGGCACGGAAGCTTCCCCTCCCTGCACCACCTGTAGACGGTGGTCTCCTTGACCCCCACCAGGCCCGCGACGTCTTCGGCCCCCAACAGCCCCGGCTCCCGCGCCGTGCCTCCGGCGTTTTCCATGTTTCCTCCGTTCCCGCCTCTTAGGATGACCCTGCCGCGCCCGATGCGCCCCAGGATACGTCTTTCTCTTTCGGAGAGCTCGCTGCACCTTTCGGCCCAATTCTGACACATTTCACTTTAGTTTTGTTGATTTTGAATCATTTTGTCATATTGTGGTGGATGCAAGAGAGGCCAAGCTGCGGGCAGGCCGCGGCAGATGGGAGAAGGGTGCCGTCCTTGGGAAGCTTGAAGGGGCCGAGTTTTTGAGCCCGGAGAACGAGGCCTGCCTCGCGTGGCTGAGGGACGCGGCGGAACGGGCGCGCCTCGAGGGACGGGCGAAGGTTGCGGGGTATCTGGAAGCGGTGCTGGAAGAGGTCGCGTTCGAGGTAGATGCCGCCTCTCGGTCTCATCCGTCCACGGGCGGCGTTTAGGCTTTGGAAAGAGGGCGCCTGTTGTGGAGATGGCGACGCCGGATGCTCGGTAACCGGCCGAACTTTCGGGCGAAGGAGTGGGTGATGGAGGAAGATCTGTTTTGAGCATAGCGGTGGTGTCTCTGGTCCTTATGGCGATAGTGGCGCTCGTGGCGGTGCCGGTCTTCGCCCGCGTCACGGGCGAGGCCACGCGCCGCAACGCGGACCGGCCAGGGGGCGGGGACGAAGACGGGAGCGCACAGGGGCGGCCGGGCGGCGAGGAGGTGCGCGAGGAGGCCGAGGCGCTCAAGCGCACGGGCCCGTTGTTCGGGGGGGCCGCGGCGGTGACGGGGATCCTCATGGGCCTCGTCGGCGCGGTCCTCGCCACGGGCATCGCGGGGGACCCCACCTACCTCAACACCATCCCCATGGCCTCCCTGGGGGCGTTCCTTGGGATCATCGCGTACGTCTTGGGGGCGCGGAGGATGGGGAGGGTGGCCATCGTCTTCACGGTGGTGGCGATGATGTTCGGGGTCTCGGCGAGCCAGGGGCTGATCCCGGGCTTGGAGGCCACGGACCGCGGCCTGCCGGCCAAGGAGCCGGGCTCCGGGGCCGGCGCCGTCGACTGAGGGGGCCTACCGTAGCTCCCGTTTCGGCCTCTCGGTTGCCGATCCGCCCAAGCGCGTTCAAATATTCGCCTTTCGAGGAGGGAAGCATGCCCCGGAGTTCGCACCTGCCGGACCAGCCGATCATGAAGTACGTCCATCCCGCCGACCGGCTGCGTCCGTGGTTCGGGGTCGCGGTGGGGCTGGCGGCGTTCGTGGGCATGCTGGCCTTCGGCATCCTGGGCAGGGACTTCGGGACCCTCGCTCACCTCGAGGCCATCAACACCGCCGGGGTGTGGCTCACGATGTCCGTGATAGAGGCGTCGGCCGGGATCCTGGCGCTACTTCTGGCGGCCGTCGGCCTGGGCGAGAGGATCCAGCGGGGGGTCGAGGGGCCGCACTTCATCTCCCTGATCCGCCTCACCGCCCTCGGGGGCTTCGCCGCCATAGCGCCGGCCGTCCTCTTCGACGCGCTGAAGATCACCACCACCTCCGTGGCCCGGGAAGGCCTGTTGATTCCGGCCCTCATCGTGGTGCAGATAGCGCTTTTGGCCGCGACGATCGGGGCCTTCGCCTTCATGCTTTCGTCGCTGTGGGCGACGCTGCAGGTGACGTTCGTGGGGGTGCCGGAGAGCGCCCCGGAGGAGGAGGCGGCGGAGGAAAGCGCCGTCGCCCGCTCCTAGAGCCAGTAGAAGGAACACGGGCCTGGGCGTCCTTCGGGAGCGCCTCGGGCCTCCCTCCCGCCCCTATTCACCGTACGTCCTAGGACGTGTCCGCAAACCGCAGCCATAGAATGGTGACGGCCAACACCAGCATAGCTGGGCAATTCTCGGCCCGCTTTTCGTACCTGGTCGCCACCCGACGCCACTGTTAGAGGCTTTGCGGACAAGCCCTAGAGAAGGGCCGTTATCGGAAGTTCGCCGAGGAGGTTCCAAGAATACGCTCTTTGGACGATACGCCGCGCCCCACCTCGAGGGTAGGCTGCCCCGATGGCTAGGGAAGGGCAGGGTATTGAACGCGGACGAAGGCGCACCGGCCGGGGGGACCGGGCCGACGGTCGGGAGAACGGGCGATGCTTGCGCTATGGGCCGGAGCGAGGCCGAGATCGAGCGCCTTATCCGCCAGTCCGGCCTCTACGCGCCTTTCACGCGGCGCCTGTTCGAGCAGGCGGGTCTCGGGCCGGGCATGAGGGTCCTCGACGTCGGCGCAGGGGCGGGTGGCGTGGCGCTCCTGGCCGCCGAGATGGTGGGACCTTCGGGCAGCGTGGTCGGGGTCGACAGCAACCCCGAGGTGCTCGAGAGGGCGCGCCCGTGCCCTCCAGGCCGGCTCGACCAACGTCACGTTCGTCGAGGGCGACGCCGGCGCGCTGGGGCCGGACCGCGGCTTCGACGCCGCGGTCGCCTCGTGCTCATGCACCAGCCGGAGCCGGCCGAAACGCTGCGCTCGGTGGCCGCCATGGTGCGAGGCGGCGGCATCGTCGCTTGCCAGGAGTACAACGTCACGTCCCGCTCGATGGTCGCCTTCCCGCCCACGCCGCTGTGGGATAACGCGCTCGGCTGGATCGCGGCCGCCCTGGAGCGGGCGGGCGTGGAGACCGAGATGGGCTTCAAGCTCCGCGGCGCGTTCCTGGAAGCGGGGCTGCCGGAACCGAGGATGGAGCTGAACGCGCCGGTGGGCGGGGAGCCGCGGTGGGGCGGGTACGAGTTCGCCGCCGAGACGCTGAGGACACTCCTGCCGCTGGTGGAAAGGTTCGGCATCGCCACGGCCGAGGAGGTGGGCGTCGAGACCCTGGCCGGGAGGCTGCGCGAGGAGATGGTGGCCTCAGGCGGGGTGGGCAAGGCCCCCGAGATGGTGGGCGCCTGGGCGCCAAGACCGTAAGCGCGTCCTTATCCACCGAAGCTCGGAGAAGGTAGGAGTTCTCGGAGCTTTGCCCCGAGAGGGTTCCCGGAATTCCTAGCGCCGGGTTACGTCTGTGCGTCCCCTACCGCGGGCTGCTTCGCGACGGGAGTAGGCCGAGTTGTCGCAGTACCCGTCGCCTGCCACGCACAACGGATCGCAAGGTCAGCGCGCTGGTGAACCCCGAAACGCGCGGCGGTAGGCCTGCGGGCTGGTGCCGACGATCCTCTTAAAACGGTCGCGGAAGGTCGTCTGGGAGCCGAACCCTACCCGGGCAGCGATCCGCTCGACGGGATGGCCCGTGGTTTCGAGCGGGTGTTGGGCCTGGCGTATTCGGGCGCCGTGCAGCCATCGCAGCGGGGTCGTGCCGGTCTGCTCGCGGAAGCGCAAGAAGGATACGCGATGAGCCTCTCGATCGAGACCGTCCTTTCCCTGTGGACGAACGCCGACGTGGAGCCCTGGACCGTATGGGTTTTCGGGTCGCTGGGCCCGCTGGCGAAACCCACGTCCGTCACCGCGCGTATACACGCATACCGGAAATTAAACGTGTCGGGCGTGCCCCTGGTTGGGGCCGTCGGCTAGGAGGATCACGGATGGCGAGTGACGCGAGGGCAGGGCGGAAGCCGGCTCGGTTGTTGGTGTTGGTCCTTGGGGTCGCGGCTTTGGTGACGTTGGCGGCCGTGTTTCTCGGGACGCGGATCTCCGCGTCCCAGGCCGCGCCGGAGGAGCTCTCGGACGCCGAGCTCCTCGCCAGGGTTGCCCTGGCCGCCGACGACCCCCCCGAGTTCGGCGCCACCGTGACGGTCGAGCAGGAACTCGTCCCCACGCAACTCCTCGACTCGATGGCGGGCGGGGCAGAGAGCGGCCCTGCCCTCGCCTCCGCGCCGCGGACCGCCCGCGTGTGGTACGGCGGCGAGGACCGCGCCCGGGCCGATCTCCTCGGAGAGAACGGCGACAAGGTCTTCGTCAAGGACGGCGAGAAGGTCTCCTTCTACGACGGCGCGACGAACACCCTGCGCGCCGGCAGGGCGGACGGCGACCCGCGGCCCGAGGAGACAGGGGAGGCGGTGAGCCCGGCGGAGGTCGACAAGATGCTCGCCAAACTCGGGGAGACGAGCAACCTCGACCAGGCGGAGCCGACGACCTTGGAAGGCCGCGGGGCCCACGTCCTCACCCTCACCCCGAAGCAGCCGAACTCCACGCTGGTCTCACGGGCGCAGGCGCTCGTAGACTCCGAAACCTACCTGCCGCTGCGGTTCCTGCTCTTCGCCGACGGGAGGGAGGAGCCGGTGCTCTCCTACGAGGTCTCCGGCTTCGACCCCGGGCCCGTCCCCGCCGAACGCTTCGAGCTGCAAACCCCGCCGGGCGCGGAGGTGCTGCCCCTCAAGCCGGACCGCGAGCACCCGGAGTTCCGGGCCCCGAACGGGGAGCGCGAAGGCGGCCCGGCCGGCGGGGTTCGGGAGGTCGCGGGCGTCGGGAAAGCCCGGGAGTCCGTGAACTTCGGGGTGCGACGGCTCGGGGAGGTGCCGGGTGAGCGCTCCCTGGAGGGCACGTACCTGACGCCCGGCGGCGGGGTGGTTCTCGCCTACGGCTCGGGCTGGGGAACGATAGTCCTGTCGCAGGAGCCCGGTGAGGGCGCCGCGACACCGCAGGCGATACCGGGGGCGGCGATACCCGAGGGCGGCGAGATGGGTGGGACGGGCGACGCCCTGCAGCTCCCGACCGTGGACCTCGGCGGCGGGGTTGAGGCGCGGGAGTTTTCGACCCCGGTCGGGACGGCGCTGGTGTGGAGCGATAACGGGGTCTCGTACGCCCTCGCCGGCAGCATCCCGGCCCCGGAGCTCGAGCGGGCGGCCCGGGGACTCCGGTAGCCCTTTGAGCGCGGCGCCCGAACCCGAAGGGGCCCCGGCGACCTCCGGGGCCCCGGCCCTGGAGGTGCGCGGGCTTACCAAGCGGTTCGGCTCCTTCGTCGCGGTCGAGAACCTGAGCCTTACCGTAAACAGGGGCGACGTGTACGGCTTTCTCGGGCCCAACGGGAGCGGGAAGAGCACGACGATACGCGCTGTTCTCGGCCTCGTCCGCCCGACTTCGGGGGAGATCCGGCTCTTCGGCCGGCCCGCCGCGGGCCCGCAGACGCGCGCGGGCGTGGCGGGCTCCGTCGAGGCCCCGGGGCTCTACGAGTACCTCTCCGCCCGCGATAATTTGCGGCTCCTGGCCGCCGCCGACCGGCGCAAGAAGGGCAGCCCGCCGATAGAAGGCGTCCTTGAGACCGTGGGGCTTACGGGGCGGGCCAAAGACAAAGTAAGGGCCTACTCCCAGGGGATGAAGCAGCGGCTGGCGATAGCCGCCGCGCTCCTGCGGGAGCCGGAGTTCCTCGTACTAGACGAGCCGACGAACGGCCTGGACCCGGCGGGGATGCGCGACATACGGGCCCTGGTGCGCAGGCTCTCCGGGGAGGGGCTGACCATCTTCCTCTCCAGCCACCTGCTGTCCGAGATCGAGCAACTGTGCAACCGGGTCGCCGTGGTAAGCCGGGGCCGCCTGGTGGCCGAAGGCGGCCTGCGGGAGGTCCTCGAAGGGGCCAAGGGCCGCCCGGGATACCGGCTCCTCACCGACGACCCCGAAGCGGCGCGCCGGGCGCTGATGGCCCCCGGCCTGGGCGCCGAGATACGCAACGCCGACGGCGAAGGGGAGCCCGGAGAGATCCGGCTGACGACCGGGCCGGAGGGCGCGGGACCGGTGGTGCGCGCCCTCGTCGAGGCGGGCGTCGAGGTGCGGGCCCTGGTACCCGAGCGGGCCGGCCTGGAGGACCTCTTCCTGCGGCTCACGGAGGGCGGGTCCCCCGGAGGTGGCGGGGAATGATGGTCCGTTGGGAAGTCTTCAAGCTGCTGCGCCAGCGGCGGACGTTTCTCGGGCTCGGGTCGGCGGCGCTGGTGCCGCTCGTCTTTCTGGCCGCCGTGGAGATCATCGGGGGCGGGCCGGAGGCGGGGGAGGCGCCGTTCGCCGCCCAATTGCTTGGGAACGGGCTGGTAATACCGCTCGTCACCCTGGCGTTCGGGTCGGTGGTGCTACTGCCGCTGCTGACGGTGCTCGTGGCCGGGGACGCCGTCGCCGGCGAGGTCTCGGGTGGCACGCTAAAGACGATTCTGGGGCGCAGCGTGGGGCGCTCGGGGCTGTTCTGGTCGAAGGCGGCGGCGGTGGGACTCTACACCCTGGCCGTGGTCGGGGTGTTCGTCGGGGTGGGGTTGGCGGCCGGGTGGCTGGCCATTGGGTTCCGGCCGCTCGCGGGGCTCGGGGGGGCGCCGATCCCGGTAGGTCAGGTGCTCGCCCTGATCGTGCTCGGAGCCGGCCTCGTGGCGCTGCCCCTGCTGGCCCTCGCCGCCTTCGCCCTCCTGCTCTCCGTCGCAACCCAGAACAGCGTCGCCTCCGTGGTCGGCGGCGTGGTGCTCATCCTGCTTTTGCAACTCGTCTCCTCTTTGGGCCTCGGCGGCGTCTTGGACCCCTACCTCCTGACGGAGCAGTTCTCCGCCTGGCTGAACCTCATGCGCGAGCCCATCGATTGGGCCCCGATCGTCGCGTCCGTGTGGGTCAGCGCCGCCTGGGCCGGCGTCTCCCTACTGGCCGCGTGGGCCGTCTTCGTCCGTCGGGACGTGTTGAGCTAGCATGCAGGCCCTTCTACGAGTTGCCCTTGGGGCCTGATCGTCGGAAATCAGTTGGAGCTGGCCGTCGGGCCGATGATGATCTCGCGCACGTCCACGTCCTCGGGTTGCTCCATGGCGTAGATCACGGCCCGGGCGATCGCGTCCGGTCCTATGGCGACCCGGCGGTACTCGGCCATCACGCCGCGGGTCGCCTCGTCGGTGATGCTTTCGGCGAGTTCTGAGGTAACCACCCCGGGCGAGACGACCGTGACCCTGAGCGTGTCCGTCTCCTGCTGCAGCCCGTCTGAGATCGCCCAGACGGCGAACTTGGTCCCGGAATAGACGGCGGCGGTCGGCGAGACCCTGTGGGCGCCGATCGAGGCGATGTTGATCACGTGGCCGTGCCCCTGCTTCTCCATGATGGGCAGGACGGCTGCGATACCGTACAGGACGCCGCGCACGTTGACGTCGATCATGCGGTCCCACTCGTCGACCTTGAGCTCCCGCAGGGGCGAGAGGGGCATAACCCCGGCGTTGTTGACCAAGACGTCCACGCGGCCGAACTCTTCGTTGGCTTCGGCGACGAGAGCCTCCACGTCCTCGCGTACGGTGACGTCGAGCTTGCGGGCGCGCGCCGTCCCGCCCGCGGCCTCTATCCCCGCGACCGTCGCCCCGAGCCGGTCGAGCCGACGCGCCCCGAGCACCACCGTAGCTCCGGCCTTGCCGAGCTCGGTGGCGATGGCCTCGCCGATCCCGCTGCTGGCACCCGTGACGACCACGACTTTTCCTTCTGTATCTGGCATCTTTGCCTTCTTCCTTGGCCGGTTTGCTCGTTTTCCCCGGTGTTACCGCTTTCGAAGGTTGCATCGGGGCGTGGAAGGGGTGCGACGGGAGCGCTTCGGGAAACGCGACAGGGCCCGGCAACCGCACCTTTGCTTCTAGTGGCGTCCCCTCTCTTCGGCGCCGGTAGAAATCGGTCACGAGCCTTACGATAGGTCCCGAAGGCGGCGAGGGATCGATCAAAGTTGCGCGATTCTTGCACGATTTTCCGGTATTGCGGTGTTTGGACGGCTGCGTTGGGTCCAGAGACGTTACATTAGGATCGTGATCACGACGTTTTCGCGCCTGACGGGAGAGGGAGAATGAACCAACAAGACGAGCTGGCCTCGCTGCTCGGCCGGTACGCCACCGAAGACGGCGTCCGCCCGACGGAGATACCGCGACTTTCCGTGATCCGTGCCTCGCACCCGACAGAACCCCTGCACACGCTCCACGAGCCGGCCCTCTGTATCGTCGCCCAGGGCAAGAAGCGCGTGCTGCTGGACGAAGAGGTCTACCTCTACGACCGGGACCAGTACCTGGTCGTCTCGGTCGACCTGCCGGTGGTCGGCCAGGTCTTGGAGGCCGACCCGCAGACACCCTATTTGTGCTTCCGGCTAGATCTCGACGTGGCCGTGCTCGGCGAGTTGCTGGTCGAAGCGGGCCTGGACGCGCCGAACGGCCGGCGTTCGGGTCCGGGCCTGACGTTGAGCCCGGCCGACCCAGACCTTCTGGACGCGGCCGTCCGGCTCCTCCGGCTGCTCGCGGCGCCACGGGACGTGGGCGTCCTGGCGCCCCTCGTGGAGCGCGAGATCCTCTACCGGCTTCTGACCGGGGAGCAGGCCCGGACGCTAAGGCAGATCGCCCTCACCGACGGCAAACTGGGACAGGTCAACCGGGCGATCGGCTGGATCAAGACCCACTACCGCGAGCCGTTCCGCGCGGAGACCGTGGCGTCGGAGGCCCGCATGAGCTCTTCGGCGCTGCACCACCACTTCAAGGCCGTCACCTCCATGAGCCCGCTGCAGTACCAGAAGCGCCTCAGGCTGCAGGAGGCCCGGCGCCTGATCCTGGGCTCCTCGCTCGACGCCGCCGCAGCGGGCTTCAGCGTCGGCTACGAGAGCCCTTCTCAGTTCAGCCGCGAGTACGGACGCCTCTTCGGCGCGCCGCCCCTTCGCGACGCCGAAAACCTCAAGGCTTCCCTCCTGCGGCAAGGAGCCTGAACGAGGAGATCGAAGCGGCCAACGCCGATTCGCCGCGCGACTAGGGTCTTTAAGACTAGGGTCTTTAAAGAAGACCCGCGCGGACTTCCTCCGGAGACCCATCTCCGGCGACGAAACGGAGGCGGATACGCCGACGAGCGTCCTCGCGTGCAGCGTCGGAGGGCCAGATCCTCGGGCCACGGTCGCCAACCTAACAGGCGGCGCAATAGCCGATTAGCCTCCAGAGCCGCAAGGTTCGCCCCAAGGCTCAGGCATCCTTACCCGGCGGCGCGGTCCGCGAGCGGTCTCCTTCGTCGGGCAACGTCTGACAATGAGGGTGGCGGAAAGGGGCGCTCAGGTCGTGCAGGCCAAACCTAGCCATAGCCGACACCACACATATCCGACGCCCGGGTGGCAGAAAACGTCCCGCGATCGTCACCGATCGGGTTGCCGATCCCGGAGCCTTCGGCGCTGCGAGGATGGGCCGAAGCGAATTGTGCGGCCTCGCGACATCGGCCCATTTCGCATACTCGGCGGCCCTTTTGTGCCTTCCGCGCTCGGGTGAACAAGTGCGTTTGACAACGGTAGGTGCGTTGGCACCCAAAGTGCTACGGGGCACGCCGCGGGAGGTAGGGGATGCTACGGAGATTACAATAGTGTCGACGAGCGGCCCGTAGGAACCCGGCTCGGGAGAGAAGGTGAACCGGACCCAGACAACGGACGACGCGACGATTACCCTCGACGGCGTCGACATCGAGGAGGAGTTCGTCGTCATCAGGTTCAGCGTGCAAGACCTCAAAGACGATCGGCGCAGCCTCGTAACGGGCGCGCAGGGCGGTACCCCCGGCCGGCGGATCCGTCTAGGGCTGTCCGCGAATCTAGTCGGGGGTCGCACGCCCCTCGGCGTCGGCGCGCCGGCTTTCCGCGATCCGCCGGCGCAGTCCCTCGATGAGCCACCGGTAGGCCTCCGCGACGGCCGGGTCGTACTCCCACCTCTTGATGGTGGCCATCAGCTCCCAGTAGCGCTCCATGCGCGGATCGTGGGTCCGCTCGTAGTGGGAGAGAATCCACCCGGCAAAGCGCGGGTCGTCTTGCCTGCCCAAGGCCCGCGCTGAGGCCCCGACCCAGTCCGCCACCACGCCTTGCTCGCGCGCCCCGGTCGGCGGGCGTCCCTCCCGCACGGCCCGCGCGGCTTCGTCGAACGCGGCTTTCGTGGCCCTGTTCCAACCGGCGGGATCGAAACCCCCCTCGGCCGCCTCCCGGACCGGTTGCGTCTGCTTTTGGATCGCCTCGACGAATGTCCCGTCGGAGGCGAGCCGCGCCAGCTCCGCCCACGCCTCCAGTTGCCCCTCGTCCAACTCGTCGGGCATCCCCGAGACGATCCCCCGCCAGAACCAGGCTTCCGTGTCCGGGTCCAAGGGCGCCCCGTCGAAGCCCCTCCTCAGGTGCTCGGCCAGGAAGGCCTCCCGCTCCCTCGCCTCCAGCAGACCCAGCGCCCGCGCCCGGTCGGGGTAGGAGGCGCCCGGGCCTCCTACCCCGCCCAGGGCGGACCGCAGGAGCGCGCGGCGGCGCGTCAGGGTTCTGAGCTGGAGGTCCACGGCCTCCGCCTGGAGCCCGAGCGCCTCCGAAGGGTCCACGTCCCCCTCGAGGAGGCGCCTTACGGTCGGCAGGTCGAACCCCGCGGCCCTCAAGGTGCGCACCAGCTCCAATCGCGAGCGATCCGCCCCCGAGTACATCCGGTAGCCCGCCTCGGTAACCCCCGAAGGAGGGAGCACGCCCACATCGGAGTAGTGGCGGATGGTCTTCACCGAGACGCCGCTCAACCGCGAGATCTCCCCAATCTTGTACAGACCGTCTTCTTTTTCCTCCACGGCGGCCTTTCGCTTGACTCTCCGGTTACCGGAGACTCTACGCTCTCTTCGGACGTTCGTCCACGCCGGTTGTGGACCCCGAAAGGATCGGAGAGAAGATGGGAAGGCGCAGGGGCAAGAGGGTGCTCGCGAAGGTGAAGATGGAGCTCGAGGCCGGGAGGGCGACGCCCGCGCCCCCGGTGGGCACGAGGCTCGGGCCCTACGGCTTGAGCCTCGGCGAGTTCGTGAGGCAGTACAACGACGCCACGAGGGATAAGGCGGGCACGATCGTACCCGCCGAGGTCACCGTCTACGAGGACCGCACGTTCTCCTTCGTGACCAAGACCCCGCCCACGGCGGCCCTGCTGCGCGAGGCTGCCGGGCTCGGGAAGGGGTCCGGGGAGCCGGGGCGCGAGGCCGCGGGCTCCGTCACCGCGGAGCAACTCAGGAGGGTGGCCGAGGCCAAGATGCCCGACCTGAACGCCGCCGACCTGGAGGGCGCGATGAGGGTGGTCGCGGGCACGGCGAGGAGCATGGGCATCCGGGTGGACGGCCGAGGGTAGGCCGCCGGCGGCCTGCCGCCTGGGGCGCACCGGGCGGCAGGCCACGGAGGCCACGTACGTCCCCTGGCGGGAAATCGTCGAAGGGTCGTGCTCTCTAGCCGCCCTCAAGAGGGCGGACGACCGGTCCGCGGGATGCCCCTCGATCGGGCCGCCATGCCCCGGCCCCCATCTTTGCCCTCTTTACCGCACGTCCTGGAAGGGCCCTCCGCGCACCCCGGTGAATAGGAAGCAAGGGGCGGTTTTCTAGTAGGATGCTTACGCGCGAGTGGAAGAGGCTCGCGCCTGGTAATGCTCGGGAAAGGGGGACCGCCTTGCAGCTAGACCACGACGGAGACGCCGAGAAGCTGGCCAGGCTCTCGGATGTCGCCTTCGGTGTCGCTTCCGAGCGCACCCCGGAGACCCTGGGGCGGGCGCTGGCGGCTGTCAAGGACGAACTGGGTATGGACGTCGCCTTCGTCTCGCAGTTCGACCGGCGGCGGATGGTGTTCCGCAGGCTGGTCGGCGACGGCGGTTCCTTCGGCTGGCGGGAGGGCGGGAGCATACCGCTGGACAACACCTTCTGCCGGCTGCTGACGGAGGGGCGTCTCCCGAGCGTCGTCCCCGACGCCGGCGCCGACGGGCGGGTGAGGGGCCTCGACGTGACCGGCGAGGCGCGCATCGGCTCCTACGTGGGGGTGCCCATCCGGTTCTCCGACGGCAGCCTCTACGGCACGCTGTGCGCCCTGAGCCATTCCCCCGACCCCACCCTCCGGGAACATGACGCCCGCTTCGTGGCGGTGCTCGCGCGCCTGGTGGCCGACCAGATCGAGCACGAGCGCTCCCGCCGCCGCGAGGCCGAGGCGCGCGTCAGGGCCCACGAGCGCAGGGTCATAAGCCGCGAGCTGCACGACCGGGTCGCCCACGCCATGGCCGTGGTCCACCAGAGCCTCCAGCTCCACGAGGCCCTCAAGGACCACGACCCCGAGAGGGCGGCCGAGAAGCTGGGGCTCGCCAAGCGGATGACCCTGGAGGCCATGGGCCAGACCCGCGACCTCTCCCGGGCGCTGAGGGGCGAGGAGGTCGGGGAGGATCTCAGGGCGGCGCTCTCCGAGATGCTCTCGGATCTGGTCCCGCCTGGGGTGGCCCGCGGGCTGAGCGTGGCGGGCGACGAGGGGGCGATCCCCGACGAGGCGCGCGAGCAGCTGTTCCTCGTGCTGCGCGAGGCGGTGCGCAACGCCGCCTCCCACTCCGGGGCGGCCAAGATAAGCGTGTCGGTGGTCGTCGAGGGGGAGAGGGTCGTGGGGGCCGTCGAGGACGACGGGCGGGGTTTTGAGAAGTCGACGGGCCCGGAGGAAAGCGGGGGGCTCGCCCACATGGCCGAACGCGCGTCGTTGTTGGGCGGGATCTGCTCGGTGGACTCGTCCCCGGGCGAGGGGACGCGCGTCGAGGTGAGCCTCCCGGCGGGCGGGGCGCCCGCCCGCTGACGCCGACTTCCGAAAAGCGGTCTCCGAAGAAGACCCCTGGCACACGGTAGACCTGTGTGTTGCGTGGGCCCTTGGCGACGGTTCGCTAGGAAGGCACCGAAGACCCTACGATTTTCGGGTCAGGCCGACCGGGAGGGCAACCGCCGCTCATATTCTCGCAGTACGATTTTTCTATAACGGTACCGTTACCCGAGGGCGTGCCGGACACCCCGCCGCTCCCCCGCGAGACCGCGGCCCGCGCCTCCTCGGAGAGGTCCAACATCTTCGCCGCGTAGCCATGCAGGTCCTTCCCCGCCTCCGTGAGCACGACCCGCCGGCCCAGCCGGTCGAAGAGCGGCACGCCGAGTTCCTTCTCCAGGGCCTTCACCTGGGCCGTCACCGCCGACTGCACGTAACCCAACTCGCCGGCCGCGCGGGCGAAGCTGAGATCCCTCGCCACCGCCGTAAACGTCCCGAGTTGCCCGTGTTCCATACGATTCCTCCGTCACCATTCGAGATGCCAGAGATCACGAAAATTCGTTGGATTTACTCTTGAGGCGGGCTTAGCATTGCCATACGAGACGAGGCGAGATCGGCGGCTTCGAGTTCGACGAAGGACCGCCCGAGGAGTGGGACGAGCTGGTCGCCGCCGACGGGGCCGGAGACCTCGAAAGGGTCTCGGAGCTGGAGGTCAGGATGTGGGTGGAAGGGCCCCGCCGCGGCCCCGACGCCGCGGCCCCGGCCGTGCGCGACCTCGTAAGGGAGATGAACCTGATCGCCCTGAAGAACGAAGCCCTCGACCCTCGAGCTGGGCGAGGAACTGGAACCCGAGAGACCGGCCGTCTCCCGCCTCTCACAGGTACAAGTCCCCACCCTCGTCCTCGTCGGCGAGGGAGACCGGCCGAGGATCCTGGCCGCCGCCGACCTGCTCGAGAGAGAACTACCCGACGCGCGAAAGACCGTGATGGCCGGCACGGCCCATCTGCCAAACATGGAACGGCCCGGGGTGTTCAACGGCCTCGTGCTCGACTTTCTGAAAAACTGAAAGCGAGGGCCAAAGGCTCGAAGCGTGCCGAAAGCTCTAGAGCACCGTTACCCGGACCGGGGCGATGCCGGAGGCGGTCAGCCCGATCTCCTCTGCCGCCGCCAGCGACAGGTCGATATCCCGCCCCTCGACGTAAGGCCCCCGGTCGTTGACGACTACCTCCACGGCCTCGCCGCCGTAGGCCACCCTCAACTCCGTGCCCAGGGGCAGGCCCTTGTGCGCCGCCGTGTACCGCTGCGGCTCGTATGGCTCGCCGCTGGCCGTCGGGTTCCCCTCGAGCACGCTCGCGTAGTACGAGGCGACCATGCTGCGCGCGTCCGTTCTCCCCGAACCACCGTTAGGAACCCGAGGGGTCTCCGTTATGTCCGAGTGCCGCACGGGGACGACATCTGCCACGGCCTCCGGCGGCTCCGCCCTGTCCTCTAGCAAGAACAATGCGAGCACGGCTACCAGCAACCCGAGAAACGCGGCCACGAAAGCCTTGTTGGAGAGAAGCTTTAACAAGATCAGGAGAATGTAACACGCCGAAACACTATTGCAACATTCTGTAACCCCGGAACCCCGTGACGGTAATCAGTGGCGGAACTCTGCTGCCCCGTTCGCGTAGTATGGGGGACTGTTTGTACAGGGAGGATATGCGTGGCGGACGACGGGCTGTTTCAGATGGACCTCAATTTGCACCCGAACGAGGCTTCGGGGTTGCTGGCCATGGAGGACGAGGCGTTGCTGGAGTCCCAGGGGTGGGACCTCGGGTTCTGGGCGGTGTTGGACGAGGGCAAGATCGAGGACTGCGTCGCCGCCATCGGCCACCGCCGCGGTTCCCCGCAGGACGAGGGCTGGGAGATAGAGCGCCTGCACGCCCGCGTGACCGGGGACGCCGGCAAGACCGAGGACGCGGAGGCGATCACGCGGGACCACGCAAGCGGCACGGTCTACATCCTTGGCTCCCACTTCGGCAGCAAGTCCGGCCCCCTGCAACCCAAGAGGGGCTTCGTCGCCCGCTTCCACGAGGCCGAGGTCGAGCAGGTCACAGAAGACCCGGCGATGGACCTGGAGGTCGCCCGCCGCAGCTTTGCCCTCCACCGCGTCGTCAACGACGCCTTCAAAGAACACGGGATCGAGCTCGTCCCGCTGGGTAAAAAGGCCCGCGAGGCCCTCATAGACGCCACCATAAAGCGCGGCAAGAAGGAGGAAAAGAAGTGGTCGGGCCTCGTGCGCGAGGACGATTACCCCATCAACGTAGAAGGCGCCGCCTTCCGGCAGGACGGCTCCCTGCTCCTCGGCCTCCGCTTCCCGACCGCCGCGAACGGCCGCCCCGTCCTCGCAGAGATCGAAGGCATCGACCGCCTCTTCGAGAGGGACGGCTTGCCCGAGATCCTGGGCTTCTGGACCGTGGACGCGGTCGGCAAGGGCGGCGACATCGCCGGCGTCCGCGACCTCGCCCTACATCCCACCGAAGACGGCGAAGAGTTGCACCTGGTAACCGGCAACGTGGACAGCCGCGACAAGCAGAGCGTCCTCATCGAGGACTACCCCGGCGGCCGGGAGACCGTCGCCACCCACTTCCGCTGCGCCATGCCCCAGGACGCCCACTCCGGGGAGCTAAGGGGCGAGTTCGTCCGCGAGTTCCCGGGCCTGCCGCGCGTCGAGGGGCTCGCCATCGCGGACAACGACCGCGCCTACTACGTCATCGACGAGGACGAGGGCGTTCACCTGCGCCTGACGCGATTCTTGGAGGGAGGCGTCAGCGGCTGAGCACGGTCGGGCCGCATTACGATGGGCACGAGGAACCCTTCAGACGACGCCAATACCTCGAGGCCGCCCGGGCCTACCTCTACGCCCACGCCGGCATCACAAGCATCACATCTGGCGCTCAAGACCGACATCGTCGTCATCGGGGCCGGCCAGGCCGGCCTGTCCTCGGCGTACCACCTCCAGAAGCGCGGGCTGGCGCCGAACCGGGGATTCGTCGTGCTGGATCAGTCGCCACGGGCGGGCGGCGCCTGGCAGTTCCGCTGGCCCTCGCTGAAGCTGAGCACCGTCAACCGCATCCACGATCTGCCGGGGATGCGGTTTTCCGAGGCGGTCGACACCGATGCCGCGGAGGTGGAGGCAAGCGTCGCGGTGCCGCGGTATTTCGCGGCCTACGAGGAGGCTTTCGGCCTCCCCGTGTATCGGCCGCTGAAGGTCAAGGTCGTTTGCGATCGCGGCGGGCGGTTGAGGATCGAAACGGATAGGGGCGGCTTCTCGGCCCGCGGGGTGATCAACGCCACGGGCACCTGGGAAACCGCGTACATCCCGGAATATCCCGGCGCGGGCCGATTCAGGGGCAGGCAGCTGCACACCAGGGATTATCGAACGGCGGAGGAGTTCGCCGGCCGGCACGTGATCGTCGTCGGCGGCGGTATCTCGGCGGTACAGTTGCTCGACGAGGTCTCGCGCGTCACCACCACGACCTGGGTCACCCGGAGGCCCCCCGAGTTCCGCGCCGGCCCCTTTACCGAGGAACGAGGCCGCGCCGCCGTGGCGATGGTCGAAGACCGGGTGCGTCGTGGCTTGCCGCCCGATTCCGTCGTCTCCGTAACGGGGCTGCCGATCACCCCCGCGATCGAGGCCATGCAAGCCAGGGGGGCGCTGAACCGGCTGCCGATGTTTGACGAAATCCTCGAAGACGGCGTCCGCTGGCCCGACGGTACCGTTGTTCGTGCCGACGTCATCCTCTGGTGCACCGGTTTTCGCAGCTCCCTCGACCATCTGGCGCCGCTCATGCTGGGCGAGCCCGGCGGCGGCGTAACCATGACCGGCAAATTAGCCACACAGGTTTCGAAAGACCCGAGGGTCCATCTGGTCGGCTACGGCCCCTCCGCGTCCACCATCGGCGCGAATCGCGCCGGCGCGGTCGCGGCAAGAGAGTTGATGGCGTTTCTCGGTCTCATGTGACCGTCCCGAATCTTACCCTCGCGTAGGGAGATGGTGGAGTAAGACGCAACGTAAAGTGAGTTTCACGCCCCGACGGGCGCGTGCTCCAGGTAAGGAACGGTCATCGGGCCCTCGGGGAGGATGGCTATGGGTGCGTCAGGGCCGATGCTCTCCAACTCTTCGGAGATCCTGGCGGCGATGTCTTCGACGGGCTCGAGATGGACGTTGCGGACGTCTTCCGGCTCTATCTCGCTGTGGAGGGCGACGCGGGCCCTTTGCAGGATGTGGGCGAAGAGCTGGACCTGCCACTGGTCGTACTTGGAGAAGCCGGGCGCGTAGATGGTTTCGAGCATGGCTTCGGGGGAGTCGTGCTCGAGGAGCATGTCTCGGAAGTTGCCGTGGGCGGGGAAGCCGTCGTTGCAGCGGGCGACGGAGATGATGAGGCCGCCGTCGGAGACGATCTGGGCCGCCGCGGACATGCCCTTGACGGCCTGGTAGAGGTTCTGGTCCAGCGGGTAGCCGCCGTTGGTGGCGACGACGATGGGGTACTCGTGCCCGCAGGGGACCATCACCGAAGATTTGCTCGCCTCGCAGCCTATCTCGTGGGCCGCGAGGGGGTCGCCGCAGTAGAAGCCGGTGATCTCGCGTTCGCGGTTGAGGGTCACGTTTATGCAGAAGTCGAGGGGGAGGAGGGAGCCGTTTTGTCGGATCTGGTCCTGCGTCGGGTTGTCTTCCAGCACGCCCCAGGTGCTGCGCTCGTGGCCGATAACCGCGGCCCTGTGGTAGTGCATGATCGAGCCGACGTCGGCCACCGCCGGGAAGACGCCCTTGTACCCGCCGCTGAACCCGGCCATGAAGTGCGGCTCGATAAAGCCGAGCACGACGCGCCTGTCGGCCTCGACGTACTCGCGGTTCATGTACACGTCCAGCCCCTCCGGCGTCCGGCCGGCGAAGAGGAGCGTTTCAGGGTCGTGGGCGTCGTGGTTGACGACGCGGTAGTGGGCGTAGACATCCCGCCCGACCATCGCCACCAGCTCTTCCTCGGTGTTGGCGCGGTGGGAGCCGGTGCCGTTGACGATGGTGACGTTCCCGGGCGGGACGTGGGAAAGCTCCTCGAAGAGCCAGGGCAGGAGGCGTTCGCGGGGCAGGGCGCGGGTGATGTCCGGGATCACCACGGCGAGCCGTTCGCCGGCGCCCACGACCTCCTTCAAGGGGGCGGAGCCGATGGGCTTACGCACCGCCTCCCTGAAGGCCGCCGCCTCGTCGGGCAGGCCCCTCTCGGGCCTGGGCGCCAGCACGGTCACGTTGGAGGACGGCACCTCGACGCTGAGGTTGCCCGTCCCGTACTGCAGTTGCGCTTCCACCGTCAGCGACCTCCCCGTACCGCGAGCGCGGTTGCCTGGACCCCTACCGTTCGGCCCATTCTATACGCGCGGCGGCACCCGGGTTCCGGAGCCTGTGGGGAGGACGGGAAGGTCGCCGTGGCCACTGCTAGCGGGCGGGGCGGGCCGCCCGCTTGTAGACCCTGACGTTCCTGTCTTCCTGGACCCCCATATCCTCGCGATTCTCCCCCCCGGTGCGTATCGCCGCGTCGGCGTCGAACGGGTCGCCGGGGGCCGCCGCGGCCCCCTCTCCCGCCGGCCTGGCCCCGGACCCCGCGCCCCCCGGCTCGTCGAGCGGGACGTCGAGGTTCCTGCGTCCCGAGGTGCCCGGCGGGGTGGTCTCCGCCGGGCGACCGGGGTCCCCCGAGCGCTCCCCGTATTCGGTGTCTACGGAGCGCCGCAGCTCCTCGTCCCGGTAGGGGTCGGAGGCGTAGTAGCCCCCGTAGGTGCCCCTCTCCTGCCCCGAGACCGGGGACTCCAGCCCGAAGTAGCCGTAGACCCCGTGCTCGTACTCGGGCGTGATGTCTTTGTCGTCTTCGAAGGTCGGGGCGTGCTTTATCGTCGCCTCGTCCGCGGCGACCTCCACGAGGTGGCGGCGGTCGTTCACCCGGACGAGCTCTATCGGGATCAGGGTGGACTTGGTGCCCAGGAGGCCCATCTTGACGCCGATGTACTCGGGCTGGTCGTTCTCGTCCACGAACAGGTCATCGACCTTGCCGACCTTCTCGTAGTGTTGGTCGTAGACGGTGTAGCCTTTATAGGCCGTCCCCGGCCCCTGGTCCCCGCTGTTCTGGCTCATCTCGGCCTCCCGTTCTGTTGTCCCTCTGGATGCTGCTTACCCTTCCCGGCGCCGGGCCATTCCACCCGGGGGCTTCCTACAGCGACGCGGAGTCTTCGAGGATCTCGTCGGCGTGGGTCTCCGGGGAGACCTCAGGGTAGACCTTCGCGATGTGGCCGTCCGGGGCGAGCAGGAAGGTGACGCGGTTCGCCACTTCCCCGTTGTCGCGAAGTATGCCCAGGGCCTCCGCGGCGCGGCCGTCCTCGTCGGTGAGGAGCGGAAAGTTGAGGTCGTACTTCTCCCGGAACTCACGGTGAGACTCGGGCGAGTCCAGGGAGACGCCGTAGACCTTTATGCCGGCCTCGCCGTAGTCCCCCATGCGGTCGCGGAAGGCGCAGGCCTCCTTGGTGCAGCCGGGGGTGTCGTCCTTCGGGTAGAAGTAGAGGACGGTCTTCTGGCCGGCGAGGTCGTCGGGGCCTACGCGGCTCCCGTCTTCCGCCGTGAGGTCCATCTCCGGGAGGGGCTGGCCCTGCTGCGGTAGGTTTGCCATGCGTGGGCTCCTTCTTCGGTTCCGCGTCGGGGGTAAGTCTACGGGATTTAAAGCCGGTTGCGGGGAGGGACGATCATACCCGAGGTCGGGAAAATCAGTCCCCTGGTCCTATGCGCCTGGGGGTGTGATCTGTGATAGTGAACAGAGTTGATTCCGGTAAGGGGCGTCGGTGCGGGCTCCGATCTAGGGGAGAGGTCGCTATGAGAAAACTTCTGATCCTGTTGGCGCTTACGGCGGTGGTCGCGCTCGCCGGCGCGTGCGGCTCTTCCGAAGACGAGGGTTCCTCCGGAGAGAAGGCGCAGAAGCCTACCGCCGTCGAGACGGTGCAGGTGGCCTACAGGGAGACGGCCGCCGAGCAGACCGCCAAGACCTCCTTCGAGGTAACGACGACGGCCCCGCTCGCGGGCCCCGAAAACGCCGGACAGAACCAGCCCATGACCTTCACGATGCGGGGGCAAGGCGTCGTGGACTTCTCCGGCGCGGCTTCGAGCATGACCACGGAGATGTTCGGGATGGGCAGCTTCCAGATGCGCCAGGTAGAAGACACCATCTACATGAAGATGCCGAAAGATTTCGTGGCGCAGATGCCCGGCGCCAAACCCTGGGTGGAGATGAGCCTGGACGACGTGCACGGGCAGCAGCCCGGCGCGGTCCCCGGCCAGATGCAGGTAGGGGAAGCGCAGGACCCCACGCGCCAGCTAGAGTACCTGCGAAGCGTCTCCGAGTCCGTCGAAAAGGCCGGAACAGCACAGGTGCGCGGCGTCCGGACGACCCGCTACAAGGCCATCGTGGACCTGGAGAAAGAGGCCGCCGGGCATGGAGCCGAGGTGCAAGAGGCGCAAGACGAGGTAGTCAAACAGCTCGGCACGAGCAAGCTCCCCGTCGAGGTGTGGCTCGACGACCAGAACCGCATCCGCCGCTACGCGCTGGACATGACCCTCCCCGTGCCGGAGAACGCCGCGTCCCCCGCCGCTTCCAAGAAGAACGCCACGATGCGCACGCAGATGGTCGCCGAGTACTACGACTTCGGCACGCCGGTAAACGTCCGGACTCCACCGCCGGACCAGACCATGGACGGCTCGAAGCTGCTCTCCGGCCAGCAGGCCGTCGCGCAGTAACCTCGGGTACCCGGGGAACAGGAGGCGTCGAGGTTGCCACGGGCGCGATTTGTAAGGTTCTGGTCCGCGATCCGTCTTTCGGTCTCCGGGTCTCTTACGCTTTGCCCGGCGCAGACGATCTCATCGCCAAAGCCCCGGCCGGCCTCGTAGCCGCCGGGGGGAACTACGGGGTCCGCGCCTCCCTTACGGGATACGGTCTTTGGCGTAGTACCGGTCGATGACGGGGGCGGTTATGCTCTCGACCACCCTGGCCTGTTCCGGGGAGAGGTCCTCGCGCCAGCCGCCGGCGGCGCCCTTCCGGTAGAACGTGCCGGCCCCCTTCTTCTTGGCGGGGATGTTCTCCCAGGCGTGCTTCTCGACCACACGGGCGAGGTCCGCCTCGTCGGCCGGGATGCCTAGGGTCGAGTAGACGCGGCGCATGGACTTCAGGGTGTCGGCGACGAGGTCCTCGTAGCGGACCAGGACCTTCGGCCCGTCGTGGGCGTCGAAGGCCCCCTGCGCGATCTCCATGAGACGGACGTAGCGTTTGGCCTGGCTCTTGACGAAGGCGTCCGGCCTGTCGTCCGCGGAGGTGTTCTTTTTCTGCTGGCCGCGGCTCTTCTGGGCCCGTTCCGCCCAACTGCCCTCCCTGGCGGCGTCCATCTTCGAGGAGATCACGTCCCGGGGGTCGCGCACGAGCAGGATCATGCGGCTCTCGGGCAGGGCCTGGAGCAGGAGGGGGGCGCCGAGGGTGCCGTGGGGCTCCTTTACTACCAGGTACTTGCCGCCCCCGATCCCGGGGAACCTCGTCTGCACGGAGTCGAGGACGAAGCGGCGGACCGGCCCTATCCAGAGCTCTCTCTCCCCGCCGAGGACGAAGTGCTCGTCCCTTCTGCGCGCCCGGGACCTCTCGAAGTAGAGGTGGCCGAAGAGGTAGCCGACCATCGGCTCGTGCCACCAGGAGTGGCCCTTCACGTCGGCCATCATGGCCCCGAGCCAGGTGCTGCCCGTGCGCGCCGAGCCGAAGATCCAGACGAGGTTGGCCGGGTCCGGGCCCCCTTCGGAAGACCGGCCCGGGGCCTTGCCGATACGCCGCACTTCCCTCGACGCTCTCCGCCACGCCCGCGCGATGTTCCACTTGATGCCGCGGGCCGTTCGGGACAGGATGAGATCCACCGCCATTCCCAGCACACCCTCCTCCAGGAGCCTGGGCAGAGATTAGAGGACTTTGTACCCCCTGTAAAGCGTGCTACGAGCGCCCCGTGTGCCGGCCCACGATCTCCAGCACGTCGAGGTCCGGGTCGAGCGCGCGGGTGATGCCGTCGAGCAGGCCTATGGCGCGTCCCACGAGGAGCAGCCTGGGCGGTAGATCCCCGACGCTCGACCCGAGGCCGCGCCCGAGCTCCCCGAGCTCCGGGCGGGCCTCTTCCCGGCCCCCGCCGAGCAGGACGCCGACGACCCCGAGCAGCGTTTCGACGTCGGTCTCCGGGCCCACCGGCAGCCCGGTCTCGCCGAGGGAGCGGGTCAACGCTTCCATGTCTCCTTCCCTCATGGCGCCGACCGTCTCTCCAAGGGTGGCGACGAAAGACGGTTCGAGGTCCATGGTGAGGCCGTGGTCCAGCAGGACCAGGCGCGGGCCGTTGGGGCCGGGTTGGACGAGGAGGTTGCCCGGGTGCGGGTCGGCGTGGAGGACGCCCCGGCGGAAGAGCCCCTCCGCGAAGGCGTCGTTGAGCCGCTGGGCCACCTCGCCGGGGTCCATGCCGGCCGCGACGATGGCTTCGCGGTCGGAGATCCTGATCCCCTCCACAAAATCCATGACGAGGAGGCGCCTGGTGGCCATGCCCTCCACCGCGCCCGGCACGACAACGTCGGCCCGGTGGCCCAGCGCCCGCCGGAGGCCCGCCATGGCCCGCGCCTCGCGTTCGAAGTCGAGCTCCAGGGGCAGCGTCCAGCGGAGGTAGTCCGCGATCGGCCGGAGGCGCACGTCGGGCTCCAGCCGGGCTATGGCGTCGAAGACGGACTCAAGGGCTTCGAGGTCGGCCTCGATGAGAGCGGGGATGCCCGGGTACTGGACCTTGACCGCCACCGCGCGGCCGTCGCGCAGCGTGGCGCGGTGGACCTGGGCGATGGAGGCGGCGGCGACGGGCTCGCGATCGAAGCTGGAGAAGACCTCCTCTACCGGGCGTCCCAGCTCGCGGGCCACGGCCGCCTCTATGACGTCGGCCGGCTGCGGGGGGACGCGGTCTTGCAGGGAAGAGAGCTCTTCGATGTAGGCGGCGGGGAGGAGGTCGGGACGGGAGGAGGCGAACTGGCCGGCCTTGATCAGGGTTCCCCCGAGGGCCTCCGCCGCGTCGAGCAGACGCCCGGACCCCCGCCGGTGGGCGAGCTCCCAGTCCTCCTGCCTGACGGTCCCCGGCAGCCACCTGCCCCGCTCCTCGAGCGTTGCGTACCCCAGGTACAGGTCGGCGGCCAGCGTCCCGATCACGAGCGCCCTCGACGGGAGGACCTCGCCAAGCGGCGCGTCCCGGCCGGCACGCTCCCGCGCGGCAAGGTTGGCGCCCGCCCACAGAAACCACTGCGCCCGCGAGAGGTCGCCGAGGCGGAAGGGGGCGGCCGGATCGGTCACCCCGGCGGACACCGCGTCGCGCCACTCGGCCGCCGAGCGCCGGGTCGCCCTCGCCAGCACCTCCCGGGCCCCGAGCGCGGCCTCCCCCCACGGGCCGAACGTCATGTCTCTGCTCCGGTCATGGTCGCTGAGTATACGTGTGGGCCGGCGGATAACCGTAGGGACGGGCAGACTAAGACATAAACCCTGTCACGTGGGGGTCCGAGCAGGCCGCAGACGGGGGGCTTTCATCCCTCCGGGCGGTCCCTCTCATACTTCTGACGAATGCGCGGGCGGCAACGAGGCAAGATACTGTAACGACTGCGGGACGGCGGCCTCGGGAGGACGATTTTGCGGACGGCAGCAGCGGTAATCGGGGGCGCGGGGGCGGCGCTCGGGGCGCTCCTCTACCCCCTTGCCGTCGTCCTCTAGGTCGCCATCTTGGCCCTCTCCGGCTTCTTTCCCCCGGTAACCCGCGTAGATGTGGCCTTTCGTCGGCCCCCTGGCCGCCGCGACCCTGTGCTGCGCCGTGGGAGCCGTAGGGGCGTGGCTCGTTTACGCCGGCAGAACGCGCGGCGGGACCCGAGACAAGCCGAGGCGCGGTGCGCTGCTCGTGCTCGTCGCCGGCCTGGGCGTCGCGGCGGCCGTGGCCGCCCAGCCCTTCCTAGTGGACGTGGCCGGCGACCGCGGCCTGCCGGAGAGGATCCGGGACGATACCGAGACGTCCCTCGGGGGCTCCGCGGCGCAGTTCGTTCCGCCCGGCGCGCTCCTCGTGGGGGCCGCGCTCGCCTCCCTGGTCCCGAACCGCGCGGACGAGTGAGGACGGGGTCGCGCGACGACACCGGGCCGACGACGAGAGGTCCGACGACGTCTTTTTCGCGGTCTCCGGTCCGTAATTGGGAGATCCTGCCCGGCCTTGCTATGCTAGGCGCTCGATCCGCGCGGGGCCCCGTCCCAGCCCGGACGAAGGTGCCGGACAACGGGGGAACCGGGGGCGGTCCCGCCCGAAGCCACCTTCGGGGGACGATACACCGGGGACACGAAAGATCGAAAGGCTGTGACGAGGGCGCCTCCCCAGAGGCGGGGACCGGCCGAAAGGAGCATGACCGTGACCCTCTTTGCCCTGGGCCTGGTGCTGGTCTCCGGCTTTCTGCACGCCGTCTGGAACCTTCTCGCAAAGCGCGCCAGCGGCGACGCCAGCGGTCCCGCCTTCGTCTGGCTCTACAGCGCGCTCTCGACGGCGATCTTCGCGCCGCTGGCCGCCGGCGTCGTCGTCTTCGGGGGGGAGCGCGTGGGCGCCGTGGGGCTGCTCTTCGTGGTCGGCACGGGGATCTTGCACATCGGGTATTTTCTCTCCTTGCAGAAGGGCTACGGGGTGGGGGACCTCTCGGTCGTCTACCCGCTGGCGCGGGGCACGGGGCCCCTGCTCGCGAGCGGGGCCGCGATCCTCCTTTTGGGAGAGCGGGCGGGGCCGGTCGCCGTGGCGGGCATCATCCTGATCGTCGCCGGGGTGTTCCTGCTGGCCTGGGAACCGGGCGGCGGACGGAGGTCGCAGGGGGAGAGGCGGCTTGGGGTGACCTTCGGCCTGCTGACCGGCACCTTTATCGCCGCCTACACCCTGTGGGACAAGTACGCCGTGGGCGAGCTCTTGCTCTCGCCCGTCCTCTACTACTGGGGCTCCCTGCTGGTGCAGACCGTCGCCCTCCTGCCGGTCGCGCTGCGCAGGAGGGGGGAGATCCGGGCCGCCTGGCGGGCCCGCCGGGCCGAGACTTTGGGCGTGGCTGTGCTCAGCCCCATCGCGTACCTGCTTGTGCTCACGGCGCTGGTCTTCGCCCCGGTGAGCCGCGTCGCCCCTGCCCGCGAGATCGGCATCCTCTTCGGGACTCTTCTGGGCGGGGGCCTGCTGGCGGAGAGAGGCCTTGGGCGCCGCCTCCTGTCCTCCTCTTGCATGGTCTTAGGGATCGTGGCCCTCGCGGTCGGCTAGGATATACCCGCCCCGGGTTGCAGCGACCGATCCCGTCGTCGGGCGTGGCCCGGCCTCCCCGCGGTGGCCCGGGCCGGCAGGGAACGCGCGCGCCGTTGACCCGCTGCCCGGATTGGGAGGGCATGAGAGCCGGTTCCTGAACGAAAAGAGGAGCAGTCAATGGCGCAGACCTTCGGGAAGATCCCGGACGAGTTCGTCGGCTGGATCGAGGGGCAGCCGGTCTTCTTTGTCGCCACAGCCCCGGCGGATCCCGGTACCCACGTCAACGTCTCGCCCCGCGGCCTCGACACCTTCAGGGTCATCGGCGCGAACCGGGTAGCCTGGCTCGACCTGACCGGCGGCGGCGTGGAGACCATAGCCCACCTCAAGGCCGGCGGTGAGGCCGGAGGTCGCATCACCCTGATGTTCTGCGCCTTCGACGGCCCGGCCAGGGTGGTGCGCCTCTACGGCCGGGGCACGGCGCGCGAACCCGGCGATGACGCCCACGACGGGTTGCGCCGCCTCCTCCCCGACCTGCCGGGGCCGCGCGCCGTCGTGGACGTGGCGGTGGACCGGGTGTCGAGCTCGTGCGGGTTCGGCGTCCCGCTCATGGAGTTCGTGGGCCCCCGCGAAGAGTTGGTCGCCTCGGCCCGGCGCAAGGGCCCGGAAAAGATGGCCGCCTACCGGGCGCGCAAGAACGCCGCGAGCATCGACGGCCTCCCCGGCCTCCGACCCGCCGCGTCCGAGAACCCACCCCGATGACGGGGCTGGTGGCGGCGGTGGGCCGCAGCGCCGGGCACACCTTCGGCAAGCCGGCCGGCGCCGACTGCTCCCCGAGGGGGGACGCGCCCGGGTTCGTCGAGGTGGCGGACGACAAGACGCTCCTCGTTCCCGACCGTCGGGGCAACAATCGCATAGATTCCCTGCGCAACGTCGTGAAGAACCCGGACGTGGGCCTGCTCTTCCTGGTCCCCGGCGCGGACGAGACCTTCCGCGTCAACGGCAGGGCCGGGCTGTCCGTGGCCCCGGGCCTGCTCCGCCGGTTCGACGTGCGCGGCAAGCCCCCGAAGACGGTCCTCGTCGTCCGCGTCGAGGAGGCCTTTATGCAGTGCTCCCGCGCCCTGATCCGGTCCGACCTGTGGAACCCCGACCGTTTCGTCGGGAGCCGGACGCTCCCGAGCGCCGGCGTTATGCTCGCCGCCCATACCGGGGGCAGGGTGGACGCCGCGGAGTACGACGCCCGCGCCGCCGAAGAAGTCCCGAAGACCCCGTACTAGGGTCGTGGGATAGACAGGGGTTGGATCCCGTAGCATAGTTAGCGCCGGAAGGGGCGTCCCCGGCGGGAGGGGCTTTGCGGGTTCGGGTCCGGAGGGAGAAGAAGTTCAGGCGGAGGCGCCGGGGCGCCTTGCTCCTGGTGCTCGTCGGCGCGCTGGCGGCGCCCCTGTTCGTCTTCTGGCCGTGGGTTGACGCGCAGGCGCGGGCCGCGCTCTTGATCTCCTCCGTCCTAGACGTTCCGGTACTGACGCCGGCCGCGGAGGCCGTAAGCGGCGAGCCGCGTCCCGGCGAGGAGACCGTTGGCGGAAACCCCGCCCTCGTCGTGAGGCCCGCGGGGGAGGGCCCGTGGCCTGCCGTGTTCTTCGTCAACGGGACGGTCCCCGAGGGCCGGGAGCTGCCCGAGGCGCGACGGCTGGCCGAGGGGTTCGCCAGGGCCGGATACCTCGTGGTCTTGCCGGATCTCCCGGGGCTGACGGTGGACAGGATCACCCCCGAAACGGTCGCCGAGACCGCCGAGGTCGCCCGCGCGGTCTCCGACCGGCCGGACGCCGCGGACGGCGAGGTGTCCATGGTGGGCATCTCGACCGGCGCGACCCTCGCCCTCCTCGCCGCCGAGAGGCCGGGCGTGGGCGACCGCGTCTCCCTCGTGGCCGGCGTCGCCCCGTACTCGGACATCCGGACGGTGATAAACGTCGCCACCACCGGCCGTTACGAGGAGGAAAACGGCTCTTTCGCCCGCCACGACGCCGACCCCTTCCTCTCCTACGTCGTCGCCCGCTCCGTCGTGGTCGCGTTGCCCCCCGGCCGGGACCGGCAGGACCTGACAGCGGAGATCGAGGGCGTCGGCCGCGAGAACCCGAACCCCTTAGGCGGCCTCCGCCTGCGCCGGACCGAAGACCTCGGGCCGGACGCCGCGGCGGTGCTCGCGCTCCTCGCCAACAGGGACCCCGCCCGCTTCGATGAGCTCTACTCGGCGCTGCCCCAGGGGGTTAGAGAGGATATGGAGGCGTTCTCGCCGCTGGCCGGGACGGGACGTATAGAGGCCCCCGTCGAGGTCGCCACCGGCCCGCAGGACAAGTACTTCCCGGCCTCCGAGGCCCGCAACCTGGACGCCGTCGCGCCGGATCTCCGCGTAACCGTCACGCCGGCCATCGACCATGCAGATCTGGATCTCTCCCTCGAAGACGCGGGCGCCTTTGCCGGCTTCGACGCCTTCGTCGTCCGCTCGCTGCGGGAGGCGAGGCTGGAAGAATAGGCGGTTCCGCAGGGTAGTCGGCCCGCGCGGGGGCGTTCCGCGAAACGCCCCTACAGGCGTCTCAGCGAGTCGTGCAGCAGGTCGAAGAACCCCTCCCGGTCGAGCTCGACGCCGACGTCCGCGTTCGGGGGCTTGCCCGTCACGCCGCGGACGTCGCAGACCGTCTCGCCGCGGGTGAGGTCGCCCTTGCACTCGACGTCCACGCGCATCGTGCGCGTCCGGAGCAGGGCCGGCTCCAGGATGGCGGCGACCGCCACGGGGTCGTGCAGGGGCGGGGCGTCGAAGCCGAAGGCCCGCTCGTAGGTCCCGGCGAAGAAGTCCAGGAAACCGGCCACCACCTCCCCGACGTTCCCAAGATTCCGCAGGCGGTCGCGCTGGGCTTTGTCTGCGCCGGCCTGGTGGGTGACGTCGAGGCCGCTCATCGTAATGGGGAGGCCGGACTCGAAGACCTCGCGGGCGGCCTCGGGGTCCACGTAGATGTTGAACTCGGCCGCCGGCGTCGTGTTGCCAAGGCCCATGCTGCCGCCCATGAGGGAGACGCGCGAGATCTTGCCCTTCAGGTCCGGATGCGCCTTCAGGAACGCGGCGACGTTGGTGAGCGGTCCAACCGGGATCAGGGCAACCGGCTCCACAGACCCCCTGAGCGTGTCCGCGATGAGCTCCACGGCACTCCGTTCGTCGGGCTCGAACGAAGCCTCCGGTATCTCCGGCCCGTCCAATCCGCTCTCGCCGTGGATGTCCTCGGCGGTGCGGAGCGCGCGCCCGAGCGGCTTCGAGGCGCCGGCGGCGACGGGCACGCCGGTGTGCCCGATCAGGGACAGGACGCGCAGCGCGTTGCGCGTGGTCTTCGCCAGCGGCGCGTTGCCGGCGACCGTGGTCACCGCGAGGAGGTCCAGCCCCGGCGAACCGCAGGCCATCATCAGGGCCACGGCGTCGTCGTGGCCGGGGTCTACGTCCAGGATCACCGGCTTCGGGCCCACGCGCCCCCCTCTCTTGGTCGGTTCTCCCGATAAGTTATCCGCTTTCGGGGCCCGCGTACAGCGCCGCGGCCAAGTCCCCGGGACGACCGCCGCCCCGTTGACGGTGCGGGGTTTCTTAAGTAAAATTGTCGCCATTGGGGAGTAGCCTCCCGCTCTGAGCGGGTGGTCCCGGTCGACATTACGGAGCCGAGTGCTCCCGGCCGGGCAGTCGCGTACCGGCGCGGCGGGCGAGACCACGCAGGGAAACCTGACCGTGGTCGCGCTTGCATCCACGGTCCGTCCGAAGGGAGATGGGCCATGACGCTGTCCGGAGCACCGTGGTACGCGAGGTCGTCGAGAACGCCACGAGGAGCGCGCCGTCCGGGGGTGGCGCGTTGAGCGTTTTTCCCCTTTGGGCGTGGGTCGGGTTCACGGCCCTTATCGTGGGTTTACTGGTGCTGGACCTGCTGGTGTTCGGGCGGGGGGAGCGCGAGATCTCCTTCCGGCGGGCTACCGCTTTGAGCGGGTTCTGGGTCGGGCTGGCCCTGCTCTTCGGCGTGTTGGTGTTCCTGGTGGCGGGACCCGAGCGGGGGGGCGAGTACTTTACCGGCTACATCGTCGAGAAGAGCCTGTCCGTGGACAACGTGTTCGTGTTCGCCCTGATCTTCTCGTACTTCGCGGTGCCCGCGCGCTACCAGTACAGGGTGCTCTTGTGGGGCATTGTCGGGGCGCTCGTGCTGCGCGGGTTCTTTATCGCCATCGGGGCGGAGCTCCTGGAGCGTTACGGCTGGATGGTCTACGTCTTCGGGGCGTTCTTGATCTACACCGGCATCAGGATGGCCCTGCACCGGGACACGGAGGTCCACCCGGAGCGCAACCCGGTCCTGCGCCTGGTCCGGCGCCTCGTACCGATGACGGAGGACTTCAGGGGCGACAGGTTCTTCGTGCGCCACGCCGGCAAGCTCATGGCGACGCCGCTCTTCGCGGTGATCATCATGGTCGGCACGACGGACGTCGTCTTCGCCGTGGACTCCATCCCGGCGATCTTCTCCATAACGTCGAGCGTGTTCGTCGTGTGGAGCGCCAACGCCTTCGCGGTGCTGGGCTTGCGGCCCCTTTACTTCATGCTCGCGGGCATGATGAGCCGCTTCGTCTACCTGAGCCTCGGGCTCTCGGTGGTCCTCGTCTTCGTGGGCGCCAAGTTCTTCTACTCCGGCCTCTTCGACGCGAAGGTCCCGATCTGGGTCTCCCTGCCCTTCATCGCCACGGTCGTCGCCGTCTCCATCGCCGCCTCTCTCTACAAGACCCGCGGCGGAAGGCCGGCCTAGCGATCTGGCCTCCGTAACCACGCGGCAACCGCGACCGGGAACGTGGCCGAATACAGCAGATACCGGAACCTGCGCCTCCTCAGTGCCCAGGCAGCCGCCGCGAGGTGGGCGCCCAGGGAGGCGTGGACGAGCAGGATACCGGACAGCCTCGGGTCGGCGTCGTTCACGGGATCGGGATACACGCCCGCCACGCCCGACGTTTCGGGGCTGACGAACAGGAAGCGTCCCCGTAGAATAGCCCTATGCTGGGACGTTACGCAGAGTTGAAGGCGCAGTTGCCGCCGGGGACAATCCTCTTCTACCAGGTGGGGACTTTCTTCGAGACCTTCGAGGAGGACGCGAAGAAGATCTCCCAGGCCCTCTCCATCCGCCTGACCAGCCGCGAGGCCGCGGGCTACGCGGGGGGCCGTGTCCCGCTCGCCGGGGTGCCCAACCACGCGCTGCAGGAGCATATGGCGACGCTGTTGCGCAAGGGGCATTCCGTGGCGGTGGCGGAGCAGCGCCAGCACCCGACGAAGCCCAAGCAGTTCACGCGGGAGGTCACCCGGATACTCACGCCTGGCACGGTGATCGAGGACAACGTCCTCTCTGCCGGGCAGGCCAACTACCTGGCCGCCTTCGTGGTGCGCGACGGGAGGGCCGGCGTCGCGGTCGTCGAGGCGTCCACGGGCGAGTTCACGGGCACCGAGGTGCCCGAGGAGCAGTTGGCCGGCGAGCTCGAGCGGTGGGCGCCGCGGGAGCTCGTCGTGCCGGAGCGGACCGCGGCCGAGAACCTGCCGAAGGTGCGGGCGACCATAAGCCCGGTCCCGCGCTGGACGTTCGAGCCGTCGGCGGGGGAGCAGGCGCTCAAGAGGCACTTCCGGGTGTCGGGGCTGAAGGGGTTCGGGTTGGACGGGCGGCCGGCGCTCGTGGGGGCCGCGGGGGCCCTGATCCAGTACCTCGGCTCCCTCCGTGGGGGCGCCGCCCCGGAGCAGGTCGTCTCCTTCCGCCCCTACGACCCCGGCACGGGGATGGTGCTGGACGCCACGACGCGGCGCAACCTCGGCCTGGACGAGCTGATCGGGACGGTAGACCGCACGAAGACCCCGATGGGCGAGCGGGCCCTGCGTCGCTGGCTGGAGCGTCCCCTGCTGGAGGTGGGCCGCATTCGCCAGCGGCTCGAAGCCGTGGACACGCTCGTGCCGGACTACATGCTGCGCGAGGAGGTGCGGGAGCACCTCGGCGGCATCCCCGACGTGGAGCGCATCGCCACGCGCATCGTGCGCCTCTCGGCCTCCCCGAACGACCTGCTCTCGCTGCGCGGGGCGCTGGAGGCAATCGGACCGCTAAAGGAGACGCTGGCACCGGCGGCGAAGGGCAGCTCCCTGCTGGGGCGCGTCCTCGGGGCGATGGAGGAGCCGCCGGGGGTGCGGGAGCTCATCGCGGCGGCCATCAGCGAGGAGTCGGGTGAGATCATACGCCCCGGCTACTCCGCCGAGCTCGACGAGGCCAGGGGCTTCCGGGACGGCGCCCACGAGTGGCTGACCCGCTTCGAGGCCGGGGAGCGCCTGAAGACCGGTCTCAAGGGCCTGAAGGTCGGCTACCGGGACGGCGAGGGCTACTTTATAGAGGTGGCGGGCAAGGACACCGGCTCCGTGCCGGAGCGCTACCAGCACCGCAAGGCGCTCAAGCACAACGCCCGATATGTCACCGTGGAGCTCAAAGAGCACGAGTCGAGGATGCTCACCGCACGCGACGAGGTCGAGCGGCTGGAGCGGGGTGTGCTCGGCGAGGTCCGGGCCGCGGTAAAAGAGGCCGCCCCCGAACTCCAGAAGG
The DNA here is from genome assembly GCA_902806085.1 of uncultured Rubrobacteraceae bacterium. GTDB lineage: Bacteria > Actinomycetota > Rubrobacteria > Rubrobacterales > Rubrobacteraceae > Rubrobacter_D. The sequence continues at coordinate 3,796 of CADCVH010000098.1, read as the reverse complement.
TCGCCCGCGCCGTCGCAGTCGTCGACGTCGTCTCCTCCTTCGCCGCCGCCGCGACCGAGCTGCGCTACTGCCGGCCGGAGGTCACGGACAGGCGGGGAATCCGCGTCCTGGGCGGACGCCACCCGGTCGTCGAGCACAACACGGCAACGCCCTTCGTCCCGAACGATTCGGTGGTGGACGGCGACTCGCGGTTGCAGATCATCACCGGCCCCAACATGGCCGGCAAGTCCGTCTACCTGCGCCAGGTAGCCCTCGTTGCCCTCCTGGCCCAGACCGGCTCCTACGTCCCAGCCGACGAGGCCACCTTGGGCGTCGTCGACCGCATCTTCACCCGCGTCGGGGCGGAGGACCGGCTCGCCAGCGGCGAGTCCACCTTCATGGTCGAGATGACCGAGGCTGCGAGCATCCTCAACGGGGCGACGGAGCGCTCGCTCGTGATCCTCGACGAGGTAGGCCGCGGCACCTCGACCTACGACGGGATGAGCCTCGCCTGGGCGATGGCCGAGTACCTGCACGACGACGTCCAGTCCCTCACCCTCTTCGCCACCCACTACCACGAGCTGACGCGCCTGGAAGAGCTCCTCCCGGGCTGCCGCAACTACAAGGCGAGCGTCGAGGAGGTGGGCGGCGAGATAGTCTTCCTGCACCGGATAGAAGAGGGCGCCGAGTCCTCCTCCTACGGCGTCCACGTGGCGAAGCTGGCCGGGTTGCCGCGCCGGGTGACGGACCGCGCCGGTGAGATCCTGACGCGCCTCGAAGCCGAGGGCGTCAAAGACTTTGCCGGGTGAGATCGCTACCGACGATGCTAATATAGAAGCATGGAACAGCCCAAGAGAGAAACGCGCCCGACGCCGGAAGAACAGAGTCTGAAAGGACGCCTGATCCGTTCGGGCGGTGCCAAGCGGGGTAAAACCGGCAGGATCTCGGACGACTTCTGGGACCTACCATGGCCGGAGGATCCCGACGGCCTGCTCCTGAAAGCGCTCTTAGAAGACCGAGAGCAAGGACGTTAGCGATACTTGAGGTTTTGGGATAGCTCGGCCGTAGTGCCCCCGCTCTCCCGGCAGGTCCCTTCGACGGTCGTCGGGGACCTCTTGCGAGAAGATGCAGGGGTGACCGTGCGGTGGGGCACATGGGCGGAATGTGCGGTTGCGATCAGTCGGCTCAAGCGCGGGGGCGAGATGGACGAAGAATCCGAGGATGCCGCAAGGAACCGCCTGAACCGTCTGGCCGATGAATGGGTGGAGGTCGATCCCGTGAACGACCTGCGCCTGCTTTCTTCGTTTGTCTCGAAAGACCATCCATTGAAGGCCGCCGACTGCTTCCAACTCGCTGCTGCCCTCCGCTGGTGCGAGGGAGACGTCGACGGTTCCGGGTTCGTGTGCCTGGACGACCGCCTGCGCAAAGCCGCCCGAGACGAAGGGTTCGTCGTGCTGCCGATGGAGTACAGATGAAGCTCTTCCCCCGATTTGTTGCAGAGGAGACGATCGAGTATGGAGGCCGGGTGCGTGTCCTGCCGCCGGAGGTGGCGCACAGGATCGCCGCCGGCGAGGTCATCGAGCGTCCGGCGAGCGCCGTGAAGGAGTTGGTCGAGAACGCCCTTGATGCCGGGGCTACGCGCGTCGGGGTGGACATCGAGGACGGCGGGGTATCCCTGATCCGGGTGAGGGACGACGGCCACGGGATGCCCCCCGAGGACGCCGAGCGCGCGGTCGCCGAGCACGCGACCAGCAAGATCCGGACCTCCGACGACCTGGCCCGCGTCGAGTCCCTCGGGTTCCGCGGCGAGGCCCTCCACGCCATCGGCTCGGTCTCCCACCTGACCCTGACGACGAACGCACTTGGCGCCGAAGGCCCCGGCTTCCGCGTCCGGGTCCTGGCCGGGGAGACCCTGGAGGCCGGGCCCGCCTCCCACCCGCCCGGCACGACCGTGGAGGCGCGCGACCTGTTCCTGAACCTGCCGGTGCGGCGCGGCTTTCTGGGGACCGTGAGGGCCGAGGCGAACGCGGTTGCCACGGTCGTGCAGTCCCTCGCCCTGGGCCGGCCCGACGTCGGCTTCTTCCTGCGCTCGGACGGGCGCGGCGTGCTGGCGCTGCCCGCGGCGGCGGACCTGCGCGAGAGGGTTTCTCAGGTCCACGGCCTCTCGCTCGCGCGGGGCCTCGTCGCGCTGGAGGACCCGGTGGTGTGGGGGCTCGTGAGCCCGCTTGAGGTGAGCTTTCCCACCCGTCGGCACCTGCACGTCGCGGTCAACGGGCGGGTCGTGGACGCCGACTCCTTCGCCCCGGCGGTGGCGAGGGCCTACGCCGACCTTCTCCCGAAGGGGCGGCATCCGGCGGCGTTTTTGCGCCTGGATCTCGGCCCCGGCGAGGTGGACGTGAACGTGCACCCGGCCAAGAGCGCGGTGCGGCTGCGCGGAGGCCGGTCCGCCTACCCGCTCGTCGTCGGGACCATCCGGGCCGCCCTCTCCCCGGACCGCGGACCGGGCGCCGGCGTCCCCGCGGGGGAAGCGGGAACAGAGCTGATCCCCATCGGCCAGTTCCCCGGGCGCCTTTCCGCCACGGTGCGCAAGCGGCTCGCCGAGGTCGTGCATCTCCTGCAGTGCTACCTCAGGGCGGGCGAACTCGGGATGCGGGCGGCCGAGTAGCCCCTGAGGTCGGACCTGGACGCGAAGGGGCTAAGGGCGCAGGTGCTCGCGCGGATCGAGGTCTTGGAGGAGCGGGGGAGGGGGGAGCTGCTGGCCGGGGTGGTACCCGCGATGGAGGTACGCGGGCACGAAACGGAGGCGCCGAGGGCAGTGCTGAGCAGGTAAGGCGTCGGGTGTAGCAGCATTCGTTGGAGGTGCGCCAGACCTTGTCGCGTGGCATGCTTCGAGGTGCTAGTAACGCAGGTGCCAGGCACGCGCGGACACTTGCGTCCATTGGTGAACGAGACTGCTGCCAGGCTGACCGGCTCCTCTAGATTCGCGCTCTTCTACACCCACCGTCTGGGGACCTACCCGCTACTCCTCCGGGCGGTACATCCAATTGATCTTGGCCCAAGGGTAGAAGATGGACTGTAGCATGGGCTCGGATTCGATCTCGGACTCGATCTCGACCACCTCGCCCTCGGGATCGGCTTCGAAGTCGGCCACCTCGATCTCGGCCACCTCAGACTCGACCTCGACTATCCCGTGCCGGACGACCACGCCTCTGTCGCTCACTTCCTCCAGCGTACCCACCGTGTCCCCCCCGTACATGTCGGTTCCGATAATCACGGTCTGATCTATCCAATCATCGGGTTTCGCCATCGTCGTCCTCCCTAGTCGCTTTCCCGCGCCGCTGCATGTTAACCCCTCGACGGGATGGTCGCTCCTGTCAGCGGCGCTCTCGTCGGCTTGCGACGAGAGCGGGCGTCAGCGCGGATCACGGGCCCGCCCCGAGCGCACCCCCGAACGCGTGTGTGTGAGAAGGGCCGGAGCCCCGAAGGACCTCGGCCCGATAGTACCCACCTAGACTACTCTTGTTAGCCCTGGATGCGGGGCACGAGCATCTCCTTGGCCTGCTGGGCTGCCTTCAAGTTGTTCTCGAGGATGCCGTTGAAGAACTGCGCGAGCTCCTGGTCGCCGTCCTGTTCGGCATCCTGGATGTAGGTCTTGAGCGACTCGACGTTGTCCGAAGACTGGTAGAGCACGGCGATGAGGTTGTAGTTCTTGTCCTTGGGCTGCCTAGACTGTTCGGACATCTTTTGTCCCTCCGTTAGGTTCGTGTGTCTGCACCCGCCTTCTACCCATACTCGACCGCCACACAAACGTCCGGGG
>CADCVH010000097.1 GCA_902806085.1 uncultured Rubrobacteraceae bacterium | reverse complement strand
CGGGTTCGACCAAGCCAAAGCGATGGTGCGCGCGATCTACCGCGGCGACCCGGACGCCGCCGAGATCATCCGCCACTCCTTCGCCGACCTGGCTGAGGGCTACATACCCCACCGATAAAGGAGGCCCGACGAGCATGAAGACGCCGTGAGGCCGGACGACGAGTAGTTGAGGTTCGCCCGGGAAGTCCGGCGGAGAGGAGAAAGCTGGTGACCCGAGGCACGAAGGGAGAGGGCATGAACGAGTTTATCGCTGTTCTCGAGGAGGGCGAAGTGGAGGGCGGTGCGATGCGCGCCGTCGAGGTGGACGGGACGCCCGTCGTCGTCAGCCGGTCTGAGGGCGGCGAGGTGTGCGCCATCGCCAACCGGTGCACCCATATGGGCGGGCCACTGGCAGGGGGCGAGCGCGAAGGGGACACGGTTTCCTGCCCCTGGCACGGGTCCCGCTTCGACCTCTGCTCCGGGGAGGTCCTGCGTGGCCCCGCCGGGGAGCCCCAGCGGCGCTTCGAGGCGAGGGTGAGGGCCGGAAAGATCGAGGTCAGGGCCCCCTAAGAAGCCCTGATCTCCAGAGATAGCCGGAGCACCGCGACAAGGAGGACGACGAAGATGGCTTACGAGCTTCCCGACCTGCCCTACCCCTACGACGCGCTTGAGCCGTACGTAGACGAAGAGACCATGCGCCTGCACCACGACAAGCACCACAGCACCTACGTCACCAACCTCAACAACGCGCTTGAGAAGCACCCCGAGGCCGACCCCGGCAACGTGGACGTCCTGATCTCCGACCTCGACTCCGTCCCGGAGGACATCCGCACCGCCGTGCGCAACAACGGCGGCGGGCATGCCAACCACTCGATGTTCTGGCACCTGCTGGCCCCGAACGACGGGGCGGGCGGCGACGAGGACCTCGGCGAGGACCTTGCTGAGGCCGTGGGCGAGGCCTTCGGGTCGCTGGAGGGTTTCAAGGAGCGGTTCGCAGCAGCGGCGGCCCCCGGGGCCCTGTTCGGCTCGGGCTGGGCGTGGCTGATCGTCGACCCCGACCGCTCTCTCTCCATAGAGACGACGCCGAACCAGGACTCGCCGCTCATGGAGCAGAAGGTCCCCATCCTGGGGCTGGACGTGTGGGAGCACGCGTACTACCTGAAGTACCAGAACCGCCGCCCCGAGTACGTACAAGCCTTCTGGAGCGTCGTGAACTGGGGCGAGGTCGCGAGGCGCTACGATCTCGGACACCGCGACATCGGGCGGGAAAGGGCGCGGTGAACGACCGGCCCGTCTCCGAACCCCCGCGGTGTCCTGGGGAGGGTTCGCAGATGCCGCCGATGGGGGAGAGGGAGCGGGGACCTGAGGACGCGCCTGTGACCCTGGTGGAGTACGGCGACTTCGAGTGCCCCTACACCCGCAGGGCCAGGCCCGTGGCCGAGAGGCTTTGGCGGGATCTCGGCGGCCGGCTGCGATTCGTCTACAGGCACTTCCCGCTCACCCGGGTTCACCCGCACGCCCAGAACGCCGCCGAAGCGTCCGAGGCCGCCGCCTCCCAGGGCCGCTTCTGGGAGATGCACGACATGCTCTTCGACAATCAGCGGGCGCTTGAGGACGAGGATCTGACACGCTACGCGGCGGAGCTCGGCCTCGATACGGCGAGGTTCGGGCGGGAGCTGGCCGGGCATGCCCACGCCCACCGGGTAAACGAGGACGTGGGAAGTGGCCTGAAAAGCGGGGTGCGCGGGACGCCGACCTTCTTCGTCAACGGGATCCGGCACGACGGTCCCAACGACCTCGCATCGCTCCGGGCCGCCGTGGAGCAAGCGGCGAGGTGAGCGGCCGTTCCGCGTCGAGCCCGGGGCGGTAAGGAAGGTGGAGCGAGCCGTGGTCGAGGCGGTATCCCGGGAGGGGCTGAAGGCCAAGACGGATAGGGGGACGGCTTCGTCCTCTTGGAGGCGCTCTCGCGGCGGCACCACGGGGGCAGCCACCTGCCGGGCGCGATCGACCTCCCGTATGAGTTCGCGGACGACGTAGGGAGGGTGCCGCCCGACATGCGCGCCGAGGTCATCGTCTACCGCACGAACGAGGAGCGCGAAACCTCGACCTCGAGGGAGGAAGCCCGGAAGCTGCAGGAGACGGGCGGCAAAGGAGCATGGGCCCGCTGGCGGCACCCGCGTGAGGAGAGGAGAAACGCTTTGCGAAAGCGCACGCACCTGGACCAGATAAGGGGACGTGATAAGGGCATGGGGTCCCGAGCGCAGATGGCCGCGAGGAGCGCCCGAAGACGGGAGATTCCCGGGCGCGTCTCAGGGAACGCTCTATCTGCGGCCACGTGGGCTGCTGCGGCTCCTCTGCGTCGCTCGGGGGACGCACAACTCCGTCCTGTTCCGGGCCACCCTCTTCCCGCCGGTGGCCCCTCCTACGAAGCCGTATTTTCCAACTAGCCCCGAACGGAAGGAACCGACCATGGCCGCCAACTGCACGCACCTCGACCAGATCCGGGAAGTGGAGCCCTCGGCGCAGGGCTGCGAGGATTGCTTGAGGACCGGAGACACGTGGGTCCACCTACGCGAATGCCTCTCCTGCGGGCACGTGGGCTGTTGCGACTCGAGCAAGAACCGCCACGCCACCAAGCACTACCGGGGCAGCGGCCACCCGATAGTCGCCTCCTTCGAGCGCGGCGAGGACTGGCGCTGGTGCTACGTGGACGAGGTGCCGGTATAGCAGAAGGAAAGAGATCCATGTGCTCCATAGCGGAGTATGGGTGGCACCCGGACAGCATCGTCCGTCGGTGGCTCGTCCGCTAAGTTCGGTGCGCTTTCATCCGCCCGCCGCCGGTACCGTCGGCATGGCCCCGATGCCGGGGCCTCCGGGCCGTCCGGAGCCACTTGCGCCGCCCCCACACGTGGGGGTGGCGGTGGAGGCGTTCCAGTAGCCGACGGCACGCGTTACGGCCTCCTCGATCTGCCCCCGCGTCTCGAACAAGCGCCCGGCGAGGGCCAGAGACCGTAAGATCTTCCACCACGGCTCTATCAGGTTCAGGTAAGCGGCCCCCCTCCGCTCGCCGAAGGCCGAGCGCCAGGGGTCGCCGCTCCCCATCCGTGGGAAGGTCGCCGAGCCGAAGGCGTAGGTTCCGCGGGCGCTCTAAGCGGGTCGTGGCCTTCGCAGCATCGGAAAGGCGGGCGGAGAAGAGCCGACCTGGACCGTACCGATCTGCTCGAACCCGTACCTCTCGTACAGCGGGACGTTCCGTGGGCTCGTGGAATCGAGGTAAGCGGGTTTGTTCTCCCGGTCGCAAGAGGCCAGCGCGTGCTCCAGCAACGCCGATCCGTAGCCCCGGCTCGCCTTGGCCGGGTCGACGCCGATGAGCGGCAAGTACCAATGGGGCTCTGGGGGGCGGTAGACGTCCATCTGCTCCAGCAGGGAAAACACCTCCTCCTGGTTCCGCTCGGGGACCGTTCGCTGGAGCAGCGTGCCCACAGCGTCTTCGTCGGGGTGCACGTCGGGCGGAAGCCAGAGCGCCGCCCCGGAGAAGCCGTCGACGTGATACCCGGTGCCGTGTTCGAAGGCACCACCCGCGAACGACTCGACGAGCTCGGGGAAATACCTGAGGTGGTCGAGCGGGTCGGGGTAAACCCACCGCGCGACGGGGTCCGTGATGAACGCCAGCACGATGACGGCGCTGGCTTGTTCCCGGTCGGACGCCGGCACGGGCTCGACCTGGAAAGGCGTCATGATCTTCCTCCTGTATCGGTCGATTCCAAAACCGTTAAGGTAGCAGTCGATCACGAATCCCGCCGTGCTGGCTCCCGGCTGCCGGGCCTTCGCTCGACACCTCCGAGGGCAGGTGCACCGGCGCCGGCCACGGGCCGCCGCCCGGGGCCGCAAGCAGCGCCGCCGAAAGGACCGCGCGTCGGTCGTCCATGCTGGGGCCTGAGTATTGCTCGAACGAAAGCACCCGGTAAGGCCTCGCGCTGGCTAGATCGGGGCTCGAAAATGTGGTCGGAAGCGGCCTCCGAGACCTTCGGGGTTCGCCAACGGCGTCAATCATACGATGACCCCTTATGGCGGTCCGGGCCGGCGCCCAGTCTGTCGGTCGGGGTCGATCGTCATCGAGTCTTCCAGACCGGAAGGGCGACAGGAGCCGGTCGAAGTCCTCGTCGGAGATGTCGGCGACGGGCGACGGGGCCGTCTTCGCCCCGGCGTTCGCGCCCACGATGTCGATGCCGCCTAGCGCCGCCCCAGTCTCGGAGAAGAGCGCCACGACGTTGCCGCCGTCGCCGAGGTCCCCGCCGATCGCGATCGACTCGGCGCCGCACCCGCGAAGGGCGGATACCGCGGCCTCGGCTTCGTCGCGTCTGCCACGGTAATGGACGACGGCGATCGCGCCGTCGTCCGACAAAGACTCGGCGATCGCCCGTCCGATGCCGCGAGGCGCGCCCGTCACGAGGGCCACTTTCCGTGCAATCGTCTGGGGTCCTGCGCCGCGTCCTACCCTATATGGGTACCGGTCTTCGCCGTCGTCCCCGCCTCGCGCTCTCTCCGCGTCCGCCGGGGGACGGTGAGGCCCAGGTTCCTGGCGACGAGGCGGTCGAGCATACGGTCGCTCAACAGGCCCGACACGACCGCCCCGAGCTTCGCGTCGCGCCCGACGCGGTAGCGTGCGCGCGGCTTGCGCGCCTCGATGGCGTCGGCGATCACCTCCGCCACACCGAGCGGCCGGATGCCGCCGCCCCTCCGTTCCTCCGCCTGATCGCGCACGGCGGCGACGAGGTCGTCGTAGCGCGCTTGCTGGTCGGGGGTCATGGCGGCCGCCATCCCGTCCATGGCCGCCATCGTCTTGCTCCAGATCGGCGTGGCGACGTTGCCGGGCTCGACGACTATGACCTCGACCCCGAGCCGGCCGACCTCGCGCCGGAGCGCGTCGCTAAAACCCTCCAGCGCGAACTTCGCGGCGGCGTAGGCGCCGAAGGTCGGGAAGGCGACCCGCCCGCCGATCGAGGAGACGTTGACGAGGCGCCCGTCGCCGCCGGCGATCAGGGCGGGCAGCAGCGCCCGCGCCACCGCGACGTGCCCGAAGAAGTTGACGTCGAAGTGGCGACGCCACTCCTCTATCGGGATCACCTCCGCCGGGGCGTTTAGCGGGACGCCGGCGTTGTTGACCAGGGCGCCGAGGCGGCGCCCCTGAGGGTCGTTGCCGACGCGGTCGGCCAGCGCCGCGACCTGCCCCTCGTCTGTGACGTCCAAGATCACCGGCTCGACGTTCTCGCCGGCCAGCCGGTCGGCGTCCTGTTGCCTGCGGACCCCGGCCAGGACGTGGAACCCGCGGCGCGCGAGCTCCCGGGCGGTCGCGAGACCGATGCCCGAGGACGCGCCCGTTACGACGGCCGTTCTATCGGTGCTCATCATTACCGGCCCCTTGTCGACGCTGTCGATCCATCACCGCGAACGAATACCTCCATTGCTCGGACTCCTTCTCGGCGAGATCGTTGGCGGTGGCGGAGAGGACCACGATCTCGTTTTGATGTGACGTTGTCATATGAACCATCGTAGCGCACTCATGTGACGCCGTCAACTCAGGTAAGATCGGTCCCGTGATGAGGCGAACCGAAGCCGCTGCGGCGACCCGAAGCGCCCTCGTGCGTGCCGCGTCCGAACTGCTCGACGAGGGGGGCCCTGGCGCGGTGACGCTCCGCGCGGTGGGGGCCCGGGCCGGGGTCTCGCGCGGCGCGCCCTACGGGCACTTCGAGAACAAGGAGCATTTGCTGACCGAGATCGCCGTCGACGCCTGGAACTCGCTGGCGGACGAGGTGGAACGGCTGCGGGCCGACCCGGAGGCCACCCCGAGCGCGCGGCTCGAGGGGGCCCTGTTGGCGCTCATAGGGGTCGGCCGCCGGCAACCGCACCTGTACGCGCTGATGTTCAGCACCCCGGCGGACGACCCGGAGGCCGCCGGGGCCGCGGGCCGCTTGCAGGACCAGTTCCTCGCCATCGTCGCCGGCCTGGTCGGCGAGTCCGATGCTCTCCGCTACGGCGCCCTGCTGATGTCGAGCGCGCACGGGATCGCGGGATTGGAGCTCAGCGGTCACCTGGCGAGGGAGAAGTGGAAGGTCGGCGGGGAGCAACTCGTGCGCATGCAAGTCGATGCGATCCGGTCCGGCGTCGAGGACGTCGACGCGCGCGGCTGAATCACCCGACGATCGCACCGTAGGTAGGGGGAGCAGACCTCCCTAAGACCTCCCTATCTTGTTTGCGTCGCCCAGGAGCGTGATCTGGGCGACGCCCGCGGGGACCGGGGATGGCTTGCAAACCTCGGCCGCTTCGGATAGCTCGTGGCGAATCGCCCCCCGTCCCCGCACAGGAGGCCCGAACCACCCGGAACCGGTCCCGAAGATGAACCGGCCACCCGAGATGTGGTCCACGGTGCGTGCCATGTCGGCTTGCAGGCCGGGGTTGCGGTAGGCGTCACAGTTGACCAGCGGCCCGAGCTCGACCCGGAAGGTCTGCTCGGCAAGGGCCCCCAGCATTGTCCAGGCCTCCAGGATCCTCGGTCGACCGCCGGTCTTCGGAGGCGGAAGATGCGGTGCCGAGCAGCTCCATTCTTCGTCGGAGAGATCGGTCGGGCATATGGTCATACAACCGAGCGTACGCTGCCATCGTCTTGCGCGAGCTACCTTTCAGACAGCTTCGAAAGGGACCTTCCCCGAACTCGGGCGAATGGCCTCGGGCGGCGGCTGGTGCCGGCCTCCGTAACCCTTCGCCGTCCGCGCGCCCGGAGGATGTTCGTTCCGGCGGGAGATTATCCGGTCGGCGTTGCAGACGGACTCCGGACTTCATTAGATGGGATGAGAAGGCCGAGACCGAGGTCCACCGAAGACCTACGAAGGCGAGCGCCAACGTTCGTAGGTCCGAAGAGGGCCCGGGAAAGGAGAGCTTCTCTCATGCTTCTGGTTCGCCCCCGAAAAAGGTGCTCCAGGGCATCTTCAACGGCTCGTTCAGGCCGACCACGGAGTGCAGGTGGCGCATCAGCGGGAAGTCTCCCGGTTCGATGGTCCCGCGCTCTGTGAGCTTCGTCAGCGCGCCGCCGATAACCTCGATGGCCGCCGCCCCCTCCAGCGTCACCCCCGGCATACGCTCGCGCGCCTCGGAGAACCGCAGTCCCGAGCCGACGAGCCGTCCCACCTTGACGTTGCGCCCCCCCATGCTGGTGACGAACATATCCCCAACGCCGGCCAACCCATAGGGCGTCTCCGGTTCGCCGCCCAGCAACTCCATGAACCGCCCGAGCTCCCGCGTCGCCTGACCAAAGAGCGCGGCCCCATAGTCGTAGTTGCGGTACCGCGCCTCCGACTCGCCCCTGCTGTCCAGGATGCCCTCCATAAAACCGGCCCCGAGGGCGTAGCAGTTCTTGGTCGCCGCGCAAACCTCGACGCCGACAAAGTCGGTCGAGGTCCAAACGTGGTAGTAGGGGGTTCGGAAAAGGCGCGACATCTTCCCCACCACGCCCGCATCGGGGCCCGCGAATACGACGCAGGTGTCCCTACGCACGGCCACCTCTCCCGCGATCGACGGCCCGGCGACGGCGGACCAGGAGACCTGTTCTCGCAGCTGCCCGGGCACCTGTTCGGCCAACACCTCCGGCAGAATGCGCAAGTCGCCGTTCTCTTCGGCCTCCATCCCCTTGGCGATGGAGAGCACGTGCATTCCGGGTTTCAGCAGCCTCGCCAGCTGCTCACCCGCCCAGCGCACCCCGAACGAGTTGACCCCGCTCATGACGACCTCGGCGCCCTCGAACGCCTCCTCGGCCTCTTCCAACTGGTAGGCGCGAACGGCCTCGGGAACCTCGAGTTCCAGACCGGGATGCACGCGAGTCTGCTTGATGGAGTCGATGATATCGCGGTCGAGGTGGGTGCCGACGAGCCGCACCTCGTGGCCGTTATCGGAGAGCGGAAAGGCGAGCGCCGTCGCCATTATGCCTGATCCCAGGATACCTACCGTCGTCATCCCTCTACCTCCCCGGCGTCAGCGCGGGAGGGGGAAGTCCGATGCGCGCGTCCCCCGTCGAGAATCTTCGTGGTCAACTGGTCCCCTTTCGTTCAGAGCCTTCGGTGATTCTGTCTATCCCGTCTGGCACGTTCCCTCCGAAGTGGATACGGATCACCCCGCATCCAGCAATGCCTGGCGATCCCCCGGAGCCCGGGCCTGCCCCGGCACCCCGAAGGAGGGCGAAGAGCCGGTCTCCCCGGCTTGGTCCGGTATCGTCGCGTCTCGTGGGTCGTCCGCGGTGATCTGGACGAAGAGCCCGTTTCCGGCGTCGCCCTTGTGCAACCGCCCCGTGGGGCGCACGAAACGGGGGGCCGTACCCTGCCGTCGTCGCGGGCCGCAGCCGGTCTCGCAGCCGGACCCGGGGCCGTTGCAGGACCTCCGTTGCCCCGTGCGAGGGCTGGACGTAAGCCCGAGGGGCCACGTAGCGCCGGGGCGGCCCTTCCAGGAAGCCCGTCCGCTACGCTCCTAGGCGGTGGTGGGGACGGCATCTTCCTCCATCTCTCCTTCCTCACCGGGGTCGGCCGGGGAGACGATGAACGAGGTCAGCACGGCGCTAACGAGGTATAGGGCGGAGTAGGTGATCACGACGCCCCCGTAGCCTATGAAGGGGGCGAGGGCGGTGGGGATGGCCAGGCCGACGAACGCGGCGCCTCCGGCGCCGGTGTTGAGGATAGCCAGCGCAGCACCCTTGTCGCGCCGCTCCACCATGGAGGGCATCAGGGCAGAGAGCGGCACGAACCCTGCCAGCAGCACGCCGTAGAGCATGCCGAACACCACGCAGAGGGCGTAGCTCTCCGTGAGCAGCGACCCGAAGAACCAGAGCGGGGTCGCTATCGCGCAGCCGACGCAGCCGAAAAAGGTCACCGTCCTTCGCCAACCGAAGTAGTCGCCGACTATCCCGAAGAACAGGTTGGCCCCGATGTTGGCCGCGTAGACCAGGGAGACGAGGATGGAATACTGCCCAACGCCCATAAAGCCGTCGTAAGGGGCCTCCGCGCTGGCCGTCACGAAAACGAACGGCATAAAGAAGAAGAACCCGTACTCCGGCGAGGTGTTGACGATGCGGACCACGCCGCCCATCAACGTCCTGGGGTCGCGCCAGAGGATGTCGATGCCCTCGAGAAGCCGCCCGTAACTCCTCGGGTTCTCGACGTGCTCGTCGGCGATCGGGCGCAGGCCCTGCGCCTCGCGCACGAAGAACGAGCCCACAACGCCGCCGATGGCGACTATCACGAGCGAGAGCCAGAAGGTGTTGTACACGCCGAGGAGCGGCACGGAGATGGCGGCCACGACGGCGCCCAAAGTCGGGAGGCCGCCGGTGAAAGCGAACCAGAACCACCCGGCGGCAGAGCCCCTCATGCGCACCGGCGTCACCGTCTGAACCCAGACCAAAAAGCCGAACGCGAAGAGCGGGTACGAGAGGCCCCTTATCCCGTAAACCAGGCCGACGAAGAAGAGGCTCCCCGAGTTGATGGCGAAGAGAAGGAAGATGGCCTCGAAGACCACCCAGATCGCCGCGCCAAGCTGCATGACCCGTTGGGGACCCCAGATCGCCGAGAGCGTGCCCGAGAACCACGAGGCTATGATGACGCCGAGGCCGTAGACGGTGCCGGTGATCAGGGTGGCCTGGCCGCCGTTGAGCCCGCCCTCGGCGGTGAGGTAACCAGGAAGACGGCTTATCTCCACGCCGTCGCCGATCATGAAGATAAAGACCGCCACGAAACCCCAGAAAAGCGGCCTCGGTATGCCCAGCTTCTCGATCCGGCGGCCGAAAGCTCCGTACTCGGTTTGTGCTTGTTGGCTACTCACTCGCTGTCCTCCTTCTGGCCGAGTTCTCGCCCGGCGTATGTTCTGCACGGCTTGGGCCCGATTGCGTCTCTTTCCCTCCGAACGTGTAGGTTAGGGCCGCCCCCCACGAATCGGGGAAGCCTTCGCCGCGATCGCGCACCCGTCGAGCTTTGCGTGCGCCGTGCCGCGCCCTCCCCGCCAGGGCCGCAGGTCGTGCCCGACCGGGAGCCCCCGAGGCGTTCAGCCATGGGCCAGGGGTCGTTCTCTGTCCTGGCTCGCCTCGTGGTGGGAGACTTCGTGCATCAGCTCTCTCATCCGGGGATAGGTCTCGACGTACTTGTCGACATAGAACTTGTACGCCTCGTGCGCGGTCGGGTCCGGTTCGATCTGGCTCTCGACGTGCACCATCTCCCCGGCGGCCGTTTGGATGTCCGGGTAGAGCCCGGCTCCAACCGCCCCGAGTATCGCCGAGCCCAAAGTCGGCGCCTCGGGCACCCGGGTAAAGGAGATCGGCAGGTTCGAGACGTCCGCGTGCATCTGCATCCACAGGTCGCTCTTGGTCGGTCCGCCGCACACCACCCCTTCCCTTGGCTCGAAGCCGTTCTCTCGCATGGTCCGCAGGATGTGCTCGGTGCCGTAGCAGATGCCCTCGAGAATCGCCCGGAAGACGTGCCCCTCTTCGTGCCTGAGGGAGAGCCCCCACATCATCCCGCGCGCCTCCGGGTCCGTGTGGGGCGTCCGGTTGCCCTGCCAGTAATCCAGCACCATAAGGCCCTCGGAACCCGGCGGGATCTCCGCCGCCATCTCGCCCAGCACCTCGTAGGCGTCCACCCCACGACGCCCGGCCTCCGCGCCGGCCCTCTTCGCGAAGTTGTCCTTGAACCACTTGACCACGCTACCCGTGGAGGCCTGGCCGCCCTCGACGGAGTACTGGCCGGGCACGATGCCGTCGGTGTAGGCGCCGAAGAGCCCTGCCCCGTACTTGGGTTCCGCGGCCTGGCCGACCATGACGTGCGAGGAGCCCGTGATAAGCGCCATCTTACGCGGCTGGAGGACGTTGAGGCCCACGAGGGCGACGAAAGCGTCCCCACCTCCCTCGGCGACCGGAATACCCGCCGGTAGGCCAAGCTCCTCGGCCGCCCCCTTTCGCAACCCGCCTACGACCGTGCCCATGTCGAGCACCTGTTGGGGAAACTTGTCGAGCAAATCGTCCAGCCCGAGTGCGCCGTACAGACTCTGCGGGAATCCGCCCTCGTTGCGGTCGTAGTACCAGCGGAAGCTGGCGGTGTTTATGCTCGCGGTCCACTCGCCGGTCAGACGGTGCGTGACCCAGTCCAGGCACTCGCAGATACGCTCGGCGTTCTCGTAGGTATCTGGCTCTCTCTCCTTGAGCCAGAGGGCCTTGCTCGGCATCCACTCTGCGGAGACCCTGGCGAAGCCGTTGTACTTGAGCGCGGGGTCTTCGGTCTCCTGGACCCGAAGCGCCTGATCCACCGCCCGCACGTCCATCCACATGATGGCCGGTCTCAAGACCCTGTCTTGCCGGTCGAGCGCCACGACGGTGCAGGTGGTGGCGTCCACAGAGAGGCCGGCGATCTCCTCCGGAGAGACGTTCCCCTCGCCGAGCGCCCGACGGGTCGCCTTGACCAGGCAACCCCACCACTCGTCGGGGTCCTGCTCGGCCCAGCCGGAGTAAGGGTGCATGAGCGAATAGGTTTCTCCGGCGAAGACCACGGGGGTTCCCTCCAGGTCGAAGATTCCGACCCTCACGCCCTCCGTTCCGTAGTCTATGCCCAGTACGTACGGCCCCTCGCTCATAGCCCCCCTCCTCTTCGCGCGTGCTCCGCCCGCGGGCCTCGCGTGAGGAGGTGAACACACGTTCGATACGGCTTTCGCCCGACGGGCCAATTGCCCGGCACGCCTAGAAGAGCATCAGCCGTCCGCTTGGGAACGGTTTCTCGCGGGGGGCCCCGGTCAAGAAGCACCAAGCCGGCCTCCGGACCTTCCGTCCTAGCAGGTCCAAGCTCCGTGGACGATCGGACCACCATCAGCCCGCCCCGCCCGCCCGCGCCTGGGAGGCCGCTTCGCGACCCCAGAACCCATCCGGCGCGAACAGTTCCTCCACGCACTCGTCCAAGACGCCGGCTTCGGCGGCGAGGTCGAGGACGGTGTAGCGCTTGCGGATCGTGCGCGCCCTGGAGTACGTCGCCTTGAACTCCTCCCAGCCCAGCCCGATCTCGTTAGGCTTCGTGGGGCACCCGCCCGCCCGCAGCATCTCCCTTATTCGTGCTGCCGGCATCAATTGGTCCGCCAAACGCCCGCGCAGGCTCGGCCAGACCTCCCGGAGCAGTTCCAGTCGCCCCGCCAACTCTTCGGCGTTGATGTATTTGGCGAGGCTCTGTACGACGGCGCCCTCCTCCAGATCCGGGAGCGTATGCGACGCCCGAACCGAACGCTCCACCTCGTCCCGGCCGGGCCAGGCACCACGGCGCGCGTCGATATCCAAATTGCCCAGGTCGCGCTCCAGTATCCGTTCGTAGAGGGCGGCGACGGCAACCGAGCCCACCCCGACCTTGAAACCGTGCGAGAGGGGAGGTCCTTCGTGGCCTTCGCCGTGCCCCAAGCCCTCCATCTCCCAAAGGTGGCTGAACTGGTGCTCGGCGCCCGAGGCCGTCCGGGAAGACTGGTAGGATTGCATTCCCAGGCCGGACATGATCAGCCCCTCGATGAGGTGCTCCGTCGCCTGCCGGTCCCCGTCGTGCAACCCGGCCGGTTCCCCGGTCCACTCGCGAAGGTGGTCCTGCACCAACGACCAACCGCTTGGGTCGATGGGCTCGACCTCTAGCGCGTCGGCGACCAACCAGTCGGCCCCGGACGTCACCTTGCCCAGAAGATCCGCGTATCCTGAGGCCGTCATGTCGGAAGGGGCGGCCACCAGGACGTCGAGGTCCGCCAGGACCGTCTTCGGCGCGGGGCAGCTCAGCGTCTGCTTCAGACCGTCCTTCTCTATCGACGCGCCGAAGGCCGTGTACCCGTCCATCGACGCGGCGGTTGCGACGCACAGGTAGGGCCTCCCGCACTCATAAGACGCGCGCTTTACGATGTCGTTGAGGGTCCCGGAGCCGACGGCGACCGGGATGGCCTCGTGCTCCCGGAGCGCTTCCACGAGTTTCTCGATGTTTGCGTACTCGGCGTACAGGGTCGGTTCCCCGGCAAACACGTACGGCTCGATCAACCCGCGCCCGGCCCCCTCCAGATGCCGCAGCACCTCCCCGCCCGCGACCGCGAACGTGTTCTCGTCCGCGACGACGACCGCCGGGCGGCCGCCGAAACTTTGACCGAAAAGGTCGTCGACGGAGGCCAGTACCCCCGACCCGATCGTCACGTTCTCGGTATCGGTCGCCTCTCGTAGCGCGGAGTCGATCCGCCCGTCGTTCATCCGCTACCTCCGGTCCATGGTCCTGCGGCTCCCCCGTGCCCCGGTGTCGTGGCCGGCGACCGCGTTCATGCCTCGCGCTCCACCGCGGCGTTACCGCTGCCCGCCACGTGCCGCTGCGTCTTGTGCATCAACTCTTTCATCTGTGGGTAGGTTTCCATGTACCTATCCACGTAGAATCGGTACTCCTCGTGACGCTCCGGGTCCGGCTCGATGGTGTCCGCGGTGTGGACCATATGCTTGGCGGCGGTCTGGATGTCAGGATAGATGCCAGCCCCGACGGCCGCGAGCATCGCCGCGCCAAGGACGGGGCCCTCGCTCACTTTCGTAAACGCTATCGGCACGTTGGAGACGTCGGCGTGCATCTGCATCCACAGGTCGCTCTTGGCCGGGCCGCCGGAGACGACGTTCAGCCTCGGCTCGAAGTCCTGCCCGCGCATGGTGCGCAGGATGTTCTCGGTGCCGTAGCAGATGCCCTCGATGATGGCGCGGAAGACGTGCCCCGGGGTGTGGCTCAGGGTCAGGCCCCACATCATGCCGCGTGCGAGGGGGTCGGTGTACGGCGAGCGGTTTCCCTGAAAGTAGTCGAGCACGATCAGGCCGTCCGAACCGATGGGCACCCCGCGGGCCCACTCGGTCAGGACGTCGTAGGTGTCCACGCCGCGTCTTTTGGCCTCCGCCGCCGCGTCGCCCGCGAACTGGTTCTTGAACCAGGCGACGATGGAGCCGGTGGCGGCCTGGCCGGCCTCGACGGTGTACTGGCCCGGGACAATGGCGTCGGTGTAGGCCCCCCAGAAACCGGGGTCGTGGATGGGCTCGGAGGTCTGCCCGATCACGACGTGCGAAGAGCCGGTGATGAGCGCCATCTTTCCCGGCTCGACCACCCCGAGCCCCAAAGCCCCGACATGGGCGTCCACGCCCCCCTCGGCCACGGGCGTACCGGCCTTCAGCCCGAACTCCTCGGCGACCTCTTTACGCAGTTCCCCGGCCACGGCGCCCAGGTCCAGCACGTCCTTCGGGAACTTCTCGAGCAGGCCGCCCGCGCCCACCGCGTCGTAGAGGCTCTCCGGGTAGCCGCCCTGGTCGCGGTCGTAGTAGTACTTGGAGCTCGCGAAGTTGATAGACGACGCCCACTCGCCGGTGAGGCGGTGTATCAACCAGTCCCCGCAGTCGCAGACGTGCCGGGCCTTCTTGTAAACGTCCGGCTCGTGGTCCTTGATCCAGAGCGCCTTCGGGAGCCCCCACTCGGCGGAGACGGCCCCGTAGCCGTTGTACTTGAGGGCGTCGTTGTGGGTGCCGGCGATCCTGTCTGCCTGGTCGGAGGAGCGCACGTCCATCCACATGATCGCCGGTCGCAAGTGCCGGTCTTTCTCGTCCATCGCGAGCACGGTGCTGCTCATGGCGTCCACGGAGATGCCCGCGATCTCCCCGGCCGGGATGCCGCTCTCTTTCATCGCCCCGTTTACCGCCGCCACCAATCGCTCCCACCACTCATCGGGATCCTGCTCCGCCCAACCCGGACGCGGGTGCTCGAGCGAGAACTCCTGCTCGCCGAAGGCGACCGGCGTCCCCTCGGTGTCGAAGATGCCGACCCTGGCGCCCCCCGTCCCGAAGTCTATTCCTAAGAGGTATGGGCCTTCAGCCATTGGCTCTCCCCTTCTTTGCGTCTGTCCGTCCCGTCAACCGTGATCGGGTTCTCACGCATCCTCCCAGCCGAGTTCTTCGCGGAGGCCAGCCGGGATCAGGTGGTCTATCCTCTGCAACGTGTAGTCCGGCAGGTTCTGCGCGGCCTCGCCCCGGAGGTCCCCGGCCTTCGTCTCGCCGGTAAGGACGACCGCGGAGGGCATCCCGGCGTCCAGCGCCATCCGGATCTCGGTGTAGAGCCTGTCGCCGGTCATCACACAGTCCTTGGCGTCCAGGCCCACCAGGTCCATGACGGTATCGAGCATGATCGGGTCGGGCTTGCCGACGTTGACCCGACACTTGGTACCCGTGCACCCCTCCACCGCCCCGACTATCGCCGCCGCGTCCGGCTCGCCGCGCCCCCCCGGGAAAGGGCAGTACCGGTCCGGGTTGGTCGTCACGAGCACGGCCCGTTGATGAAACCAGATGGCGTCGAAGGCGATCTGGAGCTTGCGGTAGTCGAAGCCGCGGTCGTAGGAGGCGATAACTATGTCGATCTCCTCCGCGTTCTCGGACATGTTGATGCCGGCCTCGCGCAACGCGTTCTTGAGCGGCTCCTCGCTGATCGGGAACACGGTGGCTTCCGGATGGTTCCGTAGGAGCCACTGCGTCATGGTGACGACGGTGTTTACTATCTCGTCGGCGGGCGTTTGTAGGCCCAGCTTCGTCAGCTTCTCGGCGTACATCCGGGGGTCTTTGGTCGGGTTGTTGGAGAGGAAGACGACGCGCTTCCCGAGCTCGCGCAGCTTGAGGACCAGACGCTTGGCACCCGGCAGCAGCTCGTCCCCGAGGTATATGGTGCCGTCTAAGTCGAATATGTAGCCTTCGTAGAGCTTCTCGGGCGTCTTGGAGACTTCTGAGGGTTGGACTTCGCCACTCTGGGTCATGCGAGCTACCCGGCCCGGACCCCTAGGTCGTCTCGGCCGGATGGTAGCGGCGGTCGATTTCCTCCATCTTTTCAACCTTACGGGCCGAAGAGCCGCCCGCAAACTCCGACTCCAGCCAGGCGTCCACGACCGTCTTGGCGAGCTCGGGGCCGATCACCCGCTGCCCCATCGTGAGGATCTGGGCGTTGTTGGACTTCCTTGCCCGCTCCGCCGAGTAGACGTCGTGGCACTGGGCGGCGCGCACGCCGGGGACCTTGTTGGCGGTTATGCTCATGCCAAGACCCGTCCCGCAGCAGAGTATCGCCCGATCGTGCTCGCCGCTGGCGACCGCCTCGGCGACCTCGACGGCCACGTCGGGGTAATCGGCCCCCTCGCGTATCCCGTAATCCTCCACCTCGTAGCCCCTCTCCTTGAGATGCTCGATGAGCGTCTGCTTGATCTCGAGGGCCGCATCGTCTGCGCCGACGCCGATCTTCTTCATCTTCGTACCTCCCGTGGCTTCTTTTTCGATGCATATAGCATCGTCCGGTGCAAGTGCTCCGCGCGTGGCGCCACGGAACCCGTTCGTGCCTTCGCGCTCGACGATCAAGCCGCCTTCGATGGCGGCGTACGCCCGGATCTACTACCACCTAGGCTCCGCTCCTGCATTGAGCGTAGCCTGTCGTACGGTCCGTGTCAAATGAGCGCTACCTGCATTTTTGTGCAGCGGGAGGGTAAACGGCTTGATGCTTGGAGACGTTTCCAACGTGTTTTGGGGGTGTTTGCGCGGGATCGAGTTTCGTAATAGACCAGGTTTGGCGGTGCTACACTACGAATCGTGGTAGTGGGGTGGGACGCCTTTTCAGCGTCGGCCGGTCAAGCCTTTCGTTTCGCTATCGGCAGGGTGTGAGGACGGGGGCTATCGAGTTGGCAGCGCAGCGGCAAACCGCTTCATCAGAGGATCAATTCCTGATGGCCGAGGCGGCACAACTCTACTACGCCGAACATTTTACTCAGGCGCAGATAGCGCAGCGGATGGGCGTCTCGCGGTCCAGGGTATCGCGAATGCTCAGAGGGGCTCGTGCGCAGGGGATGATCGAGATAAGGATCCACCCGCCATTGAGGACCGTGCCCGGTTCGCAAGAGGAACTCGTCTCGCGGCTAGGCCTGCGCGAATGTCGGGTTCTGGCCACGTTTGATCGCGGCTCTCCTAACCTTGAGCCCACCGACACCGTCACCCACGTAGCGGCCCTCGGCGCGCGCCACCTGCGGGAGAACATCTCCGAAGGCGACGTCGTGGGTTTGGGGTGGGGCAGAAGCGTACACCGCGTCGTCCACAACAGGTTCTTGCGTGAGGAGAGGGACATCACCGTGGTCCAGGCCATGGGCAGCATAGGCGGCTCCATACCCGAGTTCGACGGCGTGGCTACGACCGCGCGCCTGGCGAGCGTGTTGGGGGCGAGCGCGCACTATTTGCACGCGCCCATGCTCGTGACCGAAGCGGCGGTGCGAGAGGGACTTCTGCGCGACCCGCATATCCGCAGGACCCTGGAGGTAGCCCGCCGGGCCGACACCATCGTCTCGTCGGTCGGCACCCTGGGCAGGGAACACGGGCAGTACCTGACGGGGTATCTCAGCGATGCCGACCTGCACTACATCCGGGCGCAGGGGGCGGTAGGCGACATCTGCGGCACCTACTACGCGCGCGACGGATCGCTGGTCTCGCTCGAGATGAACGAGCGCAGCATAGCCATAGGTTCAGAAGAGTTGCTGGGCATACCGAATCGGATCGGGGTGAGCTCGGGGCCCGAGAAGCCGGAGGCGAGCATAGGCGCCGCGCGCTCGGGCCTGATAAACGTCCTGATCACGGACGAAGGCACGGCCAGAAAGATGCTTGAGATCCTGAACGACGAGTAGCCCGCTGCCTCGGGGAGCTTTCGATGGAACGTCGATACGTCCCTTGGTATTGCTCGTTCTCTTTCGGAGATGGTGAGATCGTTTGGGCGATAAGCGGTCCCCTCAACGTGTCCTTTTGGCGCGACGACTTCCGGGCGGCTGCCGGCCAGTCTAGGATCGGCTCCCGGCCTCGACGGCTTTGGCAAGCGCGGGAAAGAGTGGCGAAAGTCGGGTGTAGAGTTGGGCGAACACGTCGTTGTAGAGTCGGTCGTAGAAGGCGGTCCTATTCGCGTTTGGCTCGTAGGTGGCACCCTCCCCGCTCATCGTTGCGGCCACATCACGAAGCTCAGAACCGTCCAAAGCCGCCGACGCCATCATCCCCGCCCCGAGGCAGGTAGTTTCCACTTCCTTGCACGACGTCACCGGCCGGCCGGTGACGTCGGCGACGATCTGGCAGAAAAGGGGGCTGCGCGAACCGCCGCCCATGGCGAAGAACTTTTCTATGGGCTGCCCGATCGCCTTCTCCATGCCCCCGGTTTCGAGACGCTGCTCGAAGGCGAGTCCTTCTAGAACAGCCCTGTACACGTGGGCTTTCTTGTGCTCGCCGCGCAGCCCGAACATGACGCCTCTGGCCTGGGAGTCCCAGTACGGAGTGGAGGCCGCGTTGAGGTAGGGCAGGAGAACCAACCCATCCGCACCCGGCGCAACACGGCTCGCGGCCGCCTCGAGGATTTCCTCCGCGCTAAGGTCCAGACCCAGTTCCGAGGCCCGAACGCCGCCGAAGTTCTCGACGAACCAGTCGATAGTGTAGGTGCCACCGCGAAGAAGTGTCTCCGGCACGTAGGTTTTCGGGATGGGTCCCGAGAGGGTACGGAACTCGCGGCCCCAGGCGTAATCGTCGCTGTAGGTACCGGAGACGAGCGCCGTACCCAGGTTCAGGTACGCCCGCCCGGCTTCGGTTATGTTCGCACCGAGGCCCGCGGCCTGTCCGTCCCCGGCGCCACCCACGACGGGCAATCCCGGCGGGATCCCGACCTCCCTCGCCACCTCGTCCTTGAGCTCGCCCACGACCGAGCCGGGCGCAGCCAACTCGCAAAGTTGTCCCCTCTCGAGGCCGACCTTTCCGAGTACCTCGTCCGACCAGTCAAAGGTGCGCATGTCCAACAAGCCCAACGGGTCCGCGCAGGCCCAACTCGTACGCCACTCTCCCGTCAACCGGTGGACGAGGAAGGCGTGCACGTCCAGCACCCTGGCCGTCCGATCGAGAAGCTCCGGCTCGTTGGCGCGCAGCCAGAAGAGCTTGTAGAGGGCAGGGGTCATGCTTGGCGGCTTGCCGGTTATCTCGTGCAATCTGTCGGACCCGTGCCGATCTACCTCGTCGTAGGATCTCGCGTCTAGCCAAAGAATCGCCCGCCGCAGGGGGTGGCCGCGTTCGTCCGCGCAAACGAAGCTCTCCCGTTGGTGCGTTATGCCGAGGGCCCGGATGCGGCCCGGATCCACCTTCGCGGCGGCCTCTTTGAGGGCCGTCTTGGTAGACCGCCACCACTCCTCGGCGTCCTGCTCGTACCAGCCCGGTTGGGGCACCGCAAGCGGGAATGCCGCCCGGCCCTCCGCCACGGAGTTGCCCTCGGCGTCCCAGACGACGGCCTTGGTCGCCGTGGTCGAGCAATCGATACCGATTACGTACTGCGCCGGAGCCATACTAATCAACACCCCGCGTCTTCTGTGCCACGTATCCCCTCGCGGTTACGCGCGCAACCTCCAGCCAACACCCCTCGACTTTCCCTGCCGCACTATAACATTCTGACGCCGCGGGCCACCCGACGGAGGTCGGGCGCTCCGCGTCCTCTGCTAGACTTGCCCCGGCGTGGTGGTGCTTCGGGACGCTTGATGGGACAGAGAGGTGGCTTTCCGTGAGGGCAGCGATGTTCTACGAACCGGGCGACGTACGGATAGAAGACGTGCCGGAGCCGGTGCCGGGACGGGGCGAGGTCCTGGTGCGCATAGGGTCCGCCCTCACCTGCGGCACCGACGTCAAGACGTTCAAGCGTGGCCACCCGACACTGATCAAAGAGGTCCCCTCCCCGTTCGGCCACGAGTTTGGGGGGACCATCGAGGCGGTCGGCGAAGGGGTCAAAGATTGGCGGCCCGGCACGCGGGTGGTAGCGGCGAACAGCGCGCCGTGCAACCGTTGCTACTACTGTAAGGTCGGGGACCAGTCTATGTGCGAGAACCTCTCCTTCCTCAACGGCGCTTTTGCCGAGTACATCGCGGTACCGGCCCGGATAGTGGAGCAGAACCTCTACGAGATCCCCGAGGGCGTAGAGTACAGCCGGGCCGCGCTTCTGGAACCACTTGCCTGCGCCGTGCACGGGATCGTGCGCACCCCCGTCGCCATGGGCGACACCGTGGCGGTCATTGGGGCCGGTCAGATCGGGCTGATGTTCGTCCGTCTGGCCACGGAGCGCGGGGCCCGGGTGGTCTGCGTCGACAAGAGTAGCGACAGGCTCGCGGTCGCCAGAGAGTTGGGGGCCGAGGAAACGGTAGAGGTCGCCGAAGGAGTAGACGCCATCGAGGCCGTGCGGGGCTGGTCTTCAGAAGGGCGAGGGGCGGACAGGGTGATCGAGGCCGTGGGCCAGCCTGAGCTGTGGGAGCAGGCCCTGCAGATGGTACGCAAGGGGGGAGACGTCACCCTCTTTGGAGGGGCGCCGTCGGGAACCACCTTCGAGGTGGACACGGAGTTGCTGCACTACTCGCAGATCACCATCCGGGGCATCTTTCATCACACCCCGTACACCGTCCAGGTGGCCTTCGAGCTTCTGAGGAGCGGGCGGGTGGATCCCGAACCTTTCATATCCGGGGTCCGTCCGCTTGAGGATGTCGTGGAAGCGCTCGAGCAGCACGGCCGCCAGGAGGGCATAAAGTACGAGATTTGCCCCCCCGATGGAGGGCCCTCTTGAAGCACCACGGCTTGCGGGAAGAGGTGGCCCACGTCGCCAAAAGGCTGATCGATTCGGGTCTCGTGACCGGAACCTCGGGCAACGTCAGCGCCCGCACCCCCGAAGGCGAGGTACTCGTAACCCCAAGCGGCATCGACTACGAGGTGCTTGAACCCGAGGACGTGGTGCTCGTCGACATAGAGGGCACGGTTGTAGAGGGCGCACTCGAGCCCTCCAGCGAGACCCCTATGCATACGGGCATCTACCGTGTGCGGGCCGAGGTGGGGGCCGTGGTCCACACCCACTCCATCTACGCGACCACGCTTGCCTGCCTGGGATGGCCTATACCACCGGTCCACTACATGCTCACCACGCTTTCGGGGGACGGACAGGTCCCGCTCGCCCCCTACACCACCTATGGTACCGAGGAGCTCGCCGGCTACGCCGGCGACGCCCTGGGCGAAGGCTGCAACGCGTGCTTGCTGCAGAACCACGGCACCGTCACCGTGGGGGCCCATCCCGAGGAGGCCTTCGCGAGAACGGTGGTGCTCGAGGAGATGGCCGAAATCTATTACCGAACGAGGATCGCCGGGGAGCCCGTACTTCTTTCTCCCGGACAAATCGAGGAGGTGGCGGCCAAGATCTCCGGTTACGGGCAGGCCAAGCCAGCTTCCACCGATAACAGGGGGTAGCGCCGGGTAAAGCGGTTCTTACCTTGCCGGGGGGCGCGACTACGTTTCCAGGCAGCCACGCTCCTCATGCTCGGTTATCAGATCTACCTTTCGAGCAGATGGGGAGGACTCGTCGAACTCGTAGCCGAGCCACTGTTTCACTATGCGGCCGGCGAGCTCGGGGGCGACGACGGCGCGGATGCCTTTTACCTTGTTGGCGGAGATGGCCTCGCCCGGGCCCGTGCCCCCGAAGAGCACCGCCCGGTCCGCCTCGCCCCTGGCGACGGCCGCCTTTATGCAGACGATCGGGTACGCAGTCTTGCCCCCCTCCTCGGCCACCCCGAAGTCTAGGACGTCCCGCACGCGGGCGTCCTCGCGCGGCTGGTCCCCGATGGAGCTCTTGAGGTTCACCCCGGCGGCGTCGGAGCCGACCGCCACCACGTACTGCTTGCTGCCCAGCGCGCTACCCCTCGTCGATAGATGGGTTTCTCCGCCGATCCGGTTTCCCTATATGCCGGGCTTGGTGATGAGGTTTGTGGGGGCGCGAGCGACCGGATCGCTCGCGGTCAAGCGCGGCAAGATAAGAAGCTCACCATCGGCGATCTGGAAGTGAGACGCTTGCGGGATCGGGAGCTGGTGGTGGACCAACAGAACCGTGGGGAGGGCGGATAAGCTGTATGGTTCCCTTCGTCCTGCTGTTGGTATCGCTGCTCTTGTTCGGGGGCCTTGGGGCTTCGGGCGTTGAGCCCCCCTCGGACTGGCGGAACGCCGCCGCGTGCTCGCTCGCGCTCATGTTCCTGTTCGCGGCGAGCGCGCACTTCACGAGCACGGAAAAAGACCCGATCGCCATGGTCCCGAGCGTGTTTCCCGTCCGGAGCTAATGGTAAAACTACCGGCTTTCTGGAGGTTCTGGGCGCCATAGGGCCGCTGGTACCGGCCTCTAGAAGCTTCGCGGGTATTGGTCTCCTCTTGCTGCTGGTCGCGTTGTTCCCCGCCAACTTCGCGGCTGCGAGAAGGCAGGTTCCGATTCGTGGGAAGCCTCCGACGCCGCCCTCCCCCCGGCTCTCCTTGCAGGTTATATTCATCGGAACGACGTGGCGGGCGACCCAAACGCAAACCGTCCAATGGGGGTGATAGATGGCCCAGGCAGTCGACGGCAGGTACACGGCGAGGACGGACGACCCGTTCGTCGCCAGGGATGCGGCTTCTATATAGCAAACAGGCCGGGCCGCATTGGCGGCCCACCAAACCACGAGCAGGAGGAGCTTAGTGTGGCCCAAGTGATGCCGGGAAGGTTTACCGCCAGGATGGACGAGGCCTTCGTCGTTTTCATTATAGGGATGCGCATAAACCGTCCCTTGGCGATCAGGAAGTGGCTCCCGACGGCCCGCGCCATGGGCCCGATGCTCCGGGAGCTGTACAAGCACCCGGAGAAGGGTTTCCTGGGTGGCGAGTTTTTCTTCTACGGTCGGGGACCGGCGCTGGTTCAGTATTGGCGCTCGTTCGACGATCTAGAAAAGTTCGCCCGCGACCCCGACGACCCCCACATGCCGGCGTGGCAGAGGTTCAACCGGGAGGCCAGGAGCAGCGGGGCCGTCGGAATCTTCCACGAAACTTACCTCGTCGAGCCGGGGGCCTACGAGGCGATCTACGCCAACATGCCCGAGTTCGGGCTGGCGAAGGCCACCGAGCGCGTCCCCGCCGTTGGCGCTAGAGAGACCGCACGCCGCCGTCTCATGAGGGAGGGGCGAGGATAGGCCTAGCTCCGATGCTGGATCTTGAGGAGTAGGCCCACGCAGGTCGAGCTCATCACGCACACCAGACCGTGAGGACGAGAGAAGGAGGCGGCACGTGGCCACGCGCGAACCGATCGCCAGGATGGGCGGCGTACTGCTGCGGGACGTGGCGGACGGCGACCTTCCCCTGTTCTTCGAGCACCAACGGGACCCGGTCGCGAACCGCATGGCCGACTTTCCCGCCAGGGACAGCGAGGCCTTCGTGGCCCACTGGGCCAGGATCCTGGCCGACGTGAGCGTCACCAAGAGGACCGTCCTCTTCGACGGACGCGTGGCCGGCAACGTCGTGAGCTTCGAGAACTCCGGCGAACGCGAGGTCGGCTACTGGATCGACGGCGAGTACTGGGGCAAGGGCATCGCCACGGAGGCGCTCTCGCAGTTCCTGGGCCAAGCGGAGGCGCGACGCCCACTCCACGCAGCGGTCGCCAGGCACAACGTCGGCTCGATCCGCGTCCTGGAAAAGTGCGGCTTCACCATCGTTGGCGAGGAGGATGGCGAATACGTACTTAGGCTAGGAGCGGACCGGTAGCCGAAAGACACCCCGAACGCGCATTTGGGTGACGCGGAGCGGCGATCTGGGCGGGCGTCCACAGCCCGCTGGCCTCCGAACCGGCCAGAGACCTCGTCGCGCGTCTTCTGGGCCGCGGGCTGTAGCGGGCGAAGCCGTCCTGGTCCTGGCCCTTTCGGGGCGGCCAGGCCGTCTCTTTGGGCGTGCCGTTCTCGGGGGTTCGGGTCGTCGGCGTGCTCGAGTTCGCCGGCCTCGCCCCGTTATGGAGGTCGTTGACGGGGCGTAGGGCCCCCGATAAGGCACCGACGGCGAGATGGAGAGGGCGGGAGCGTTCCGCTTCACGCGGCACCCGGGCAGCCTCAGGGCGCTGGACTTCTTCCTGCTGTGGCCCCGCAAGACGGTAAATCGCGCCACCCTCGCGGCGCTCGTCGCCCTCTACGTGGTGCTGGGCTTCATGCACGAGGAGCACCGGCTGCGGAAGGCGTACGGCGCGGCCTTCGAGCGCTACCGGCAAATCGTGCCCTTCTTGATACCCTGCCCGCCGGAAAGGTAGGGTCAAGACGCGCCCGGCAACGGCGGGGCCAAGGATACGGGCGTGGCGGAGTTCCGGGCGATGATACGGGTAAGCGGCGGGGTATAGACGGAGTTCGCCCTCTAGCTGCGCGAGGGTAATTAGCGCCGGCGTGTCACGTCCTGTTAGCGCACGCGGTCCTACCGTTGGGCATTTGAACGAGTACGAAACGGAGAAGATAGTGGCGAGGACTTTCAGCATGCACACGACGGTCGAGCCGCCTTCGCTGTTGGCAAGGGCCAGGAGGGTCGCCAAAGAGAACGGCGCCACCCTGGTCGGCGGCAAGCAAGCGGGGCGCTTCTCGCACGGTATGGTCGGGGGCGAGTACCGCATGGAGGGGCGAACGGTGATCGTCACCATAACCGAGAAGCATTGGTTGATCCCCTGGCCCGTCGTCGAATCCCGGATGAGGGCCCTGGTTCAGTAGTCGCTCTTCGTCCGGGGGTCCGTGAGGAAACGACGGCGGGGTGGACGTAGGCAACCCGCATGGCGGGTGCCGACCACCTCTGTGGGGGTAACGGCCTACGCCAAATGTGGCGCTTGGCCAGTAGCAAACCCCCACAGGGTCCGTTTCGCGAAACCCGCCGCAAAAGCCGGGTTGGGAAGCGGCTCCCCCTCCCGTACAAACACGGGGTTGCACCAAGCGATACCCGCCGAACGGGCAAGCACGGCGGAAGAAAGGGGCGGATATGAACAAGACGCGGCTTATCGAGAGGATCGCCGAGGAGGCCGGGGTGCCCGAGGGCGAGGCCCAGAGGCACTTCGGGGCCTTCGAGCGGGTGGTCACAGAGGCGCTCAAGGGCGGCGAGGAGGTCAGGATCACGGGCTTCGGGAAGTTCTCCGTGCGCGAGCGCAAGGCCAGGGAGGGCAGGAACCCCCAGACCGGCGAGAAGATGAAGATCGCGGCCCAGAAGGTCCCGGCCTTCAGCGCGGGCAACGCCCTCAAGGGGGCCATCTAGGAACGCCGCAGGAGTGGCCTCCCGGGCCGTGGTCCTCTATTTGGGTCCACGGCCCGTTTCT
>CADCVH010000096.1 GCA_902806085.1 uncultured Rubrobacteraceae bacterium | reverse complement strand
GGCGAAGCGGCGCGCGGTGGCGAGGCCTATCCCCGACGTGCCCCCGGTGACCAGTGCCTTCTTGCCGTCCAGTTGTCCCATTGTCGTCCTCCTCGTTTTGTTGGGTCGCTCGTGGGGCGAGCGGTGAACCGGCCGGCCGGGTGGTCGACGCGGGGCGCGGGGCCCACAGCCCAGCCTGCTTTATAATGTTATACATCATTAAAAACGATTATGGCCTCCGTCATCGACGCTGTCAAGCCGGGGCGCGTATGGACACTCTTTTTGATGGCGGGTATCATCAGACTGGGCGCGATGTCGACCTCGGTCCGCACGAGGCGGCGCCGCCTCGTCTAGGAGGTGTCCCGGTGCCACGCATCACACGGGAGCAGAAGAAGCTCAATCGCGAGAAGATCGTCAGCGCAGCAGGCGAAGGTTTCAGGCTGCGTGGCATCGACGGCATCGGCATCGAGGAGCTGATGAAGGCCGCCGGAATGACACACGGAGGGTTCTACAACCACTTCTCCTCGAAGATGGACCTCGCCCTCGAGGTCTATAGCCGCGGCTTCGCCGACTCGCTGGACGCGCTCGCCGCCATCCGCGGCGCCCACCCCCGCTCCGCCGGAGCGGCCCTGCGCGACATGATCGACGGATACGTGACGGCCGCCCACCGCGACCACCCGGAAACCGGCTGCGCCTCGGCCACCCTGGCGGCCGACGCCGCGCGCCACAGCGTCGCGGCCCAGGCCGAGTACCAACGGGGGCTCGAGGGCTACTTCGGCGCCATCACCGAGATGGTGCTCGATCGCGCGCACCAATCCGGCACCGAACTGGGCGCGGCGGAAGCCCGCGAACAGGCGATAGCACTGTTCTGCCAGATGGTCGGCTCGCTGGTGGTCTCCCGGGCCGTCGCCGAGGCCGACCCCGCGCTGTCCGACGAGGTCCTGACCGCCAACCGCGGGCAGCTCGGACAGAGGTGAAGAACCCCGACCCGAGGCCCGGTGTCCGCGGCCCGGTGTCCGCGGCCCGGTGTCCGCGGTCCGGAGGTCGGGGTCGCGACGCGATAATTCCGAGAGCGACGTGGTGACCCGTCGGCAAGTCCGGATGGCAAGCCGGATGGCAAGTCCGGATACGCTCCGCTCACCGTCGCGAGCCAACGCGGCGCGTGGCGACCGCCGGGTCGCGTCCCATCCCCCACCACCGTCATGCCGCGCGGTGCAAATGTCAAGAATTATAAAGATCGTTGTCGATTACCCGTTTACTACCGCTGCACCAAGGGGCCGGTCCCCGGGCCGGTCATCGACCAGCCCCTTGGTACTAGCCCCGCCCCAGCGGGCTTCGGGGAAGCCCCTCGGCGCGAAGCTCAGGAAAGGCTTCTACGCCGTTCGGGGCACGGGCGAAACCGCGCCAAAACCTGCGCAACCTATGGGCGGAGCCACGGTCGGCAGAAAAACCGGCCGATAGACGCCCCGGACGGGCCTACGTGTAGGGCGGGAAGGGTGCTTCGATCGGCGGTTTGCGGCGAGTTCGAGGGGTTTTCGGCTTTTCATCGCGCGAACGCGTTCTGCCAGGCCACGCTCCGCCTACACGGTGCACGATTATTGGCGCGGTTTCTTCAAAGACGCCCACTTCTACTAGCTTCGGCGAACAGGAGACGGATTTCGCCGAGGCTCTACCTGCGCTTGAGGTACGGGTAGAAGGGGCTTCACGTTGAAGCGACAAGTTTTGCGTGCGAGAGTGGGCCAACGGCGCGGGCACGTCCCGCCAGCCATCCTGGAAAAAGGGCGAACCCGCCGCGAGGCGGGGGCGCAAAGCCGCGGGCCTCCCATGGTGAGGCAGCCGGGCCGCCGAAGGGGGGGCCACAGATGAAGCCGACGTGATTCTCCGGTTCGAATAGGCAACGAACGCGTCCAACAATACATCGGTGGCCCGGACGGCCTCGCCGCTCCTCGGGCCCGGATCCACAGACATTCATGGGGGGAACACGTGAACATACCCGCTTTTTTGCGCCCCGTTTCTCGGGCAAGTAAGGGCGCTTTCGTGTCCTTGCGGGTCGCGGCAGGGACGCTCTTTGGCGCCTCGGGCGGCGCCGAGGGGGAAGCCCGCCCGATCCCGGACGTCGGGACGGGCGCGGGGCCCGAGGGGACCGCGAAGGCGGCCGTGCCGACGGCCGGAGGGGGGCGGACCGCGCTTCGGGCCGCGTCGATCTTGTCCGCCGCCTTCCTCGCGGTGGGCGTTGCCGGGTCGGTTTCGCTCGTCGACGCCTCGGAGGCGCGGTCCGAGCCGGGGAAGCCGAGTCCCGGGCACCTGCGAGAGCTCGAGGGCGTGGAAGAGCGCGTCTTGAACGGGTCCCCGAAGAACCCTTACCACCAGGTGGTGGACAACTCGAACGCCCGAAACTTCGAGGCCAAGGGTTACCGGAGCAAGCAGGCGGGCGAGGGGGCGTTCGGCGGGGGCTACGCCGTCGCCACCGAAAACGCGGGCCCCGTCTCCTTCGAGTTCGAGGTCCCGGAGACCCGCCACTACTCCGTGTGGGCCCGCTGGCCCTCGGGCGGCCAGAACGCGGAGGCTGCGCGCATGGGCGTCCCCTCGGCGGGCGGCACGGAGTGGGAAGAGCTCGACCAGAGCAGGGACGGCGGCATGTGGGTCAGGATCGGCGCCTACGAGATGAAGAAGGGCCGGAGGGACATCCGGCTCGAGTCCGGCGGCGGCAGGGCCGTGGCCGACGCCGTCATGATCGTGGGCGACGCCCTCGTCGGCAGGGACGGCCGCACGGCCAGCGTCGCAGACCCCTACGACTTCGCCGCGGACGAGGAGGACCGGAGCCCCTACGACTCCGCCTCCCTCCCCAAGAGCTCGACGACCACGAAGGCGGCGGGCGGGCCGACCGGCGCGGACGTGCTGCGGGTGGCCAAGAGGCACCTCGGCACGCGCTACGGCCACAACAGCTGCCGCAACGGCGTGCGGGAGGATTGCTCCTGCCACACCAGGCTCGTCTTCAAGAAGTTCGGCCACGGATTCCCGGACTCCCCGGTCTACCAGTGGAACATGGACAGGGGCTACAAGTTCTACGGCAAGTCGCTGCTGCGTGCCGGGGACGTCGTCTTCCACGACCTCAGCGGGGACGGCCGCCTGGACGACCACTACGCCGACCACGTCTCCATCTGGGCCGGCAGGGGAAACATCGTCCACGCCTCCAGCTACTTCGGCAAGGTCGTCGTGAGCGAGGAGAAGTACCTCGGCGGCTACTGGGGCGCAAAGAGGTTCGGGTTGCGTTAGGGGGGCCGCGAGGCGGGCGCCGGGGGAACGGGGCCCGCCTCGCTCGCACCGCGTCGGCCCCCACGGCAGCGGACCGGGGCCACGCGGACTTCCGAGAAAACGTTTGTCCGAAGGTGGGCGAATAAGGTCCTAGCAACATGAGTATCAGAAAATCCAAGGACAGGCATACTTCTGTGCCGAAGGGCCGTGTCATGGTGATGATCCGGCACCCGTTTTGGTAGCGTAGGAGCGTTCGGGACCGAAGGAGAAGGCCCGCTGCGAGGTCGCCGAGAGGAGGAGAAGTTCGCGTGCGTGAGAGAATCGGCGGCGTGACCCTCAGCCGCCGAAGGCTTCTGTCCCTTTCGGCGGCCGGACTCGTCGCGGCCGCGCTTCCCGGCGCCCCGCGGGCGAACGCCCAGGTCGCCGAGGGGGTACGGACCGCGGCGTACACGACGGGCGGCACCAACCGGGCCTTCCCGCGGTACAGGCTGAGGAACGGCTCCATCAACGTCCGCCACGTGATCCCGCTCCCCGTCGGCACCCGCCGATGGCGCCTCCGGATCGCCAACTACCAGTGCCGAGACGAGGTCCCCGTCGAGGGCCAGGTGAGGTTGACCTCGGCATGGATAGGGGAGCACGCACCCGAGCCCGACGGTTCGTGGACGGGGAGGTTCGTCGCCGGGACGCAGGCCAAGGTCGCGGGCCCCGTCTACCTGCCGAAGGGCGGCGGCCAGCTCACGACCGCCTGGGTGGAGGAGCCGGCTCGGCAGTTCGCCGCCGATAAGGACCGCGTGCTCTCCCTGGGCGTCGCCTGCTCCACGACCCAGACGCTGGCCGCCTCGCCCAACAAGTCCTTCCAGAACGACGCCAAGGGCGAGGGCGCGTCCAAGGCGGGGGTGGCCTCCCCGGGGCTCGCGAAGAGGAGCGACAGCCCGCTCTCCGTGGTAATCGAGTACGAGTTCGGGGGCGCAGGCCCGGTGGGCCTCTTCTTGGGCGACTCCATAACGGACGGCTGCTACACCGACCAGGGCGTCGCCACGGACTACGCCAACCGGTTCGCGCTCGCCAACGGCGTCCCCTCGGTGGTCCACGCCCTGGGGGGCGGGACGGCGGCGGACTTCGCCTCCACGCGCCCGGGCGGCTCGTGGGGCTACAAGTGGCGCCGGTTGCCGCTCGCCGCCATCAAGCCGGACTTCGCGGTGATCTCGCTGGGCACCAACGACCTGGGGGGCGCCAACAGGGGCGTGGAGGAGACCGAGGCGGACCTGCTGACCGTCGCGCGGAGGGTGGCCTCCTTCGGCACGAGGCGCATCTTCTTCGGGCGGGTGACGCCGCGGCGCGATCCGGAATACCCTTCGCGGTGGACCGCGCAAGACGAGGCGAACAGGCGGGCCCTCAACGGCTGGATGTCCGATCCCGGGAACGGCCACGCCGGCGCGGTCTACCTCGACGAGGCGCTCATGGACCCCGGGGATCCGACGCTCCTGGCGCCCGAGTACGACGGCGGGGACCGGTTGCACCCAAACACGAAAGGCCACTCACGCATGTCGGAAGAGGCGGCCCGCGTCGTGCTCGCGTAGAGCCAATGAGGTTCCGAGCGCGGACGGCACCACGGAGGAGGTCCTGCGAGCCCGGGGGTCCGCCTCGCCCGCGGAGGTCTCCGAGGCGGCCCGCCTCGAGCTGAAGCCGCCCGGGCGCCCCCCCTACGACGAACAGGTCTACCCGCCGGACGAGGACGTGGAAGGGGCAACAATAAACGACGGGGAGTGGAGCCCGCCTTGACCGGCCGCCGAGGGCGGGGCCATAAGCGATCTTGCGGACCCCGACGGGCGGGCGCCGCTACCGAGCCTCGGCGAACCCTGGAGCAGGCCCCTTCCGGGGGCGAGATTTTAGGGACCCCGGTAGGGACCCCGGTAGGGACCCCGGTAGGGGCCCCGGGGGCTCCCTGCGGGCGAGGCTACCCACCACGGGTGCCCGCCCCCCCGCAGCCCGCGCCCGTTCTTATGCACTCGTTCAGGTGGCGCTCCCACACGGCGTACTTCGTCCCGTTGAAGAAGTCCGCGTGCGGCGCCACCGTCCCCCCATGGTGGTCCACCATCCGCGCGCCGCGCATCGTCCGCTCCTCGAAGCCGAAGTCGAGTGTCACGAACGGCACCGGGCGCGGGTGGCTCGCGGGGCAGCCCTTCCCGGGGACCGGGTAGGCCATGTGCGCCTTGTGGTTCCGCGAGTCCGCGCGCCCGTCCGAGCACGAGGGCATGTCGAGGAAGAGGCGGATGTTCTCCCCTTGGGCGCAGTCGCGGTCCGGCATCGCGTACCCCGGCGAGCGTCGGTCGGGCCCGATGCACTTCCAGTAGACGCCCCGCTGCGGCCCCGCGGCGTCCGGGGAGCCCACCACGTACTTGAGCCCCGTGGGGGGGGGTTGCACGCTCCGGGCGTCCTCGCCCGGCGTCTTCCTGAAGTACACGCCCACGCCCTTCGGGGTGGCCGTCGTGCCGTCCCGAAGCGTCAGCTGGGGCATCCAGTAGGAGTCCTTCTCGTAGGTCGGGAGCCCCGGGTTCGACGGGAAGACGCAGTTGTGGTCGAGCTCCCGGAGCTTCTGGGCCGTGGTCGTGTCGGGGCTCGGCATCGAGGAAAAGAACTCGTGGACGTGGGAGCTCTCGCGCCCCGGAGACACTATCGGGTCCACCGCGCCGGTGCCCGCCGGGAAGCAGCGGTAGTTGAAGCCCGGGACCGGCCCGAGCGCCTCCCCGGCCGGGGCGAAGGCCACCAGCGACACGAGCGCTACCGACCACGCGCACAACGCGACCACCCACCCACGAAAAACCCCCACGGTGCCCCCTCCGTCCTCGTTCGCCCCGGGGAGCACCAGCACCTTCCTCTCCCCGGTCCGAAGGCATCGTAGCACGCGGCGGCGTTACCGCGCCACTACCGTTACGGCCTTCGGTCCCCGAGCCGGCCCGGAGGGCACGAGGTTGGGGTTGGCCGAAAGGCGGGGTCGTTAGCGGCCTGGTGCGTCTGGGGACGGGGCTATACGGACCCCGGAGAACGCCCGCCTTCTGCGCCTTTCGGTGAACAGGCTGCGAAGATGTGCTGTTCGGCCGATGGGGCCCCTTCGCCCCCGGTCTAGGATGTCTAGCAAGCCGGGTTTGCCCCTTGGCGTCTCCCAAAGTCGGGGGCCGATCCTACGCAAGAGCTTGCTAAGGAGTGATCTTTTCGTGCGGTCTCACAAGCCCAACCCCAGGTCCCTAGCCCCCTCGACCGCCGCCGCGCTGGCCGCCGCCGCGCTGGCCGCCGCCGCGCTGCTGGTGGCGCTGGTGGCATCGGTCGCCGTCGGCCACCAGCGGATCGCGG
>CADCVH010000095.1 GCA_902806085.1 uncultured Rubrobacteraceae bacterium | reverse complement strand
GGTCGGCCACCAGGCGGGCCAAGACCTCCACAAAGCGGGCGTCACGCTCTCGCAGGCTTGGCTCGGGGGAGTGGCTCAGGCAGCACAGCGTTCCGTAGATACGGCCGTCGGAGAATCGCAAGGGAAGGCCCACGTAAGAGCCTATGTCCGCCTTCGTCGTGACCTCCAGGCCGCTGACCCGCTCGTCAACTCTGGCGTCGGGGACAACGTTGGGGAGCGAGCCGTCGACCACGCGCTTGCAGAAGGTGCCCTCCAGGGGCACCCCCCCGCCCTCTTGCCACCCGAAGGACTCTGCGTCGCCTTCAAGGGCGCGGAACTCCATCGTGTCCTCGGCGAACCTCGAGACGAAGGCGACGTCCATGCCAAGAGTCTCCCTAGCCAGGGTCATCGTGCGCTTGATCGCATCGGGCGTTCGGGAGGAGGAGAGATTGGCCAGTCCTTCGAGCCTGCCCGCCTCGGGTGCCTCGTCTGCCCCCTCGTAGTCGTGGGAGTGTGGTGCGCCGTTCTTGTGATCTTGCATGCGCTTCTCCTTCGGTAACCCGGCTACCTCCACTCGTCGCAGAGGCCCGTGGGCTTTGCGTCCCCGCCTCGCGGTGGGTTTGCCTTTGCTAGGACGTGCTAAGCGTACCCTAAGCCTAACGCTTCAAAGCGTAGGCACGGGTATCCGTTTGTGGAAGGCCCCGCTAGAGTCCTTTGAACTTCTTAGAACCTCCTCAGCGCGAAGCTCCGAGGGCTCTATCCCTCCACGATGTTGAGGAATATAACGCTTTTGTTGGCTTCCGGTAACAGAAAGGCGACGTCTCCATAACGGTCCGGCCACGCCCCGGTAACGGTTCGGCTACACCTCGCAGATCTCACTCATTTGCGTGATACCCGCCCCTTCCCCGTCCCCCAGAGTACAGGGCAGAAGGCGCTCGGAGAAGCCGGGGCCACAAACCGAAAGGGGCAGGCATGAAGCGGACGGTTATCTCGGTACTGACGGTGGCGACGCTCTTGGTAGCGCTCTCTGGGGCGGCGCTTGCGACGACCACAGCCATCATCAATGGCACGGCGGCCGGGGACTACATCAAGGGCACGGCCAGGGCCGACACCATCCACGGCCGGGGCGGCAACGACGCCATCCACGGTATGGGCGGGAACGACCTGCTCTACGGCGACGACGGCCACGACGGCCTCTACGGCGGCGCGGGCGACGATACGGT
Organism: uncultured Rubrobacteraceae bacterium; assembly: GCA_902806085.1. Taxonomy (GTDB): domain Bacteria; phylum Actinomycetota; class Rubrobacteria; order Rubrobacterales; family Rubrobacteraceae; genus Rubrobacter_D. The sequence goes on along the minus strand of CADCVH010000095.1, from coordinate 24,812 downwards.
GCGCGGCGGCGCCGGCGACGACCGGCTCGAGGAGCGCAAGGTCTTCGGCGGCAGTGGTAACGACAAACTCTACGGCGACGCCGGCAGCGACGCCCTGTACGGGGGGCCGGGCAACGACACGGTGGTCGCTATCGGTGACGCGCCCGGGGACTACGTGGACTGCGGGGCGGGCACGGACACGGTGCAGCGGCCCTTCCGCTCGCCCCACGACGTGTTCGTCAACTGCGAGAGGTTCACCAGCTAGATCAGCCGGTCTGAGGCAGCAGGAAGCCAACCCACGAGCGCGGAGGGCCGGGGCGCTGTGCAGCGCCCCGGCCCTTCCTCGTGTCCCTACTTCCTAGAGGCCCCTCAGCGCGAAGTTCCGGGAATCATCCTTCCGAAACTGTTTGGAAAAGGGCCGAAGGCTTCTGGAGCGAGCCTTGTAGGCGCCAAGAAGCGACCGATCGAGGCCCCCAAGTACCGTCTAAGCGGCCCTCGAAGTCCCGATTCGATGCTCGTTTCGCTTTTCCAAACAGTTTCGGAAGGCTCGTTCTCGGAACTTCGCGCGGTCGCGGACGCGCGCGAGCCGGTCGCAGGCCTCCCGTCTTCCCGTATTAGAATCGTGGGGGCGCGCTCCGGAGTGGAGGACGCGCGCGGGTTCGGGTGCCACGGGGAGGAGCGAGGGAGACCGCGCCAATGATCATGCACCGTATAGGCGGAGCGAGACTTGGCCGAACGCCTTTGCACGATGAAAAGTCGGGAACTCTCGAACTGGCCGCAAACCGCCAATCAAAGCGCCCTTCCTACCCTACACGTAAGCCTATCTGGGGCGTTTAGCGGCCAGTTTTTCTGCCAACCGTGGCTCCGCCTATGGGTTGCGCAGTTTTTGGCGCGGTTTCATGCGTGGGAACGACTATCCCGGCACCACCGACACGACCTCCTCGACTCCAAGCACCCCCACCGCCACCAGGTCGCGCCCCGCGTCCCCTTGCCCTCGGTCGTCTGTCCCGGGGTGGACGCGCAGGGAGTACCCGCCCCCGCTCTGCACGCTCAGCGTCAGGGTGCCCCTCCCCGGCACCTCCACCACCGCCTCGATGCCCTCGGCGTCCTTGAGGACCTTGGAGCTGCGGCCCGAGGCCGCGCGTAGCTGCGCTTCCAGGCGTCCGGTGTTGTTGGGCAACTCGGCGCTCCTTCCGTGGCTGCCCCCCTCAGTCCAATTCCATCTACCTCTTATACGCGGCGGGGACCACGACGGTTACGGTTTTTCTTCGTCATACTGGGGCAGCGGAAGGCCGTGGCTGAACTTCGCCTTGTGAGCCTTCCACGCACTCGGGTGAATAAGCAAAAAGAGGAAGGGCCGGAGCCTCAAAGGAAGGAACGCGACGCACAGCTTTCGCCGCTGACAGCGAATTTCAGTAGGGTTGACCGACACCGTATGAGATGTGTACAGACGCTTCTCCCCACAAGGTTTACGCAATCGCTTCTACATGCAGGGCGTGGGTGGGTCAATGTCAACGCAACCCGCTGTGAGTGTTCGAGGGACGCAACCCCACTGCACACCTTCGGACCATTCTCGTGAAAAAGACGATCCATCGGTGATCCAACGGATCTCCCACTCCGTAGCGTCTTTCACTTCAAATGACGTGAACGTGCCCCAAGAGAAGACCCCGGGTGGCCGGTTTGTCGTCTCGGTGCGGGACAGGTGTTGGGGAGGCCAAGGAGGGACGGGATGGAGAGAAAAGCGGGCCGAATAGGCCGTATGAGCCGCAAGGACGCGCTGAAGCTGGGCCTGCTCGGCAGCGCCGCGCTCATGCTTCCCTTGGAGCGCACGGCACGGGCGGAGTGGTCCTCGGGCGACAGGTTACCCTCCAGCCAGGTGCCCCCGCCCTTCCAGGTTCCCTTCGCCGCCCCGCCGGTGCTCCAGCCCGTGCGCTCGGACGACACCACAGACTACTTCGAGGTGACGATGAGGAGCGCCAGGGTGCCGATCGTCCCCGGTCGCCCGGACACCGAAATCTACGGCTACAACGGCATCTCCCCCGGTCCCACCATAAGGGTCGCCCGGGGACGTAGGGCGGTCGTGCGGCAGATCAACGGGCTCCCGAGCGTCTCGCGCTTCGGCTACAAGACCACCACCTCCGTCCATTTGCATGGCAACCAGTCGGCCCCGCAGTTCGACGGGTACGCCGAGGACCTCACCGCCCCCGGCTACTACAAGGACTACGTCTACCCCAACGACCAGGACGAGCGGATGCTCTGGTACCACGACCACGCCATCCACCACACCGCCCAGAACGCCTACATGGGCCTCGCCGGCGCCTACATCACAGACGAGCAGCTCGCCCTGCCGATCCCCAAGGGCCGCTACGACGTGCCCCTGGTCATAAGGGACGCCATCTTCGACACCGAAGGCCAGCTCCTCTACAGCGACGACGACCACAAGAGCCTCTACGGCGACGTGGTCCTCGTCAACGGCAGGCCGTGGCCCGTCATGAAGGTCGAGCGGCGCAAGTACCGCTTCCGTTTGCTCAACGCCTCGCTCTCGCGCTCCTACAGGCTGGCCCTTAGCACGGGAGATCCCATGACGGTGATCGGCACCGACGCCGGGCTGATGCCCACCCCCCAGCAGACCGGAAGCTTCCGCTTCGGGATGGCCGAGCGCTACGAGGTAGTCATAGACTTCGCCAAGTACCCGGTCGGGGCCAAGGTGGACCTCAAGAACCTGGGGCTCCCCAACAACGAGAACTACACCTCCACCCAGAACGTGATGCGCTTCGAGGTGGCAAGCGAGGCCACCGACACCTCCAGCAACGAAGTTCCCTCCGAGCTCAACCCCAACATGGAAGTCATGGGGCTCAAGGCCTCCCAGGCCATAAGGACCAGGACATGGACCTTCGATCGCAGCTGGTCCTTGGGGTGGACCATCAACGGTAAGATCTGGGACAAGAACCGCGTGGACGCCCGTCCCGCCCTCGGGGACATAGAGATCTGGGAGTTCAGGACCCGCTCCAGCCGGTGGTTCCACCCCGTCCACGTCCACCTTGTGGACTTCAAGATCCTCTCCCGCAACGGCAACGCCCCGTTCGGCTACGAGAGGGGCTCCAAGGACGTAGTCTACGTCGGCGAGGACGAGACGGTGCGGGTGATCGCCAAGTTCGGCCCCCGCAAGGGCAAATACATGATCCACTGCCACAACCTCGTCCACGAGGACCACGACATGATGACCCAGTTCGAGGTCGGCACCGGCGGCCCGGACCCCGTCACAGCGGCCCCGCCCAAGGCGCTGCCGGCGCCGCCGCTGTAGGGGGCGTTGTGGCGGGCAGGGTCGAAGGATCCGAAGCGGTGCGCCAACGAGGCCCCTCGGACGCCGGGAGAGGCGCCGAGGGTGGCACCGAGAACGGCGTCCAGGGGACGCCCCCCACGGTCTACGCAGCGGCGGGGCTCGCCTTCGCGGCCGCCCTGATCCACCTGTGGGCCACGCCCGAGCACTTCGAGGAGTGGTGGGGCTACGGTGCCTTCTTCGTCGCGGCCGCCGCGGGGCAGGGCGTCTTCGGCGTGGCCCTTCTGCGCGGATTTACCCGGCCGCTCCTCCTCCTCGCGGGCCTATGGGCCAACGCGGCGATCGCCGTGCTCTACGTCGTGACGCGCACCAGGGGCATACCCCTGGGCCCCCACGGCGGGACGGTGGAGGACGCGGGGGTGGCCGACATGGCGGCCACCGCGGCGGAGGTTGGGATGATCGTCGCCCTGGTGGCGTTGCTCGGAGGAACCCACCGCAGGTGGACGCTGAACGCCTTGCTGCTGCTGGGAGTGGTGCTGTGGGTGTTGAGGCTTACGGGGGCCCTCGTCGGACCTTAGCGACCGGAACCTTTTGTCGAACCCGGACCTCGGAAGGGCGTGCCCCTCGTGTCGCCGCAAGAGCTTCTGACCGCTATTCACCCAAGTGCGTGGAAGGAGCGTCCCCCGAAATCCGGATGCCGGATCTTGGATGAATCGTCCTCAGCCTTTTCCCACAACGCACACGGACTGGCCTCAAGCATGGTAGGCGTCGCTAGATGCTGTGGTGCTGGATAAAGATGCGGGAATCCGGTTCTCGTACGGCGCTGTTTCTCGGGGGTCGTTCGCCGGTGGCGGGCCGGGAAGAGATCCAGGCCAACGCGCCGCGTTCTGCGCGTTGGCGGTCGTCCATATGAACGAGGAAAAATCGTCACCGAGCCGCACCCAGAACCTGTCGGCTGACACCTGTAACCTTTTCGTTAAATATACGGCGGTCCGTTGCAAGAGCCGTATCGTGGTGCTAGTGTCACCCTCCAGGATGTTTCTTTTCCCTTCGGATTGGCGGGTCGGGGCGGTTTGAGCGAGGAGCCGCCGACGGTCGATGGGGCGGCGTCCGCGGGAAGGCGCCGGGTCGTCATCATCACGGGGCTCTCGGGGGCGGGCAAGTCGAACGCGCTTCAGGCCTTCGAGGACGCGGGGTACTTCTGCGTGGACAACCTGCCGCCGCGCATGGTGCCTGCCGTGATGGAGGCCACGGGCGAGGGCATCGGCGGGCCGGACGGAGTGGTCGCGGTGATGGACATGCGGGGGAGGCGGTACTTCGGCGAGGAGCTGGAGCGGGGGCTTGAGGCCGTCGAGCGGGAGAGCGGATGGGACCACCGCATCCTGTTCATAGAGTCCGACGACCCGAGCCTCGTCCGGCGCTACAAGGAGAGCCGGCGGCCCCACCCGGCCGCGCGCAACGGGGACGTGCTCGAGGCCATCCGCCGGGAGCGGCGGGACCTCTCGACGCTGCGCGAGATGGCGGACCTCATAGTGGACACCTCAGGCTACTCGGCGCTCGACGCCAGGATGCGCTTCAAGAAGCTCGCCGAATCGTTCTCGAGCAGGCTGACCGTCTCCCTGATCTCCTTCGGCTTCAAGCACGGCACCCCCATGGACGTCGACACCCTCCTCGACGTCCGCTTTCTCCCGAACCCCCACTACGACCCCAACCTCAGGCCCCTGACCGGCCACGACGCGCCCGTGCGCGAGGCCGTCCTCGGCCTGGAAGACTGCCAGTCGTTCCTTACCAAGACGTCCGACCTTCTCTCCTTCCTCGTCCCCCGCTACGACGCGGAGGGCAAGACGTACTTCACGCTCGGCATCGGCTGCACCGGGGGCCGCCACCGCTCCGTCGCCATCGTCGAGGAGCTCGCAAAGCGGCTGCGCGCGGAGGACACCGGCGTGGACCTCTTCGTCCGCCACAGGGACGTGGAGCGGTAGGCGTTAGGCTTTAGGTAGAAGGTTATAGGCGCGGGGCTTCGGGGACTGGACGGACCAGATGCGCTGGCCTGGAGCGTCCTCGCTCATCGGCGCGTGTACCAGAGAACGTGGGCGAGCGTGGTCACGTTTCGTCCCGCGCAAAACCTGTAACCTGAGGCCTAGAACCTGAAAACCTTACCCTGGGAGGCACCTTGTCCGGTATGATGGTCGATGGGGCGTGGAAGACCGAGGGAGACATCCCGAGGGAGAACGGCCGTTTCAGGCGGTCCACGACGAGTTTCCGCGGTTGGATCTCCCCCGGCGGCGGCACGGACTTTCCCGCGGAGGCGGGCCGCTACCACCTCTACGTCGCGTGGGCCTGCCCGTGGGCGCACAGGACCGCGATCCTGCGCCGGCTCAGGGGCCTGGAGGACGCCATCGGCCTCTCGGCGGTCGGCTCGTTTATGGGCGACGACGGCTGGGCCTTCTACGACGAACCGGGCGTCATCCCGGACGACGTGAACGGGGCCCACTTCCTGCGCGAGGTCTACGCGAAGGCGGACCCCGGGTACACCGGGCGGGTTACCACGCCCGTGCTCTGGGACAAGGAGCGAGAGACCATCGTCAACAACGAGTCCCGCGAGATCATCCGCATGCTCGACACGGGGTTCGGCGGCATCGCCACCGGTGGGGACTTCGTCCCGGAGGATCTGCGCGGGCCCATCGACGCGACCATCGACGCCATCTACGAGCCGATAAACAACGGCGTCTACCGCTCCGGGTTCGCCACCACCCAGGAGGCCTACGAGGAGGCCGTAACCGAGCTCTTCGACGCCCTGGACCACTGGGAAGAGGTCCTCGGTACGAGCCGCTACCTGTGCGGCGACCGCGTGACGGAGGCCGACTGGTGCCTCTTCCCGACGCTCGTGCGCTTCGACGCGGTCTATTACGGCCACTTCAAGTGCAACCTCCGCCGGATCGTGGACTACCCGAACCTGTGGGGGTACTTGAGGGACCTCTACCAGTATCCCGGCGTCGCGGAGACGGTCAACATGGAGCACATAAAGAGGCACTACTACCGCAGCCACGGGTCCGTCAACCCGACGCGCATCGTGCCCAAGGGCCCGGTTCTGGACTTCTCCGGGCCGCACGGTCGGGAGCGTCTCTCTGGCTAGGGGCCGGGGCCCCGGGGCAGCGGGTATACTGGCCGCCCATGGATAGGGTGGAGGATCTTCGCGTGGTCGCGTTCGGCGGGGGGACCGGGCTGCCGGTCCTCCTGCGCGGGTTGCGCGACCGCGTCAGGGACCTGACGGCGGTGGTGACGGTCGCGGACGACGGCGGGTCGAGCGGCAGGCTCCGCCAGGAGTTGGGCGTCGCCCCGCCTGGCGACGTGAGGAATTGCCTGGTGGCGCTAGCCGGGCGCAAGAGGCTGGCCGAGGTCTTCAACTACCGCTTTGAGGCACCGGGTGACCTGAACGATCACAGCGTCGGGAACATCATCATCGCCGCGCTCTCGGACATGGCTGGCGGCTTCTGCGAGGGGGTGGAGCAGGCCGCCCGGTTCCTGCGCATCAAGGGCCACGTCTTCCCCGCGGCCGAGGAGAGTTTGACGCTCGTGGTCCGCTACGAGGACGGCACGGTGACCCGCGGCGAGTCGGAGGTGCAGGGGGTCGGCAAGGCGGTCTCGCGGGTCTCCGTCGAGCCCGAAGGGTCGCCCGCGCCGCCGGGGGTGATCGAGGCCATAGAGGGGGCCGACGTGCTGGTGCTCGGCCCGGGCAGCCTCTTTACCAGCACGATACCCGCCCTACTCGGCGGGGGGGTCCGCGAGGCGCTGGCCCGGTTCGGCGGCCCCGTGGTCTACGTGTCGAACGTCATGACGCAGCCTGGGGAGACTGACGGCTTCGCCGTCTCGGACCACGTGGGGGCCATCTCGGATCACCTCGGTCCCGTCGTGACCGACGTGCTCGTCCACTCCGGGGCGTTGTCGTCAGGCGTTCTGGCCCGCTACGAGGCCGAGGAGGCCGCCAGGGTCGGGGTGGACCGGGAGGTCCTGCGCGAGATGGGCCTCGGGGTGCGGGAGGCCGACGTGCTCTCCAGGGACGACCAGGCCGGGCTGCGCCACGACCCGGGACGCCTGGCGAGGGAGGTGTGCGCGGCTGCCCTCGTTCGCCTCTGAGGTGCGCCGCCAGCTGGCGGCCGGCCTCCCGGGGCGGGCCCGGCGGGCGGCCCGCCCGGAGCTCGCCGGCCTCGTGGACGCGGCCGGCGCCTGGGACGAAACCGGCGTGACGCTTCGTACCTCGAGCGCCGCCGTCGCCCGCTCCGCCGTGCGGCTGTGGCGCTCGGAGTTCGGGCTCGACTCCAGGCTCTCGCCCACGGAGCCAGACCGCTTCGGCCGGACCAGGTATGCCGTCCGTACGGAAGGAAACGGGGCGCTGCAGGCGGCGGACGAGCTCCGGTTCGCCCGGGGCGCGCGCTCGGCGGCGGAACGCGCAGCCTACCTGCGGGGCGCCTTCCAGGGGGCCGGCTCGGTCACCCGGCCAGGGGGGCGCGGCGGGTACCACCTGGAGATCGTGCACAGAGACGAGGCCTTCGCCCGGCGCGTGGCCGCCTTCTCCCGCGTGCCCCTCAAGGTCGCCAGGCGGCGGGGCAGGTGGGTCGCCTACACCAAGAGCGCCGACGGGGTGACCTCCCTGCTCGCCCAGATGGGCCTGAACGAGAGCGTACTCGAGTACGAGGCCAGGGCCGTCCTCGGCGAAGCTAAGGCGAACGCCAACCGCATCACCAACTTCGACGCCGCCAACGCCGGCCGTACCGCCACCGCCGCCGCCCGCCAGCAGAGGGCGCTGCAAGCCCTCGACCCGACGGTGCTCCCCCCGGCGCTGCGCGAGATGCTGGAGCTCCGCCTCGAACACCCCGACGCCTCGCTCGCGGAGCTGGCCCAGATGGCCGGGCTCTCCAAGAGCGCCGTGAACCACCGGCTGCGGCGGTTGGTGGGCGTGGCGGCGCGCCCCGGCTGACGCCTGGTTGTCAGCACGCTTCGCCCTTCGGGCTTCGCTTCCGGTACTTCCCTACGGGAACCTTTCAGCGATCGGCTTTCGGCCGGACAGGGACGAACGCAGCCGGTAAATGAGAACGGCGCCGTTTGCATTTGCGTATTGCGGTGGTAGATCTTTGGGCTTGGCCGGAACGCCCGACCCAAGGGAGCCATCTCCCGGCCAATGATGTACGCCACGCAGCCGACGGGCATCGGGCGGCCCAAAGCCGGCAAGTTGGCGTAAGCCGCCCGGGGACTTCGAGAAATCGGGGCGAAACGTTCGTGGGCGGCTTTTACTTGGGGCCTCTTTCGGTAACAATAGGTAGAGCCCAAAAACGACGAGAGGAGAGGGTTTTGGCAGTTCGAGTTGGTATCAACGGCTTCGGCCGGATCGGGATGCTGACCGCCAAGGCGGCCATCGAGCGCAGCGACGACGACATCGAGATCGTGGCAATCAACGACCTCATGCCCATGGAGAGCCTGGCGCTTCTTTTCAAGCGCGACACCGTACACGGCATCTGGCCCGAGGACGTGAGCCTAGACGGGAACATCCTGCGCGTGGGCGACCGCGAGATCAAGACCTTCGCCGAGCGCGACCCCGCCCAGATCCCCTGGGGCGACGTGGGCGCGGACATCGTCGTGGAGTCCACCGGCGTCTTCACCAGCCGCGACGGTGCCGCCAAGCACCTCGAAGGCGGCGCCAAGAAGGTCGTCATCTCCGCCCCGGCCAAGGGTGTGGACGCCACGTTCGTCTACAAGGTAAACCACGAGGACTACGATCCTGGGAGCCACCAGGTGGTCTCCAACGCCTCGTGCACGACCAACTGCATCATCCCGCTCGTGAAGGTGCTGCAGGACAACTTCGGCATCGACACCGGCTACATGACCACCGTCCACGCCTTCACCAACGACCAGAGCCTGCTCGACGCGGCCCACAAAGACCCGAGGCGGGCCCGGTCGGCGCCGATGAACATCGTGCCGACCTCGACGGGTGCCGCGCGGACCGCAGGCGAGATCTACCCGGACCTCAAGGGCAAGGTGGACGGCATGGCGATGCGCGTCCCCGTCCCCGACGGCTCTATAACGGACTTTGTCGCCCAGATCTCCAACGAGGCGAGCGCCGAAGACGTGAACGCGGCCTTCAAGACGGCCGCCGAGGGCGAGCTCTCCGGCGTCCTCGAGTACTCCGAGGCCCCGCTGGTCTCCAGCGACATCGTCGGCAACCCGGCCTCCTGCGTCTTCGACTCCCCCCTCACCATGTCCAACGGCCGCACCGTCAAGGTGCTCGGCTGGTACGACAACGAGTGGGGCTACTCCAACCGCACGGTGGACCTCGTGCAGTTCATGGGGGAGAAGCTCTAGGAGGCGGTCAGCTCTCGGCGGTCGGCTATCAGCCGCGACCGCTAGAGGCGGCCCAGCCGGGCCCCGAACGCGAAGGCCCGGCTGGGCCCACCATAGAAGACCTCCGCATCGAACCTGGACGGTTTGATGGGGGAAACCTGCGCTGGTTCGGGGCCGAGGGCTGATCTCTGACGGCGCCGACCGGAGGGAGGCCATGAACAAGCGGAGCGTGAGGGACCTTGACGTGCGGGGCAAGCGGGTGCTCGTTCGGGTGGATTTCAACGTGCCGGTCAGAGAGGGCGAGGTCACGGACGACACGCGCATCCGGCGGGCGTTGCCTACCATCCAACGCCTGCTCTCCGAGGGGGCCAGGCCCGCCCTGATCTCGCACCTCGGACGCCCCAAGGGCGAGCCGGACCCGAAGTACGCGATGGACCCCGTCGCGAAGAGGCTGGAGGGGCTTCTCGGCGAGCCCGTCAGGAAGCTGGACACCGCGGTCGGCCCTGAGGTCGGGGAGGCGCTGGACGCGCTCGACGGGGGCGTGGTGCTGCTGGAGAACTCGCGCTTCTACCCGGGGGAGACGAAGAACGACGCCGGGTTCTCAGACGAGCTCGCCGCGCCCTTCGAGCTCTACGTCAACGACGCCTTCGGGGCCGCCCACAGGGCGCACGCCACGACGGTCGGGGTGGCCGAGAGGTTGCCCGGGGCGGCCGGGTTGTTGATGGAGGCGGAGATCGACTACCTCGACGGCGTCCTGAAGGACCCGCGACGGCCTTTCGTCGCCATCCTCGGCGGGGCCAAGGTGTCGGACAAGCTCGGGGTCATAGAGAGCCTGCTCGGCGTGGCCGACTCGCTGCTCGTCGGCGGGGCGATGTGCTTCACGTTCTTCAGGGCTAAAGGGTACGAGATCGGCAACTCCCTTGTCGAGGACGACTACGTCGAGGAGGCCAAACGCCTCATGGACGAGGCGGGGGAGAGGCTCGTCCTGCCGGTGGACGTCGTGGTCGCGGACGCGATGGAGGAGGGGACCGAGACGCAAACGGTCCCGGTGGACGGCATCCCGTCGGGCAAGATGGGCCTGGATATAGGGCCACAGAGCGTCGAGGCGTTCCGGGGGGAGGTCTCCGGGGCCAGCACCATCTTCTGGAACGGCCCGATGGGGGTCTTCGAGATCGACGCCTTCGCGAAGGGCACGGAGGGGGTCGCCGGGGCCGTCGCCGAGGCGAGCGAAGGGGGAGCGACCAGCGTGATCGGGGGCGGCGACTCCGTGGCCGCCGTAAACAAGCTCGGCCTCGACGACAAGATGGGCCACATATCCACCGGCGGCGGGGCCTCCCTGGAGTACGTCGAGGGCAAGGAACTGCCCGGCGTCGCCGTCCTGCCGGACAACTAGAGAGGGGAACACAGAATATGCCGCGACGCCCGATGATGGCCGCGAACTGGAAGATGAACAAGACGGTCACGGAGGCCCAGAACTACACGGCGGCCCTGCTGCCGCGGGCCGCGGACGCCGAGGGGGTGGACGTGGCGGTCTTCGTGCCGTTCACCTGCCTGCACGAGGTCGGCAGGATGGCCGAGAACTCCGCCGTCATCGCCGGCGCCCAGAACTTCTACTACGAGGACTCCGGCGCCTTCACCGGCGAGATCTCGGCCCCGATGCTCAAAGACGTGCTGGCGCGGGCCGTGCTCGTCGGCCACTCCGAGCGGCGTGAGATCTTCGGCGAGACCGACACCCTCGTCGCCCACAAGACGAAGCGCGCCCTGGACGCGGGCCTGCTACCGGTGGTCTGCGTGGGCGAGACGAAAGAGGAGCGCGACGCGGGCGGCATGTGGGAGAAGGTCTCCACGCAGGTCGGCCGCGTGCTCGAAGAGATCGGGGAGGTCGGCGGCGAGGGCATAGTCTTCGCCTACGAGCCCATCTGGGCCATCGGCACCGGCGACACGGCCACCCCGGACGACGCCCAGGACGCCATCGGCCGCATACGGGAGCTTTTGCGCGAAGAGCGCGGCGGGGAGTTCGCCGACGGCGCGCGCGTGCTCTACGGCGGGTCCGTCAAGCCGGCCAACGTCGCCGAGATCATGGGCCAGAACGACGTGGACGGCGCCCTCGTCGGCGGGGCGAGCCTCGAAGTGGACTCGTTCGTGCAGCTCGTCGAGGCGGCCGAGCCCCCTTCTTCGGACGGGGAGTAGGACCCTCGGCGGGCCCTGTGGTAAAGTAGCCCGGTCATGCTTTTTTACCTTATCGCTTTCTTCCACATAGTTTTCTGCGTCGCCCTGGTCGGCATGATCCTGCTTCACTCCGGCAAGGGCGGCGGCCTCTCCTCGACCTTCGGGGGCGGCATGGGCGGCACCTTCTCCGGGACGACGATCATGGAGAAGAACCTGACCCGGCTCACCCTGATCGTGGTCGGCCTCTTCACCCTGACCGGCATCGTCCTGTACTTTTTGGGCTAGCGCTCACGGCGCGACGCCCCTCGTGGCGTAGACTGTCTCCGGTCGATGGGTTTGTTTCGAGGAGGCAGGCGTGCGGAGGACCGCGTTTTTGGTGGCGTTCATGTTAGGGGCCACTTTACTGATCGCCGGCACGGCTTTCGCGGTGACCCGGACGTGCGGCGGGGGCGAATGCCGGGGCACTAACGGCATGGACACCCTATACGGCTCGAACATGGGCGAGACGATCTTCGGCCTCTCGGGGAACGACAAGATCTACGGCGCCGGCGCCGCGGACGTGCTCAAGGGCGGGTACGGGACGGACTTCATCAAGGACGGGGGCGGGAACAACACCATCAAAGGTGGCCTCGGCCGGGACGTGATCCGCGGCGGCCCCGGGGACGAGACAATCCGCGCCGGCGCGGTGGGGCAGGACAACGACAACGCGCGGGACGACATCGACCGCGGCGGCGGCACGGACACCGTGTACTACACGCCCGGCGAGGACGAGTTCCGCAACTGCGAGACCCTGCTGCCGACCCGGTAGCGGCAGATCCCCGACGGAAGGAAGACCGAAGTGAAGAGGTCCGTTTTGTTGGTCGTGGCCGTGGGCGCGCTGACGCTCTCGCTGGGCGGGCTCGCGTTCGCGGTGGACAAGAGGTGCGACGGCGGGCCCTGCTCGGGGACCAACGGCGAAGACTTCCTTACCGGGACCGACGGGGTGGATAAGATCTACGGCCGCGGCGGCCCGGACACGATCTACCCCGGCTACGGCATGGACTGGGCGAGCGGCGGCGACGGCGCGGACTTTATGCGCGGCGGCCCCGGCGACGACGAGGTCTTCGGCAACTCCGGCAACGACAAGCTGCGGGGCAAGAGCGGCAACGACCGCCTCTACGGCGGGTACGGGGATGACGACATGCACGGCAGCCTGGACGGGGAGCGCGACTACTTCTACTGCGGTCCCGGCCGGGACTACGTCCTCATCGGGCCGAACGACGTCGTCGCGTCCGACTGCGAGACCGTAGCGCAGGGTTAGCCCGGGGAAGGACCTTCTTTGAAGAAGCTATTCGTTATGCTGGCGGTCGCGGCCCTGACCCTCTCGCTTGTCGCGGGGGCCGCGTTCGCCCAATCCATTAGTTGCCCCGGGGGCGGGCGCTGCACCGGGACCGCCGGGAACGACACGATGCGCGGCGCCGACATGGTCAAAGGCAAGCGGGCCGCCGACGTGATCGAGGGCGGCGACGGCGCGGATAAGGTGAAGGGCGGAAGCGGCAGGGACACCGTGCGCGGCGGCACAGGCAACGATATCGTGCGCGGGGGCACCCACGGCCGCACGAACGACGGCGTGCGCGACGTGCTCGATTGCGGCAGCGGCACGGACCTCGTCTACTTCGTGCAGGGCCAGGATTCCGTCCGGAACTGCGAGGTGGTCAACCCGCCCGAGGCGTAGGCAAAAAATGGACTCGCCTGGGGAGGATGGGGAGAACAGACGAGTCCAAGCTAAATTATACACCCGCGGGTATGGGCGGGCGTGGGGTCATTTACAGTTGCGCGACGCTTCGGCGACGCGAGGGTTATGGTGGTGTCGGAGGGGGGACTCGAACCCCCACCCCCTTATCGGGGACTAGGCCCTCAACCTAGCGCGTCTACCAATTCCGCCACTCCGACAAAGCAGCCGGCAGAGTATACGGGACGGCCATCGGGGGGTCAACGTGCCCGCCTCCGGCCGGCGGTGTGCTAAGTTGTTCGCGTGTTCGGAAAGCGCGAGATCTCCCTAAGTTTTGCCTGCCTGGCGGCGGTGACGGTACTCGTCCTCCTGTCGGGGAGGGCGCGGCCGGACCCGACGGGCTGGCCGATGAACCTCGGCCACCGCGGAGGCACCGGCAGGCACCCCGAGAACACCCTGGCGGCCTTCCGGGCCGCCGTCGAGGCCGGGGCCGGGGGGCTGGAGCTGGACGTCCGCCTGACGCGGGACGGTCACCCGGTCGTCATGCACGACGCGACGGTGGACCGGACGACGGACGGGTTCGGGGCCGTGGCCGGCATGACGCTCGCGGGGGTGCGCCGCCTGGACGCCGGGGGGGGCGGCAGGCGTGATGAGCGCGTCCCGACCCTGAGGGAGGTGCTGGCGGCGTTCCCGGAGACGTACCTCAACGTGGACATCAAAGATACGCACCTGCCCGGGGTGGAGGGCCTGGTGCTGGACGTGTTGCGGGAGGCGCGGGCGACGGGGCGGGTGCTCGTCGCGTCCGCGAGCTACGGTGTGCTGCGCAGGTTCCGGAAGGCCGGGGGCTGGGAGTGCGACACGGGGGCGTCGCGGCTGGAGGTCGGGGTGTTCTACGGGTTGAGCCTTCTGCGGCTAGAAAGGCTCGCGCGGCCGGCCTACGCGGCGCTGCAGGTGCCCGTGACCTTCGGCCCCCTGCGCCTCGTCACGCCGCGGTTTGTTCGGGCGGCGCATTCGCGGGGGGTGAGGGTCGACGCGTGGACCATCAACGACCCGGGCCAGATGCGGGCTTTGCTGGATCTCGGCGTCGACGCGATCATCACGGACCGTCCGGAGATGCTGGCGGAGGTTCTAGGAGATCGAAAACCGGGGTAAGCGGGGCGGGGGCCGCCTCCGGCGCCTCGGCTTGAACGGCACGGGCGGATTTGCTAGTTTCTTGGTGCTGCCCGAGAAGGCCCGGCAGCGCCTTACCGGTCGGCACCAGATCGGCCCCGGGGATCACTCCGGAGGAGCACCAACATGCAGCACGCGTCCAGCAAGTCCGGCGGTTCCGTTATCAAGGACCCGGCGCTCGCCCCCGACGGGCACCGCAAGATCGACTGGGTCGCCCAGCACGCGCCGGTACTCAACGCCATAGCCAAAGAACAGCTCGCCGACGGTTCGTTGCGGGGCAAGAAGATCGCGATGACCATCCACCTCGAGGCCAAGACCGCCTACCTGGCGACCCTGCTCTCGGACGCCGGGGCCGACGTGACGGTCTCGGGGAGCAACCCGCTCTCGACCCAGGACGACGTATGCGCCGCCCTCGCCGAGCGCGGGGTGCGCGTCTACGCCACCCACGACCCCTCCGACGAGGACTTCGAGAGTTATCTTCACCAGACCATTGAGACCGGGCCGGACCTGATCGTGGACGACGGCGCCGAGCTCGTCGGGCGCCTCATAGGGTCACACCCCGACCTCGTCGGCAACGTCATCGGGGCCTCCGAGGAGACGACGACCGGCATCATGAAGCTCAAGGCCATGACGAACGAGGGCGTCCTCCCCTTCCCGGTCCTCGCGGCCAACGACGCGAAGATGAAGCACCTCTTCGACAACCGCTACGGGACGGGCATCTCCTCCATAGCGGCCATACTCTCGAACACGAACCTCTTCCTCTCCGGCAAGGCGGTCGTGGTGATGGGCTTCGGCTGGGTCAGCCGCGGCCTCGCCAAGTACGCCGACGGCATGGGCGCGCGCGTCATCGTCTGCGAGCCCGACCCGGTGAAGCTTCTCGAAGCCTACTCCGAGGGTTACCAGGTGATGAACTCCCTCCAGGCCGCCGAGGTGGGCGACGTCTTTATTACCGGCACGGGCAACATAAAGGTGCTCGGCGCGCAGCACTTCGAGCGCATGAAGGACGGCGCGCTGCTCGCCAACGCTGGCCACTACGACCACGAGTTCGACCTGGCCGGCCTGCAGGAGATGGCGGTCGAGGCCAGGGACGCGCGGCGCAACGTGGTCGAGTACGAGCTTGCCGACGGCCGCAGGCTGCACGTGCTGGCGCGCGGGAGGCTCGTCAACATCGCGGCGGCGGACGGGCACCCGGTCGAGATCATGGACCTCACCTTCGCCGTGCAGGCCCTCGCCGCCCACCACCTCGCCAGCCACGCGGCGGACTTCGGACCCGGCATCCAGACCATCCCGGCCGATATCGACGACCTCGTGGCCCGCCACAAGCTCGCGTCTTTGGGCGTCGAGCCCGAGACGCTGACCGAGGAGCAGATCCGCTACCAGCAGAGCTGGCGGTAGGGACGGCCGTCAAGGGGTTGGAAAGCGGGGTTTCCAGCCCGCCCCCAGAGGTCGACATCTTCGAGACCCCGAAGCACAACCGGGGCATCCGCGGCGTGCCCGCGGACGAGCCTGGCCCGAACTACGAAGTGGGGGTCTGAGTCGATTTTGCGCGAGGACATCGAGCGCGCGGCGGCGCGGATCGAGGGGCTGGTTCGGAAGACGCCGGTGGTTTGGGTGGACGGGGAAGCGTTCGGGGTCCAAGGGCCTCTGACGCTCAAGCTCGAACAACTTCAGCATTCGGGGTCTTTCAAGGCCAGGGGGGCCTTCAACCGGTTGCTATCGGTCCCGGATGCGTCGGCGGGGGTCGTGGCGGCCTCCGGTGGCAACCACGGGGCGGCGGTCGCCTACGCGGCGCGGCAGCTCGGCCACCGGGCTGAGGTCTTCGTGCCCGAGATCTCGTCCCCCGCGAAGGTCAGGTTTATCGAGGCTTGCGGCGCGGCCATCACGGTGGTCGGCAGGAACTACGCGGAGGCCCTCGAGGCGAGCACCGTCCGGGCGGAGGAAGGCGGGGCGGTCGTGGTCCACGCCTACGATCAGCCGGAGGTCGTGGCCGGCCAGGGCACGCTTGGCCGCGAGATCGAGGAGCAGGCCCCCGAGCTGGACACCGTGCTGGTCGCCGTGGGCGGGGCGGGCCTTATCGGGGGCGTCGCCGGCTGGTATCGGGGGGCAACGAGGGTGGTTGGCGTCGAGCCAGAGGCCGCTCCTTCTCTTTACTCTGCCCTTGAGGCGGGAGGACCCGTGGACGTCGAGACGGGCGGCCTCGCGGCGGATTCGCTCGGTGCGCGCCGGGTGGGTCGTGTCGGGTTCTCCGTAGCGCGGAGGTTCGTCGAGCGGGTGGTGCTGGTGGACGAGGCGTCGATCCGCGAGGCGCAGCGGCTCCTGTGGGAGTCCGTGCGCTTGATCGTCGAGCCCGGCGGGGCCGTGGCCCTGGCCGCCCTCCTCGCCGGGTCTTACCGGCCGGAGCCTGGAGAGCGCGTCGGCGTGCTTCTGTGCGGCGCGAACACGGACCCCAAGCAAGCAATTCCCTGAACCGCTCCTAGGACCTCACGACGAGGACGCCGCCCACCAAGACCAGCGCCAAACCGAGTACCTTTAGGGGGCCGACGTCGGCGGCTGCCGGCCCGAACAGGCCCGTCCGGTCGATGATGAGGCCCGCTATGAGCCGGGAGGCGATGACCAGGGAGAGCGTCTGGGCGAGCCCGGTCCGGCCGGCGGGGAGGACGATCGCGGCCAGAATGAAGGCCCCGATAACCCCGGAAGAGGCCCCGTAGAGGAGGGCCCGCCCTGTGAGCTCTGGACGGGAGAGGAACAGGGCGGCGGCGAAGCCTGTGACGGCGGTGGCGAGGCCTGAGACCCCGACCACGGCCCCCACGCCGGGGGACCGGATGCCGAGCGCGTTCACGACCACCTGGGCCGCTATCGCCAGGCCCGCCAATGCCGCCAGCATCGCCCCCGGGTTCATGCGCGCACCTCCCGAATATCCTGCAGCAAAGCCGGCCAAGATAGCACACCCGAGCCCCGCTGTTAGTATCTCTGCCGTGAGGACGTTGGAGATCCGGTACACGGCCTTTCGTTCCTGCCCGAACTGCGCGGGGAGGGGCGACGACGGCGCCGCCTGGCGTCCGGTCGAGTGCAAGCGCTGCAAGGGACGCGGGAAGCTGGTGACGGGGGTCGAGGTCGAAGATTCCGCCGAGGGGGTTCTGCCGGCCTCGCGCTACGACTTCAACGCGCTTGGCGAGGTCTTTTTGCTCGACTTCGACGAGGACGAAGAGATAGAGGTTATCCGCCCCCAAGACCCCTGGGGTTAGCGTGGGCCATCACGCGCAGGCCCTGGGCGAGGGCCGAGGAGATGGCGACGACGAAGACGTCGTAGGCGATCCAGGCGTTGTAAGACGGGCGGGTGACGCCCCCGAACACCCGCGCGTACCCCGCTTCATCCCCCAGCGCCGCCCACCCGTAGGACAAGGGGAACAGCGCCCACTCGGCCGAGGTGGCCGCGAGGGCCATAACCACGGCGGCGGCCACCCCGGGCCACCCGCCGCGGAGGGCCAGCATGACCCCGAGCGCCACGTAGACGATGGTGCGGGTGGCCTGAATCAGCGGCTCACGGCCCGTCTCCTCGTAGACGCTCCGCCACGAGTAGACGCTCGCCCCGAAGCCGAAGAGCGTCGCGGCGAAGGCGCACAAGGCGGTCAATCCGATCAGGCCCAGGGTGGTCCGCTTCATGCCCGGATTATATTGCGCCGGCCCCGGGAGGCGCCGGCCTACGCCCCGGCCTACGCCCCGGCCTCCGCAAGGGATCGCTCCCCATCCAACGCGGCGAGCACGTCTTTGGCGGCCAGGCGTTCTTTGAAGGGGATAACGCCCCCGGCCACCGCCTCCGAGAGGGCCTCCCGCGAGGCGCCGAGCTTCCCGGAGGCCGCCACGAGGACGCGGTGCCCCCGCGCCCTGGCCTCCCGCAGCAGGGCGACCCTCTCCACCAGGTTGCGCTCGGACCAGAAGCCCAGGATCTCCAGGTGAACCTCCTCGCCGGCGGCGTTCGTCAGGGTGAAGTCCGGCACGAGGGCCGTCTTTAGCTCCGGGAAGGTCAGGACGCCGGCCCCGAACCCCAACTCCCAGCCGCCGGTGTCCTTCGCCCGCTCCCAGGCCCGTACGAACGCCCCGCGCACGTCGTCGCCTTCTTGGGCGTCTTTGGGGCCCAGGTAGTGGCTTTTGAGGTCGTTCTTCTCGGAATCGAGATCCAGGAGGGCGTCGCGGCCCTTCCATTCAACGTTGGCCGAGAGGCGCCAGGGGGAGGTGAGGAGCAGGCCGGGGAGGAACTTGGCGAGGCGGAGGCCGTACTTCCTCGTGCCGCCGAAGATGGAGAGGGGGCCGTCCAGGTACAGACGGTAGCCGCGGGGGGTGGGCTCCAGGCGGTAGATCAGGGCCATCTTCTTTACGTAGTGGAAGACGAGCCGCGCGTCGGCGCCCCTGTCGAGATCCACCACAAGCTCCCTGGCCGCGTAGAGCACGCCCTGCACCTGGGCGACGTTGTAACGCTCGATCAGGGCCTCCGGCGAAGGCCCCTCGAACCCGGCGAGGAGCTGCGCCCCCTGCCGGTCGGCGTACATCAGATCGGCGACGTCTCCGAAGCCGATCTCGGACGCGACCCGGCCGAGAACGTCCTCGCGTGTCGGGGCTTCGAGCAGGCCCGGCTCGCCCGCCGGCGGCTCCGGCAGGGCGGCGGCGAGCTCGAAGACGCGGGTCCTGATGGTGTACGGGTCGGCCTCCGTCGGCGCTTCCCACGTCGCACTTTCTTCCAGCAGCTTCGCGAGGGCGCGCACGATCTTGAACCCCCGCCGGGCGTCGAGCCGGGGACCTAGCTCCTCCTCGAGCGCGGCCAGCCGGGCTTCCAGGCCGGCCCGCGGCGCCTGCCGGTGGGCGGCGTACACCCCGCACAGCTCCCCCGCCACCTCGACGACGCGCCCGTCTTCGGGCGAGAGGCGGTGGGGGACGAGCCGGCCGCGGGCGAGGCGGGCCATGACGTGCTCGCCCCGCAGCATTAGGCTGGCGCCTTGCGGAACGATTCCCTGCGGCGCCGGGAGGCCGCCTCCTCGCCGGTGGCTGCGGTGACGAGCTCGTAGAGGACGGCCTGTTTGTCGTGCTTCGGGCGCAGGATCCGGCCGAGCCGCTGCACGTACTCCCGCTGCGAGGCGCTGCCGGCGAGGATGATCGCGACGTTCGCGTCGGGCACGTCCACGCCCTCGTTCAGGACGTCCGAGGCGATGATGGCCCGGTAGCGGCCCTCCCGGAAGCGGTCCAGGATCTCCTTCCTCTCCTTAGCCGGCGTCTCGTAGGTTATGCCCGGGATCAGGAAACGTCGGGAGAGCGCGTAGACCTCCTCGACGCTCTTCGTGAACACGATGCACCTGTCCTCCCAGTGCTGGCGCAGCAGCGCCTCCAGGGTGACGCCCTTTCGCATGGCGCCCTCCCGGATCTCGCGCCTGCGACGGGCCGCCAGCAAGGCCTCCCTACCTCCGGAGTGGCTCGTCGAGGCGACCATGATGAACCGCTGCCAGTCCTCCGGCGAGCGCATCGGCAGCCGGTGCTTCTCCAGAAAGTCCCTATAGACCGCCTCGGCCTGGGCGTAGTCGAAGCGCTCCTGGGCCGTGAGCTCTATGGGCATCCGCACGAGCTCGAATGGGGCCAGGTACGTCCCGGCCAGGTCTTCAGGAGAGCGCCTGTAGACGACGGGCCCGGCGAGCTCCGGCAACGACTCGTGCCCGCCGTCGGGGCGTTCGGGGGTGGCGGTGAGGCCGAGCGAGTACGGGGCGAGGAGCATCTTCGGGATTATGGCGTTTTTCGGGGCGGGCAGGTGGTGGACCTCGTCGTAGACGACGAAGGCGAAGCGGTCGCCGTAGCGCTCGGCGTGGATGTACGCCGAGTCGTAGGTCGTGACGGTTACGGGTGTGATCTCGTGGTACCCGCCGCCGAGCAGCCCCACCGTAACGGAGCCGCCGAAAGCGTTGGAGAGCACCGAGTACCACTGCTTCAGGAGCGCCAGCGTCGGCACCACCACGAGCGTGCTCCGCCCGGTGCGCTCCATCGCGCTCACCGCCACCGCCGTCTTGCCCGCCCCGGTCGGCAGCACCACGACCCCGCGCAGGCCCTCCCGGCCCCACGCCGCGAGGGCCTCCCTCTGGTACGGGCGGGGTTCCATCGCGAGGCGCGACTCAAGCGAAACCTTCTCGAAGGAGGCGGCCCGGTCCGCGTGCGGCGCTCCGGATTCGCGCAGCTTTAGCACTACCTCGCGGTAGGCGCCCGCGGGGGCCCGCCACTGGCGGGTTCGTCCGTCCCAGACGAAGGGCTCCGGGAGGCCGGAGGAGGCGCCGGTCGCGACGAGGGTGCCCGACTCGTAGAAAAGCTCGATCACGTCTGGCGAAGCATACCCGAGAATTCGCGCCCTCTCACCGGTAGACTGGCCGCGTCGGGCGTCCGGAAGGGTGGAGCGCTTAGGTGACCCTCCAAAAGCGAATCCTTGGGACCGCGCTCTGCCTCGCCGCCCTCGCCTTCGTCCTCTTGCCCGCCTGCGTGGCCCCTTCGGACGGAGGATCGGACGGTTCTGTTGCCCACGAAGATCGGGAAGCTGGCGGAGGGAAGGATGGTGCGTCCGTGACGGTGGGGGACATGAACGTCCGGGAGATGGTGGGACAGATGTTCGTGGTGAGCGTCGGCGGGACGGAGCCCGACTACTACATCGAGAAGATGGTGCGGGAGAGGAACGTCGGCGGCGTGATCCTCTTCGGCCACAACATGGAGGGCGAAGACCAGGTCCGGAACCTGACGGGCTCTCTTCAGCGGCTGTCCATGCGGACCGGGCCCGCGGTGCCGCTCCTCGTCGCCGTCGACCAGGAGGGGGGA
Organism: uncultured Rubrobacteraceae bacterium; assembly: GCA_902806085.1. Classification (GTDB taxonomy): domain Bacteria; phylum Actinomycetota; class Rubrobacteria; order Rubrobacterales; family Rubrobacteraceae; genus Rubrobacter_D. Next base: position 3,330 of record CADCVH010000095.1, on the reverse strand, counting down.
GACATCGCCTCCGCGCCGTGGGTCGCGTCGCAGCCGGCCGCGGCGGAGGTAGGGAGCGGGGGGGACCCGGCGGAGGCGAGGGCGGTGGCGGAGTCCATCGGGACGGGCCTCCTGCGGGCCGGGGTGAACACGAACTTCGCCCCGGTGGTGGACACGGGCTTCGGGGCGGCCATCGGCAACCGCTCCTACGGGGAGGACCCGGAGCTCGTCTCCAGTATGGGCGCGGCGTCCGTGAGGGGCTTCGAGGCGGCCGGTATCGCGTCGTCGGCCAAACACTTCCCGAACCACGGGCCGGCCGTCGCCGACTCGCACGAAGAATTGCCCGTCGTGGGCCACGACAAGAAGACCATAGAGTCTTTCGACCTGCCGCCGTTTCGGGCGGCCGTCGAGGCCGGGGTGCCGATGGTGATGGCGGGGCACCTGCTCTATCCGGCCGTGGATGGGGAGAGGCCGGCCAGCCTCTCCCCGAAGTGGATGGGCATCTTGCGGGAGAACCTCGGGTTCGACGGCGTGGTCGTTACGGACGACCTCGCGATGGCGGGGGCGTCCGGCGGGGGGACGCCGGGGCCGGCGGCGGTGGAGGCCGTGAAGGCCGGGGCCGACCTCCTTATCGTGTCGAGCCCGCCGCAGCAGCAGGCCGGCGCCTACGACGCGGTGGTGGCGGCGGCGGAGTCCGGGGAGATACCGGAGAGGCGGCTGCGGGAGTCCGTGGAGAGGTTGCTCGCGGTCAAGAAAAACTACGGCTTCGCGCCGCGTGCCCGCATTAGGTAGAATGCGGGCACTGACAGGGGTGAAAAGCCCGCGGGCATCAGGGGGCTCCGGGCAGAGAACCGTTCTTTTGAGCGGAAGGAGGAAGTGTTATGGCCGAAGTGACCATGGAAGAGGTCACCAAAATCTACGGTGGTGACGTCACCGCCGTAGACAAGATGAACCTGGACATACCCGACGGGGAGTTCGTGGTGTTCGTCGGGCCTTCGGGTTGCGGCAAGTCCACCGCCCTGCGCATGATCGCGGGCCTCGAAGACATAAGCGGGGGCAAGGTGTTCATCGGGGATCAGGTGGTGAACGACCTGCCGCCGCGCGAGCGGGACATCGCGATGGTCTTCCAGAACTACGCGCTCTACCCGCACATGAACGTGCGCGAGAACATGGGCTTCGCGCTCAAGCTGCGCAAGATGGACAAGGCGGACATCGACCGCCGGGTCGGTGAGGCCGCCCGCATCCTCTCCATCGAGCACTTCCTGGACCGCAAGCCGAAGGCCCTCTCCGGCGGCCAGAGGCAGCGGGTGGCGCTCGGCCGGGCGATAGTCCGGGAGCCGAAGGCCTTCCTCATGGACGAGCCGCTCTCCAACCTCGACGCCAAGCTCAGGGTGCAGATGAGGACGGAGATCGCCAAGCTCCACAACCGCATCGGCACGACGACCATCTACGTCACCCACGACCAGACCGAGGCCATGACCATGGCCGACCGCATAGTGGTCCTCAAGGACGGCCTCGTGCAGCAGGTCGCGACACCCCAGATCATGTACGACCAGCCCGACAACGTCTTTGTGGCCGGCTTTATCGGGTCGCCGGCGATGAACTTTATCCGGGCCCGCCTGGAGAAGGAGGGCGACGCGCACGTCGTCGTCTTCGGCCCGACGCGCATCCCGATAGACCGCGAGGCTATGGGCGGGGCGAGGGACAAGGGCTACGACCCCGAGTCCTTTACGGGCAAGGACGTGATCCTGGGCGTCAGGCCCGAGCACATCGAGGACGCGGGCACGGAGGCGGCCGAGGCAATCGGCGGGGCCGATGGCTCCAACACCATGGAGGTCGAGCCCCAGGTCATAGAGAGCATGGGCAGCGAGAAGTACCTGTACTTCGAGGTGGCCCGCGAGCAGGCCGCGCACCTGGAGAGCCTCGGCGACATGACCGGCGACGAGGACGGCAACGGGGCCTCCCCCGACGCCTCCACCTCCGGCGACATGATGGTGGCCCGCGTCGCCGCCGAGAGCACGGCCAAAGAGGGGCAGAGGATGCGCCTGGTGATCGACGGCAGCAAGGTCCAGCTCTTCGACCCAGAGTCCGAGAAAGCCATCTTCTAGGCGCGCAGGGAGCTTTTTTGGGCGCGGCCCGCGACGGGAAGGGGCGGGCCGCGTCCGGCACATCCGTCCGGCGGGAAACGCCGGGCGTCGTGGAACCACACAAACGACGGAAAGGGACATCAAAGAATGACGCAGAAGTTCTACGGAAGGACCAACATGCCCGGAGGCCGTCTGTTCAACCGGCGCGACTTCCTGAAGATGGGCGGCGCGGGGCTTGCCGGGGCGGCGCTGCTCGGTACCGCCGGCTGCGGGGGCGGCGGGGGGAGCTTCAACGGCGAGATCACCGTCGGCTTCGGGCGCGAGATCTCCGGCACGCTCCCGAAGCTTATCGACAACTTCAACAAGCAGAACCAGGACATCAAGGTCAAGTTCCGTCAGATGCCAGCAGACGCTAACCAGTACTTCGACCAGCTGCGTACCCAGTTCCAGGCCCAGGACGGCAGCCTCACCCTGATCGGGGGGGACGTCGTCTGGCCGGCCCAGTTCGCCGCCAACAGCTACATCGTCGACCTGTCCGACCGCTTCACCGAGAGCATGCGCAGCAAGTTCTTGCAAGGGCCGCTGGCGTCTAACACCTACGAGGGCAACGTGTACGGGGTGCCGTGGTTCACGGACGCGGGGCTCCTCTACTACCGCAAGGACCTCCTGGAGAAGTCCGGCTTCTCCGGGCCGCCCGCGACGTGGGACGAGCTCAAGGAGCAGGCCCAGAAGGTCATGCAGGATCAGGGCACGAAGTTCGGGTTCGTCTTCCAGGGGGCCGAGTACGAGGGCGGCACGGTCAACGGCCTCGAGTACATCTGGACCCACGGCGGCGACGTGCTCGACCCCAACGACGCGAGCAAGGTAATCATCGACAGCCCCGAGTCGGTCGCCGGCCTCGAGACCGAGTACAGCATGGTTACCGACGGCGTCTCGACGCAGGCGGTGAGCACCTACGCCGAGCCCGAGTGCGAGGCGCCCTTCCTCGGGGGGGACGCGGTCTTCTGCCGCAACTGGCCCTACATGTACAGCCTGGCCGGCACCGAGAACTTCATAAAGCCTAGCGTCATAGACCTAGCGCCCTTGCCAGCCGGCGAGGGCGGCGAGAGCCACAGCAGCATCGGCGGGTGGAACTTCTTCATAAACGCCTTCGCCGAGCAGGAGGCGCAGGACGCCGCTTGGGAGTTCGTCAAGTACATTACCGCCCCCGAGCAGCAGAAGTTCTTCTCCTTGGGCGGCTCCTACCTGCCGACCCTGACGGCCC
>CADCVH010000094.1 GCA_902806085.1 uncultured Rubrobacteraceae bacterium | reverse complement strand
TTCCGTTCAAAGGCCTGAAATCCCGTTTCTATAGTGTTTTGGCCTCGGTTTCTAAATGTTTCGATTCTGTTTTGAACTCTCGACTGGTCAGACCCGACTTTTTCAACACGCTGGACCGTTCTTGAGACGGTGTGCGCGTCCGGGCCTCCGGCTCGAACCTCGGAAGAGGTCGGGACAGCGGCCCGCGCAGCGTAGGCTCGGCGCTAATAAACATGCGGCATCTTGAATGCGAACTTCCGAGAGGGGATGCTCCAAGCGGTTGAGAAACGGATTTGATTTACGGCCCGCGACACAAACATTTGGGCGGTCGCCCTTGCGCGGAGCCCTCCACGAAGGGCCGCGAATGAGCGTTATCGTGTCGCGGACCGCCTAGATCTCTGTCCCGAGAACTACAGGGCAAAGGCCGCTACGACCGGCGCGTGGTCGGGAGCCGCGTCGTCTTGCCGCTTCGCCGGGTCACCCCCGACGGATGGTAGGCCGTCCCGGAAGTCTACGAGGGCGTCCACCTCGGGGAGGCGTCTTTCGCCGTCACCGCTCTCGGGCAAGAGGCCCTCGGAGACCAGGACCTGGTCGAGCAACTCACCGCGGCCCTCGTGGACCCGAGAGTAGCGTCGCCCCTCGGGGATCAGCGGCGCCAGGTTGAAAAGCCTGAAGGCGTCCCCCTCGTCGGGCCTGCCGAAGCCTGCCGAGCCTATCTGGGAGCCCGGTGGGCCGTTCAACAGCAGTGAAGTCTGCGCCTCGGGCACGTCGTTGAGGTCGCCGAGCAGGACCAGGGGAATTTCCCCCCATTCGAGCAGTTCGTTCGCCCGCATCCGCACCGTCACGGCCTCCGCGGCCCGGCGGTGCAGGGCCACGCCTGCGGCTTGGGCCCGCTCGTCCTCGTCTCTGGGGGCAAAGCTCATGCCCCACGGCCTCGGGAAGGAGAGCAGCTTGCTCTTGAGGTGGGCGGTGAGCAGGTCCACCGTGAAGCTCTCCTTGCGCACCCGGACCCGCAGGGCTCCGCGGCCCATGCGTTTGACCGGTTTGGAGCCGTCTCCGACGGGGAGGTCGCTGACCTCCAGCGCCGGTCCCGGCGGGAAGTCCGCGAAGTCCTCGGTCGCCTCGAAAGCGTGGCTGGAGAGGAAGGCCACCCGGATGCCGCGGCCGTCGGGGAACGCCGATGAGGCCCCGTGCGGGTAGTCTCCGTCCAACGTGTCCCCGAGCTCCCGAAGTGCGTCCTCCCCACCGACCTCCTGGAGGGCCACCACGTCCGGGCCAGCCTTCCGGATCACGGAGGCCAGGAGCCCGAGCTTGCGCCCGTACGCGTGCCGCTCCCCTCGCTCGGCCCCAGGCCCGGGGGCGAAGAGGTTCTCGACGTTCCAGGTCATCACCGCGAAATCGACCATACGATCTCCCTTCGTTGTGGCCGCCGTGGCGGTGACGAGCGCCACGGCGGGGCCGCAACTCCCAAAACTCTAGTTTACGGGCAAGTCGCCCCCCACGCGTAAAGTCGGGGCTACACCCGCGTTGAATCTTCCCGCGCCCGGGACGCCACGACCCCAGCCAGCGTGTCGGGGCCCGCGTGCGTCGGCCTACTTGCCGAACGGCATATCGCCGAGCTGCCACGCCACGCCCAGCACGATACCCTTATCCCTTTCTGGCAGGCGGCAAGAGCAACGAGCAGTACTTCGGAGAACCCCCTCAGCGCGAAATTCGGAGAACGATCCCAGAGAGACTGTCTGAAAAGTCCTCAGCGGGCGTCGAACGGGGCCCCGTGACCACCAGAACGGGCCGCTCCGGCCGACTCTTGCGGTGTCGGGACCCTTAGCGGAGACGTCCCAGCATCATCCCACCGCTTTTTCAGACGGTCTCAGAGCGAAGTTCCGGAAACATGCCTTCCACGCGGTTATATGGCCATGGCACAGGCGCGTAACCGCTAAACTAGGGCCAGCTCTACTTTCGCCTCCTCGCCCAGCCTGGCGCGGAACCGTAGTTCCATCGACTGGGTGTTTTGGGACTCACGCGTCGGCCTGGACGCCGCCCCAGTCCATGAGCATCCCGGCGCGGATGACCTCCACCTCCGAGCCCTCGTCGCGCGCGCCGCGCAGGAAGGTGTTGTAGGTCAGCGTGCCCTTCGGGTCGCCGGAGAGGTAGACGGTCCGGATCTGGAAGGCGTCGAAGACGTCGAGAAAGCCGCCGATGTGGTCGGCGTCGGGGTTGCTGACGACGATGCCGTCGAGGTCGCGGACGCCCCGGTCGCGCAGGAAATCCACGATGTTCGGGCCCTCCTCCGCCCTGCCCGCGTCGATCAGGTAGCTCTCGCCGCCGGCCTGCACGAGCACGCTGTCGCCCTGGCCGACGTCTATAAAGCTCACCGAGAGCGAGCCCGAGGGCGGAGGGTCCACCCCGCCGGAGGGTCCCGGACCCCGGCAGGCGGCCAGGGGCAGGATCAGGACGAGCACGGCGGCGACGAAGAGGCGCCCGCTGGACGAAGCCCGTAGGGGGGCGCGTAGACGCCGCGCCCCCGATGGTTCCTCCCGTCTCCAGACGGTGCTCGCCGTGTCCTCCCGACCTCGTTCGGCCCCGGTAGGTATACGGCGCGTTCCGGTATCTTCTTAAACGGCCTGGGGACGCGTTGGGGTGGTTTGCCCGGCCTGTGGCGCGGTTACCGAGAGAAGAGATCCAGAACGCCCCTCGCCCACCCCGTGGCCGCCGCGGGCGCTTCTGGGCGGGCCGCTCGCGAAGGGCTTCGGGATAGCCGCGCCCTTCTGGTTCGCCGCCGCATCCGTGGCCGCGCTGGCGGACGCCCGCGAGAACGCGGACCCCTCAGCCTGACCGCCAGCCCGGTGCCCGGTAGTTCTGGACTACTCGCGGCCCTCGGGGGTGAGGCGGTCGATCCACTCGTCGGCCTCCGCGCGGGTCAGTTCGGTGAGCGGCTTGCCGACGCGGCCCTCCAAACGCTCGACGCCGCCGTCGCCGGCCCACTCGACGGCCAGAGTCCTGAGCAGGTCCACCTGGCTCTTGCGCGCCTTCGCCCCGGCCCTGCTCCCGCCGCCCTTGCGGGCGGCCGTGGCCGGAGCCGGGGCCGCCTCTTCCGCCTGGCCGTTCGGGCTGCCCGCGTCCGCTCTGGCGTCAGCCTCAGCGGCCGGCTCCGGCGCAGGCGCGTTCCGACGGGCCCTTTGTTGCTCGCCCTGACCTTCGCCCTGGCGCGCGTCCTGCCGGGGGCCGGCGCCGCGGATCGGCGTCGGCCTGCCCGCGGGCCTGGCATTCGCCCCGTCGGAGCCGCGCGGCGACCTACCGTAACCGGCCGAGGTCGGGGGCGCGTCGTCGCCTTCGGAGAGCTCTTCGAGGGCGGTGGCGCCGACGTTCACCGCGTCGCGCAGCGCCCTGGCCTTGGCCCGGGTCTCGGCCATCCGGATGACGTGGGGCGCTATGTTGCGCCCCACGTTGTCTGGGCTCGCGTCGCCTATTCCGGAGAATTTCCGCCCGTCCTCCATCTCGCAGACGGCCTTCACTATGGCCACGTTGCCGTTCTCCGAGTCGGGGACCTGCAAGAGCTCGGTGTCTATGCCGCGGAGGCCCTGGGTGTGGGCTTCGTCGAGGAGGCCCTGAAACAACACGTATTGTTTTCCCTGCCTGGTGATCATGAACTCGTCCCTCACAGGCCGCGCCTCACTTCGGCCTCGCGGTAGTCCTCGCCTTCGAGGGAGATCCAGTCGCACATCGAGATGATCCTGCTCGCCGTCCTCTCTCCGAGCTGCGCGGCGAGGTCCTTGGGCCCCGTGTTGGACGTAAAGATGGTCGGCAGCTCCTCCCTGTAACGGTGGTTGACGATGACGAAGATGCGCTCCCTGACCCAGTCGTTGGCCCTCTCCGCCCCGAGGTCGTCGAGCAGGAGCAGCTCGGCGTTCTTCACCGAGTCCATCCACTCGTCGATGTCCCGCCCGGGGTTGTTGTACGTCCCGCGCATGTTGTCCAGAAGCTCAGGCACCGTCACGAAGAGCGCCGGCACCCGCTTGCGGGCTATAAGCTCGTTCATCACCGCAACCGCGAGATGCGTTTTTCCGGTCCCCACGTCGCCGACGAAGTACAGGCCGTGCCCGGTGCTCCGGTTCTCTTCCCAATCCTTTAGGTAGTCTTGGACCTTCTCCGTGGCCCTTGCCGCTGCGGGGCTGACGTAGGGCTTGAAGCTGTTGAGGGTGTAGCCCTTCATGCGCTTGCTGAGGCCGCTCTTCTCCCTGAGCGCACCGACGCGGGCGTTGCGGCGCATGAGCTCCCACTCGCGCGTGTCGTTCTTTTTCTCGCACTCGGGGGTGCAGGGATGGTAGTACCACTCGCCGCCCTTGCCGTACTTTCTCTGGAGGGCGGGGGGGAACTCGACCCACTCGGCGGTCAACTCCCGGCCGCAGTGGGAACAGACCTGGTCGTCCAGCCTGAGTACCTCCGCGGGCTTACCCCTCTTCCCCGAAGAGCCACTCGTAGCCTTCCCTGCGCCTGGCAGCAGATTGTCTATCCTCTCCACCCCTCACCCCCCTTCTAGCTCCGCCCTCCCGTACCTTCAACGCCCCGCCCTTCGTGGCCCCGCTCTCCTCGACGAGCCTGAGCTTGCGGTCCCTCTCGAAGCGCTCCACGTCCTCCACGGTCTTCACGCCCCGCTCGACCCAGCGTTCCAGTATGCTCCTGACGTAGCCGACCCGCCTCGCGTCGCGCTCGCTGGCGATCTTGAGCGCCTCCCGCACCGCGTCGGGCGTCAGCCCGTCCCGCCCACAATACCCGTTCAAAAACTCGAGGATGTGCGGCGCCGGCAAGGTCCCCATGAACCGGAAGTAGTCGTCCGCCGAAACCCCCTCAGGCTCCGCCCGCACGACCTGCACGTCCCGGACGGGCGCTTCACGAACGGACGCCTCGTGAAAGGTCGCCTCCCCCCGAACGACCCCGCGGGGGCGTTTCCGCCCGACTTCCTGTGATCGGCCCGCCATAGAACCCGCCGGCGGATGCTCGGCCACCTCCAGCCACCCTTCCCGCTCGACGACGAACCCCGCCCCCTCCAGCGCCTCGAAGGCCTCCTCCACCCCCTCCGGCGTGGAGCGCAAGAGCTCGGCCAGCTCCTCGACCTCGATGGCGTCTTGCCCGACGTCCGGCAAGACGCGCAGAAGCTCGTAGAGGGCCACGGCCTCAGCGCCTATGTGGGGCATCCAGCGCACGTACAACCGGGCGCGGCCTCCCCGCGCCCTCGTCTCACCCGGCGGCGTGAGCTTGAGCCTCTCCATCCTGCACGCCAGTATAAGAGCTAGTCAGCACGCTGGCTACGCCGGCTTTCGGCGCCCTCCGGCTGCGCGCTACTCGACGGCGGGTTCTATGGCGGGCAGGCCGCGGTCGGAGGCGTCTATGCCGGGGATGAGGCCCTGGCTGGCGGCGAGGCCGAAGAAGAGGGCGGCGACGCAGAGGAGGACGGTCACGGTGCCGAGCCTGCGGGAGCCGAGAAAGTAGCCCAGGATGCCCAGGGCCGCGCCGACGGCGCCGATGGAGACGTTGGCGGTCCCGCCGAACAGGGCCGCCACTATGCCGCCGACGCCGAGGAGGATGCCGAGGACGCAGGAGATCCTGCCGCCCAGGAGCATCACCTGCTGCTCGCGGCCGGCCCCCCTCTCCTGGCCCGGCCCCCCGAGGTCCTCGCTCGGCTTCCTGGTGTCCCTGTTCTCGGTCAAGATCGCTCCCGTCGCGTGTGTTCGGCCGACCCGGGCAAAGCGTACCCGGTCGGGGTACTAGTATAATCCCCGTCTTGTGAGGTTCGAGCGCGCGCTGCCCGGCACCAACGAGGTCTTCGGACCGGACGGCCTGCCGCGCCCGATCTACGAGGGCATCTTCGACGAACTCGGGGGCGCCGGCCCCGCGCGCTGGGACGAGAAGAGGGCCAGGGCCCACGAGGCGCTCCTCGAGGAGCAACACGCCTTCGGGGTGCACAAAGGGGACAAGACGCACCCGACGGATTGGATCCCGCGCATCGTCCCGGCCTCCGACTGGACCCGCCTGCGCGACGGCCTCGAACAGCGCCTGCGCGCCATAAACGAGTTCCTCCGTCGCCTGGAGATGGGCAAGGAGGAGGTCGTCCCGGTGGAGGTCCTTGGTAGCAGCATCCTCTACGACCCCGGAACCCCCAACCGCTTCGGGCCGGTGCCGGTGCGCCAGATCGCCTTCGACGTCGTCGCCGTCGAGAGCCGCAGGCCCGGGCAGACCGGCGGCTGGGAGTACCTCGTCATAGAAGAGAACGCCAAGATGCCCGTCGGCCTCGCCGCCATGACCCGCAGGCGCAAGATGGTGGAGGAGATCTTCTTCCCCAAGACCTACGCGAGCCTGCCGGTCTACCCGCTCGACGGCTGGCTCGCCCGCCTCGGGGACTCTTTACGGGCCGCGTCCCCCAGGGGACCCGAGGCCACCCTAGCCGTCGTCTCCAGCGGCCCTGCGGACCAGTTCTACCTGGACCACCACATCTACGCCCACGAGATGGGTGCGATCCTCGCGGAGACCAAAGAGCTGGAACTCGACGGCGACGGTTTACTCGTCCACCGGCCGACGGGGCGGCGGATAGACGTCATCTACGAGCGCGTGGACGAAGAGACGCTCTACGCCGAGGTGCCGGGCCTCCTGGAATGCCACCTGGAGGGCAAAGTGCACGTCCTCTTCGCGCCCAACTCCGAGGTCATAGACGACAAGGGCGTCGGCGTCTTCGTGCCGGAGATGGTACGCCGTTACCTCGGCGAGGAGCCCCTCATAGAGAACGCCCGGACCTGGTCGCTCGCGGTAGAGGAAGACCGGCGCTACGTCATGGAGAACTTCGCGGATCTCGTCGTCAAGAGCCGGGGGGGCTACGGCGGCAAGGAGGTCATGATCGGGCCGGAGGAGACACAAGAGGGCGTCGAGAAGTTCCGCCGGATGGTCGAGAAAAACCCCGTCGAGTACGTAGCCCAGGAGACCATAGACTTCTCCACCCACGTCCTCTGCGAGACGCAAGACGAAGGTTTCCTCCTGCGCGACTCCTACGCGGACTACCGGGTTCTCGTGCTCGCGCCGGACCCGGAGGACCCGGGCATGGTCGAGGCCGTGCCGGGATCGCTCAGCCGGGTGGCGGCGCCGGGCAAGCACGTCGTCAACATCTCCAGCGGGGGCAAGATGAAGGACACCTGGGTGCTCGAAAGGTGAACTACGGGGGGATCATCAGGGAGGCGTTGGTGATCTCCTGGCGCAACAAGTTCCTCTGGTTCTTCGGTTTCTTCTTGAGCGCCGCCGTAAACTCCATCGTGAGGCCGTCGAGCTTCGGCGACCTGACCCCCGGCGCCACGAACGTGACCGCCGGCCAGCCGCCCGCCTGGATCGCGAACCTCGGGCGCGCGATCCAGAGCAACCCCTTGCCCCTGATCCTGGGCATCTCGCTGGCCGTGCTCGCGTTGGTCCTGGTTTGGATCTTCTTCTCCGTGCTCTCTCAGGGGGCGCTCAACGAGAGCGTGGCGGCCGTGGACCGGGGGGAAGAGAGGCGCTTCGGCCTCGCGTGGCGGGCCGGGCTCGCCCGCTTCTGGCGCGTGCTCGGGCTCGTGGTCGTGGTCGGCCTGGTAGCGCTCGTCGCGACGCTCCTCCTCTACGCGGTGGCGGGCCTCCTCGGTGCTGGCGTCTTTTTCGTGACGGAGTCGATCGCGCTGAGGGTGCTGGTGGTCGCCCTCGTCGCCCTGATCTTCCTGCCCCTCGCGCTAGCCCTGGCGGTGTTCTTCTCCCTCCTCGGCAGGTACGCCCTGAGGGAGGCGGTGGTTGGCGACGAGCGCATCCTGTCCTCCATCGAGGGCGGCCTGCGCCTGCTGCGCCGGAACGTAGGCCGGAGCCTGGCGCTGCTCCTGATCCAGCTAGGCCTGGTCCTGGCCTTCGGGCTGCTCATGTTCTTCGCCACCCTCGTCGCGGGCCTCCTGCTCTCCGCGCTGGTAACGGCGCTGACCTCGGCCGAGCTCGGGGCGCTCGCCGTGGCGGTGGGGATCATCGGCAGCATAATCTTGAGCGTCCCCTTCGTCCTGGTGACCTGCTTCGCAGGCGCCTTCCACCAGGCCTACTGGACCCTCGCCTACCTCCGCCTGACCGCGCCGGCAGAGAGCCTCCCTTCGTCGGACCCATCCCCCCACCCGGTATAAGATGGGCCGTCCGGCAACCTTCTAGAAAGACTCTTTGGTGGCAAAACTAGCCGGCAAGGTGGCGGTGGTGACGGGCGCTTCCAGCGGCATCGGCGCGGCGGCGGCCGAGGCCCTGGCGGCGGAGGGTGCTTCGGTCGTCATCGCGGCCAGGCGCGAGGACCGGCTCGCGGACCTCGCGCAGAGGATAGAGGGCAACGGAGGCCGGGTGTTGGCGGCGGCCTGCGACGTGGCCGACGAGGGCCAGGCGCACGGCCTGATCCGGAAGACCTGATCCGGAAGACCTGATCCGGAAGGCCAAGAAGAGTTCGGCAGCGTGGACATCCTCGTCAACAACGCCGGCGCCATGCTCCTCTCGACCGTCGGCAAGGGCCTCTCGGACGAGTGGCGCCGCATGTTCGACGTGAACGTGCTCGGCTTGCTCTACACGACGGACGCCGTAGAGGCGATGAAGCGCCAGGGAAGCGGCCACCTCGTCAACATCTCCAGCGTCGCCGGCCGCAAGGTCACCCGCGATTCGAGCGGGATTTACGCGGGGAGCAAGCACGCCGTCGGCGCCATCTCCGAGGGCCTGCGCCACGAGCTTCTGGAAGACAACATCCGGGTGACCATAGTCGAGCCGGGCGCGGTCGAGACGGAGCTGGCCGACCACCCATCACGGACGAGGACGCCAGGGAGAGCCTCGGCGGGCCATTGAACCTGGAGATCCTGCAGGCCGAAGACGTGGCCAACGCCATCGCCTACGCCGTGACGCAATCCGAACGGGTAAGCGTCAACGAGATCCTCATCCGCCCCACCCAGCAGCCCGTGTAGCGGAGTTGGCAAGCACGCCGAAGGGCGCAGCGTGCTTGCTAGTACCTCGCCCGCACCCGCACGCGCTTCTCGCCGGCGCGGCCTTGTTCGGCTTCTAGCAGCCGGTTCATGGACGCGACGGCCACCTCCAGTTCGGCGCGGCGGGGCTCCGTGGTCGTGAGGTACCTCTGGAAGAGGTTGCCGACGGCTATGGAGGGGCGCGTCTGGCCGAAGACGAACCAGGCCTCCGAGATGAGGATGAACTGGAGAAAGGCGTAGCCCCACCAGGCTATCAGGGGGTCGAGGAGGGCGGCGAGGACTATGTAGGCCAGGATGTTGGTGCCGCAGCGGGGGTGGATGCGGCTGCTGGATCTCGCCCCCTGCATCGTTACCTCGCCGTACTTCTCGTAGGCGGCGACGGCCTTGTGCTCGGCGCCGTGGTAGCGGCCCACCGGGGAGAGCTTCATCCCGGCGAAGAAGAGGAGCAGGATCGGCAGGATCGGGAACGCCGCGAAGAAGGAGAAGAGGCCGCCGAAGGCCCCCCCTCCCCCGCTGCCGAACTCCATCAGGCGCACGAAGAGCCAGAGCACGGCCATCGTGACAGCGAAAAAGAGGAGGGTCCAGAGGGAGCCTACTACCTGGATCAGGAGCCTGCCCCAGAGAAAGAACGAGCGCAGGATGGGCAGGCGCGAGATGCGCAGGGCCAGGGGGTTCTCTATCTTCGGGATGTTCGAGGGCTCCACCTGGACGTGGATCTCGCCCTTCTTCCGGTAGGCGACGCTCATGAAGTTGGGGCCGAAAAGGTCGAGCCCGTCCCAGCGGGCCATCCCCCCGAAAAGCAAACGCTCTCCATCTTTCACGGCGCCTCCGGCCACACGACTCCTCCTCTAGGCAAAATCAGAGGCACAGAGGTTAACACGCGAAAGGGCGAATCCTACGCGGCCGAGGGCCCGTCCCGGCGGACGAGGCGCAGGAGGCCCTCCTCGATCTTGAGCTCCCTGTCCGCGAGAAAGCGGGTGGTGACGCCGCCGCGGCGGAACTCCTCATCCTCCAGGATGGCGAGGTGCAGCGGGATGGTCGTCTCGGGGCCGGAGACGGCGAACTCGTCCAGGGCCCGCAGGCCCCGCCTGATGGCCGCGTCGCGGGTGCGGGCGTGCACGATCAGCTTCGCCAGCAGCGAGTCGTAGTTGGGGGGCACCCGGTAGCCGGCGTAGAGGTGCGAGTCGACCCGGACGCCGGGCCCGCCCGGCGGGTTGTAGAACTCCACGGGGCCGGCCTGGGGCAGGAAGTTTCGCCGGGAGTCCTCGGCGTTGATCCTGAATTCCATCGCGTGCCCGTCCGCCACGAGGGCCGAATCGGGGACCTCTAAAGGCTCGCCCGAAGCCACCCTGAGCTGCTCCGCCACGAGGTCCACCCCGCTCACCATCTCCGTGACCGGGTGCTCGACCTGCAGCCGCGTGTTCATCTCTATAAAGAAGAACTCGTCCCCCGAGACGACGAACTCGACCGTGCCGGCCCCCTCGTAGCCCAGAGAACCGACCAGGTTCGAGGCGGCGGACAAAAGGTCCCCGCGCATCCCCTCCGAAAGACCCGGGGCCGGGGACTCCTCTATAAGCTTCTGGTAGCGGCGCTGGATGGAGCAGTCCCTCTCCGGGAAGGCGACGGTCTTGCCCGAGGAGTCCGAGAGAACCTGCACCTCGACGTGCCGCAGGTTCTGCAGGAAGCGCTCGACGTAGACCGCGCCGTCGCCGAAGCTGGCGCCCGCCTCGCGGCTCGCGCCGAGGAAGGCGTTCTCGACCTCGCCCTCACTCTCGACGACGCGCATCCCCTTGCCCCCGCCCCCGGCGCTCGCCTTGATGACCAGCGGGTAGCCGACCGTAGCACCCACCCGCTTCACCTCCGAGGCGCTCCCGCAGACGCCGTCCGAGCCGGGCGTGATCGGTACGCCCGCCTCTTTCGCCGCCTCGCGCGCCGCCGCCTTGTCCCCCATCATCGAGATCACCCGCGACGAAGGGCCGACGAGCTTCAGGCCGACCCTCTCCAGGATCTCGGCGAAGCGGGCGTTTTCGGCGAGGAAACCGTAGCCGGGGTGGACGGCGTCAGCACCCGTGAGCTCGGCGGCGGAGATGATCGCGGGCACGTTGAGGTAGCTCTGGGCCGCCGGCGGGGGCCCGATGCAGACCGACTCGTCGGCGAGCTCGTGGTGCAGGGAGTCGCGGTCGGCGGTGGAGTAGACGGCGACGCTACGGATGCCGAGCTCGCGGCAGGCCCGGATGATGCGGAGGGCGATCTCGCCCCGGTTCGCCACGAGGACCTTGCCGATCATCTACCCCTCGTCGGGCCGGAGGCGGAAGAGAGGCTGATCGTACTCGACGCCCCGGGAGTTCTCGGCGAGGACCTCGACGACCTCGCCGGAGACGTCCGCGACGATCTCGTTCATCATCTTCATCGCCTCGACGATGCACAGGGTCTGCCCCGCCTTGACGACGTCCCCCACCTCCACGTAAGTGCTCTCCCCCGGCGCCGGCGCCCGGTAGAACGTGCCGACCAGGGGGGAACGGACCGCGTGCAAACCGTTTGCTTCGGGCGCGGCCTCGGGAACTTCGGCCGGAACCTCGGCCCCGACTGCCCGTTGCGGGGGTGCGGGCGGGGTCTCCGGCATCGCCTTTACGGAGATCTCGGTCTCCCCCCGGCGAACCCGGATCTCCCCCACGCCGCTCCCGCGCAGGAGGTCCACCATCTTCTCGACCTGGTCGAGCGGCAGAGGGTCCGGCCGGTTCTCTTCCTCGCTTCGCATAGCCCGGGATTCTACACGCCGCGCCGTGGGAAAACCCGGCCCCGGTTGTACAATTCCCCAAGTTCCATGATCGGTTTTTCGTGAGCATCAACGTCCTCGACCCCCGGGTGGCCCAGCAGGTCGCCGCCGGGGAGGTCGTCGACCGCCCGGCCTCCGTCGTCAAGGAGCTCGTCGAGAACGCCCTCGACGCCGGCGCCTCCCGCGTGGAGATAGAGCTCGGGGAGGGCGGCACCTCGAGCATCCTGATCCGGGACGACGGCTCCGGTATGCCCCCCGACGACGCCCGCCTCTCCGTCCTGCGCCACGCCACGAGCAAGATCCAGAAGGTAGAAGACATCGAAGCCGTCACCACTTTGGGCTTCCGCGGCGAGGCCCTGCCCTCCATCGCGAGCGTCTCCTCTTTCTGCCTGACCACCTCGACGGGCGAGGGCGCCGCCACGAAGGTAACCGTGGACGGCGGGGCGAACGCGGAGGTCTCCCCCGCCTCCCACCCGAAGGGGACGACGGTGCTGGTGGATCGCCTCTTCTACAACGTCCCGGCCCGCAGGGCCTTCTTGAAAGGCCCGCGGGCCGAGCGGGCGGCCATCGTGGAGACCGTCACCCACGTCGCCGTCGCCCACCCGACCGTCGCCTTCCGCCTCACGGAGAACGGTAGGGACTACCTCTCCCTGCCCGAGGCGGGCGGCCTCTTGGAGCGGCTCGCCCAGATCCACGGCGTCGCCAAGGCGCGGGCGCTGCGCGAGGTGAAGTACGAGTCCGGCGCCTTCGAGATCTCGGGCTACGCGGCCCTGCCGAGCCTCACAGAGGGCGGCAGGTCGTGCCAGACGATCTCGGTGAACGGCCGCTTCGTCCGCGCGGAGAACCTCCACAGGGGCCTGGACAACGCCTACCGGGCGACGGTCCCCTCTGGCCGCTACCCGCCGGTGGCGGTCGAGATCACGGCCGACCCCCGCCGCGTGGACGTTAACGTCCACCCCACGAAACAAGTAGTCCGCTTCTCCGAGGAGCGGGCCGCCCGCGAGGCCCTCACCGCCGCCGTCCGCGCCGCCATCGAGTGGCGCCCCCCGGCCCCGACCTCGACCCCGCGCGCCACCGAGCGGGCCTACGCCCAGGACCGCTTCTCCGTCCCGCCGCCCCGCGAACGCTCCTTTGCGGACGAGGGCCGGCCCGCCTACCCGGCCGCGCCCCCGCGGGACCTGCGCGAGGTCCGCGAGCGCCTCGCGCAAGCCTCGCGGCCGGCCACGGAAGACGCGGTGGCCGAGGACCGTGCCCCCTACGGAGAATTGCCCGAGAGGGGCGCGCTGCCGCCGCTCGAAAACCTGAGGGTCATAGGCCAGCTCGCGGCGGGGTACATCCTCGTCGAGGAGCCCGAGTCGCTGTGGGTGGTGGACCAGCACGTCGCCCACGAGCGGGCCATCCTGGACGCCCTCAACGATTCCGACAGCCCGGCCTCCGTGCAGAGCCTGCTCGTCCCGGAGGTCGTCGAGCTCTCCCCCGGCGACGCAGAACTGGCCGCCGCGAGCCTCGAAGAGCTCGCCGTCTACGGCTTCGAGGCCGAGCCCTTCGGCCCCCGCTCCGTGCGGGTAACGGCCGTGATCTCCACGCTCGCCGACAGGGACGTGGCCGGCGCCTTCAAGGACGCCCTCTCGGCCGTAAAAGGCTCAGACCCCGGCCACAGCCGCGAGGACCGCATCCTCGCCACCATCGCCTGCCACTCCGCCGTAAAGATGGGCGACAAGATGTCCCAGCCGGAGATGGAGAAGCTGGTCCACGACTGGCTCACCTGCCGCCTACCCGCCACCTGCCCCCACGGCCGGTCCATCTGCTACCGCATCGGCCTGAACGAGGTAGCCCGCAAGCTCGACCGGCACTAGAACCGGCCGTCGGTGCGGCGAGAACGCGACGCCCCTTTGCCGCCCGCGTTTGCCGCCCGCGGTCTGGGGTTTGCCGTATAACTACCGCGCACGCTAGAGACGACGACGACGACCAACGGGGGAGACTCTGCAAGAGACCAGGAACACGCTGCTGGGCACGCTCGCGGTCGTGGCGGCGGCCTCGACGTGGGGGACGCTCGGGATCTTCTCGAAGATGCTCTACGCGGAGGGCGTCTCCTTCGAGTCGCTGGTGGCGTTCCGGGCGACGGTCGGGTGGCTGGCCGTGGTGCTCTTCTTGATCGCCACCGGCGGGTTGAGAAGGTTGAAGATTCCGGTGAGGGATCTGGCGTTCCTCGTTCCGTTGGGGCTGGTGGGGATCGGGCTCTTCTACCTCTTCTACTTCTACACGGTGCGGGAGAGCGCGGTCGGGACGGCGGCCGTGCTGCTGTACAGCTCCCCGGCGTTCGTGGTGGTGCTCGCGTGGCTCTCCCTCGGGGAGGGACTCGGACCCGCAAAGCTCGTCTCGCTCGGCCTGACCGTCGGCGGCGTCTTTCTCGTCGCGGGCGCCTACGACCCGGCGAACCTGGAGGTCACCCCGAAGGTGCTCGTGACCGGGCTGCTCGCGGGGCTCACTTACGGCCTGTACTCGATCTTCGGCCGCCCCGTCGCCGGCCGGCTGGGGCCTGCCGTGATCCTCTCCTACGCCCTGTTTTTCGGGGCGGCCTTGCTCATCCCCGCCGCGATCCCGACCCTCCACACGCTCGCGGGCCTTTCCCCCGGCTCCTACGCCCTGCTCTTCATGCTGGCGGTCGTGCACACGACGCTCGCGTTCGCGCTCTACACCTTCGGGCTCGGAAGGCTTGGGGCGGGCCGCGCGGCCATCGTGGCGACCGTCGAGCCGGTGGTGGCCGGCGCCCTCGGAACGATGCTGCTGGGCGAAGATCTCACCGCCCCGAAGGTCGCAGGTGCCGCGCTCGTGATCTCCGGCGCGGTGCTGGCCCAGCTCAGGATCGGGGAAGCCGGCCGATCGGGGAAGCCTGCTGTGAAGCATCCGACGGGGTAGGACCCCACTCTTGGCCATTCCCGGCCAAAGCGGGTACTATGTCCCACCACGCAAACGACGTTTACCGCGAAGGATTCGCATGGTCCGCACAACCCCGTCTGGTATAGGCCCCCGCAGGGACGCGAGAGAATCCGTCCCCGGTGGGCCGCGGGACGTGTGGTCGGGACAGGGGGGTTCCCCGGTTCCGCCGGATAGAGGAGGGGCGCCGTGCCGATAGAGTTCAAGGGTGGCGGTTCGGGCTACTCTTTAGGGGTCGAGGAGGAGCTCCACATCGTGGACGCCACGACCGGGGAGCTCGTGCCCAAGATCGAGGAGATCATGGCCCGCCTTCCGAGGGAGCTGTGCGAGTTCGTCTCCTACGAGCTCTTCCAGTCCGTGCTCGAGATAAAGACCCCGCCCTGCTCCAACGTCGCCGAGACGGAGAGGCACCTGCGGGAGATGCGGGGCCGCGTCGGCTCGTGGGCCGCCGCCTGCGGCGCCTCGCTCGCCTCGGCCGGCACGCACCCTTTCAGCCGCTACAGGGACCAGAAGGTCACCGACCAGGACCGTTACCGGAAGGTGATAGAGACCCTGCGCTGGGTGGCCGAGCGGGAGGTGATCTTCGGCCAGCACGTCCACGTCGCCGTCCCCGACGAGGAGAAGGTCATCGAGGCCCACAACCGCCTCTCCGAGAAGGCCCCCCTCCTCCTCGCCCTCTCGGCCAACTCCCCCTTCTGGCAGAACCTCGACACGGGCTTCGAGTCGAGCCGGGTCAAGATCTTCGAGACCTTCCCCCGCGCCGGCCTCCCCCCCGCCTTCCCGGACTGGAACTCCTTCGAGGGCTACGTGGACCTCATGGTCCGCTCGGGCGCCATGGACGACTATACCTACTGCTGGTGGGACGTCCGACCGCACGCCGGCCTCGGCACGATAGAGCTGCGCATCCTCGACTCGCAGACGAACCTGAAATACACCACCGCCCTCACCGCCCTGACCCAGTGCATCGTCGCCCAGGCCGTCGAAAGCCCCGAGCCCCGGGGCCCGTACAACAAGGACCTCGCCGAGGAGAACAAGTGGCGGGCCTCCCGCCACGGCACGGACGCCGCCTTCTACGACGCCGCAAGGGACACCGCCGTCCCCGCCAGGGACGTGGCCCGCGACCTCGTCGAAGAGCTAACGCCCCACGCCCAGGACCTGGGCTGCGAGGCCGAGCTCGAAGGCATCATCGAGATGGTAGAGGGCGGCACCGGCAGCCAGCGCCAGCGCGAAGTCTACAAGAAGAGCGGCGACTTCCTCGACGTGGTCGCGTTCCTGATAGAGGGGACGAGGCCAGCGCTCGCAGAGGAGCAGAGCTAGTCAGCTCGTCGGCCGGTCGGCGCCCGCTTCTGACGAGGAGGGAGCGGGTCGGGGCCGCCGCCGGCACCGGTCTCCTGTTGCTCCCGGTGCCGTTCGTGCTGGCGGGTTCCGAGGCCGCCCTGCGCGGTCTCTTTTTGCTCGCGGGTTCCGCCACTTTCCTGGTCCTCGTCAACCTGGCGGCGCGGCCCTCCGGGGGAAAGGTCCCGCTCCTCCTCTTCGCCGCCGTGCTGGGGGTCGTGGGCTTCGCCCTGAGCAGCGCCTTCCCTACCTTCGTGATCGAGGGCCGCGAGGCCCGCCCTCGGCAATGGCCGGAGTTCTTCCGGGGCCTGCTTTACAGCATCGGCCTCACGCCGCTGGCGGTCTACGAGCGGACGACGATGTTCCGAGAAAGGCCCGGGCGCCGCCGCGACGACCCGCCGAAAGGCTAGACCATCCCCGGACGGTCCACCGCGTACCAGACGACGGGTGTGCCCCGCCACCGGGTCTCGCCGCGAGGGGAGAGGCCGGCCTTCTCGGCGACCCGCCGGAAGGCGTGGTTCCCCGGCTGGATGATGCTGATAATGCGCTCCAGCCCGAGCTTCTCGAAACCGTAATCCACGCCCGCCTTCGCGGCCTCCGTGGCGAGGCCGCGTCCCCAGAACTCGCGCCCTAAGCGCCACCCGACCTCGGTCTTGTGTTCCCCCCCGACCCAGTCCTCCTGGTAGGCGAGGCCGGCGAACCCGGTGAACGCCCCGCCCCCCTTCTCCTCGACGGCCCACAACCCGAACCCCCGCTCTTCCCAGTGCCGGACGAAGCGGAGACCTGCACCTCGCTCTGCCGGCGCGTGGGGGTCGAACCCGTCGGCGATGTGGCGCATCACCTCGGGGTCCGCGCACATCCGGGCGTAGGGTTCGAGGTCCTCCTCCCGCCAACCGCGTAGCAGGAGCCGCCCGGCCTCGATCTCAACCACCTGAAGCCTAAAACCTTACCCCTCGAACCCCAGGCTCCAGGCCCGGTCGAGGTCGTAGTTCGAGTAGGCGCGGAAGGCGACCATCGTCTCGGTGCGGGCGACGCCTGGGACCTGGGCGAGCTTTTCGGGGACGATGTCCGCGAGGCTCTCGAAGTCGGGGATGCGGACCATGACGACCAGGTCGTAGGGGCCCGTCACGGAGTAGGCCTCGGTCACGCCCTCGACGGCGAGCATCGCCTGGGCGGCCTCCTGGACGCGCTCCCCCTCGGTCGTGACGAGCACTATCGCCGTTACCAAACGCTTCCTCCCCTACAAGCCAAACGTGACCGAACCCCGGAGGGTGTTGTTTTGCGTGGTCTTCTCGTACTTGACGGGCCCGGCCTCCACGGTGGTCTCGACGGCCTCGTCTAGAGCGCCGGGGATAAAGCCGCCGATCTCGACGGTCGCCGTGCCCTTCGGCTCTATCCGCCCGACGGTCACGTTCTTGGACTGGCGCTCGGCGTCCGTATCGAGGATGACCTCCACGTCCACCGCGGACTCCGGGGCCTCGCCGCCGTTGGCGACGGTTACGGCGAAAGTCGCCTCGTCGCCGCCCGAGAGCACGACGTTTCCCCCTGGGGGGAGCGGGCGTCCCGCGACCGTGACGGCGTCTATCTGCACACCGTGGACGGCGCTCGGGTCGCTGCGGGCGGAGGAGGCCGGGGAGGCCGAGTCGAAGCCGATCTCGCGGTAGTCCATGAAGGGGCGGGGCTCTTCGAGGTAGCCGCCGTCCCCCGTCTGGCCGGCCTGTTCCAACGACTCCCGCACGGCCGGGATGTAGTGGTTGGCGATGATGGAGTCGCTGGTCCTGAAGTCCTCGACGGCGGTCGAAAGGGCATCGCCGAAGCCGCTTCCGCTGCCCGTGGCCGCGCTCGCGAGGTTCTCCGTGGCCTCCTTGCGGACGCCCAGAGCCGAGATCAGGTACGGCTGGGCGTCCTCGAACTCGGGGGGTATCTCGTCGTACTGCAACGCCCGCGTGTAGAGCCTGTCGGAGAGGTTGGCGACCCCAGCCAGCGCCTCTTCGTCGACCATCCCCGGGTCGCCACCCGAATATCTGAGGGTGCCCTGCAGTTCCCCCCTGCCGGCGTTGGAGGAGTCGCTGAGAAGGCTGTCGGCGCTCGTGACGTACTTGCGGACCTGGGTGGATTCCTGGGTGGCCACGCAGCCGCGGGCCACGAAGAAGATAAAGCCGAAGGCCATGACGAGAAGAAAGAGGGAGCCTAGGAGCGTGATCCAGGCCGGGAGCGTCCTGCCTGTGCGCTTTTTCGGCCGATTCTGGGGTCTCCTGGATCGCCCGGCGGGTTTTCCGGAAGATCTCCCGCGGCGGGACTTCGGGACGGCCCTGTGGGATCTACGCTCTATAAGACCACCTCGGAGAGACTTCGTGGGCGAGGGGGGACTCGAACCCCCACGGCCTTTCGGCCACTAGACCCTGAACCTAGCGCGTCTACCAATTCCGCCACTCGCCCGCAGGCCCTTTCGGGACACGTCCTGAACCCGGGGGATTGTACCAGGGACGATGCCCCGAATCTAACGGGAGTACCGGCGACGCGCCTTAGGCTATACAATGCCCCAAGCATGACCGAGACCCGTTACATCGAGGGACAGGGACGTTACGCGCTGTCGGAGATGATCGGGCGCGGCGGTTTCGCGACCGTCTGGCGGGCCAGGACGCTCTCTGGGTTGGGTCGAAACCGGGACGTCGCCGTCAAAGTGATCCCGGTCTACAGCCCCGGCGAGCGCTCGCGGGCCCTCCGCGAGGGCCAGATCGCCGAGGGCCTCAAACACAAGAACATCGTGAGAACTTTAGAGGTCATCCCCGGGGACCACGAAGTCTTCCTGGTAACGGAGTACGTCGCGGGCCTCCCCCTGGACGAGGCGGCCAGGGCCTACGACTCGCGGGAGCTCACGGACGCGCTCACCCAGATCCTAGAAGCCCTCGTCTATGCCCACGGAGAGGGCATCATCCACCGCGACATAAAGCCGCAGAACGCGCTCGTCGACGACCGGGGCCGCGTGAAGCTCACGGACTTTGGGGTCGCCTTCCGGGCCGGGGACACGAGGCTTACCCGCGTGGGCTACGCCGTTGGCACGCCGGGCTACATAGCGCCCGAGATCCTGGACGGTGCGGACCCGACGGCGCTCACGGACATCTACGCCGTCGGCGCGACCGCCAGGACCCTGCTCGCCCGGCAGCCCCACGAGCCGCCGCGGCGGCTCAAGGAGTTCGTGGACCGGTCGACCTCGCCCAACCCGGCCCACCGCCCGCAGAGCGCCTGGGCCGCCGTGAAGCTCCTGACCGGCCGGCGGGCGCCGGTCGGCGCCCTCGCCGCGTCGGCGGGGAGCAAGAAGACCGTGGACAGGATCTCGGCTGGCGCCAAGGACGGGGCCTTGCGGGTGTTCAACGGGCTGACGGCCGGCTGGCTCGGGTACCTGCTCGGCGCGCAGTTGGTGGACGGCGCGCAGGCGATCGGCGTCGCGGCCGGCCTCGGCGTGCTCGGGTACCTGCTCCCCCGCCTGGGAGCCCTCGCCGTCATCGTCGCGCTGGCGGTGGCCCTCTGGCAGAGCAGCGCCAGCCTGGGGCTCACGATCCTGGTGCCCGTGCTCGGCGGCCTCTGGGTCGGGGGCGCGGGCGGGGCCAGCGCGGACGTCAGGCGGCTCCCCTTGGGCCCGGCGCTCGCCGTGCTCGTCACCCTGTTCGCGGGCCTCGGGGCCGGGCTGCCGCTGCTCTTCGGGGCCCTCATGCGCCCCGTGGGGGCGGTCATCTCGGCGGCGGCCGGGGCTTTTAGCATGATCTGCTACGAGCTGACGGTGAGGGACGTCGGGCCTTTCGCGGAGTTGCCGTACCTCGGGGCGAAGCTCTACACGGTGCCGCTGCGGCTTGGGGTCGAGCAGCTCTGGGTGCGGGCGGGTTTGATCCTGCAGGACTTCCCCAGGCTGCCGCTCTTCGTCCTGTTGTGGGCGGTGATGGCGCTCGTGGTTTCCCTGGCCGAGTGGTGGGGGCGGTGGGTCGTGGGGCTCGTCGCGGCGGCGGGCGGGGGCGTGGTGGGGTACGCGCTGCTGGTCTCCGAGAGGTCTCAGGACGCGTTGCCGGAGGCTCTGACTTCCCTTGCGCTCGCGGCTATAATATACGGGGTGTTAAGGTATCTCGTGGCGAGGGCAAGAGGGTAGGTTTCGTTGGGTTTCCTCAAAGGCATCGAGAAGAGGATGGAGTCCCTGGTAGAAGGCGTCTTCGGGCGGGCCTTCAGGCGCCAGATCCACCCCGTCGAGATCGCCAAGGGCCTCACCAAGCAGATGGACGAGGGCCGGATGGTCTCCATCTCCCGCACCTACGCCCCCAACAACTTCACAGTCCACCTCTCCAAGGAGGACGCCGAGTCCATCCAGGCCTACCAGGACTCGTTGAAAGACGAGCTGATCCAGTACGCCTCGACCCACGCCGAGAACAAGAACTACCACCTGATGACCCCGCCCCGCATCCGCTTCGAGACCGAGGATACGCTCCGCTTCGGGGAGTTCGGCGTCACGGCCAAGCTGACGGGCGGGGACGGCCCGCGCGAGAAGGGCGCCCCGCAGGACACCTCGGGCCAGACCCGCATCTTCAAGACCGAGGAGACCGCGGGCGGGGGTCAGGGCACGGCGGCCATCTCCGCGAGCGAGGCCCAGCAGCACAATCTGGCGCGCGAGATCGTGGAGGTCGTGCTGGACGACGGCACCTACGCGCTGGAGGGCGCGGGCCCCTGGACCGTCGGACGCTCACAGGAGAACGACATCACCGTAAACGACCCGAACGTGTCCAGGCGGCACGCTAGGATCTCGCGCGCCGACGAGGGCTTCGTCGTCGAGGACCTGGGCTCCACGAACGGCACCCTGCTGGACGGCGCCCCGATAGACCGGGAGCGCGTAGAGGGCGGGGACGAGCTGACGTTCGGCCAGTCGGCGGCCCGCTTCGTGCGCCGCGTAGACGTCCCCGGTGGGACCCCGCGGGGCGGGAGGCCCTCGCCGAGCAGGGGACGGTAGACCCATGCTCGAGCTGCAGGTGCCGCTGCTCGCGGCCAAGGCGCTGCTCTTGCTACTGCTCTTCGCCTTTATCTACGCCGTGATGCGCCGGGGTATAGGCGACCTGCGCAAGGTACCCGACGACAAGCCCTACGTGCCCGGCCGCCGGGCCGGGATGGGTCCGAGCCCCCAGGGCAACGGGCAGCGGGCCTACGCCCCGCGCCCGACGGGGACCCCCGAGATCGTCGTGGCGGAGTCGGACATTCTGGCGCCCCAGACCCGCTTCGAGTTGCGCGACGGCGAGACGAGCGTCGGCCGGTCGTCGGCGAGCGACGTGGTCTTGAAGAGCGACGACTTCGCCTCGGGACAGCACGCCAAGCTCACCCGCCACGGCGGCCTGCTCTACGTGGAGGACCTCGGCTCGACCAACGGGACCTTCGTCAACGACCGCAAGACCGTGGGCGCCACGCCGGTCAGGAACGGGGATTCCGTTCGCGTCGGCTCGACGGTCTTCCGGTACGAGGAGTAGGTTTTGCCCCTGCTCGAGCTCCAGCCGTTCGGCGTCACCGACCCGGGCAAGGTCCGCCAGAACAACGAGGACGCCCTGCTCGTGGGCGACGGCGAGGACGAGACGCTCTTCGTCGTCGCCGACGGCGTCGGCGGCTTCGAGGCCGGGGAGGTGGCGAGCTCCATCGCCATAGACGTGCTCCGCAACCTCGGCCCCGACGATCCTTTCGGGCGGGCGATAGAGGAGGCGAACCGCCGCATCCTGGCGGCGGGCCGGGGCGACGAGAGGCTGTCGGGGATGGGGACGACGGTGGTCGCCGTCCGCTTCGGGGGGACGCGCAGGGACCCCGTCGCCGAGCTTGCCCACGTCGGGGACTCCAGGGCCTACCTCGTTCGCGGCGGAGAGCTGAGGCCCGTGACCGAAGACCACTCCCTCGTCGCCGAGCTCGTGCGCAGCGGCGACCTCACGCGGGACCAGGCCGCCGAGCACCCCCAGAAGAACCTCATCACCCGGGCTTTGGGCGCCGAAGACGAGGTCGAGGTTGACACGGCCGTTCTCCCCGTGGAGGCCGGGGACCGCTTCGTGCTCTGCTCCGACGGCCTCACGGACATGGTGCGGGAGAACGGGGTGGCCGAGATCCTGGCCGGCGCCCCCGAGGACCCGGAGAAGGCGGCCCGCGGGCTCCTCTCGGCCGCGCTCGAAGCGGGCGGCAACGACAACATCACCGTCGTCGTGATAGACGTCAAGGAGCGCGAGGAACCGCAGCAGGCCCCCCCGCGAGACGAGGGCGCCGCCGCGGGGGGGGCCTCCGACGGGACCGGCGATATGCCCGCCCTGCGGCCGGGGGGCGCAAGGGGCAGCCGGGGGAGGACCGGCGCGGGCCGTTCGTCCACCGGGAGCGCGAAGAGGCCAAGGGCGCCGAGGCGTCCCAAGCGGCGTGCCGGAGGATTCCGGAGGGCGCTCGCGGCGCTCGCGAGGGGGCTGGCCGTGGTTCTGGTTGTGCTCATAGCGCTCGTGCCGGCCTACCTCTGGGGGTCCAGCCGGTACTACTTCTCCTTCGAGGCGCAGGAGGTGGTCGCCCACCAGGGCATCCCCTACGCGCCGTTCGGGGTCGAGCTCAACCGGGAGTGGCAGAGGCCGGGGCTGACGGAGTCCGAGATCAAGGAGCCCTACGAGGAGCCCATAGAGACCCACAAGCTCTACACCAGAGACGAGGCCGAAAAGGTGCTCGCGGACTTGGGCAAGTAGGATGGGGCGTCCGTGACCCAGCGCGCCACCACGCCCATGATCCTCGCGCTGCTCGTCACCACTTTGGGCTTCGCGACCCTCATCTTCGCCCAGGGCGCCACCAGCCCGCCCCTCGTCTACGGCGCCTACTACGCTGGCACGCTCCTGGCGCTCTACCTGGGGGTGCGCCTGATCCTGCCGCACTCGGACGTGCTCTTGCTACCGCTGGTGACGCTCCTTACGGGGCTCGGGCTCGTCATGATCTTCCGCCTCACCTATAACGTCGAGGACAAGGCGGGGCTGGCTATAACGCAGGCGGTCTGGATCCTGATAGGCTCCGGCACCATGTTCCTGCTCGTCCTCTTTTTCCGCAACTACCACCGCCTCTTCGACTATAAGTACCTGCTGGCCGCCGTCGCGGTCCTGCTCATCGCCTCGACGTTCACACCCTTAGGATACGAGGTCAACGGCGCGAGGCTCTGGGTTAGCCTCGGGCCGGTGGGCTTCCAGCCCTCCGAGTTCGCCCGCATCGCGCTCATCGTCTTTTTCGCCGGCTACCTGGCCGAGACGCGGGACCTCCTGGCGGCGACGAGCCGCTCCTTTCTCGGCGTCCAGATACCGGCGCTAAAGTACTTCGGCCCCGTGGCGCTCGTGTGGGCGGCCTCCCTCGGCCTACTGGTCTTCGAGAAGGACCTCGGGAGCAGCCTCCTGTTCTTCGCCGTTCCCCTGCTCATGCTCTACGCGGCTACCGGCCGCATCGCCTACGTGCTGCTCGGCGCGGTGCTCTTCTCCGTCGGGTCGCTCCTGGCGTTCATAGTCTTCGACCACGTCCAGGTCAGGGTGCAGGCCTGGCTCGACCCGTGGCAGGACCCGGACGGGACGGGGTTCCAGATCCTGCAGAGCATCTTCAACATCGCCGACGGCGGCCTGCTCGGCACGGGCCTCGGCGCCGGCTTCTCCCAGACGATCCCCGAGGTGGAGACGGACTTCGTCTTCTCCGCCGTCGCCAGCGAGCTGGGCCTGCTGGGTGCGACGGCCGTCTTGCTCGCCTTCCTGGCCTTCGTCTACCGGGGGATAAAGATAGCGCTGCTCGCCGAGGACGACGCCTCAAAGCTCCTCGCCTTCGGGCTGACGGCCATGTTCGCCATCCAGACGCTCGTCATCGTGGGCGGGGTGACCAAAGCGATACCGCTCACGGGGATCACGCTGCCCTTCGTATCCTACGGGGGCTCTTCGGTTGTCGGCAACTTTATCCTCACGGGCCTCCTTCTGCTCGTCTCCGAGCGGGCCGGGCGGCGCGAGGAGCGGGGGCTCGACGTTGGGGGGGACTACTGAACGCCCACCTCAGACGCACCTTCTACCTGTTCGTGCTCGGGTTCGTCGGGCTCGTCGTGATGATGGCCTACTGGCAGGTCTACGCCAGGGAGTCGCTCGCCAACAACCCCGAGAACGGCTTCCAGACCCAGAGGTCCATAGAGTCTCCCCGGGGCCTGATCCTGGCCGGAGACGGCGAGACCGTGCTGGCGAGAAGCGAGGAACGCCAGGGCATCTCCGGCCCCATCTACGAGCGCGTCTACCCGGAGGGCGAACCCTTCACGGGTGTTGTCGGGTACTGGAGCACCAGGTACGGGGCCACGGGCATAGAGATCGGCAACAACACCGACCTCTCGAGCGTCGCCGGCGACCCCGACACCCTCGACGAGCTCATAAACCGCGCCACCGGCGGCCCCCAGCGCGGCAACGACGTCACGCTCACCCTGGATGCCGACCTCCAGCGCCAGGCCTACGAATCCCTCGCCGCCAGCCCCACGGGGAGGGGCTCCGCTATGGCCATAGATCCCAAGACCGGCGAGATCCTGGCCCTCGCCACCTACCCCTCCTTCGACAACAACAACATCGACGAGACCCTGCCGGAGCTCTCCCAGGACCCTGACGCCCCCCTCATCAACCGCGCCACGCAGTCGCTCTACCCGCCGGGCTCGACCTT
Source organism: uncultured Rubrobacteraceae bacterium (assembly GCA_902806085.1). GTDB lineage: Bacteria > Actinomycetota > Rubrobacteria > Rubrobacterales > Rubrobacteraceae > Rubrobacter_D. Next base: position 143,434 of record CADCVH010000094.1, on the reverse strand, counting down.
CAAGGTCATCACCTCCGCCGCCGCATTGAAGGCCGGCGTGGAACCTTCGGACGAGTTCTACGACCCCGGCACCTACGAGACGGCGGGCCTGACCGTCTACAACTACCAGGGCAAGGATTACGGGAGGATCACCTTCGCCGAGGCCCTGGCGTTCTCGGTGAACGTGATCTTCGCCAAGATCGCCATCTTCGAGGTGGGCCCCGAGCTTCTCGCCGAGACGGCCGGGGACTTCGGCTACGGCGACCCCTACGAGGACTTCCCGCTCCCCGTGTCGGCGAGCGACCTCGGGTACCCGGTGGAGCAGTGGGTCGAGGGGAACACGGCCCAGATAAGCTTCGGCCAGGACCGCGTCTCCTCCAACGTCTTCGAGATGGGCCTGGTCGCCGCCACGGTCGCCAACGGCGGGGACATGATGGACCCCCGGATCGTCAGGGAGGTTCGCTCCCCCGACGGCATCATCCTCGATAAGCCGAGCCCGACGGTCCGCAAAGACGTGCTCGACGGGGCGACCGCCGGCACCCTCAACCAGATGATGCAGGGCGTCATCACCACGGGACAGCTCACGGAGGCCGAGGTTCCCGGCGTCGAGGTCGCAGGCAAGACCGGGACGGCCGAGGACCCGCCGCGCGAGCCCCACTCCTGGTTCGTCTCCTTCGCCCCGGCCGACGACCCCGAGATAGCCGTGGCGGTGATGGTGGAGAACGGCGGCGTGATAGACGCGGAGGGCGACGCGGCCACCCCGGCCATACCCATAGCCCAGGACTTGATGGAGGCCCACCTGAGAGACGGGGGCGGGTAAAGATATAATGCGGGGTCGATGCAGCAGCTCGTAGACAATCGCTACCGCCTGCGACAACCGCTCGGAAGCGGGGGCATGGCGGAGGTCTTTCTGGCCCACGACGACGTCCTGGACCGGGACGTGGCCCTCAAGGTGATGAGCGCCCGGTACGCGGGCGACGAGGAGTTCGTGGAGCGCTTCAAGCGCGAGGCCCAGAGCGCCGGCGCCCTCTCCCACCCGAACATAGTCTCCATCTTCGACCGGGGCGAGGCGGACGACGGGACGTACTACATCGCGATGGAGTACCTCCCCGGCGGGACCCTGAAAGACCGGATTCTGAAGCGCGGGGCGCTCCCCCCGCGCACGGCGGTGGCGGTCGCGCTGCAGATCGCGGAGGCACTAAAGGCGGCCCACGACCGGGACGTGATCCACCGCGACATAAAACCCCACAACATCCTAATAACGGGCGGGGGCGACGTGAAGGTGACGGACTTCGGCATAGCCCGCGCCGCCTCTTCCTCGACCATGACCCGCACGGGCCACATCCTCGGCACGGCCCACTACATCTCGCCGGAGCAGGCGATGGGAGAGCCCGTCGGCCCCGCGAGCGACCTCTACTCGTTGGGCGTGGTCCTCTACGAGATGCTCACGGGCGAGATGCCCTTCGACGCGGACACGCCTCTTGGGATAGCCATGAAGCACGTCAACGGCCACCTCGTTCCGCCGCAGGTCCTGAACGGGGCCGTCCCGGACGGCATAAACGCCGTGACGGTGCGGCTCCTGGCCAAGAACCCCGCCGACCGCTACGGGAGCGCCGCGGAGCTTATCGAGGACCTGGAGCGCGTGTTGGCCGGCCTCGACCCGTCGGGCGCGACGACCGAGATGGCGACGGGCGCGAGGCCGGGCGCTACGACGCGCGTCGACCCCCCACCGGCGCCGCGGAGCGTCCGGCGCAGCGGGAAGCGCCGCCGGAGGTCGCCTGTGATCCCGGCGCTCCTGGCCCTCTTGATCCTCGCCCCCCTCGCATGGGCCGGCTACGCCCTACTCGGAAACGGGCAAGAACCGGCCACACCCGCCCCGAGGATCGCCGTCCCCAACCTCGTCGGAACGACCCTGGACGAAGCGCGGGACGACGTCGGGGAAGACTTCAAGCTGGTCGAAGCGGGCCAGGCGGACGGTACGGAGCCGGCGGGCACCATCCTGGAGCAAGACCCCCAGGAGGGGGGAGAGCTGAGGCGGGGATCCGAGATCTCCGTCACCGTCGCCAGCGGGCAGAACGACGTTCCGGACACAACCGGCGACCCGCGGGCCGAGGCGGAGCGGACGCTGGAGGAGGCGGGTTTCGAGACGCGGGTGGTGAGGGCGGAGAGCCCGCCGGAGGACGAGGGCCTGGTCACGGGCCAGGAACCCGCGGGCGGGGCGCTCGGGGCCGCCGCGAACCTGGGGACGCGGGTGGAGATCACCATCGGCACCGGACCAGACGACGTCGCGATCCCCGGCCTCGTCGGAAACACCACGGCCCAGGCGGAAGACATCCTCGCGCAGTCGGACCTGGAACTGGGCTCGGTGGGCCAGGATTACAGCGACACCGTGCCGGAGGGCTCCGTCATCTCCCAGGACCCGCCGGAGGGCGCGAGCCTGGCGCCGGGAAGCCGGGTGAACGTTACGGAGAGCCTGGGCGTCGGGCAGGTCGAGGTCCCCGAGGTCTACGGCTTCAGCCTGGAGGAGGCTCAGGCGCGCCTCAGCGGCGTCGGCATCAACTCCGACCCGATCGAGGTGCCGGGCGACGAGGCCGCGGGCACGGCCCTCTCGACGGAACCGGGCGTGGGCGCCCTGGTGGATCCCGGAAGCACGCTGCCCCTCTACTTCAGCGCCGGCCCAGAACCCACGGTCGTCTCCCCCGAACCCGACGCGTCGCCCCCGCCGGACGAAGAAGAACCGGACAAAGAAGAACCGGACGAACCCGACGAATCGGCCCCGCCTGACGCCTCGGCGCCTCCGGCGAACGGCCAGGTCGGCGGGGGAGACGCGGCCAGGGAGGAAGACAACTCCGGTCCGAACCGCGGCAGCGGTAGGGGGAACGCGGGCAACGTGCCGCCCAACGTGCAAGAGAACGTGCAGAACAACGAGAACGTGCCGGGAGCGGGACGGGGCAACGGCGGGGGCCGCGGAGGACGCGGCGGTGGCGACAGGGACGACTAGGGGTAGACAGGGGGGTGGCGCCGTAGGGGCGGTTCGCGAACCGCCCCTACCTGCGTGTTTCTAGCCCTCCCCGATGATCTCCCGGCGCGCGTAGTCCCCGAGGGAAGGGGCGGGGACCTCGGCCGGCGGCTCCACCGCGACGAAGCTGTGGCGTCCGATAGCGTTCTCCCGCAGCCAATCCTCCTCGACCGTCTTGCCCCGTTCGAGGTCGTAGTCCGTCTCGAGGTAGGTCGCGCGGAGCTCGCCCGAGGGCAGCTCCACGACCAGGATGGGGTATCTTCCTGGCGAGTTGGCCCTGACCTTCACCGTAGTTGTCGAAGAATCGTCCATGCCGCAGAGTCTATACGAGGGCGGGGCGGAAGAGAAGCGCGTCGGGGCCCGTTAACCCCCATGATAGAATCACGGCAGTATGAAGACTCCTTATGACATTCACATTCGCGGAGGGAGTTCTCGTGTCAGATCCCATACCCAAAGACGAAGAAATTGAGGCAAGAAACCGGGACGAGGAGGCCGGCTCCCGGCTAGACAGGCGCCCGCCCGAAGACCTACCCGAGGAGTTGCTCATGGGCCGACTCGGCAGGCTGGACACCCGCCGGGCGCTCGCGGAGCTCTGCAAGAACGTTCCCGGGCTCGACGAGGTCCTGCTCCCCAGGGGCATCCAGGCCGACGCGCTTACGCGCAAGTCTGGGGGCGGGGCGGCGCTCTTGCGCGGTGTCGCGCGCAGGATAAGCCAGGACCCGACCGCCTGGGGAGCGTTCAGGACCGCTGTCCAGGAGCAGATCCCACCGGAGACCTTCGACGCCATAGATGGCCTCTCCACGGAGAACCTCGAGGAGCTGGCGGCCGCCCACACCACGGAGGGCCTGCTCCTGGCCGTGCTGAGCGCGGATGAGGAGCAGGACCCCGCCGTCGTCGCGGAGCTTACGGCGGCCTGGCGAACGGAGCAGGGCGCGGCCCAGAAGAAGGCCTCAGAAGACGCCCACGTGCGGGAGCTCGAGACCGAGCTCGAGCGGTTGAAGGGCGAGAACGAGCGGCTCTCGTTCGCCTCCAGGGCGGCAAACGAGCGGGCCGCCGCCCTCGCCGAAGAGGTGGACGTCCTGACCGGCGAGCGCAGCGGCGCGTCGGAGTTGGTCCGGAAGGCCGAGGAGCAGGCCGCCTCCGCCCTGGACGCCAGGGGACGCCTCGACGAGCGCATCGCCGAGCTCGACCGGCGCGGCGAACAGCTGGAGCGCGCCCTGCAGAGCGAGAGGTCGGCCTACTCCCGGGCCGCCGAGCGCGTCGAGGAGTTGCACGAGGAGCTCGGGCGCGTCTCCGAGGAGCGCGACCGCATAAAGAACGCCCTGCAGAGCGCCCGGTTCACCGACGACGGCTTCGGCGAGCTGCTCGTGCGCGCCGTGAAGAACGAGGTCGGCGCCATGCCCGCCACGCTCGACTCGGCCTCGAGGACGGCCCACCTCCTGGAGTTCATGGGCAAGGTGCTCCAGGCCCAGGCCGACCTGCGCGCCCCGCGCGCCCACACCCCGAAGCCCGCCGAGGAAGAGGCCGAAGACCCGGAACCTTCCCCGGCCGCGCCGCGGCAAGCTCCCGTAAGGCCGCCCGAGAACGTCAACGGCAACGGTGGCTACGCCCGTCCGAGGCCGACGCTATCGTTCCGGGCGCTCGGGGGGGCGGGCCAGGTGGGCGGAAGCAGCCACCTGCTCGATTTCGGGGCCACGCGGGTGCTGGTGGACGCCGGGATCAAGCCGGACGGAAGGGGTCCGGCAGCACCCAACTTCGCGGCCATAGACAGCCTAGACGCGGCCGTCATAACCCACGCCCACCTGGACCACTGCGGGGCCTTGCCGCTGCTCGTCAGGGACCGGCCGGGGTTGCCGATCTACTGCACCCCCCCTTCCGCGAAGCTCATCGTGAGCGCGCTCAACGACCACGCCGCGATGGGCGGCGGCCTGCCCGGCGGGGCGCCCATCCACGAGGTGCGCAAGAGGCTCGTGCCCGTGCCGTTCGGCAAGCCTTTGAGGATCGGGGACGCGCAGATGACGCTCACCGAGAGCGGCCACATCCTCGGCGCCGCGAGCGTGCTGCTCCGTTCGGGGCCGGCCACGGTCTTCCACACCGGGGACATCTGCATGGAGGACCACTTCTCCATCCCCTCGGCGCGGCTGCCCGACGTCAAGGACATAGACCTCCTTATCATGGAGGCGACGCTCGCCGACCAGAAGCCCCAGCCCTTCTCCGACTCCATAAAGACGATGGTCGAGACCATCAACGACACGACGATGGAGCGGGGCGGGAGCGTGCTCATCCCGACCTACGCGCTCGGGCAGGCGCAGGAGATAATCCTCGGCCTCAAGCACTACGGCCGGGAGTACGGCCTCGACCGCGACGTCTTTATCTACGTGGACGGCTCGGTGGTGACGACCTCCGAGCGGCTCTACGCCGAGCAGCTCGGGTACATGAAGCCGTATTTGCAGCACAGCGACCCGCGCGAGATCTTCTTCTCAGACAACATCCGGGCCGTCTCCAACGACGATCGGGCCCGCGAGCGCATCCTCACCAACCCGTGCGCCGTCATAGCCTCGCCCGTGACGATGCAGGGCGGGGCGAGCGCCTTCTACCGCCGCAGGCTAGAGGGGGACCCGAAGAACGCCGTGATCCTGCCCTCCAACGCCGCCTCCTCCTACGGGGCGCACCGGGCCGAGGGGGAGGAGGAGCAGTGGCGGGTCGAACGCGTCTCCTTCGCCGCGCACTGCACCCAGGAGGAGTTGCTCGGCATAACCAAAAAGCTCTCCCCGCGCCAGATCATCCTGATCCACGGCTCCCGCCGCCGCATAAGCGACCTCGCCTTCCGCCTGGCCCCGGACCACAAGATCCACACCCCCACGGTCGGCGAGACCGTCCGCACCGTCCTGTAGTGGAAAACCGAGGGCTCCCGGAGGTCGTCCGGCTTCGGGACGCCCGCGGGGGGCGGCCGGAGAACGCGGCGGGGATCGGCCAGTTCTGGTACGAGCCGGAGGTGTGGACTCTCCCCATCTCCCCCACCGCGCGGGTCCTGTACGCGGGGCTCTGCTCTTTTCTGGCGCCCGGCGAGGTCAACCGCAAGGACCTCCGCGGCACGCTGAAGGATCACCCCGACGAGGCCATAGCCGAGGCGTTCGACGAGCTGGTAGCCCAGGGCCTGCTGCACCCGATACCGGCCTCCGGCGCGTCTTTCGAGGTCCGCTCAGCCAGGGAGTCCGGACGGTAACGTGAACGGTGATACGGGCCCCTCGCGCTACACGCGCTTCCTCGCGCGGAGTGGAGGGAGCTGCGGAACAGCACCCCGCTCAGCGCGCACCTCATATTGAAGAAGGGCGAGGACCACCGCGTCACCGGGGTGGAGCTACGCGAGCTCTAGCCCGGCGACGTTAGCCGGGAAGACGCAGCTCCGTCGGGGCGGCTTCGCCGTCGATGTACCGGGCCAGGCCGTAGCTTTCGGCGTCGCCCCACCGCCGGCCGACGCCCCCCGTGGTCGCCGCGAGATCTATGAGCCTGCCGAGTATCCTGAGGCAGAACCCGTTGAGAACGTCGTCGGGATCGTCGGTCCTACCGCGGGCCTTCGCCACGAAGACGCCCTTGGTCTTCCAGAGCCCGTCCCGGTAAACGGCGAACGTCTGGTAGGGCCCCTCCCCGACGGTCCGCGACCAGCCGAGGACGCGGCCGGAGTAGCCCGACGGGTCGAGGTCGTAGCGGCTCAACTCCTCGTGCATGAGGTCTTCGTCGCCCTCCGCCGCCACGCCGCCGGGCGTCCCGAACTCGACGCCGGCTTCCATGCCGGGGGCGACGGTGACGCCGAGGGCGAAGAACCCCCCGACGCGCGAGGACTCGACCTCGAACCCGGCCTCCCGCGCGAGCACCGCCGCGTACTCCAACCCGCCGAAGAGCCGTTCCGAGAAGAGGCGGGTGACGTCCTCGGTCTCGCGGGCGAGATCCAGCGCCCTGTCCGCCTCGACGCGGTAGCGGCGCAACCGCGTCAGCGCGCTCTCCTCGAAGCCCAAAAGGCCTAGTCCTTCGCCCAGGACCGCAGGAGGAGATCCGTCAGGCCGGGAAACAGTGTGACGCCCGCGACGAAGAGCCTGTCGGAGAGCGTCACGTACACGTCGCGCGGCCCCTTCTCTGCGGCGTCCGCTATCTTTTTGGCCACCCTCTCGGGCGTCACGCCCTTCGGGCGCCAGCCACGTTTCTCGTCCCTCGTCCGGCGGGAGTTGTCCCTGAAAGCCGTCCTCGTCGTGCCGGGGTAGACGCTCGTCACGGAGACGCCGCGCTCCGCGACCTCGACCCGCAAAGCGTCCGAGAGGGCGTTGAGGGCAAACTTGGTGGAGCAGTACCCGCCGACCTTCGGGATGGCGCGCTTGCCGACGACGGAGGAGACGTTGACGATCCTGCCCCCCCTCCCCATGTGGGGCAGCGCGGCCTGCAAGCAGTTCAAGGGGCCCACGGTGTTCACCTCGAAGACGTAGCGCAGGTCCTCCGCCCGCAGCTCCGAGACGCGCCCGGAGAGCCCGAGCCCCGCGTTGTTCACCAGCACGTCCAGCCCGCCGAACTCCGCGAGGACCCTTCCCACCATCGCACCGACCGAGTCCCGGTCCGCCACGTCGGCCTCGACCACGAGTACCCTGCCGCCAGAGGCGGAGGCCCTGCCGGCCAGGGCCTCCAGCTTCTCGACCGACCGGGCCGCGACGGCGACCGAGGCGCCGCGCCGCGCCAGCTCCAGCGCGGCGGCCTCGCCGATACCGCTGGAGGCGCCGGTAACCAGGGCCACCTTACCTTCGAGTGTGGGTTCCATTGGGCGCTATCTTAACTGGAAACGCGGGAACGGTTTCGTCGGGAGCCGCGGGCGACCCCTACCAGGAAGGGCGCCAGGGCGGGAATACGGGCGGGTCGGGGTTCTTCACGGAGATGTCGTAGAGCTCGCGGAAGACGTCCAGGATCTCCTCCTTGCGTCGCTCCTCGCGGGAGGTCAGCCTCTGCGACTCCTTAAGATCCTCCAGCCAGCGCAGACTGCGCACCTTGCTGACCACTGTCCTCCGTCCTTCCATCCGTGACGCGCTTCCGGTCCTACGGACCGGGGGACGTATAGTACCATCCCGCGGCTGTTTTCTAACCCATAATTTCGGGCGGCTCGTGACGGGTATACTGCCGCCCATGCACGCCGCAAAGATACTCGTCGGGGTGACGGGCGGCATCGCGGCCTACAAGGCGCCTGGCGCGATCCGGCGCCTCAGGGAGGCCGGCCACGAGGTCAAGGTCGTCGCCACGGAGGCAGCGTTCAGGTTCGTGCCGGAGGAGACGCTCGCGGTGGCCGCCGGGGAACCCGTCCACACGGATACCACGTGGTGGGAGCGCTCGGGTCGCGTCGAGCACGTCTCCCTGGCGCGCTGGGCTGACCTCGTCCTCGTCGCCCCGGCGACCGCCGACTCGATGGCGCGGGCGGCCGTCGGCCTCGGCGACGACCTTCTCTCGGCGACGATCCTCGCCGGCGCGAAGAGGGTGCTCTGGGCCCCCGCGATGAACCCTGAGATGTGGGCCAACCCGGTCACGGCCCGCAACGCCGAGACGCTGAAAGGTTGGGGGCACCGCTTCGTCGGCCCGGCGGCGGGGTCGATGGCCTCCGCGGAAGAGCTTCCGGGGGTCGGCCGTCTCGCGGAGGAATCGGAGGTAGTTGCCGCCGTCGAGGCGTTCCTCGGTACGCGGACGACGGGACGAGAGCGCTGATCCGGCCGGCAACGGCCTCCGACGCGCGGGGGATCTCCGCCGTGCACGTGGACACGTGGCGGGCGGCCTACGGGGGCATCGTGCCCGAAGCCCACCTCGACGGCCTCTCCTACGAGGAGTCAGAGCGCCTGTGGCGAGAGGTCATCGAAGCAGGGGAAGGTTGCGTCTTCGTCGCGGAGAACGACCGCGGGGTCTACGGCTTCGCGTCCGGCCGCCCCAGGGAGCGCTCCTCGCGAGACCTGGCGGAATACGAGGGCGAGCTCATGACGCTCTACGTCCTACCGTCCCATCAGGGCACCGGCGCAGGAAAGCTCCTCGTGGGCGCCGTCGCCCGCTATCTCGCGGGGCGCGGCGTGCCCTCGATGCTCCTCTGGGTGTTCGCGGAGAACCGCTCCGCGCGGCGGTTCTACGAGTCGCTCGGGGGCACCCTCGTCGCGGAGGACGGTTTCGAGCTTGCCGGCGCGTGGCTCTACGGGGTCGCCTACGGCTGGGGGGACCTGGACGTGCTGCTCGTGGCCGACGGGCCTTCCAGCTAGAGAGCCCTTCGCGGGTTCTGTGGCGGTCCCGGGGCCGGTTGCCCGGTTCGTAAAAGCGGGGGCCTCGGCCGGGGCTACCTGAGAAGCGGCAGGCTCCCGGTAAGCTTGTTGACGAGCTTTTTGTCCCCGTAGAGCGCCACGCCGAGGTACCGGAGATCTTCGGGCGCAGAGGCGGCCGTCCTCTCCGTATAGTCTTCGTAGGTCTTGGACGTCTGGGCCACGTCGGTAAATCCCACGACGAGCAGGCCGTCCGTCGCGACAGCCCTGGACCGAACGCCCCCCAGGACCTCCGTGTCGGCCCTGAGGACGGGGATCGGGATATCCACGAGACCGATGTGCAGGCCGCCCGAGGCGTCGGCGATGTCCGGACCCACGATGGACTCGATCCTGCGCCCCAGGGTAACGGCGAGGACGGCCGCGGCGTTGACCGCCAGCCCCACCGGCAAACCCGTGTCCACGACCATGACGCACTTCTTCTCCGTCCCGTTTCCCAATGCCCTCCCCTAACCGATCCTGGCTTCCGTCGTGACCGCCTCGGTCCCTTCCGGGCCGTTGGGCGAGCCCTTCATGCCGAGCGTCACCCCGCCTACAACGACCAGCCCGCCGAGGAGCTGGGAGACCCCGACCGGCTCGCCGAGAACCACCACGGCGACGAGGACGCCGAAGACGGGCACGAGGTTCAAAGTGTTGACGGCCGATCCGGCGTCGAGCCCCTTGAGGCCGTGGGCGTAGAGCCAGAACGCCGCCAGAGAGCAGAAAAGGCCCAGGTAGGCCACGACGAGCAGAGATAGCGGTCCCGGCGTTCGCCAACTTCCGCTCTCCAGGAGCGCCAAAGGCAAGAACGCCGCCGCCCCGATGAGGGTCTGGTAGAAGACGACCGTCAGCATCGGGTATCTTCTCACCACCCCGCGGGTGGAGAAGTTGTAGAGCGCCCAGACGAACCCGGTGGCGACCAGGAGGACGTCCCCAAACAGACGCCCCGTCCCGGAAGGACCGGGGCTCCCGCCCACGATCAGGTACACGCCCAGCATCGCCAGCCCCACGCCCGCGAAACGCACCGGCGAGACGCGGGTCCGGTAGAGCAAGATCTCGAGCAGCATCGTGATGGCCGGGTAGGAGGCCACCAGAAGGGCGGCGTCCGAGGCCGTGGCGAGATGCACCCCGAAGTTCTCCATCGAGAAGTACACGGTTATGCCGAGCAACCCACCCACCGCCAACCTTCCGAGGTCCGCCGGCGGAGGCCGCCGAACACCCCCGACGGCGCCAACCGCCACGCCCAGCACGCAAGCCGCGACGAGAAAACGCGCAGCGCCCAATGTCAGGGGCGGCACCTCCCCGAGCGCCACCTTCGTCGCCACAAACGACGTGCTCCAGAGTAGGACCGCGCCCAAAGCAGAGGCCAAGAAGGGCAAACGGCCCCCCGCGCCCGTCGGACCGGCCTTGCCCCCGACGCGGAGATCTCCCCCCTTCTCGGCCACCGACATCCCTTCTTTCGCACGCCTTTCGCACTTAGTAACCACTTGGGTAGCTACTATACAGTATCAGTCGCGTTTGGCGGGGGCAACCCCGTGCGCTACAGTTGGGCGTATGGTTTCTGATCTGGTAGGGGTGCTCGGGGATCTGGGCTTCACGGAGTACGAGGCCAAGGTCTACCTCGCCCTCGTGGAGGAGTCGCCGCTTACGGGCTACGCGGTGGCGCGGGTTTCCGGGGTGCCGCGCTCCAAGGTCTACGAGGTGCTGGAGGGCATGTCGGGGCGCGGCGAGGTGTTGGTAAGCCACGGGGAGCCGGTCCGGTACGCGCCGCTGCCGCCGCGGGAGCTTATCGCCTCGCGCCGCCGGCAGGCGGAGGGCGCTTTATCGGCGGCGGCGGAGGGTCTAGAGAGGCACGCGCGGGGCTCCGGCGGTAGCGACCTCATCTGGGACATCACCGGCCGGGAGGAGGTTCTGGACCGTCTGCGGGAGGTGATCGGGAGGGCGGAGAAGAGGATATTACTCCAGCTTTGGCGGGAGGACGCGCCCGAGGTTCGGGAGGAGTTGGCCGCCGCCGCCCGGCGGGGCGTGGAGGTCGTGGTTGTCGCCTACGGGGAGCCGGACTACCCCTTCGCCACCGTCTACCTGCACGAGCCCGGGCCCGAGCAGATCACGTTCGAGTACGGCGGCCGGTGGATGATCCTTAGCATCGACGCCAGGGAGATCGTCGCCGGCATAGTCTCCCTGGGCAAAGGGAGCCGGGCCGCCTGGTCCTCCCACCCCGGCATGGTCGTCCCGATAACAGAGCAGATAAAGCACGACCTCTACATAGCCGAGATGCTTCGCGAGCACAGGGACACGCTGGAGGAAACCTTCGGGCCCAGCCTCGCGCGCCTGCGCGAGCGCTTCGGTCCCCCTTACGCGTCCGCCCTCATCTCGGGATCGCCCGGCCGCGACGAAGACGGAAGCTAGAACCTCCTCAAGTAGTCCTTAAGCGCCTGCTCCGTGCTCGGGAAGGCCATCTCGCTCCACGGTAGACCGTCGCGGGAGAAGCCCCTCACGTCCATGGTCTCGTCCAGGGGGACGGGTTCGCCGCCCACCACGTCGGCGCGGAAGACGGCGATGGCCGGGATCTGCCCCTCGTAAGAGTAGAGCCCGATGATGTCCTTGGCCCGGATCTCAACCCCGCACTCCTCCAGCACCTCGCGCTCGGCCGCATCCTCCGCCCTCTCCCCCCTCTCCACGAACCCGCCGGGAAACGTCCACTTCCCGTACCCCGGCTCGATATCCCGCTGGACCAGAACTATCTCCCCGTCCAGCTCGAAGATGGCGCCCGCCACCAACTTCGGTCCCAGGTAGAAGACGAACCCGCAACTGCCGCACACCAGCCGCTCGGGGTCGCCTTCTTTGAGGGCGCGTGTCTCTAACCGGCCGCCGCAGCGGGGACAATAACCGTACTCTTGGACCGGCCCCACGGGCGCCGGACTGTCCTCGGTCAAAACCCGGCCTGCCGCAAGATGCCCGCGATCGACAGGACGAGCACGGTGCTCATACAGACCAGAAACATCACCCTCAACGCGTCTATCACGGTTTTGCGCCCGCGGGGTAGAAGATCCGAGACGCTCCAGGGGATGAACATCAAGCCGAGAGCCACGTTCATCGGTCCGGGGAGGAAGGCGAAACCCCTCCCCGTGACCATGAACGACCCGGCGAGGGTGCAAAAGCAGCCGACGTCCAAGTTCCACCGTGGGACGGGCCCGCCAAGCGTTTCCCCGAAGAGCACCTTCCGGCAATACCGCAACACGTATTCTCCTCGGCCTCTCGCAACGCTCCACAGTATTACACGTCAACCAACCCCTGCCACCAGAACGTTCAGGATAGGCCACTTTCGGCATGTTAGAATGTTCCCCTACGCGGACGTAGCTCAGTTGGTAGAGCGCAAGCTTCCCAAGCTTGAGGTCGCGGGTTCGAAGCCCGTCGTCCGCTCGGTTCGAGGCTCTGAGGTTTTAGGCTTTAAGGTCTTGTTGTGCGATGCCCCGCTGCCTTTCCGCGTCTCCCTAAACAGAGAGGCCGTCCCGTAATCGGGACGGCCTCTCGCCGAAATATCCTCAAAACCTTAGAACCTACCTGCCCCTGATCTTGCGCATCAGCCACTTCGCCGGGTCGTAGTACTCGTCGGCGACGCGCTCCTTGAGGGGGATAATCGAGTTGTCCGTGATCTTGATGCCGACAGGACACACCTCGGTGCAGCACTTGGTGATGTTGCAGTAGCCGAGGCCGTTGTCCTCTTTGAGGTCGTGCAGGCGCTCCTGGTTGTCCATCGGGTGCATCTCGAGCCACTGGTTGCGGACGAAGAAGCGGGGGCCGGCGAACTCGGCGTGCTTGTGGTGCGTGCGCAGCACGTGGCATACGTCCTGGCACATAAAGCACTCGATGCACTTCTTCGGCTCGTAGAGGCGCTCGACGTCCTCCTCGTACATGGTGAACGGCGCCTGCTCGTCGCTCTGGAAGGGCTTTATGCCCTTGGAAACCTCATAGTTCCACGAGACGTCCGAGACGAGGTCCTTTATGACGGGGAAGGCCCGCATGGGGCCGACGTGTATCTCCCCGTCGTACTCGTCCACGCGGGACTTGCACAGGAGGGCGGGCTTGCCGTTGATCTCCGCGCTGCACGAGCCGCAGTGGGCCGCCTTGCAGTTCCACCGCACCGCGAGGTCCGGGGCCTGCTCGGCCTGGATGCCAAGGACCGCGTCGAGGATGACCATGCCCTCGACGAGGGGTATCTCGTAATCTACCTCCCGGCCGCCTTCGGCGTCGCCGCGGAAGATCTTGAGCTTCGCGGTCCCGCCGCTCTTGCCCAGATCCTCGTTTGCGACCGGGGCGTGGGCCTTGGAGGACATGCTCTTATCGTTGGCGGCGTCTCTGTCCAAAAATCCGCTCCTCTACCTAGAACTGGCTCTCGGCGCCGCGCTTCTCGCCGCCGGCCATGTCTGGGACCTCGTCTCTTATCAGCTCGGCGAGGTGCTCCGGCATCGGCGGGATCTCCCGCCGCTCGATGCCGACCTCGCCCTGCACGTCTTTGGTAACGATAAAGTTGATCGCCCCGAGATCGTCGTCGGGACCGTCGTAGTCCAGGCGCCACTGGGCGCCGCGCCGCTCCTTGCGCTCCAGCGCGGTCCTCAGGATTATCTCGCTTATCTGAACGAGGTACCTGATGTCCTGCGCCGTGTGCCAGCCCGGGTTGAAGAGCCTGGAGCCCGGCACGCTCACCTGCGGAAGCCGGTCCTTGAGGTTCAGGATCTTGCCGAGCCCCTGCTCCAGGGAATCCCCGTTTCGCATGAGGTTGGCGTGCTCCATCATCGCCGCCTGGAGCTCCTGCTGGATGAGGTAGGGGCTCTCGCCGCCGTCCCCCCTCTTCTCCAGAGGCTCCAGCACGCGCCCGATCTCCGTCAACAACTCCTGCTCCTCGATCTCCGAGGAGTGGGTGCTCTGCTCGACGTAGTCGGAAGCACCCTCCCCGGCCCTCCGCCCGAAGACGAGAAGGTCCGAGAGCGAGTTGCCGCCGAGACGGTTGGCCCCGTGCAACCCGCCCGCCACCTCCCCGGCGGCAAAGAGGCCGGGGACGTTGCTCGCGCAGGTCTCGGGCTCCACCTTTACGCCGCCCATCGTGTAGTGAACGGTCGGGAAGACCTCCATAGGCTCGCGGGAGATGTCTATGTCGGCGAGGTTCTTGAACTGCTCGTACATCGTCGGCAGCTTCTTCATGATGCCCTCGTAGCCGAGGTGCGTGATGTCCAGGTACACGCCGCCGTGCTCGGAGCCGCGCCCCTCCTGGACCTCGGTGTAGTTCGCCCGCGCCACGACGTCGCGCGTCGAGAGCTCCATCTTTTTCGCGTCGTAGTTCTCCATGTATCGCTTGCCCTCGGAATTGCGAAGCAGGCCGCCCTCGCCACGCACGCCCTCCGTAACGAGCAGGCCGCGCACGCCGGGAGGCCACACCATCCCCGTCGGGTGGAACTGCATCATCTCCATGTCCACGAGCTCGGCACCCGCGTCGTATGAGAGGACCACGCCGTCGCCGGTGCCCTCCCAGGAGTTCGACGTGACCTTGAAGATGCGGCCCCAGCCGCCGGTCGCCATCACGACCGCCTTCGCCTTGAAGTGGATAAATTTGCCGGACTCGCGGGTGTAGGCAAGCGCCCCGACGACGCGGCCGTTGTTCTTCAGCAACTTCGTGACCGTGGTCTCCATGTAGACCTTCGCGTCCGTGGCGAGGGCCTTCTCCTGCATCGTCCTGATGAGCTCCAGGCCCGTCCGGTCGCCGACGTGCGCCAGGCGGCGGCGGGTGTGGCCGCCGAAAGGCCTCTGGGAGATCTTGCCTTCGGGGGTCCTGTTGAATAGGGCGCCCCACTGCTCCAGCTCGTAGACCCTATCCGGCGACTCTTTGGCGTGGATCTCGGCCATCCGCCAGTTGTTGATGAGCTTCCCGCTCCTCATCGTGTCGATGAAGTGCTGGCGCCACGAGTCGTCGGAGTCCACGTTCCCAAGGGCGGCGGCCATGCCGCCCTCGGCCATCACGGTGTGGGCCTTGCCGAGCAAGGATTTCGTCACTATCCCGACCGAGAGGCCGCGCTGGGTCGCCGAAACAGCGGCCCGCAGGCCCGCGCCGCCAGCGCCGACGATCAGGACGTCGTGCTCCCGAACCTCGTACCGCTCGCGTGTCCCGTTTCCGTTACTTGCCACCTCAGTCACCTCTCTCGATCAACCGCCGAAGGGAATTATTACGAAGTCGGTTATCACGCCCGTCTGCAGCAGCCTCAGGTACAGATCCGTCGCCAGCAGCGAGAACAGGCTGAGCCACGCCCACTGGGGATGCTGCAGGTTGAGCCTGCTAACGAAATTGTAGGTCTTGCGCCGCGCGTTCCCCCCCCGCAAACACGAGTAGCAATCCTTGTTGCCGCCGATGAGGTGCCGGAAGGAGTGGCACGAGAACGTGTAAGCCGAGAGGAGCACGATGTTCAGGAACCACAGCAGCGACCCGACGCTGACCTGGAACCCCTGCGGACCGAGCAGGGTCCTGAACGCCTCGTACCACAGGAACAACACCACGATGATCGAGGCGTACAAGAAGTACCTGTGGATGTTATTCCACACGAAGAGCGCCCGCTCTCCCCTGTAGCCCTCGGCCGCGTTCTTGCCGGCCCAGAAGCGGTCCATCTTCTGCTGCACCCCCGTCTTGCAAGCCGGCGGATCAAAGAAGAACGCCCGGTAGTAGGCCTTGCGGTAGTAGTAACAGGTCGCCCTGAACCCCAACGGGATCCACAACACCAGCATCGGGGCCGTCACGAAACCGGGCATCCAGTTCGGCAGCGGAACCTCAGGCGAATAGAACGGGGACACGAACTGCCGAAACTCGCCCGGGAACAGAGCGATGGCGACAAACGAATACAGGCCGAAAGCGCTCAACACCAACACCACGGTCATCGGCTCGACCCACCACGGCAACCTCTTCCAAGCGGACGATATCGCTGACAAGCTCGCTCTCCTGTCTAAATGCTTGTGCCTACTTGTAACTCAGGGCGTTTTCTCAGCCCCGGCAGTATAGAGGATCGGCAAGCGGCGTTCTGTGAAAAGATTCGGAGAAAAGGTTTAGGTCCCAGGCTTTGGGGAAGCCACTATTCTCTCATCCCGAAACAACAAGTTTTCGCCGTCTCCGGACGTTCGATTTTTAATCGGGACCAATCCACGATGGCCGAAACCTTAGGATCTATCTCAGAATTTCGGGTGGATTGCGAGACACGGATCGGAGGACCCGGTGTTTTTTCTCGTTTACGTCAGCTCCGCGACCCTGCCATTCTCCGGAGAAGACTTGCGCGCCCTTCTGGAGACGTGCCGGACGAACAACGCCGAGTTGGGGGTCACGGGGATGCTGCTCTACAAGTATGGCAACTTCATGCAGGTCCTCGAAGGGGACGAGGGGGCGGTGCGCGGGCTCTACGGGAAGATCGCCGCCGACCCCCGCCACGGCGGCGAGATCACCCTGCAGCAGGGCTTCGCCGAAGGGCGCCAGTTCCCCGACTGGTCCATGGGTTTCCGCGACCTGGACTCGCCCGAGGCAAGATCCGCCCCGGGCTACAGCGAGTTCCTGAACGTACCCCCCACCGGCCGCGAGTTCTCCGGGAACCCGTCGCGCGCAGAAGCTCCTGCTCACGTTCAGGAGGACCATGTAAGCAAAGTCACGAGAAATCGGGGTATTTGGCGAACTCCAAGGGCCCGCGCTTGAGTCACATTGGGGTAACGAGTAGGGAGGATACGGTCTCAGACGGACCGTATCCTCCGTAGGAAAAGGCCGGGCCGTCCCGTAAGCCGGATTCTGCTCTATCCCGCCATCCATCTCCGAGGGCTCTCGCCCCGGGCCCCTTTCGGGGCTGCGCCTACCTGTCTGGAGACCAGACGATTTTGGCTTGCTCGCACCGGTGGTTTACCTGGCCGGCCCCTCTCGGGATACCGCCGGTGGGCTCTTACCCCACCCTTTCACCCATCACCTGTGATCTGTAGCGAAGCTACGATCCATCGGCTGGTCTGCTCTCTGTTGCACTTGACGTGGCGGGGGGCTTGCGACCCCCGCCCCTCGGGTTGTTGGCCCGAGCGGCCTCTGCTGCGAGTCCGGACTTTGCTCTACCACCCGGGATCTCTCCTCGGGCGGCAGCGACGGGTCGGACGGCCCGAACCCGGGGCGATTATAACGCAGGCGCTAAACCTGCGGATTGGTGCGGAACTTGACGCCGCCGCTGCGGCGGACGAGGACTATCCTGGTCGGGGTCAGGCGCAGCTCGACCCTTTGGGCGTCGTTCCAGCGCTTCTTCCAGCGCGGGTCGTCCTCGATGCCGGGGTCGAACCAGACGCCCGGGCCGGTCGTCTCGAGCACGCCCTCGTAGGCGGCGTAGTCCTGGGGGTCGTTGAGGGTGGAGACGTTCCCGCGGCGGTAGATCGCGTTGCGCGAGCGGAAAGACTGCACCGAAGAAGGGCTCGTCCCGAGGGCGCTCGCGATCCACTCGTCGCTCCTCCCCTCGTCCACCCAGCGCCGTATGTCGTCGACGAACTTTCTGAGCGAAATCCGCTGGTTTATTCCCATGATCCACCGCCTCTATTGAATGGTACAAGTGTACTAGCGTACATACCTCGCGGGCAAGTTTCCAGTGTTTCGGCATCCGTGATGTAGACTGTTTTCGTGGAAGTCCTCCTGGATATCGGGGTCGCGGTGCTGAGCCTGGTGCCGATGATCCTGGCCTTCTACGTTCCGGCGCTGGCGGGCACGGTCATCTGGAGGGAGCGCGGACCGGGCTACAAGGTCCAGGCGGGCCTCTGGTTCGTAGCCGGGTTCGGCCTCGTGGTCTTCCTCTACGTCGTCTTTACGAGCTCCTCCGCCCCGCAGGTCGCCGCGACGCTCGGCCTCTCGGTAATCCAGATCGCCGTCGCCCTCGTCCTCGCGCGGCTTACCGTCTACAGGCTCGCCGACTAGGGCGTTTCAGTCCCCGGCAAGGCGGCGGGCGTGACGCACGACCCGCTCCTGGCGCCCGTCGGAGAGGTGGTGCACCTCCTCCGCCGCGAGGCCGTACAGCCTTAGCGCACCCCGGCAGGTCTCTTCGAACAGTTCGTCGCCGAGCCCGAGCGCGGCAGACTGTGCCTGGGACCATTCCTCGCCCATCGCCGCTCCGACTACGTCCCAGAGGGCGTTCTCGGAGCCGTAGAGGATGCGGTGATGCAAGGCGAGGATGGGCGCGAGACGGACGGCCAGGATCGAGCGCTGGATGGCCGCGGTCTGACGGTCTTCGCGACCGAGCGCGGCGACCAGCTTGTGGGCCTCCTCGGCCAGGGACGTGATCCCCTCAGCCACCCAGGCGTCGCAGCGCCGCTCCAGCGGCCCCCAGCTCCATCCCCTAGCCTCCTCGATCAGCGAGGCGGCTATCCCCTCAGGATCGTGGAGGGGCACGGCCTCCCGCCAGCCGGGGACGGCGGCGCAGACGGAGCCCGGCTCCCCGAGCGCTTCGCGGTACGGGCCGAGGGGACGGGAGCTCGTGGAGACGAGCATCCCGCCGCGCCGCTGGAGCCTGTAGGAGAACTTCCGGGGGCCGACGGCGAGGAGGTCCACGTCGGACTCCGGCCCGGCCTCCCCGCGGGCGTGGCTGCCGACGAGGACGACGGCATCGGCCCACGGCATCGGCCCCGTCATTCGCCAGCTCGTCCGCCACCTCACTGGCGACGAAGAGCGTGGGGTCAGACGGGCGGCCCGGCGGCACGTCCGGCGGACGTCAGCCGGCGCTCAGGGCGGTCTTGACCTCCGGTTTGTCGGCGTTGAGGGCGTAGAGGTTCATGTCCGCCTTGGCGGCCTCGTAGGGCTTCTGGCGGACCTTGTCGAGAAAGTCGGCCTCGAGCATCGCGTTGATGACCTCGCCGATCTCGTCCCGGGAGAGCTCAAGCTCGCCGCGCTCGTCGAGCTCCCTGATGCTGGAGAAGATCTCCACGAACGACGCCGGCTGCTTGAGCCCCGCAACGGTGTTGCAGACCGTCTTGAGCTCGTAGGAGGTCAGGTCTTCGAGAAGGTCGAAGTCCGGCTTTTCGGCCTGCCTTCCGTTCTGGTCCCCCCGGTCTGTCTTGCCGTTGTTGCGGGCGGCGGGGGCCGGCTGCCTCGCCGGGGTATCCTCTTTCGGCTCCTCGGAGGCGAGGTCGGAGTCCTGGAGGTCGGGCACGGGCTCGTCGGGGAGGTAGACCTGGAGCTCCAGGTCCTGGTCCACGGTGTTCACGAGGTTGCGGCGCTCGGCCTCGACCACGAAGTCCTTGAACTTCTTGAAGCCGGCGTTGCGCTCGTCGAAGGAGCCGAGCTGCACGATCATCTGCTGCTTGACCTGGCCGAGGACGCGGGGCCTTCCGCCCCTCTTCAGCGTCTCCACGGCCCGGACGAGCTCCTGGTAAGGGTCGGATTCCTTCTTCTTGGTCTCCTTGTCCGGGGTGCGCGCGACGCGGTCTTCTTCGAGCAGGGAGGCGTAGGAGATGAAGTGGTCGGCGGACTCGATCAGGTGGTACGACGTCGCCTCTGAGACCCCGATCACGACGACCGTCTTACCCTGGCTCCTGAGCAGGCTCACGAGCGGGATAAAGTCCCCGTCGCCCGTGACCAGCACGTAGGTGTCCACCTGCGGGTGCTTGTGCAGGAAGTCCGAGCATTCGACCGCGAGCATCACGTCGATGGAGTTCGTGCGCCTCTTGGAGGCCTTGCCGCCGGGGAAGTAGCGGGCTGAGATGTAGCGGGGCGAGATGCCGTTGGAGTAGAGCGTCGGCGGCGCCTGGCGGAAGTCGCCCTCCGTCCAGTCCGCGTAGGCCGTGGCCGAGACTATGCGGCCGTACTCGCGGGACTTTTCAAGGATGGCCGAAACGTTCGGCTTGGATTTGTACTCGGTGACCGTGGAGATGTAGATGTTCTCCCAGTCGATGAATATTGCAAGATCTTCTGGCATAGGTTTATTTCCTCACAAACGGGAGAGGCCCAGGGTTTCCTCGGGCCTCTGGTCGGTTTCTTTACACGCTGTAGCGGTCGTGGACCCGGACCGCGGTTTGGGACAATGTCTCGTCGTCGAGGACGGCCTCTACCCACAGGACGGTCGCCCCGTCCGCGAACCCCTCTGGCAGGTCGAAGGCCGCGACGATGGTGGCGGGGTCTTCGGCGTCGGCGAACAGGACGGGGTACTCGTCGGATTCGACGAGCATCTCCCCGTCCTCGTCGGTGATGATGAGGCGGGCCCGCCTCTCGTCGTCCGTGGCGTGCTCGCAGCCCTCGAACTTGGTGTAGATGACGAAGGAGGTCTCGCCGCTCTCGGCGGGCCGGATCTCGTCCAGGATCCCGAAGAGCGTCAGCCGGCCTTCGAGCTCCGAGCAACCCTCGGCGAGGACGAGCGCCGTGCACTCGACCACGCCGTCGCAATCGTTATGCAACCTCTCCCCCTCCGTCGCCGTTCGCCTCCGGCAGGCCGGCCGCGGATTCGTTGATGGCCTCCTCGCCCGTGAGCTCCTCAAGCGAGAGCTCGTCGACCGCCCCGTCCGCGTCCGAAGACCTGGACGCAGCCACCTTCGCGAGCGCGCTCACGGAGTCGCCGCTTCGCAGGTTCATCACCCGCACGCCCTGGGCCGCGCGGCCCTGCTGGGAGACCGAGTCGGCGTCCATGCGGATCGTGGTCCCGAAGTTGGAGACTATGACCAGCTCGTGCAGCCCCGATCGTACCACCCGCACGCCCTTGAGCTTGCCGCGCTCGCCGTCGGTCTTGAGCGCGATGACGCCCTGGCCGCCGCGGCCCTGCGGGCGGAACTGCGAGAGCGCGGTGCGCTTGCCGAAGCCCTTCTCCGTGATCATGAACAGGTCCGCCGCGTCGTCCGAGACCACGTCCATGCTGAGGACGACGTCGTCCTTGCCGAGGGTCAAGCCCTTGACCCCGGCGGTGGCCCGGCCCATCGGCCTGGCGTCGCTCTGGGGGAAACGGATGCCCTTGCCGTTGCGGCTCACCATCACCACGTCGGCGCCGTCCGAGACCTCGCGGACGGCGATCAGCTCGTCGTCTTCGGCCAGGTTGATCGCGATGATCCCGTCGGCCTTGAGCGGGGTGTTGTACTCGAGGAAGTTCGTCTTCTTGACGACGCCGTTCTTGGTCGCGAAGAGCAGGTACGCGGCCTCGTCGAACTCCTTGGTGGCGATGACGGTCTGGATCCTCTCCCCCTGCGCGAAAGGCAACAGGTTGGCGATGTGCCGCCCCTTGGCCGTCCTCCCCATCCTCGGGAGCTGGTGCACCTTGAGCCTGTACACCTTGCCCCTGTTGGTGAAGAAGAGCATGTAGTGGTGCGTCGTCGTGATGAAGAGGTGGTCGATGTAATCGCCCTCTTTCAGCTCCATCCCGGCGACGCCGATCCCGCCGCGCCCCTGCTTGCGGAAGGTGTTGACCGGCACGCTCTTGAGGTAGCCGCCGTTGGAGATGGAGATGACCATCTCCTCCTCGGCTATGAGGTCCTCTATCTCGAAGTCGACACCCTCCTCGGCGGTGATCGCCGTGCGGCGCTCGTCGGCGTAGGCGGCCCGCACCTCGGCGAGCTCCTCCTTGATGATGCTGTACACCTTGCCCTCGTCGGCGAGCACGCCCTCGAGGTACTCGATCTTCTCCCGCAGGTCCCTGTGCTCCTGCTCGACCTTCTGCCGCTCGAGCGCGGTGAGCCGCTGCAACCTGAGGTCCAGGATCGCCTGCGCCTGACGCTCGGAGAGCTTGAAGGTCCTCATCAGGTTGTTGCGCGCCGTCTCGACCGAACGGCTCCTGCGGATGGTCGCCACGACCTCGTCGAGGTTCGTGAGGGCGATGAGCAACCCTTCGAGGATGTGCGCCCTGGCCTTGGCCCGCTCGAGCTCGTAGCGCGTCCGGCGGGTAACGACGTCGAACTGGTGGGCGACGTAGTGCTTGAGGACCTCCCTGTACGAGAGCGTCTTCGGCACGCCGTGCACGAGGGCGACCAGGTTCACGCCGAAGCTCTGCTGCATCTGGGTGTGCTTGTAGAGGTTGTTCAGGACGACCTTCGGCACAGCCTCGCGCTTGAGCTCGATGACTATGCGCATCCCGTTCCGGTCGGACTCGTCGCGCAGGTCGCTTATGTCCGTGAGCTTGCGCTCCTTGACGAGCTCGGCGATCTTCTGCAGCAGGTAACTCTTGTTGACCTGGTAGGGGATCTCGGTGACCACGATCTGGGTCCTGTTGCCCTTGATCTGCTCGGTGTGGGCCCGCGCCTGCACCTTCACGGACCCGCGCCCGGTCGTCACCGCGTCCTTGATGCCGCGCAGGCCGACGATTACACCGCCCGTCGGGAAGTCAGGCCCCTTGATGTGCCCGGCGACTTCCTCGTCGTCTAGCTCCGGATCGTCGATGAGCGCGACGGCGGCGTCGATGACCTCGCCGAGGTTGTGCGGCGGGATCTTGGTCGCCATCCCCACGGCGATGCCGTCGGAACCGTTGACGAGCAGGTTCGGGTACCGCGCCGGCAGCACCTCGGGCTGGCGCTGGCTCTCGTCGAAGTTCGGGACGAAGTTCACCGTATCCGAGCTTATGTCCCTGAGCATCTCCGTCGCCATCCGCGTGAGGCGCGCCTCGGTGTACCTCATCGCGGCCGGCGGGTCGCCGTCGACGCTGCCGAAGTTGCCCTGGCCGTCGACGAGCGGGTAGCGCATCGAGAAATCCTGGGCGAGCCTGGTCAGCGTGTCGTAGACGGCCGAGTCGCCGTGCGGGTGGTACTTACCGATGACCTCGCCGACGACCGTAGCGCTCTTGCGGTACGGGCGGTTCGGCTGGAGGCCGACGTCGTGCATGGCGTACAGGACCCGCCGGTGTACCGGCTTCAGGCCGTCCCGCACGTCCGGAAGGGCGCGCGAGACTATCACGCTCATCGCGTAAGAAAGGAACGAGTCCTTTATCTCGTCTTCTATGTTGTGGGGGCGGATGTTCCCCGAGAAAGTATCAAGCATCGCTGTTCCTCGTTATGTAGTCTCGGATGGTCAGGTGCTCCTCCCCCATCGTCTCCCCGTTCGCCGCGCTAGGCATCCAGGTTCTTCACCTCGGTGGCGTTCGCCTCGATAAACGCCTTGCGCGGCTCGACCTTGTCGCCCATGAGCGCCGTGAACAGCTCGTCGGCCACCGCCGCCGACTCCACGGTCACCTGCAACAGCGTCCGGTTCTGCGGGTTCATCGTGGTCTCCCAGAGCTGGATCGGGTTCATCTCGCCCAGGCCCTTGAAGCGGCCGATGTTCGCGTTGCCGTTGGCGTTGAGGCGCGTGAGCGTCTCCTGCAGCTCGCGGTCGTTGTAGACGTAGTAGTCCTTGCGGTGGTGCGTGATCTTGTACAGGGGCGGCTGCGCGATGTACACGTAGCCGGCCTCGATCAGCTCGGGCATGTTCCTGAACAGGAACGTCAGCACCAGCGTCCTTATGTGGCTGCCGTCCACGTCGGCGTCGGTCATCAGCACGATCTTGTTGTAGCGCGCCCCTTCGAGGTTGAAGCTGTCCCCAACCCCGGCCCCGATAGCCGAGATCATCGCCTGTATCTCGATGTTGGAGAGGACCTTGTTGATGTTTGCCTTTTCGACGTTCAGGATCTTGCCGCGCAACGGCAGTATGGCCTGGAAGTTTCTCTCCCTGCCCTGCTTGGCCGAACCGCCAGCCGAGTCGCCCTCGACGATGTACAGCTCGCTCCTGGCCGGGTCCTTGCTGGAGCAGTCCGCCAGCTTGCCCGGGAGGGTCGTGCTCTCCAGGTAGCCCTTGCGCATCTTGTCCCGGATCGTGCGGGCCGCCAGCCGCGCCCTCGCGGCCTGCAGGGCCTTGTTGATGATCGCCTTCGCCTCCGCCGGCCGCTCCTCCAGGAACTCGGCCAAAAACTTGTTCGTGGAGCTCTCGACGAGGCCCTTGATCTCGGTGTTCCCGAGCTTGGTCTTCGTCTGCCCCTCGAACTGCGGCTCGCCGAGCTTCACGGAGATGACGGCCGCGAGTCCCTCGCGGATGTCGTCGCCGGTGAGGTTCTCCTCTTTCTCCTTGAGGATCCCCTTGTGCCTCGCGTAGGCGTTGATGGTGCGCGACAGCGCCGACCGGAAGCCGGAGAGGTGCGCCCCGCCCTCGTGGGTGTTGATGTTGTTGGCGAACGTGAAGACGGAGTCCTGGAAGCCGCTGTTCCACTGCAACGCGACCTCGACGGCCCCGATGGGCTCGTCCCGCTCCAGGTAAAAGACGGTCTTGTGGACCGGGTCCTTGGAATCGTTGATGTGCGCCACGAAGTCCCGGATGCCGCCCTCGTACTGGTACGTGACGTCCCGGTCTTCCTCACGCTCGTCGACGAGCCGGATCTTCAAATTCTTGTTCAGGAACGCCGACTCGCGGAAGCGCCGCGTCAGCGTGTCGAACGAGAGCTCGCGGGTCTCCGTGAAGACCTCCGAGTCGGGCATGAAGCTTATGGTCGTCCCCGTCCCCTCGCCCTTCTTGAGCTTGCGGTCCTTCGTGAGGTCGCCCTGCGGGAACCCGCGCTCGTAGCGCTGGCTCCACACGTGCCCCTCGCGCCGAACCTCGAGCTCCAGCCACTCCGAGAGGGCGTTCACTACCGAGGCGCCGACGCCGTGCAGGCCGCCCGAGACCTTGTAGCCGGAGCCGTCGAACTTGCCGCCGGCGTGCAGCGTGGTCATGATGACCTCGGCGGCGGACTTGTCGTACTTCTCCATCTTGCCGACGGGCAGCCCGCGACCGTCGTCGGTCACGGTGACGGAGTGATCCTCGTGGACCGTGATCAGGATCTCCGAGCAGTACCCGGCCAGCGCCTCGTCGATCGAGTTGTCCACGATCTCCCAGACGAGGTGGTGGAGCCCCCTCGGCCCCGTCGACCCGATGTACATGCCGGGACGGCGCTTGACCGCCTCCAGCCCCTCGAGTACCTGGATAGAACTTGCATCGTACGTGCTGTTGGAATGCTTGGTAGCGGCTTTAGCCCCCAAAGAGGACCCTCCTCATCTCATGTTCCGCGAAAGTAACAAGACCGTTCTTTTCGGCAGAGGTTTGCACCCGAAGATTGTAACACAACTCCCGCGTATCTCAACGCCAGTTTTTGCGGGTTTGCGGCTTATCTAAGCCTTTTTCCGGGAGGCCAACTCTCGTCCCCGTACACCACCGCTTGTAGTATCCGCGATGGCGCCACCAGATATGCGTACCACGCGGGCCCGGCCGAGTACTTCGGCGTCGAAGTACTCGAGGTTCGTGGTGGTTATGACGGCCTGCGTGCTCTCCAGGAAGTACCCGGAGAGAAAGTCCCGCCGGCGCTCGTCGAGCTCGCTCATGACGTCGTCGAAGAGCAGGATGGGGTCCTCCCCGGTCTCCGCCCTGATGTGGTCCCTGGCCGCGAACTTGAGCGCGAGCGTCGCGAGCCGCTGCTGCCCCTGCGAACCGAACGTCGTCAGGTTTACCCCGCCGAGAAGCACCTCGAAGTCGTCCCGGTGCGGCCCGACGGAGGTGGTGCCGCGCTCGATGTCCGAGCCGTGCGCCCCCCTGAGCGTCTCCGCGTAGCCGTCTAGGGGCGCGCTATAGGAGTAGCGGATCGCGGCCTTCTCAGAGCCGTACAGGGCCCTTAGAGAGCTTTCGAAGTAGTGTTCGAGGGGGCCTATTGCGGCCTGGCGGCCCCGGAGCACCTCCTCCCCGAGCTCGATCACCTTCCGGTCCCACGTCCACAGCGTCCTCTCCGACGAGAAGCCGTCACGTATCCGACGCAGCAACTGGTTGCGCTGCTGCACGGTCTTCGCGTATTCCGACACCGCCCGGGCGTAGGAGGGCCGCAGCGTGGAGAGCAGGCCATCCAGGAACTCCCGGCGGTCCGACGGGGAGCCCTTGACGATACTGATGTCGTCGGGGAAGAACGTGACGGCCCGCACCCCGGCCCCGCCTGCGGCGTAGCCCGCCAGGGAGGTGGCCGGCGCCCCGTCAACGGTCAGGCGCTTCTTCTGCCCGGGGGCGTAGCCGATGGCGACCTTGCGCTCCTCGGCGGAGTCGTCGAAGGAGACGCGGGCCTCGACGCGGGCGAAGTCCTGCTCCCAGCGGACGACCTCGGCGTCGTTGGCCGTGCGGGTCGAGGAGCCGGCGACGGAGAAGGAGATCGCTTCTAGCAGGTTGGTCTTGCCCTGGGCGTTGTCGCCTACTACGACGTTCAGGCCGGGGCCGAGAAGGACCGTGTCGTCGGCGTAGTTGCGGAAGTTTATGAGGCGCAGGGCGCGCAGGTAGGAGGTCAACCGACCTCCAGGCGTTCGTCACCCACCTCGACCACGTCGCCCGGGACGAGCTTCCGGCCGCGGCGGGTCTCAACCTCGCCGTTGACGAGGACCTCGCCGGCCTGGATCAGGACCTTCGCCTCCCCCCCGCTCCCCACGAGGTCCGAAGCCTTCAGCGCCTGCCCGAGCGTTATTCCAGGGTCTGGTTCCAACTAGCTCCTGGACGGGTCGCGCATCGGCATGATCAGGTACAGGAAATCCGGCTCGCCG
The DNA here is from genome assembly GCA_902806085.1 of uncultured Rubrobacteraceae bacterium. Classification (GTDB taxonomy): domain Bacteria; phylum Actinomycetota; class Rubrobacteria; order Rubrobacterales; family Rubrobacteraceae; genus Rubrobacter_D. The sequence goes on along the minus strand of CADCVH010000094.1, from coordinate 116,614 downwards.
CCGTCCCCGTTCTCCTCGCCGTTCTCGCCGGGCACGATCAGGCCCGGCTTGAGCGCCTCGTTGAGCTTGAATTTGACCTTGTCGGTGTCTATCGCCGAGACGCCGTCGAGCAGGTACCCCGGGTTGAAGGAGATGAGGAAGTCGTCCTCGCTGTTGGCCGGTAGCTTCTCGTGGGCCTCGCCGACGTCACCGTTCTTGACGATCACCTCGACGGAGCCCTCCGTGAACGAGAGGCTCACCGGCACGGGCGGCGTCTGCCTCTGGGCGAAGAGGTTGACGCGGCGCAGGGTTCCCATCAGGTCCTCCCTGGAGACGGAGATCTCCCGCTCGAAGCCCGTCGGCAACAACCTCCGGTACTCCGGGAAGTTCCCGTCGATGAGCCGCGTGCCAAAGACCACATCCCCGACCCGGAACAGCGCCTGATTCTCCGAAAGCGAGACCTCGACGTCGTTTTCGTCCGAGCCTGAGAAGATCCTGGAGACCTCCGTCATGGCCCTGGCTGGGATGATCGCCTCCCTGGAATCCTCGAACGGCGTCGTCGCCAGCTCGGTCTCCTTGATGCTGAGACGGTAGGAGTCGGTTGTGACCATACGAACCCTGGCGTCCTCGAAGGAGATCAGGATCCCCGTGAGCACCGGGCGGGTCTCGTCCCTGGAGTAAGAGCGGGACACCTTCTCGACGGTGTCCACGAGCGACTCGCCCGGCATCCGGAACGCGCCCTCGTTCTCGAACTCCGGCAGCCTCGGGTAGTCGTCTGCGGCGTAGGCCCTGATGGTGTACTCGTTCTCCCCAGCGGCGAGCCGGACCGTCCCCTCTGAGACGTCGTATTGCAGCGTGAAGTTCCCCGCCGGAAGCGACCGCACGATGTCGTTGAAGATGCGGGCCGGGATGACCACCCGCCCCTCGCCCTCGATCTCCGCCGGCGACATGGTCTGGATCGAGATCTCCATGTCCGTCGCGCTCAACTTCAGCGCCCCGTCCTCGACCTCCAGCAAGATCCCACCGAGCAACTGGATCGTGGATCTCGCCGATACACCACGCGAGACCAGAGCAAGCTTTTTCCCAAAGACATCAGTGCTACAAACGGCCCTCATTTTGCCTCCCTTCTCCCCTTATTATTACTACTGGAACATATCTTTATTAGATTAATAATAATAATAAGGCCTGTGGATATGTGGATAACCGCCAAAATCCACTTTACCTAAGCCCTTTACTCCCGGTAGCGCCTGTGGAAGAAATTGTGGATAACTCGCGTTTTCCTGTGGATAAATTGTGGATAAGTGCCGAGTTATCCACAGGCTAAGGTTATCCACATTTTTATCCACAGACTTATCCACAGGTTTTACCCCTCTTATCCACAGGTTTATCCACAAGCAAATACGACTGGTATTCTTGTGAGCCGCCCGAAGCGCACGACTTATCCACAAAATACGGTACTTATCCACAGATTCTGTGGATAAGTCGCGAGATCTGTGGATAGTATCGGGGGGGTTATCCACAGGCAAACCCTGAAGCTGTGGACAGGGTGTGGATAGATCGGCGTCGGGAGCCCGGGTATTTGTTACAAAGTTGCTACCCTGGGGGGAGGGGTTCAGCGCTTGCTCTTTACGTGGGACGTGAGCTCGTGGATCTGGTTGAAGGCGTCCCTGTCGCTGTTTATAAGCCGGGAGATTTTGGCGGTCGCGTGCATGACCGTGGAGTGGTCGCGGCCCCCGAAGGCCTTGCCGATTTTGGGCAGCGATTCGTCGGTGAGCTCGCGCGAGAGGTACATGGCGACCTGGCGCGGGTAGGCGAAGCCTTTCGAGCGGCTCTGGCCGACGAGGTCCGCCTTCGCTATGCCGAAGTACCGGCAGACCTCGTGTTGGATAAGCTCTATTGGGATCTCGCGGTACGCCTGGTCCGGCAGGATATCCTTGAGGACTTCTTCCGCCAGGGCCACGCTGACCCGCCGCTCGTAGAGGGAGGCGTAGGCCAGGATGCGGATCAGGGCTCCCTCCAGCTCCCTGATATTCGTCGAGACCTTGGACGCTATAAAGGTCAAGACTTCGTCGTCCACCTCCAGGCGGTCCATGATCGCCTTTTTGCGCAGGATCGCGATCCTCGTCTCGAGGTCCGGTGGCTGGATATCCGTGACCAGGCCCCACTCGAAGCGGCTGACGAGCCGGTTCTCGAGGGTCTGTATGTACTTGGGGTGCCGGTCGGAGGCTATGACGATCTGTTTGTTCTCCTCGTAGAGCGAGTTGAAGGTGTGGAAGAACGCCTCCTGGGTCTCCACCTTGTTCTCCAGGAATTGTATGTCGTCCACGAGAAGCACGTCTTGTTCGCGGTAGCGCTTCTGAAACTCCAGGGGAGAGTTGTCCCTCATCGAGTTTATGAAGTCGTTGGTGAACTGCTCGCAGGTGACGTACCGGATGCTCATGCTCGGGTCCTGGTCTTCGACGTAGTGCCCGACAGCCCTCAGGAGGTGCGTCTTGCCGAGCCCCACGCCTCCGTAGATGAAGAGCGGGTTGTAGACGACGCCGGGCGTCTCGGCCACGGCCAGGGTCGCGGCGTGGGCGAACCTGTTGCCGGCCCCGATCACGAACGTGTCGAAGGTGTACTTGGCCTTAAACGACCGCGGCGCGCGGGCGTTGAGGACGGGTTCGGATCCCCTGGTCGCCGCGCCGTTGCCGGGCCCGTCCTGGCTCCCGACGGTGACCACCAGGGAACTCTCCTGGCCCATAACCGAGTCCAGTACCTCTTCCAGGAGCGAACGGAAGCGACTCTCGATGTACTCCTTGGCGAACGTGTTCGGGACGGAGATCTCCAACCGGTCGTCCCGTATGTCGACCGGGCGTATCCCCTCGAACCAGACCCTCAGCGACGAGACGTCTATCTGCTCGGACGCCCGGTCCAATACCTCGGCCCACACCTGGTCTACGCGGCCCGCCATGGCCTACTTTACCCAGGCGCTTACTATCGCCTCTACCACGTCCTTGCCGAGGGGCGAGATGATCCTCTTGCCGGACTCGTGCGCCTGGACCAGCCCGTGCTCCTCCAGCACCGAGAGGTCCCTGTACGCCGTGCTGACGCTGATCTCCAACCGGTCCGCGACCGTCGATGGCCCGACCTCGCCGCATTCCAGAACCGTGATGAGCACCTTCTGCTGCCTCTCCGAGATGTTCATCCGCGGCACGCCGTCCGGGTACTTGCGCGTCGGCGGCGGTGCGGCCGGCGCCTCTTCCGGTCCCGCGTGCGGCGCGTCGCCGACCGAGATCGTCGCCACCGTGCCGCCGCCGATGTTGTCCTCCACGGTCAGGGTTCCGCCTGCCTTCTCTGCCGCGGTCCGCGCCATACCCAGGCCAGCCCCGACACCCCTGATCTCCTCCAGCGCCGCGGGTGAGGCCCCGGTGAAGCCGAACTCGATCGCCCGCTCCTTGTTCTGGATGCCCGCCCCGCGATCCGAGACCCTCACTACGTTTCCGCCGTCGAGAATGGAGACGACCACGCCACGGTATTCGGCGTGTATCAGGTTCTCCACCACTTCCCGTACCGCCTCCTCGGGGACCTCGCCGCCGAACTCCCGCACTTGGCCTATAACGGCCTTCGTGAACTTGATCGTCGCTGAGCGGGGATCCGCCGCCGCTATCTCGGTGATCTCGGGCTCCGCGCCCGACGGGTACGCGACGATACGGGCGCTTATCTCCGCCCGATCCGGTTCCGTCCGTGTCCGCTGTGCGTGCATCATCCCCGCAACGGAATGTAACCTACCCCTCCATCCAACGCTATAGCATACGTACGAGAAATCGGCTTTTGCAGGCTATTCACAAGTTTATCCACAAGTTTATCCACAGGCTGTGGATAAACTTGTGAAAAAGGGGCACCCAGGCCCGAGAGAAGATCGGAACGCCGCTGTTTTGCCGGGCGCGCGATGCCGGTGTTCTGTAGATCAGTGTCGCGATAAACGTCGATTTGCAAGACTTTCCCAAGGATACTGGCGTCGGGCGGCGTCGAGAGGCGAGCCTTCGAGGGGCTGTTGGTAGCTGGATGGTCGTGGGGGCTTCGGATATACTGCTTCGGATCCCTCGTACATACTAAAACCACTCGTAGAGGAGCCTGATGAAGCGCACGTACCAGCCAAACCGCCGTAAAAGGGCGAAGACCCATGGTTTTCGCAATCGCATGAGCTCGGTCGGGGGTAGAAGGGTCATCGCAGCCCGCCGTCGGCGCGGGCGGAAGCGCCTGGCAGTCTGAGTCTGACGGGTGCCCCGGAGCAAGCGTATGCGCCTGACGGACTCTGCGGAGTTTGAGAGGGTTTACAGGCGGGGCACGGCCTACAGGGGGAAATTGTTTTCCGTGCACGCCTTTCCTAACGAGCTAGGGACGTTGCGTCTCGGGCTCTCCGTCTCCAAGAAGGTCGGCAACGCGGTGGTTCGCAATACCCTCCGCCGACGGCTGCGTGAGATCTTCGCGAGCCTCGCCCCGGAACCCGGCAGCGACCTGGACCTGGTAGTCTCCGCCCGCCCCCGGGCAAGGGAGGCCGGCTTCGAGGAGCTCCGTGCGGAGTTCTTCGAGGCTCTCGCCAAGCTCGGCGTACGCGAACAGACTGGCGAGAGGTAAGCTCGGCGTGCCGTGGGCGGCCCGCATAGGGGTGATTCGGCGCGGTGGGTCTCGTCCGTTCTCTGTTGTGTCGTTTAACAGCGGGCCCGCGCCTACCGGGTCCGGTAAGGTGATTTGCAGGCCATGATCAACGCCATAGCGGATTTCTTCCAGAACCTGTTCAGCCCCGTCGTCAACCTCCTCGGATACGTACTGCTCTTTTTTCACCAGAACCTCGGGGCGCCGTGGTGGTTGAGCATCGCGCTGCTCACGGTGGTTGTTAGAACGCTCCTGTTCCCCCTCACGGTCAAGCAGGTAAAGAGCATGAGGGCCGTACAGGACTTGAAGCCCGACATGGACAGGGTGCGCGCCCAGTACCAGAACAACCCGCAGAAGCAGCGGGAAGAGATGGCCAAACTCTATCAGGATCGGGGGGTCAATCCTCTCGGCGGCTGCCTCCCTATCCTCGTTCAGATGCCGATCTTTATCGGCATCTTCTACGTTATACGTCTCTTCGGCGGAACCCCGGGCCGGACGGAGCCCAGGTACGAGAGCTTCGTGGATGGCGGGATACTTTGGTTCCAGGATCTCTCCCAACGCGACCCAACCTACCTCCTCCCCATCCTCTCCGCCATCACGATGTTGGCCGCCACCGAGATCACGCTAAAGAACGTAGACCCGCAGCAGCGCTGGCTGATGCGCCTCCTACCGGTCGGCTTTACGGTCTTTCTTCTCTCGTTCCCCGCCGGCCTTTTCGTCTACTGGATCACCTCCAACCTCGTCACCCTGGTCCAGAACTACGTCATCTACAACCACGGACCGGGACGGCGCCCCGCTACGAGCGACAAGTCTTCCAGCAAACCCACCGCACCCACGAGCTCTGCGACGGCTTACTCCAAGCCCGGCGGGGATCAAAACGGACAAGTTCAGAACGGGAGTAGCGATGACGCTACGGCGCGCGCTGCCAAGGTCGCGAAACGGAAGCGGAGAAAGAAGAAGAAATGACCGAAAACAGGGAGTTCTACGCCGCCAACGTGGATGAAGCCGTCGCAAGAGCGGCGCAGGATCTCGGCGTCAACGCAGAGGACCTCTCGTACCGGGTCATAGATCCCGGCAACTCGGGCTTCCTGGGCATAGGCGCCAGGGACGCACGTATCGAAGTCGAGCCAACACCCGCTTCGAACAACGACGAAACCGAAATCGTGTCCGCAGAGACGCCCGACATTGCCGAAACGCATCCGGAACCCGAACTGGCGGAGGTGAGTAGTAATCCCGCCGAAACGCCGGAGGAACAGGCGGCCGGCCTCTCTGAGGTCTTTGGCGAGGAGGGAGAGTCGCCGCAAGAGAGCGTGCCGCAAGAGTTGATCGACGAGACGGAGGAACGCGTCAGCTCGTTGTTGCAAGCCATGGGTTTCGTGGCCCGCGTGGACGTGTACGACGCCGGCGGTTTCGTCGCTGCCGATGTGGCACCCGATAACACGGCGCTGTTTATCGGCCAGAAGGGCGAGACCATCGACGCGCTCCAGTACCTCGTCAACGCCGGTATTAACAAGAACAGGACACATCGCGCCAGGATCGTGCTGGACGCCGAAGGCTACAGGCAACGCCGGGTTGAAGCGCTGCAAGGTATGGCCCACAGGACGGCCCGTAAGGTGATACGGGAGGGTAGGACTGTGGAGCTTCCGCCTATGAACCCCGCGGAGAGAAGGGTCGTACACCTGTTCCTGCGTGACAACCCCGGCGTGAGCACCGAGAGCGACGGCACCGGCGATAGCCGGAGAGTCCGCGTCTCCCCCACCTGAACACCGTCCTCGCTTCAGTGTTTCACGTGAAACAACACATCCGTGCGGCACGTACAATTGCCCTTACGACAATAGTTGGTACTTGCAAACTTTTGTCGCCTTACGCTGTTTCACGTGAAACAGAGGTATGAAGACGTTAGAGGTTTTTCGCGCGCAGCTGGCCGCCTGGGACGTTTCCTTACCCGCCTGTGCTGAAGAGCGTCTGTGCGAGTATGCACGGCTGCTCTCTTCATACGAGAGGGCCAACGTCATAGGGACGAGAGACTTCGACCGCGTGATGCTGGACCATGTTCTCGACTCGCTGAGTTGTTTGCTCTTTTCTAGAACGGTTCAGGCCTCAGACCTCGCGGACGTGGGCTCCGGTGGCGGGCTTCCTGGCATACCCCTTGCCATCGTGCTTCCCGGCGCACCGTTCAAGCTTTTCGAGGCAACGGGCAAGAAGGCCGACTTCTTGCAGTATGCGGTGGAGAGGTTGGGTCTCGCCGGGGTCAGGGTCGTCAATGCACGTGTTGAGGATGCGGGGCGAGATCCAGAGCTGCGAGCCTCGCACGACGTCTGTACGGTCCGTGCGGTGGCGCGGCTCTCAGTGCTCGCGGAATACTGCCTGCCCTTACTGACGGTCGGCGGGCACGTGGTGGCGATGAAAGGTGAGGTGTCGGACGACGAGTGCGCGGAGGGCGTGCGGGCCGCGTCCGCGCTGGGTGGGCGTATGCTGCAGACCGTCGAAGTACCGCTATTGTCGAGTATGGAGCAGAAGTCTCGAAGGCTCGTGGTGCTAGAGAAGACCTCTACGACCTCCGATCTATACCCTCGCAGGGTAGGGTTGCCTGCAAAGAGTCCCCTGGGTCGAGGATAGGGTGGGGGCCGAAAAGCCGTGCTAAGATGCCAACGATGAAGACCGTGGTCGCCATCGTGAATCAGAAAGGTGGGGTAGGAAAGAGCACGACCGCCATAAACCTGGCGGCCTACCTCGCGGACAAAGGCGAGAAGATCCTCGTCGTAGACATGGACCCGCAGGGCAACGCCACAAGCGGGCTGGGTGTCTCGCCGGATTCCAACGGGTGCATGTACGACGTGCTCCTGGAGGGAAAACCCCTTCAGGACGTTGCGCTCGAGACGGGGGTCCCCGGACTGCACGTCGCGCCGGCCACGATCAACCTCGTCGGCGCCGAGGTCGAGCTGGTTTCCTCCCTGGCGAGAGAGTTCAAGCTAAAGCGGGCTTTGGAGAAACTTCCCGAAGAGGCCTACGACCGGGTGCTGCTGGATTGCCCGCCGTCCCTGGATCTCCTCACGCTCAACGCCCTTACCGCCGCCAACGAGGTGCTCATCCCGATGCAGTGCGAGTACTACGCGCTGGAAGGCGTCACGCAACTCATGCAGAGCATCCGTATGGTCCGGGAGGAACTCAATCCGGCCCTAAGGGTCGGGGGTGTGTTGCTGACGATGTACGACCAACGCACGAACCTCTCCAAGCAGGTGGCCGAGGAGGTGCGCTCCTTCTTCGGCGACCGGGTCTTCCACACCATCGTGCCAAGAAACGTGCGGCTCAGCGAGGCTCCCAGCTTCGGGTTGCCGATCGCGCTCTACGCCCCCAAGAGCACAGGGGCGGAAGCTTACGAGTCCGTCGCCGAGGAGGTCATGGGCCGTGGGTAAGCGCGGGCTCGGTCGCGGGTTATCCGCGCTGATCGCGACGGGAGAAGGCGTCGGCGGGCTGAAGTTCGAGGAGCTACCCGTCTCGGCGATACGACCCAACGCCCGACAGCCCAGGCAGACGTTCCCGAGGGACGGGATCGAAGAGCTCGCAGCTTCCATCCGGGAGGTGGGGTTGCTGCAGCCGCTCGTGGTCCGCTCGACGACGGGGGGCTTCGAGCTCATAGCGGGGGAGAGGAGGCTCCGGGCGGCCAAGGAGGCCGGGCTCGATCGCGTCCCGGTCCTCATAAGGCAGGCAGGCGACAACGAGTCCATGGAACTCGCGCTCGTAGAGAACCTGCAACGGGAAAACCTGAGCCCGCTCGAGACGGCGGCTGCGTACCAGGCGCTCATGGAGGGGTTCGGGCTAACCAAGGACCAGCTCGCCCGCCGGCTAGGGAAAAGCCGGGCGGCCGTCACCAACACCCTCCGCCTTGCACAGCTGCCGGAGCCGATACGCGACATGCTCGGGCAGGGCCAACTCTCCGAGGGGCACGCCCGGGCCCTTCTGGGCCTCGCCACCGAAGATCAGATGATCCAGCTGGCCCGGCGCGTCCACGCCGAGAAGCTCTCCGTCAGGCAGACAGAAGAGCTCGTACGGGGGCAGGCCGCCGAGCCTCAGGAGGAAGCGACCGCCGTCTCGCGCCCCGCCCCGCAGACGCCGGAGGCCTTCGACGAGGCCTCCCGCGTCATACGCGAGGCAATAGAATTGCCCGTCAGGGTAAAGCCGTTCCGCCGCGGCGGCAAAGTCGAGATCCGCTTCACCGACCACGAACAGCTCGAAGCACTTGTTGCCCTGCTCACCTCCGCCCAGACCGACTGACCCCAACTCCACCTCTTTACCAGAGATAAAACTATAAATGTTCAAGTAGTAAACATAACTATGCTCCGCCGTTTTGCGTATATCGCGTCGAGGGGCGGTGATATACACTGTCGGCGGTCTCGGTTTTCGTGTGGAACTTGGGAGGGTTTTGGGGCGACGGCTGGCGGTCTGGCTGTTTTTTATGGGGGGCTTGGTAGTCGTCTGCTCGGGTTTGGCGGGGGCCCAGGGCGTCACCGCGGACCAGTATGCGAACTCCGAGGCCGGGGTGCCGGAGGGTGAGATCCCGGATCTCCAGAGGCGCATCGACGGGCAGGACGCGGCGTTGCGGGGTAGGATCGAGGACATCTCCTACGTCGGGCGGGACCTGCAGGAGGCGCAGTCGCGCGTTGACGGGGCGAAGACCAGGGTTGGGGAGCTCGGGAGCCAGGCGCGGGAGTTGGAGCGGAAGATAGCCGCGCAGCGGGCGTCGTTTCGCGAGTCGAAGGCCGAATACGAAGAGCAGGCCCGCGCCGCGTACCAGGGAAGAAACCTGGAGGGGCTTGGGGCCCTGATGGACGGCTGGTTCGGGTCAGGGTGGGGGGTCGCGGACGGCCTCGACACCGGGGTGGCCCAGGTGTTGGCGGACGGTAGGCAAGACCTTTGGGCCTACGAAGAGTCCAGGGAAACGCTGAGGGAGCTGCTGCGTCAGATCTCGCAGAAAGAGAGGGACTACGAGGGCGCCGTCGAGGAGGAAGAGGCCAGGGCCGAGGAGTTGCGGCGCCAGGAGGCGGCGCTGGACGAGTCCATAGCCGGGCTCAGGGCCGAGAGGAACAGGTCAACGGCGCGGCTGCAGAAGCTGGAGGCGGAGGAGAGGACCCGTATCCTGAAGGGCCGGGCCGCCAGCGGCGGCGCCACCTCCGGCAAGGGCTACCAGATCGGGGTGGCCCGGGACGACATAGTCGCCCGTCCGGTCGGGCCTCTGCCCAAGAAGGAGTACATAAAACTCTACAAGGAGTCCGCCCGGAAGTACGGGTTCGGGTCCGACTGGTACGTGCTCGCCGCGGTAGGGAAGGTCGAGTCCGACCACGGGCAGAACATGGGGCCGTCCAGCGCGGGGGCGATGGGCCCGATGCAGTTCCTGCCTTCGACGTGGGAGACGTCCGGCGTGGACGGAAACGGCGACGGGAAGGCCAACGTCATGGACCCCAGGGACGCCATACCCGCCGCCGCCGGGTACCTCAAGGAGGGAGGGGCGCCGCGCGACTGGTACGCGGCCCTCTACTCCTACAACCACGCCGACTGGTACGTGAAGAAGGTCTTCGCCGTGGCCGAGGGCTACAGGCGGCTGGCGAAGGACGACCGGGTCCAACCTTACCTCTAGGGCGGGCAACTCCCTCCCGTTCGGCCGACGGTCGATGGGGCGGTTTGCGTGTTTCGGGCCTCTGTACCTTCTTCGGTCCGGGCTAACCGCGTGGCAGGAGATCGGCCCTACGGGGTCGGACCGTTTTAGCAGGCGGGGCTGCGCGGTGCTAAAAAGGGTGCGTCGCGTGACGGCCATACTGGAGTGAGAGATGGAGACCCCGCGCTCTGAAATGTTCCGCAAGCTGTTGCAGAGGGACGAGAGGAACCCCATGGTGCTCTACTCGCTGGGCAGCGAGCTCTTCAAGGAAGGAAAGTACGCGGAGGCGCGGGACCAACTAAGACGCGCGGTCGAGCACAAGCCGGACTACTCGGTCGCCTACAGGGCCCTGGGACGGGCCCACTTCGAACTCGGCGAAGGTGCCGAGGCCGGACGGGTGTTCGAGGAGGGGCGCCGGGTGGCCGAGGCGAACGGAGACCTGCAGACGGTCAAGGAGATCGACGTCTTCAAGAGACGCCTGGAGAAGCGCGAAGCGGGGGAGGGGCCGTAGGCGCCCCCGACATCCGGGGCAGGCCGGTGGCGTCGGTGGGCATTTTTGTAGATTACGAGAGCCCGCTGGCCCGGCACGTGGCGGGCGACGTGTGGTCCGGCCTCTACAGGGCCGCCCTGGAGGCCGGGTTCACGAAGACCACCGCGGTCTGGGAGAGCCTGCGGGAGGGGAGGCCCGGGGGCCCCGAAGGGCCTCCCCTACACCTCTTCGCCGTGGGCCAGGATCGACCGGACGCGGTCGACGCCGTCGGCGCCGTGGGGGGTCCGGACGGGGTGCTGTACGGCCTGATCGTGGCCGTCCCGGACCGGCCCAGCCCCCTCGCGGGCTCCCTTCTCTACCAGGGCGTCGGGCGCCTGACGGACGCCGGCGTGAAGGCGGGCATGGTCGAGCCGGCCCTCCTGCACGCCGCCCCCTCGGAGTGCGAGCGCTACGCCCGCCGGCTGCTCCAGCGTCTGCAGGGCATCTAGGGCGGGCTTGTCCTATCAGGTATTGCTAGCGCTGCCCGTCACGGCGGCCTTCGCGGCCCTGGCGTACCGGCTCGGCATGGCGAGCCCGCGGGGGGTCTTGGGCGGCATCCTCGTCGGGGTGCCCGTCTACGCGGGCCTCGGCCCGCAGGGTTTCGCCGTTCTCGTGCTGTTCGTGGTCGGCGGGTCGGCTCTTACCAGGCTCGGCTACGACCGCAAGCGCAGGGCCGGCGGTGCCCAGGAACACGGCGGACGGCGCGGGGCCCGCAACGCCCTCGCCAACGCCGGCGTCGCCGTTCTCTGCGCCGTGCTATACGCGCTGGGCTTCTCGGAGGCCTTCTCCGCCGCCTACGTCGCCGCCATCGGCGCGGCCTTCGCCGACACCGCCGAGTCCGAGGTGGGCCAATTGTCGCGCCGGCCCCCGCGGCTCGTAACGACCGGGCGGAAGGTCCAGCCCGGCACCGACGGGGCCGTCTCCCTGCCCGGCACCCTCGCCGGCGTGGCGGCGGCCGGGCTTACCGCCGGGCTCGGGCTGGCCCTCGGGCTCGTCGGGGGGTGGGGGATGGGCCTGCTCGTCGCCCTCGCCGCGTTCTCGGGCACCGTGGCGGATAGCCTCGTCGGGGCCCGCCTCCCGCGCCTCGGCAACGAGGCCACCAACGTGCTTTGTACGCTCGTCGCGGCGGCGCTTGCCCTGGTCCCCGCCTTCTTTGTCGCGTAGCCGGCCGGTGCTATATTAAGTGCATGCGCAAGAAGGGCGACAAGGTCTGGAACGCCGGTCCTCGACTATAGGCGCCCGCGCCTTCTCTTATTCCCGCACCGACCAATCCCATCGCAGAAGGAGTCGCTCGTGAGCGAGATCAAGCCGAGGAAAACCTACGACCCGACCGCCCTGGAGCATCGCTGGCAGGAGCGATGGGTCGAGACCGGCCTCTACGAAACGGACGAGGACACGGGCAAGCCCAAGCACTACGCGCTCACCATGCTTCCGTACCCGAGCGGGGACCTGCACGTCGGGCACTGGTACGCGATGACGCCGTCGGACACGCGGGCGCGCTTCATGCGGATGAACGGCTACCGGGTCTTCTTCCCCATAGGGTTCGACGCCTTCGGGCTGCCGGCGGAAAACGCCGCCATAAACCGCGGCATCCATCCGTACAAATGGACGATGTCCAACATAGAGAACATGCGCGGACAACTCCGGCAGATGGGCGCGATGTTCGACACCTCTTCGGAGGTCGTCACGTGCAAGCCGGAGTACTACCGCTGGAACCAGTGGTTCTTCCTCAAGTTCTTCGAGAAGGGGCTGGCGTATCGCAAAGAGGCGCCGGTGGACTGGTGCCCCAAAGACCAGACCACGCTGGCGCGGGAGCAGGTCGTAGGCCCCGACCGCCGGTGCGAGCGGTGCGGGACGCAGGTTATCAAGAAGAACCTTCCCCAGTGGCTCTTCAAGATCACGGACTACGCCGACGAGCTCCTCGACTTCTCCAAGATAGAGTGGCCCGAGCGGGTCGAGACGCTTCAGCGCAACTGGATCGGCCGCTCCGAGGGCGCCGAGATAAGGTTCGAGATAGGAGGCTACGGCCCCATAGAAGTCTTCACGACCCGTCCCGACACCCTCTTCGGGGCGACGTTCTTCGTGACGAGCCCGGAGCACCCGGCCGTCGAGAAGATAACGACGCCCGAGCGGGAGGACGAGGTGCGGGCCTACGTCGAGAAGGCCGCCCGGATGAGCGAGATCGACCGCACCGACGTCACGCGCGAGAAGACGGGCGTCTTCACCGGGGCGTACGCGGTCAACCCGGCCAACGGGAAGAAGATCCCGGTCTACGCCGCCGACTACGTGCTCGTGGGCTACGGCACGGGCGCCATAATGGCGGTGCCGGGCCAGGACGAGCGCGACTGGGAGTTTGCCGAGAAGTACGACCTGCCCATAATCCGCACCGTCCGGCCGCCGGAAGACTTCGACGGCAAGGCCTACACCGGCGACGGGCCGGCCATCAACAGCGGCTTCCTCGACGGCCTCGGGGTGGAAGAGGCCAAAGAGCGCATGATCGAGCACCTCGAAAGGGAGGGCACGGGCCGCCGCGCCGTCACGTACCGCCTCCACGACTGGTTGATCTCGCGCCAGCGCTACTGGGGGACCCCGATCCCCATTATCTACTGCCCGAAGCACGGCGCGGTCCCGGTTCCTGAGAAAGACCTCCCCGTCCGGCTCCCCGAGGACGCGGAGTTCATGCCCACCGGCGAGTCGCCCCTGAAGCTCGACCCAGACTTCTACAACACGCAGTGCCCGGTCTGCGGCGGGCCGGCCACGCGCGAGACGGACACGATGGACACGTTCATGGACTCCTCGTGGTACCAGTACCGCTACCTCTCCCCGCACTACGAAGAGGGGCCTTTCGACCCGGAGCGCGGGGCGAAGTGGCTCCCGGTCGACCAGTACACCGGGGGGATCGAGCACGCGGTGTTGCACCTGCTCTACACCCGCTTTTTCACGAAGGTCATGCGCGACCTCGGGCTCGTGGAGTTCGACGAGCCGATGCGCCGGCTCTTCAACCAGGGCATCATCCTCGGCCCCGACGGCAACCGCATGAGCAAGAGCCGCGGCAACGTCGTCAACCCGCAGGACTTCGTGGACCGCTACGGCTCGGACGCCCTGCGCCTCTTCCTCATGTTCGTCGGCCCCTGGAACGAGGGCGGGCCGTGGGACAGCCAGGGCATCGGGGGCGTCTCCCGCTTTCTGCGCCGCGCCCTCTCGCTCGTCGCCGGCGGCGAGGCCTCGGGGGCCGAGGCCGACCCGGCGGAGCTTCCGCGGCGGACCAACAGGCTCGTCAAGAAGGTCACAGGCGACCTCGAAACCTTCCGCTTCAACACCTCCATTGCCGCCCTCATGGAGCACACAAACTACCTGCTCGGCGTCAGGGGGGCGGTCGCCGAAGAGGAGTGGCGGGAGGCTTTGCGGGCCTTCGTTACGGTCCTCGCGCCCTTCGCGCCGCACCACGCCGAGGAGATGTGGGCCGATATAGGGGAGGGGGGCTCCGTCCACGAGCAGGCCTGGCCCGGCTACGACGAGGCGCTCATCGCCGAGGAGGAGATCACGCTCGTGGTGCAGGTCAACGGCAAACTGCGCGACCGGGTAACGGTGCCTGCCGGCATCTCGGAAGAGGACGCCAAAGGGCAGGCGCTCGCCAGCGAGAAGGTTCGTCCTCACGTCGAAGGCAAGGAGATCCGCAAGGCCGTCTACGTGCCGGGGCGGCTGGTCAACCTCGTGGTGGGCTAGCCGGTGGGCTAGCCCCTACCGGTTCGAAATCACGCAAAAGGACGATGCGCCGCGCCGTCCCGCCAGAGTCTCCTAGCGAAAAGTGCCGTCCGGTAGAGCAGCCTACCGGACGGCTCCTGACGGGCGAAGGGGGTTCTTCGGATGGTGGCGACGATTATCTTTGTTCTGGTCGGCGTGGCGCTCTGGGTGGCCGCCGGCGTGGTCCTCTACTTCCGGGGCAGGACCAGGGGTAAGGTCGCGGCCATGGGGGCCGTCGAGGCGGCTTCGCTCGCGCCGGGGGGCCTCGTCGAGGTGAAGGGGACGCTCCGGTGCGAGGCGCCGCTCCGAAGCGAGATGGCAGGAGAGACGTGCGCCTACTACTCATCGCGCGTGATCCGGGAGTACGTGAGAGACGACCACGATGACGACGACGTGGGATCCGACCGGCGCTCGGAGACGATCTCCCACAGCGAGCGGTTCGCGCCGTTCTCCGTCGAGGACGCAACGGGCGGCGTCGCAGTGAACGCCGAAGGGGACGAGGTGGACGCGAAAGAAGTCGTGGACCGCTTCGAGCGCGAGACGGCGGGGGCCGGGATCACCGTCGCGGGCGCCACCATAAGCCTGGGCAGGGGCGAGCGCACGGTCGGTTTCCGTCACGTAGAGGGCGTCCTGCCCGTCGACGCCCCCGTCTACGTCCTGGGCGCGATGCAGGAGGACGGGACCATCGGCGCCGCCGGCGACGGGGAGAGACGCTTCATCGTCAGCCATCGATCAGAGGAGGCGCTCGGGGAGCAGATCGGCAAAGACGCCCGCCTGCTCGGCCTCGTGGCCGCGGGGCTCGCGGTCTTCGGCCTCGTCTTCGTGGCGGTCGGCATCGCCGGCGCCACCGGCCTCATACAGTTCACGTAGCCGAACGGGTAAGCCGAACGGGGAGGCTTCCGGGTCGGGCGTTCAGTCCTCGAAGAACGACCCCATGCCGCCGCCCTGGCCGCCGTGGGAGTGTTCTGGGACGGTTGGGCCTTCTGAGGGTTGGATCAGGACCCACCCGGCCCCCTCGAAGCCGATCTGGAACGTCTCCCCGCTCCCCTTTCCGATAAAGGTCTTGAACGAGACGTCGCTCTTGACGCTCGTCCTCACCCCGCCGCTCCAGGCTATCGCCGAGTCGGGGTCCGCAAAGGTTGGGGTGGAGGTGTCCAGCAGGACCGGCTCCCCGTCGGAGGTCACGGCGACCTTGCCGGTGCCCTCGAGAACGACGTTGAAGAGGCCGCCGGCGAGGCGCCCGGCCCCCTCGACGCGCCTGATGTCCCAGTCTATCCCGGGCTCGAAGGCGAGGATGTTGTCGCCGTTTACGGTCATGCGGTCGTTGTCGAGCTCGAGGACCATGACCTTCCGTTTATCGTGGGCGAGAAAGACCTCCCCGGTACCCGTGACGGTCATGAGCGTCGTGCCCTCGCCGGTCATGGCCTTCTTGAAGAACCGGCCGATACCGCCGCCCTTGTGCTCGAATCGGACATCGCCCTGGTAGGCGACCATCGAGCCGAGCTTCGCCTGGATCTGGTCCCCCTGCAAACTGACCTTGAGCATCGCCGAGTTCTGCAGCGTTAGCCTCCCGGCCGGCGTCACCTCCCTGAATTGCTCCAGGTTCGTCTCGCTCATCGACGCTCCTCCCTTCCCGGTTTCGTCACAAAGGACACTACGTGCCGTGGGGTGTCCGGGTTTCGCCGCCCCCTCTTCACCTCCACCCGGTCCTCCGGGCCAGCCAGGTTCGTGCCGCCCCGCCCTGCGCCGCCTGGAACGCCCGCAGGGTGGGGAGCCCCGGCGGCGCGGGTTGCAGCCCCTCCCTGACGAAGAAGCCGGCTATCGCGGCGATGACGGCCGTGATGGCGTCGCCGTCGGCGTGCCGGGCGTGGGGGAACCGGGACAGGAGCTCCTCCGGTGGCGGGCCCGCCCCACCGGAGGCCCGGCTCAGAACATCCTCCCGCCCTCCGGGACTTCCACGTCCGGGGAGAGGAGGACCACCTCGCCGTTCTCGTCGGGGACGCCGAGGACGAGTACCTCGCTCTTGAAGCCCGCGATCCTCTTCGGCGGGAAGTTGACGACGGCGACGACCTGCTTGCCGATCAGGGCCCCCGGATCGTAGCGGGCGGTAAGCTGGGCGCTGGTCCTCTTCTCCCCGATCTCCGGCCCAAAGTCCACGGTGAGCTTGATCGCGGGCTTTCTCGCCTCAGGGAACGGCTCGGCGGCGACGACCCGCCCCGCCCTCACCTCCACCTTCTCGAAGTCCTCCCAGCCGATCTCACCCAAGTCGCGCCCCTCCCGCCCTCTCGCCGTCCTCCCTTCCGGCACAGTCTACAGCGGCCTTCCCGCCCGGTCGCCCATCTGACGAAGAGGATGCTACCCTTCACGATTGGAACGGACCACAGAGAGGGAGGAGCCCCGATGGCCGCGACCTTTATCCACACCTGCTACCGCGTCCTGGACCCCGCCAGGAGCGAGGACTTCTACGTGAACAAGCTCGGCATGAAAAAGGTCGGCGAGATGGACCTCGGCTCCGCCACCAACCACTTCTTCGCCCTCGAAGAGGACCCGGCCTCCCCGATGCTCGAACTCACCCACAACCACGACCAGGCCGAGCCCTACGACAAGGGCAACGGCTACGCCCACGTAGCCTTCACCGTGGACGACCTCGAAGCCACCGTTGGGGATCTTAAAGGTCAGGGCGTAACCGTCACCTTGGAGCCCAAGACCCTGACCGCCGACGGCAACGACTACCGCATCGCCTTTGTCGAGGACCCCGACGGCTACAAGATAGAGCTCGTCCAGCGCGGCACGATGAAGGTGGGGGAGATGTACCAGTAGCCCGCTCCCTCCGGAGCCCGTCAGCGCGCTCCGGCTGATGCCTCCGCTTTGAGCATTTCAGCTCTCTGTAGTCCCGGGTCAGACCGGGCCGCGCCTTGCGTGACGGTTTGGGTGCCGCGTGGCGTCACGCACGGACGACTTACCGAAAGCGGCCCGTGAGGCTGCGCGCTGAGAGATGCTGAGAGGCGCGGAGAGCCGTACCGAAAGCGCAGGCGAAGCCGGGGAGTGCTACTAGCCCAGCTTTCTCACCTCGAACAACTCGCGCACCACGTGGAGGTTGAGTTTCCCGGGCAGGAACGTGTCGTGGGAGCGTTGGACGGGGCGTCCGTCGGCCAGGTACATGATCTGGACGAGGGAGAGGGCGGCCGAGGGGTCCTCCAATTCGAGCTTCGTTCCGATGGGGTCTTCCGGGTGGATCATGACGGCCTCTATGGACATCTGGGAGGAGCCGACGGGGACGCCCTCGGAGACGAGGAGGTCGAGCAGCATGGCGTCGGGGCGGAAATGCTCGCGCACCCTGTCCTCCCCGATGACGTTCTCCGGCACGAAGTCCACCATCCAGGCGGCCGGAGTGCCCCCCATGAGCAGGACGCGCGAGACCCGGACGAGCGGGCCGCCCTGCGCCACCTCCAGGGCCTCGACCTCGTCGGGGCCCGCCCCGACCACCTCTATCCTTAGACCCTCGCTGGAGAGCTCGACCCCGAGCCGCTCGGCGTGGACGGTGTAGGTCTCCAGCTTCTCCAGCCCCGACCTGAGACGCGCTCCATCCGGGGGACGGATGAGGAAAGTCCCGCTCCCCTGCCGGCGGTCCAGCACGCCGCGCTCGGCCAGGCGCGCCAGGCCGGCCCGCACCGTGACCCGCGAGACGCCCAAAGAGCCCACCAGCTCCGCCTCGGGCGGTATGCGGTCCCCGGCCTTGTACCGGCCCCTCAGCAACAAATCCTCTATCCGCCGCTCGACCTGGAGGTACAGGGGAACGTCCCGCCGCCCGCCCGCCCGATAGCCGATACCAAAACCCCCAGACCCCTTGTATGACAAATTGGTATTAATTATGATGCGTTTGTGTCCATCGTGCCAGGATTTCGGGGGTCGTGCCTGGCGGAGAGGAGTGCGGGGTGAGCGAGTCGGAGAAGCGGGGTCGGCAGGGGGTCGAGTACGAGAACGTCGGGGCCGACTACATGGAGCAGCGGCAGTTGCAGCAGGGGGCCGCCGGGTGGGTTCTTCTGGCCGGGCTCGGGGTGGCGTACGTCATCTCGGGGGATTTCGCGGGGTGGAATTTCGGGCTCGCCGAGGGCGGGTGGGGTGGGATGCTCATCGCGACGCTGCTCATGGCGACCATGTACACCGCGATGGTCTTCGGGCTCGCCGAGCTCTCTTCGACGATACCGACCGCCGGCGGGGGGTACGGGTTTGCCAGGCGGGCGCTGGGGCCGTTGGGCGGGTTCGCGACGGGGACTGCTATCTTGATCGAGTACGCTATCGCGCCGGCGGCCATTGCGACGTTCATCGGGGCCTACGTGGAGTCTTTGATCGGGTTCGGGGGGCCGGTCGTCTACCTCGTCTTCTACCTCGTCTTCATCGGGATACACCTCTACGGCGTCGGGGAGGCGCTCAAGCTTATGTTCGGCATCACGATCATAGCCGTCGTGGCGCTCGTGGCGTTTGTGGTGGGCATGATCCCGCTCTTCGACCCGGCGAACCTCTTCGACATAAGGCCGACGGACGCGGCGGGCGCGAGCGCGTTCCTGCCGTTCGGGCTGGTCGGCATCTGGGCGGCGTTGCCGTACGGGATCTGGTTCTTCCTCGCCATCGAGGGCGTCCCGCTCGCCGCCGAGGAGACCCGTGACCCCACGCGCGACACGCCGAGGGGTCTTATCGCCGGCATGGCGGCCCTGCTGGTGTTCGCGGCGCTTATCCTCGTATTCGGCCCGGGCGCGTCGGGCTCCGCCGTGATCCAGGAGTCGGGCAACCCGCTCGTCGAGGCGGTGCAGGCGGCGTACGGCGGGTCGAACCTCCTCAGCGGTTTTATCAACATCGCCGGCCTCGCGGGCCTTATAGCCTCGTTCTTCTCCATCATCTTCGCCTACTCGCGCCAGACTTTCGCCCTTTCCAGGGCCGGCTACCTGCCGAAGGTGCTCTCGCTCACGGGCAGCCGCAGGACACCGTGGGTGGCGCTGATCGTTCCCGGCGTCATCGGATTTTTGATGGCGCTCACCGGGAACGGCGCGATCCTCATAAACATCGCCGTCTTCGGCGCCACGATAAGCTACGTCCTGATGATGCTCTCGCACATAGTCCTGCGCCGCAACGAGCCGGACCTGGAGCGGCCCTACCGCACGCCGGGCGGCGTCGCCACCTCGGGCGTCGCCCTCGTCCTCGCGGTGCTCGCCGTGATCGCGACCTTCATAGTGGACCCGAGGGCGGCGTTCATCACGCTCGGCGTCTACGCACTCTTCCTCGCGTACTTCCTCTTCTACAGCCGCCACCACCTGGTCGCCCAGGCCCCCGAGGAGGAGTTCGCCACCATCGAGAAGGCCGAAGCCGAGCTGGCCGGAAGCTAGAAGGGAATTATGGAGACGAAACCGAAAGGACGCCTCGACCTCGAAACGCTGAGGTCCGAGGTGGACGCCGGGCGGATAGACACCGTCCTGATCGCGATGACGGACATGCAGGGCCGCCTGCAGGGCAAGCGCCTGACCGCGGCCCACTTCCTCGACGAGGTGGTCGAGCACGACGCGGAAGGGTGCAACTACCTGCTCGCCGTGGACGTCGAGATGAACACTGTCGAGGGCTACGCGATGAGCTCGTGGGAGAGGGGCTACGGGGACTTCGTCTTCAAGCCCGACATGGAGACGTTGCGGCTCGTGCCCTGGCAGGAGGGGACGGCGATGGTCACCTGCGACCTCGTCTGGGACGATGGCTCGCCCGTAGTGGCCTCGCCGCGGCAGATCCTCAAGCGCCAGTTGATGCGCCTCGCCGAACGCGGCCTCGAAGCCTTCGTCGGCACGGAGCTCGAGTTCATAGTCTTCAAGGACTCCTACGAGGACGCGTGGAGAAAGGGTTACACGGACCTGGATCCCGTGAACCTGTACAACGTGGACTACTCGCTGCTCGGGACGGCGCGGGTGGAGCCGCTCTTGCGCCGCATCAGGAACACGATGGCGGCGGCCGGGCTCGCTGTCGAGGACGCCAAGGGCGAGTGCAACTTCGGGCAGCACGAGATCAACTTCAGGTTCGACCGCGCTCTCGCCACCGCCGACGGCCACGCCATCTACAAGAACGGCGCGAAGGAGATCGCAGCGCAAGAGGGCTGCTCGATCACCTTCATGCCCAAGTTCGACGAACGCGAGGGCAACTCCTGCCACGTCCACCTGAGCCTCAGGAGCGAGGACGGAACCCCCCTCTTCGCCGATGGCTCCGCCGACGGCCACGGCGATGGCCACGGCGATGGCCACGGCGATGGCCACGGCGATGGCCACGGCGATGGCCACGGCGATAGCCACGGGTTCTCGGAGACCTTCGAGCACTTCCTGGCGGGCCAGGTCTCGTGCCTGCGCGAGCTCATGCCCCTCTTCGCCCCGAACATCAACTCGTACAAGCGCTACGCCAAGGGCTCCTTCGCCCCGACGGCGGTCGCCTGGGGCCGGGACAACCGCACCTGCTCCCTGCGCGTCGTGGGGCACGGGCCTTCCTTGCGGGTCGAGAACCGTATCCCGGGCGGGGACGTGAACCCCTACCTGGCCATCTCCGCGATGATCGCCGCCGGCTTGCACGGGATAGACAACGAGATCCCCCTGGAGGACGAGTTCGCCGGGAACGCCTACGAGACGGACAAGCCGCACGTCCCGACGAGCCTCAAAGAGGCCAGGGAGCTCTTCGCGGCGAGCGACGTTGCGAGGGGGGCTTTCGGGGACGAGGTGGTCGAGCACTACCTGAACGCGGCGAAGGTCGAGATCGAGGCGTACGAAGCAGCCGTTACCGACTGGGAACGCTACCGGACCTTCGAGCGCCTGTGAGCGGGAGGAGGGGACGCCCGACCGTGGGCATCACCGCGGCGACGGAGAGCGTCAGCTACGGCGCGTGGAGGGAGATGCCGGCCTTCCTCAGCCCGGCCAACTACGTGCGCGCCGTGCAGCGGGCCGGCGGCAGGCCCGTCCTGCTCCCGCCCGACGAGGAGGACGCGAGGGAGCCCGACGGCCTCCTGGGCTTGCTGGACGCCCTGATCCTGACCGGCGGGGCCGGCGACCTCGACCCCGACCTCTACGGCCAGGAGCCGCACCCGGAGACCGGCCCGGTGCAGCCCGAGCGCGACGCCTACGAGCTGGCGCTTGTCCGCGCCGCGATAGGCCGGCGGATGCCTACTTTGGGCATATGCCGCGGGATGCACGTCCTGAACGTCGCCTACGGCGGCGGCCTGGAGCAGCACCTCCCCGACGTCGTCGGCCACGAGGAGCACCGCCACACCCCCGGCACCTTCGCCGACCACGAGGTCCGGCTCGCCCCCGATTCCCTCGCCGCCCGCGCCGTGGGGTCCGAGAGGACGCCCGTGAAGTCGCACCACCACCAGGGGGTAAGGGAGGTCGGGGGCGGGCTCGTCGTCACCGGCCGGTCCGAAGACGAAGCCGTGGAGGCCATAGAAGACCCGTCATGCCCGTTCGTGCTCGGCGTGCTCTGGCACCCCGAAGAGGACGAAAAAAGCCAACTCATCCATGCCCTAGTTTCGGAGGTAACGTAGTTGCTGGAGATCCTGAACCCCGCCACCGAAGAGGTCGTCGAGAAAATCGACCCCGCCACCGCAGAAGACGCCGACGACGCGGTCGCCCGCGCGAAGAAGGCGTTCCCGAAGTGGCGCGACGTCGAGCCCGCCGACCGCTCCCGCCTCCTGCGCCGCCTCGCCGACGCTTTGGAGGCCGAGAGGGAGAACCTGGCCCAACTCGAATCCAAAGATACAGGCAAACCCATAAACGACGCCCGCGGCGAGATGGGGATGGTGGCCGACACCTTCCACTACTACGCCGGGATGCCCGAGAGGCTGCTCGGCGACACCATCCCGGTCTCGGGGGGCGTGGACATGACGTTCCGGGAACCGCTCGGCGTGGTCGGCCTGATCGTGCCGTGGAACTTCCCGCTCACCATCGCGAGCTGGAAGATGGCCCCGGCCCTCGCCGCCGGCAACACGGTGGTGCTCAAGCCCGCAGAGCTTACGCCGCTAACGGCGCTCGAGTTCGAGAGGATCGCGAAGGAAGCCGGCATACCCGAGGGCGTGGTGAACGTCCTGGTCGGCCCCGGCAGCGTGGTGGGGCAGAGGCTCGTCGAGCACGAAGACGTGGCGAAGGTCGCGTTCACGGGCTCGACGGCGGTGGGGCGCGGGATCATGGCCGGCGCCTCCGGCACCATCAAGCGCGTCACCCTGGAGCTCGGCGGCAAATCAGCCAACGTCGTCTTCGCCGACGCCGACCTCGAAAGGGCCGCGGCATCCGCCCCGATGGCCGTATTCGGCAACGCGGGTCAGGACTGCTGCGCCCGCTCCCGCATCCTCGTGCAAAAAGACGTCTTCGACGAGTTCCTGGATCTGATGAGGCCGGCCGTGGAGGGGCTGCGCGTAGGCGACCCGCTCGACGAGGCCACGGAGATGGGGCCGCTCATAAGCGCCGACCACCGCGAGCGGGTCGGTTCGTACGTGCCGGAGGAGGCCCCCGTGGCGATCCGGGGCCGCTCCCCCGAAGGCGCCGGCTTCTGGTTCCCGCCGACCGTGCTGGCGCCGGTCTCCAACGACGACAAGGCGGCCCGGGAGGAGATCTTCGGCCCCGTGGTAGCCGTGATCCCGTTCGAGGACGAGGACGACGCCGTCCGCCAGGCGAACGACACGCCCTACGGCCTCTCCGGCTCCGTCTGGACGGAGAACGGCGCCAAGGCCCTGCGCGTCGCCCGCCGCGTAGAGACGGGCGTCCTCTCCATAAACTCCAACACCTCCGTCCGGGTCGCCACCCCGTTCGGGGGCTTCAAGCAGTCCGGCGTCGGCCGGGAGCTCGGCCCCCACGCCCTCGACCACTACACCGAGGTAAAGAACGTCTACATCTCGACGGAGGGGAACTAGCATGCCCGGCCGCCTGAGCGGCAAGGTCGCGGTCATCACCGGCGGCGCGAGCGGCATCGGCCGCGAGACCGCCCGCCGCTTCGCCGAGGAGGGCGCGAAGGTCGTGATCGCGGACCTCGCCGACGGCGGTCAGGCGGTCGCCGACGAACTCGACGGCCTCTACGTCCGGGCGAACGTCACGGACCCCGACGGCGTGCAGGGGATGTACCGGGAAGCATCGGAGCGTTTCGGTGGCATCGACGTGCTCTTCAACAACGCCGGCATCTCCCCGCCCGACGACGACTCCATCCTTGAGACCGAGATGGACGCCTGGGAGCGCGTCCAGAACGTCAACCTGAAGTCCGTCTACCTGTGCTGCAAGCACGGGATACCGTACCTGTTAGAGCGGGGCGGCGGATCTGTCGTGAACACGGCCTCGTTCGTGGCGGTGATGGGGGCCGCGACAAGCCAGATCTCCTACACCGCCTCCAAGGGCGGCGTGCTCGCCATGAGCCGCGAGCTCGGCGTCCAGTTCGCCCGCCAGGGCGTCCGCGTCAACGCGCTCTGCCCCGGACCCGTGAACACGCCTCTCCTACAAGAACTGTTCGCGAAAGACCCCGAGAGGGCGGCCAGGCGGCTCGTTCACCTGCCGATGGGCCGGTTCGCGGAGGCCGTCGAGATCGCCAACGCCGCCCTCTTCCTGGCCTCCGACGAGTCCTCGTACATGACCGCCTCTACCTTCCTGGTTGACGGCGGCCTCTCCGGGGCATACGTTACGCCCGAGTAGTGAGGAGGTCGAAATGAAGAGCGGATTGTCCAACAGCATCCTCGACGCCATCGGCGGCACGCCGATGCTGGAGCTCGACGGCGTCTACTGCAAGCTCGAGTACCTGAACCCTTCGGGCTCCGTAAAGGCTCGGATAGCGAAGTACATGGTCGAGAAGGCCGAAGACGAGGGCCTCCTCAGGCACGGCGACACCATAGTAGAGGCTACCAGCGGCAACACCGGCAACGCCCTCTCGATGGTCGCGGCGGTCAAGGGCTACAGGATGCTCGTCGTCATGCCCGAGGGGATGAGCGGCGAGCGGGTCGCCATAAGCCGCGCCTTCGGGGCCGAGGTCCTCCAGGTCGGCCACTTCCACGTCGACGAGGCGCTCGCCAAGGCCAAGGAGCTCGGCGCGGAGCCCGGCTATTTCTGTCCCTCCCAGTTCGAGAGCGAATGGAACGTCGAGGAGAACCGAACCTGGCTCGGCCCCGAGATACTGGAAGGGCTCCCCGAAGGCGTCGTCCCGGACGCTTTGGTCATGGGCGTGGGCACCGGCGGCACCCTCGTTGGCGTCGGCCAGGCATTCCGGGAGGTCAACCCCGACGTGAGGCTCTTCGCGATGGAGCCGTCGGAGTCCTCGACCATCCTGTGCGGCGAGGTCGGCGAGCACCTCATAGAGGGCATAGCCGACGGCTTCGTACCCGGCATCTTCGAGCGCCACCAGAAGCTCGTCAACGACACTTTAGCCGTGGACTCCGCGGAGGCCGTCGAGGAGATGCGCCGCCTCGCCAAGCGCCACGGCCTCTTCGTCGGCCCTTCGAGCGGCGCCAACCTCATAGCCGCCAGGAAGGTCCTCAAATCCTATCCGGAGATAGAGAACGTCGTCACGCTCTTCTGCGACGAGGGCGAGAAGTACATTCAGGACCACTTCGCGGGCAGGGACGAAGTGCAGCTCACCGCGGAGAACTACACCTGATCCGCCCGGTCTGGTTCTAGCCCCGGCGGCGTTTCGTACTTTAGGTAGGCGGGATCATCCCCCCGGATGACGTGCCGGGCGGGGCATGATGCCATCATGCCATCATGCGGTCCGACGCCAACGAGCGCCGATCGGCGGGCTTCCCGAACCGGGATGGGAGGATGGATGCGCTCCACGGATGGCAACGATCAGTCGCGCACGGGTTTCGAGCCTTCCGACTTTTTTCGGAGCTTCCTCGGGACGGTGCGGGCGGTGATAGTGGCGCCGACGGCGTTCTTTGGCGATCTCGACCGGCAAAGGTCCTCGGGGAGCGCGGTCCTATTCGGTGTCATCTGCGCGGTGATCAACATCCTGCTACTCTACGCCGCCGCGCCGGTGGATTCGTGGATACGGGGCGAGACAAACCCGGCAGCGGACAGGTTCGACTGGATCTTTCTGGCGTTGTCGCCGCTGTTCGCGTGGATCGGCCTGTACCTCATAGCGGCGGTCCAGCACCTCTGCGTGAGGGTCTTCGTCCGGCCGAGAAAAGGTTTCGATGCCACCCTGCGCGTAAGCGCTTACGCCAGCGCCGTCGCGCTGCTGAGCTGGGTTCCCATAGTGGGTTACCTGGCTTCCCTCTACGGCCTGTACGTCACGATGCTGGGCATAAGGGCGTTGCACGAGACGACGACGAAGCGTGCCTCTCTCGCCATGCTCGTGCCGTTGCTCATCTTTGTCGCCAGCGTCGTCTGGACCCTATGGCCATGACCCGGGAGCATCGGCGCTCTCTTGCGGCGCTTGTAGAATGACGCCTCTAGACAAGGAGGAGAGATGACCGCGCCCGCCGACACCGCAACGAACCTCGACGCCTTCGAGCGCTACCCACTGCTCTTCGGCCCCTCGCCGGTGCATAGCCTCGACCGCTTGACCTCGCACCTGGGCGGGGCGGCACTGTGGGCCAAGCGCGACGACTGCAACTCCGGCCTCGCCTACGGGGGCAATAAGACGCGCAAGCTGGAGTACCTCGTCGCCGACGCTTTGGCCGAGGGGTGCGACACGCTGGTCTCCATCGGCGGGGTGCAGTCCAACCACACCCGCCAGGTCGCCGCCGTTGCCGCCCGGACCGGCCTGGGGTGCGTCCTCGTTCAGGAGAGCTGGGTGGACTGGCCCGACGTGACCTACGACCGCGTCGGCAACATCCAACTCAGCAGGATCATGGGCGCCGACGTGCGGCTGGTCAAAGCGGGGTTCGGCATCGGCTTCAAGGAGAGCTGGGAGCGGGCGCTTGCGGACGTTGAGGAGGCGGGTGGGAAGCCGTACGCGATCCCGGCCGGCGCGTCGGACCACAGGCTCGGGGGCCTGGGCTTCGCCAACTGGGCCTTCGAGGTCGAGGCGCAGGAGCGGGAGCTCGGCGTCTTCTTCGACACCGTCGTCGTGTGCTCGGTCACCGGCAGCACGCAGGCCGGCATGATCGCCGGGTTCGCCGGGCAGGATCGCGAACGGCGGGTCATCGGCATCGACGGGTCCGCCAGGCCGGCCGAGACCCGCGAGCAGGTCGCCCGGATCGCCCGTAGCACCGCGGGGTTGATCGGGCTGGGGCGGGACCTGCGCGAGGACGAGATCGTCCTCGACGACCGCTACCACGCCGGAACCTACGGCATCCCCGACGGGCGGACGCTGGAGGCGATCCGCCTCGCCGGGCGCCTGGAGGGGATGATCACCGACCCCGTCTACGAGGGCAAGTCGATGGCCGGCATGATCGACCTCGTCTCGAGCGGCGAGATCGGCCACGGATCGAACGTCCTCTACGCCCACCTGGGCGGCCAACCCGCCCTGAACGGCTACGCCTCCCTGTTCGCGACGTAGGTTCGGATAACCCGTGCCTTACGCCGAGATTGCCGGCGGGGACGACGCGGTACGAGAGCTCCCCGAAACTCGAATCGTGTACGCGGCTTCGCAAGCCACGCCCCGATACTTGTGCTAACTTTACCTAGCCCGATGAGGGCCGTGGGAGAGAGTCGCGGGGGATGGGGGAGTCCCCGCAGCGACCGCCGAAGGTGAAAGGGCTGCGAAGGCACCCCGAATCTCTCAGGCAGAAGGACCGCGGACCCGAGGGCGTCCTGGAGAGTCCGGCCGGCTAACGCCTAGGCCGGCGCCGACGGGGTAATACTCTCAGGTTTGGGACAGGGCGGAGTCTATAGGACGCTCACCCAAAACAGGGGGTACTGCCGCGTGGCGAGGTTTACACCGCACACCGAGGAAGACGTGCGCGAGATGCTGGACGTTATCGGGGTGGAGACCCTGGACGATCTTTTCGCCGACGTCTCGCCGAAGTTCGAAGGAGAACTGGGTCTCCCGCCCGCGCTCTCCGAGTACGAGGCGCTCAGGGACGTGGACCGGCTGGCTAAGGAGAACGTCTCGGGGCTGCCCATTTTCCTCGGGGCCGGGGCCTACGACAGGATCGTGCCCTCCACGGTCGGCGCCGTAATATCTCGCGGCGAGTTCCTGACCTCGTACACGCCGTACCAGCCCGAGATCAGCCAGGGCACCCTCCAGTCGATCTTCGAGTTCCAGTCCATCATCTCCGAACTCACCGGCCTCGACGTCTCGAACGCCTCCGTCTACGACGGGGCCAACGCCGTCGCCGAAGCCGCCCTGATGACCGCCCGCCTGACGAAGCGGGACCCGAAGGTCGCCGTCTCCAGAGGTCTGAACCCCCGCTACCGCGAGGTCATAGAGACCTACCGCGTCGAGGTCGTCGAGCTTCCGTTCGAGGACGGGACCACGAATTTCTCCGAGGTGCCGGACGACGCATCGGGCGTCTTCGTGCAGAGCCCGAACTTCTTCGGCGTCGTGGAGGATATAGGCGCGGCTTCGGAGGCGGCCCACGGCGTCGGCGCGCTTTGTGTCGCCGTCTGCGACCCGATCTCGCTCGCCGTCCTCGAAGCCCCGGGCAACCTCGGGGCGGACGTGGCGGTCGGCGAGGCCCAGCCGCTCGGGATGCCGCTCCTCTTCGGCGGCCCCTACGCCGGCTACATGGCGACGGACGGGAAGTCCGTCCGCCAGCTCCCCGGACGCATCTGCGGCGAGACAGTGGATAAAGACGGCAAGCTCGCCTACGTCCTAACCCTGCGCGGGCGAGAGCAGGACATCCGCCGCGCAAAGGCGAACTCCAATATCTGCACCAACCAGGCGCTGACGGCCCTCGCCGCCACCGTCTACACGGCCCTCATGGGTCCGGAGGGGCTGCGCGAGGTGGCCGAGCTGTCCGTCTCCAAGGCGCATTACCTGGCGGATAGGCTTCGGGCTTCGGGCCTCGAGTTGCGGTACCCGGACGCCCCTTTCCTTTGGGAGTTCGTGGTGGAGCTGCCCGACGTGAAGCGGGCCAACGAGGCCTTGCTCGACGCGGGCATGGTCGGCGGGTTGGATCTCGGAGATGGGGGAATGTTGGTCGCGGTTACGGAGAAGAGGACGAAAGAGGAACTCGACGCCTTCGTGGGGGTGGTTGCCGATGCTGGATAACCTGATCCGGACCAAGGGCCGCGAGGGCCGCCGGGGTTACACCCTGCCGAAGAACGACGTAGGGGAGACCGATCTCCGGAAGGTCCTCCCGAAAGAGGCGCTCCGCAAAGAGGGGCCGCGACTGGCCGAGGTGGACGAGCCGACGGTGGTCCGCCACTACACCAACCTATCGCGCCGGAACTGGGGCATAGACACGAACTTCTACCCTTTGGGCTCCTGCACGATGAAGCACAACCCCCGCGCCAACGAGGTCGCCGCGAACACGCCGGCCTTCGCCGGCCTGCACCCGCTCCAGCCGGAGGCTCAGGCGCAGGGTGCGCTGAAGGTCATGCACGAGCTGCAGGGTTTCCTCTCGGAGGTATCGGGCTTGCCGGCGGTCTCGTTGCAGCCGCTGGCGGGGGCGCAGGGCGAGCTGACGAGCATCCTGATGGTCAAGAAGTTTTTCGAGGACAACGGGGACGATGGGAGGACGACCGTACTCGTCCCTTCTACGGCGCACGGGACCAACCCGGCGACGGCCTCGATGGCGGGCTTTGCGGCCAAGGAGATCGGGCTCGACGAGCACGGATGCGTGGACGTGGACGAGCTTAGAGAGATGGTGGACGGGACCACCGCGGCGCTCATGATCACGAACCCCAATACGTGCGGCGTCTTCGAGCGGAACATAAAGGAGATCTCCGACGTCCTCCACGAGGCGGGCGCCTTCCTCTACATGGACGGCGCGAACATGAACGCGAACCTCGGTCGGATGCGTCCCGCCGAGGCCGGCGTGGACGTGATGCACTTCAACCTCCACAAGACCTTCTCCACCCCCCACGGCGGCGGCGGCCCCGGTTGCGGCGCCATCGCCTGCTCCGAGACCCTCGCCCCCTTCCGCCCGGACCCGGCCGTCGAGAGGGACGGGGATATCTACTCCTTCGTCCGGCCCGCGGGCAGCATCGGGCGGGTGGCCGGGTTCCACGGCAACTTCGGGCAGATGCTCCGGGCGTGGAACTACATCAAGATGCACGGCCCGGACCTGCGCGACGTCACGGACATGGCCGTCCTGAACGCGAACTACGTCCGGGCGCGGCTCGGGGGGACGTACGGGGTCCCCTACGACGAGCTCTGCAAGCACGAGGTGGTGGTGCAGCCGCCCAAGGGGATGAAGGCGCTGGACATAGCCAAGGGGCTAATAGACCACGGCTACCACCCGCCCACGATCTACTTCCCCCTCGTCGTCAAAGAGGCCATGCTCATAGAGCCAACCGAGACCGAATCTAAAGAGACCCTGGACGACTTCGTCGGCGCCCTTCTTGAGCTCGCCGAGAGCAACGCGGAGGAGCTCGAAGAGGCCCCGGCCCACGCCCCGACCCGCCGCCTCGACGAGGCCCGCGCCGCCCGACAGCTCAAGGCCAGGTGGTGAGGGTGGCCGAAGAGGCCCTCAAACGAACCCCGCTCTACGACGAACACAAAGAGGCCGGCGCCCGTTTGGTCCCCTTTGCGGGCTGGGAGATGCCCGTCCAGTACGAGGGCGTAAAGGCCGAGCACGAGGCCGTCCGTACCAGGGCCGGTCTCTTCGACGTCTCGCACATGGGCGAGGTCGTCTTCCGGGGACCCGACGCCGAGAGGGCCGTCCAGAGGCTCGTCACCAGGGACGTTTCGCGCCTCGAAACCGGGCAGGTCGGCTACGCGGCCGTCTGCTACGAAGACGGCGGCACCGTGGACGACGTGCTCGTCTACAAGAACCCGGACGACTTCCTCGTCGTGGTCAACGCGGCGAACCGCGACAAAGACGTCGCCCACTTCCGGGAGCACACGGGGGACCTGGAGGTCGAGATCTCGGACGAGTCCGACGACTGGGCGTTGCTCGCGCTGCAGGGCCCCGAGGCCGCCGGCATCCTCGGAAACCTCACCGACGCGGACCTCACGGGGCTGAAGTACTACCGGTACGTGGTGGGTGAAGTGGACGGCTTCTACGCCGTGATCTCACGCACCGGCTACACGGGCGAGGACGGCTTCGAGCTCTACGTCCGCCCCGCCGCCGCGGCCCCCCTCTGGTGCCGCCTCGTCGAGGCTGGCGCCGCGCCTGCCGGCCTCGGGGCCCGCGACACTCTACGCCTCGAGGCCGGCATGTGCCTCTACGGCAACGAGCTCGACGAGGAGACGACGCCGCTCGAAGCGGGCATCGGGTTCGCCGTCCACCTGGATAAGGAAGAGGAATTTGTCGGGCAGGGGGCGCTGCGCCGGCAGAAAGGGGAGGGGCCCCGCAAGAAGCTCGTCGGCTTCAAGGTGGAGGGGCGCGGCATCGCGCGCCACGAGCATCCGGTCGCGGTGGGCGGGGAGACGGTCGGGACCGTCACGAGCGGCACGCAGTCCCCGACGCTCGGCGAGGCCATAGGGCTTGCGCTCGTGGCGCCCGGGGTAGAAGATTCCTTCGACGTCGTCATACGCGACCGGCTCGTGCCCGCGCGGGCCGTGCCGTTGCCGTTCTACAAGCGCGAGAAAGAGTAGGGGAGGGGGCCGAATGTCCGTACCGGGAGATCTCCAGTACACCAAGAGCCACGAGTGGGTCCGCGTCGAGGGCGACGTGGCGACCGTCGGCATCACCGAACACGCCCAGGACGAGCTCGGCGACGTGGTCTTCGTCGAGCTACCGGAGCAGGGCGCGACCCTCGAAGCCGGCGACTCCTTCGGCGCCGTCGAGAGCGTCAAGGCCGTCTCCGACCTGTACGCGCCCGTCGGCGGCGAGGTCGTCGAGGTCAACGGCGCGCTCGAAAACAACCCGGAGAAGATCAACGAAGACCCCTACGGCGAGGGTTGGATCCTCAAGCTTCAAACCTCCGACCGGGCCGACCTCCTCTCCGCCGCAGAATACGAGAAGCTCCTCGAAGAGGAGTCGTAGGCAAACACCCTAGCCCCGGTTTCGCCTCGACCGATCGCGCAAACGACGGCCCGGGAATCCGATCCCGCCTTACGGAGATAGACCCCGGGCCCTCCAACCAGATCAAGCCAACAAAAGCGCAACGTATGGCTGCGGCCGAGCCTGGCAGAAACGCGCCGTGGGGGATGGGCACGCTCCACTTCTCTCCGAAAACATCGAGCGGCATGCCGATGGGACACCCCGAACGGTGGGCCCCGGTCATCGAACCCTCCGGATAACCGGTTGGATCACGGGGGTAGTACCCTATTCTTCGCGGGTTGGTCGCGAAACGCGATAGGGTGCGCGCATAGGGAGGTCCACCGTGTCCAGGCTGATCTACTCGGCGATAGCGTCGCTCGACGGCTACATAGCGGACGAGGACGGCAACTTCGACTGGGCCGTGCCCGACGAGGAGGTGCACGCCTTCATCAACGACCTCGAGCGGCCCCTCGGCACCTACCTCTACGGGCGACGGATGTACGAGATGATGGTCGGCTGGGAGACCGACCCCACCCTCGCCGGGCAGTCGCCCCTCATGCGCGACTTCGCCGAGATTTGGCAGGCGGCCGACAAGATCGTGCACTCCAGGACGCTGGAGAAGGTGCCCACTAAAAGGACGCGGATCGAGCGGGACTTCGACCCCGAAGCGGTCCGGAGGATGAAGGCGTCGGCGGAACGGGACATGGTCGTGGGAGGTCCTGACCTCGCCGCCGAGGCGTTCCGGGCCGGGCTGGTCGACGAGTGCCACCTGTTCGTCGCGCCCATCGCGGTCGGAGGCGGCAAACGGTCCCTCCCCGACGATGCGCGCGTGGAGCTCGAACTGCTGGACGAACGCCGTTTCGGCAACGGCATGGTCTACCTCCACTACCGCACCAGGACTTGAGCCCGGCCCTGCCCGCAGGAAGCTCGGGACCTTACGTCCTTTCTGCCAGGCCCCGCTGCAGCCATACGTTGCGTTATTGCCGGCCTAGCTTGCTCCAGCGCCCCCCGCGTCTTGGCCCCGTGTACAAACAGCCGCGCGATCGACCCCCGGTTTTTGCGCCGCCCGTACAAAAACCACACCGTCAACCCCGACACGGCTTACAGGAAAAACACACACGTAAAAGAAGCGCCTGCTAAACGGCTATGTGCGTTCGGCAGGTATTTGCAAAAAGTTTCTAAATTCTCTGTTCCAAGCCCTTTACAAAGTGTGGCGAGCCGGTTAATATCCTGTCAGTCGGTTGGTGCGATACTAAACCGGCACAATTAAAGAACCCGGGGCGCCACTCCTCCTTTCCCTTTCCCCACCTATCACCCCTAGGCGCTCCGGGTTCTTCTCTTTTCCAGGTTCTGGGGCACCAGGTTTTGAGGGTCCAGTAGGGTCTGTGGTCTGTGCGAAGATCGCGCAGACATCGAATCCCATCTGTTATCCGATGGTGTCCGCCAAAGAAAAGCGGCTCCCGTACACCGGGAGCCGCTTCTTCAAACCCAATCCCTAGAGCCTTAAAACCTAACTCGCCTCCTGCCCTTCGGCCTGGGTCAAGTAGTACAGCGTGTGCATGAGTTGGGCGGTCGGGTCTATGCGGTGGACGTCCACGTGGGAGGGGACGTGGAGGAGGACGTCGGTGTAGTTGAGGATGACGCGGATGTTGGCCTCGGTCATCAGGTTGGCGACGTGTTGGGCGGCGGATGCGGGGGTGGCTATGATGCCGATGATCTCCTCCGCCTCGGCCACGCTCTTTTCGAGCTCCTCTATGTGCTTGACGACGACGTTGCCCACGGTGCGGCCGATCTTCTCGGGATCGTCGTCGAAGACGTCGTGGATGACGAAACCCCTCTTGGGCAGGATGGTGCTCGCCGCGATGGCGCTCCCCAAATTGCCGGCCCCCACGAGGGCTATGTTGTAGGTCTGCCTGAGGCCCAGGATGTCCCTCACGGCCTCGACCAGGTCGTAGGCCTGGTAGCCCACGCCCCGCGTACCGGAGAATCCTATGGCGTTAAGATCCCTCCGAACCTGCACCGGGTTGATGCCGGTAAAGTCGCCCAACTCCTTGCTAGAGACCGCGTCGCGGCCCTCTTCTATGAGCTGCTGGGTGGTCCTGAGATATTTCGTTAGCCTGTTCGTCAGGCCGGGCTGTAGCGTGGTTCGCACCTCTTCCCGCTCCTTCTTCTCCGTGGTTCAGACGACGGTGATCGCCATTGTAACAAAATGGGACGTTCTTGCAATAAAGGTGCTCTTAGCCGACAACTAATCAGTAAGCAAGGCTGGTTACACGGGACCGGGGACGACGGTTTCGCGTTTGCCCGGCGTCCTTGCGGCGTGATCTTTTTACCCGTCGGGGGGTGTCGGGAGGAGCATGGTGGAGACGGCCTTGTGGGGTGTCCTGAGCGTGGCCCTTGCGGTGGCGTTCGCGCTGGGGGGCTTCGCGGTGGCGAGGCGGCTGGTCTCCTTCGATTTGCGCGAGGCGCAGGGCGAGGCCGGGGGCGTGGAGGGGATCCACCGCGTGGCCGAAGGTTTCCCCGAGGCAGAGCGGCGAGAGGTGCAGGATCTGGCCGGGTCCTACGCCCGTATCGTGGTCGAAGAGGGTTGGCCCATGATGCGGGAGGAGGGCCGTATCAGCGGGCGGGCTGGAACGAAGGCCGACGAGTTGCGGCGGAGCGTGGTGGCTTTCGAGCCCCGCACGGGGAGGGAGGATGCCCTTTATTCGCGGGCCCTCGCCCTCGTGGGGAGCCTCGACGAGTACCGGGAGCAGCGGTCGCTGGAGGTCCGCGAGGGCATCCCGTCCATCCACTGGGTCGTGCTGATCCCATGATCGTCGCCTACACGCTCGTGCTGGCCCTGATACTCTTCACCATCCGCGCCCGCGACTACCCATTCGACGGCCTCGTCCAGGTGGGCCCCGAAACCTTCGAGGCGGCCCTCTCCAGGACGGAGCCGCGCACCGGGCGGTGGGGGACGTGTACCATATGGGTCTTGTTCCGAACGGAAGGGGATTAGGTGGAGTACCGGCGGTTGGGCGGAAGCGGGGTGAAGGTCAGCGAGATCTCGCTGGGAAGCTGGCTGACTTACGGCGGCAGCGTCGCCGCGGAGCAGGCGACGGCCTGCGTCCACAGGGCCTACGATCTCGGCATCAACTTCTTCGACACGGCCAACGTGTACATGCGCGGCGCGGCGGAGGAGATCGTCGGCAACGCCCTCAAAGGCTTCGAGCGCGACTCGTACTTCCTGGCGACGAAGGTCTACTTTCCGATGGGCGAGGGGCCGAACGACAGGGGGCTCTCGCGCAAGCACATCACGGAGCAGTGCCACGCCTCGCTCAGGCGGCTGGGGACGGATTACGTGGACCTCTACCAGTGCCACCGCTACGACGAGGGGACGCCGCTCGAGGAGACCCTGCGGACGTTGGACGACCTCGTGCGGCAGGGGAAGGTCCTGTACGTCGGCGTCTCGGAGTGGACGGCCGGGCAGATAGGCGACGCCTTGCGCCTGGCGAAGGAGATGAACCTGGACAGGCTCGTCTCCAACCAGCCGCGCTACAACATGATCCAACGCCAGATAGAGGACGAGGTCGTCCCCCTCTCGGAGCGCGAGGGCGTCGGCCAAGTCGTCTTCTCCCCGCTCGCCCAGGGCGTTCTGACCGGCAAGTACCGCCCCGGCGAGGCACCCGAGCAGGGCACCCGCGCCGCAGATCCGGAGTCCAACCGTTTCATGCGGGAGCTCATGAACGAGGAGGTCCTCTCGGCGGTGGAGGGGCTGCGCGACGTCGCCCTGGAGGCCGGCCTCACCATGCCCCAGCTCGCGCTCGCGTGGGTGCTGCGGCAGCCCAACGTAAGCAGCGCCATCATCGGGGCGTCGAGGCCCGAGCAGGTCGAGGACAACGCGGCGGCCTCCGGCGCGGAACTTCCGCCGGACGCTCTGCAGAAGATAGACGACGTCTTGGAGGGCGTGGTCCGTCGCGGCTAGGCCCGAACGGGGCGCCCTTCACCGGGGGCCGGCGGTGCTGTAGCATGGTGGGCGTGGAACGGAACTACACAGGATCTCCGGGCATCGGCCGCCCCTCGGGACGGTTCCCTCGACCGTCCCTGCCCCGACCGACCCTCTAGGGGTCGCGCTCGGGGCGTCCGCGTCCGCCCGGTTCTTCCGGGTCCTCCGCGCGGAACGGTCTCCACCCACACACCAGAGATCGAGGGAAAAATGCCGCTCTTTGCCAGGAAAAAAGACCTGGAAGTAGACGAAACGGGGGCCCGAAGCGGGCTGCGGGACGTGGCCTGGCCTGAGTCCGGCGTCCGCATCCGGCAGATGGACGACGCGGACCTCGGGCGTATTCTGGAGCTGAGGAGCGTGGTGCGCTGGTCGGCCGACCCCAGGGCGTTCGACCTGCTGCGCGGCGTGCGCGACGCCCGCTGGGCGGTGGCCGAAGCCCCCGGCGCCGTCCTGGCGGGCATGGTCGGCGCGGTGCCGCTGGGGAGCATCGGCGTCCTCTGCCACCTCGCTGTTCGCGACGGGTACCGGGGCTTGGGCCTCGGCGCGGCGCTCTCGTCCTGGGCGGTCGCCTACCTGAAGAGCCGAGGGGCGAAGACCGTCCGTCTCTACGCCACGCGGCAAGCCGAAGGGCTCTACCGGTCCCTCGGTTTCAGGGCGTCCGCGGCGCGAACGGTGTACCGGCTGGAAGAGGCGTCGCGCCCGCCGGGTCCACCCCGGCGGGCCGACGGGTACGAGGTCGGTACGCTGACCTTCGCAGGGCTGCCCGAGCTCTACGGCGTGGACCGTTGGGGCTACGGCGCCGACCGGTCGCACCTCGTGTTCGCGACCCTGCGGCTGCACCCCGGCAACGGTCTCGTGGCGCGGGACTCGTCCGGCAGGATCAAGGGCTACCTCATCCGGAGCGCCGGCGGCGATGCGATCCGCCTCGGCCCCTTCGTCGCCGCGACCCCGTACGTCGCCCGACTCCTTCTCGCCCGGGCCCTCGGGGAGACCGGGCCCTCGCCCGTCCGCGTGATCGTCCCCGGCCCCGAAGATTGTCCCGCCCACGCCGTGTTGCGGGAGTTTGGCTTCAGGGGCCGCAAGGACCGCCTCCTTATGGAGTTGGGCGGGCCGAACGATCCGCCTGCCGGGCTCGTCCATTACGGCACGACGCCGTACCTGGCGACCTAGCGTTCGGCGCGGCGCTTCGCGCCTTTCGGCACGTGGCCTTCCGGCCGCTTCTAGCGGGTAGGCAGGGATGAGGGGAGACTTTATGCGTATGGGCGAACTGTTCGGGCGGACTTTGCGGGAGGTTCCTTCGGGGACGGAGGTAGCGGGGCACGGGCTGTTGTTGCGGGCGGGGTTCGTGCGGCCGTTGGCGGCGGGGATCTTCAGCTACCTGCCCCTGGCGAGGCGGTCCCTGGACAAGGTCTCGAACATCTTGCGGGAGGAGATGGGGGCGTGCGGGGGGCAGGAGGTGTCGATGCCCGTCGTCCATCCGGCCGAGGCGTGGGAGAGGTCCGGGCGGTACGGGGCGGTAGGTTCGGAGCTGGTGCGGCTGCGGGACCGTCGGGGTCGGGCGATGGTGCTGGCGATGACGCACGAGGAGGTCGTCGCGGGGCTGGTCGCGGGTGAGGTCGACTCCTACCAGCAATTGCCGCGGCTCGTGTACCAGTTGCAGACGAAGTTCCGCGACGACGCGCGGCCGAGGGCCGGCTTGATCCGGGCCAGGGAGTTCACGATGAAGGACGCCTACAGCCTCGATAAGGACGAGAAAGGGCTGGACCTACAGTACCGGACGCTCCACCGGGCGTACTACAGGATCTTCGGCCGCTGCGGGCTGCCCACCGTCGCGGTGGGCGCGGACGTCGGCATCATGGGCGGGAGCCTGGCCCACGAGTTCATGTACCTCTCGCCCGTCGGCGAGGACACGATCCTCGTCTGCGACGGGTGCGGCTACACCGCCAACCGCCAGGTGGCCAGGTTCCGCAAGCCGGCCGCGGACCCGGAGGAGCAGAGGCCCACCGAGAAGGTCGCCACCCCCGGGACCGACACGATAGAGGACCTGACCCGGCTGCTGAGGATACCGAGGTCCAGGACGGCAAAGGCGGTCTTCCTGGTCGCGACCTTGGGCGAGGAGGAGAGGTTCGTCTTCGCCGTGGTGCGGGGGGACACGGACCTGAACGAGACGAAGCTGGCGAACGCGGTGGGGGCGGGCGCCTTGCGGCCGGCGCGCGAGGAGGAGATCCGGGCCGCGGGCGCGGAGCCCGGGTACGGCTCCCCGGTCGGCCTCGAAGGCGTGCTCGTGGTCGCCGACGACGCCGTAGCGTTCTCCCCCAACCTCGTCGCCGGGGCCAACGAGGAGGGATACCACCTCCTCAACGTGAACCACGGCAGGGACTTTGTGGCCGACGTCGTCGCGGACGTGGCCGCCGCGGAGCGGGGCTCGGCCTGCCCGCAGTGCGGCGCCCCCATGCGGGCCGAGCGCGGCGTCGAGGTCGGCAACATCTTCAAGCTGGGCACCCGTTACGCCGAGGCCTTCGGCGCGTACTTCCTGGACCGGGACGGGGAGCGCCGACCCGTCGTGATGGGGTCTTACGGGATCGGGGTGGGGCGGCTGCTCGCGTGCATCGCCGAGGAGCACCGCGACGAGGACGGGCTAGCCTGGCCGATATCCGTCGCCCCTTACCACGTCCACCTGGTCGCATCGGACGACGGGGCCGCCCCGGAACTCTACAAAGAGTTGCGATCCGCCGGTGTGGAGGTCCTCTACGACGACAGGCCGGAGCGTCTGGGGACGAAGTTCAAGGACGCGGACCTGATCGGGGCCCCAATCCGCTTGACCTTGACGCCCCGCTCCCTGAGAAACGGCGGCGTAGAGATCAAACTCCGCCGCGATACCGACAGCCGGATAGTGCCCACCGGAGAGGCCGTCGCGGCCGTACGACAGAAGATCTCCGAACTCGAAGCCGAGTTGGCGGAGACAGGCCCGGCCCGGTGAAGTCGGGGTTCCGTGTCGGCCGGTCGTCTCTACGGGTTTCGTCCCGCGGACGCCGCGCGTGGGCTTGAATGGGCCGGCGTTTGTGGGGATGATGGGGGCGTGAGATCCTTCGAGCGATACGCGCCGGACCTGGACGCCTACCACGGGAGGGCGCGGACCGGGCCGCGTTTCGTGTGCGGGATCGTGGCGCGTGATCCGGGCTTCCCCGGCCACCACGTCGTCTACGAGGGCGACGGCGCCATCGCCTTCTTCAACAGGTGGCCGACGCAGTACGGCTACACGCTCGTCGCCCCGAAGGAGCACAGGGAGCAGGTGACCGGGGGCTTCGCCGTCGAGGAGTACCTGGAACTCCAGCGGGTCGTCTACCGGGTCGCCGAGGCGGTGCGCCTGGAGGTCGGGGCGGAGCGGGTCTACGTGCTCTCGCTCGGGTCCAGCGCCGGCAACGCCCACGTCCACTGGCACGTCGTCCCCCTGCCGCCCGGCGTCCCTTACGAGGAGCAGCAGCTCGCCGCCGTCATGCTCCAAACCGCGGGGGCGCTCGACGTACCGGAAGAGGAGAGGGCCGCCCTCGCGGCGCGCATCAGGGGCAGGGTGGGGCGGGGCTGATGGCATCGTACAACGGAAACCCCGTCTTGAGCGGGATCCACGTCTACCCCATAAAGTCCTGCGGCGGCATCGCCCTGGAGGGCGCCGAGCTTGTCGCGACCGGGTTGCGCGACGACAGGCGCTGGATGCTCGTGGACGAGGCGGGCGGGTTCATGTCGCAGCGCGGGCATCGTAGGATGGCCCTGATCACACCCAGCCTCACCCCCGACCGCCTGCTCGTCCGCGCCCCGGGAATGCCGGACCTGGAGGTCACCACGCACGTTGAGACCGCGGGTACCGTGGCCGTGGACGTCTGGGGCGACGCGCAACGCGGCACGCCCGCGGGCGAGGAGGCCGACCGCTGGTTCAGCGAGTTCCTGGATTTCCCCTGCCGGCTCGTCCGCAAGCCCGACGACGACGTCCGGATCGTGGACTCCCTCTACGCAGGCGAGGGGGATCAGACAAGCTTCGCCGACGGTTTCTCGCTGCTCGTCATCTCCGAGGCCTCCCTAGAAGACCTGAACGACCGGTTGGAGAGCCCCGTCCCCATGAACCGCTTCCGCCCCAACCTCGTCGTGCGGGGTTGCGAGCCATACGCGGAAGACGGTTGGGCCGAGATGCGGGTGGGAGACGCAACTTTTCGGGTGGCGGAGCCGTGCCCGCGGTGCGCCATAACGACCGTGGACCAGAGGACCGGCGAGCGGGGCAAGGAGCCTCTGCGCACGCTGGCGACGTACCGCCGATCCGGCAGTGAAGTCCTGTTCGGGCGGAACCTGATCCACACCTCCCTCGGCGCCGTCCGCATCGGCGACCCCGTGGAGGCCACGCCGCGTTAAGGCCGCCGGCCCGGCGTTTTCCGGCCGTTGCCCGCGAGGACCTCAGCGAGGAGGTCCGGCTCGACGTTGCCGCCGCTTATGACGGCGACGTTCTGGCGCGTGTCGGGGAGCTCGTGCCGGTGGAAGAGGTGGGCGGCGAACGTGACGGCGCCGCTCGGCTCGGCCACCAATCTGACCCGGAGCGCCAGGCGGCGCATGGCGTCCAGAATCTCTTCCTCCGTGACGGCCACGATGTCGTCCACGAAGGCCAGGACGTGTTCGAAG
Source organism: uncultured Rubrobacteraceae bacterium (assembly GCA_902806085.1). Lineage (GTDB taxonomy): Bacteria > Actinomycetota > Rubrobacteria > Rubrobacterales > Rubrobacteraceae > Rubrobacter_D. Next base: position 76,401 of record CADCVH010000094.1, on the reverse strand, counting down.
GGCGCGTCGCCCAGCTTCCTGACGCGCAGGCCGTCCGCGACCGTCCGGCTTACCCCCTCCGCCGGGAACTCGGCCAGGCGTCCGGTGCGCAGGCTCTCCCTGGCATCGGCTGCGAGCTCCGGCTCCACCCCGATAACCTTAACGTCCGGCCTGGCGAGCTTGATCGCCGCGGCGACGCCGCTTATGAGCCCGCCGCCGCTCACGGGGACGAGCACCGTCTCGACGCCCGGCAGATCTTCCAGGATCTCCGCCCCCACGGTCCCCTGGCCCGCTATGAGGGTCTCGTCGTCGTAGGGCGGGACGGGCACGTAGCCGTGCTCGGTTGCGAGCTCCTCCGCCTTGCGGGCCCGCTCCCCGCTGTCCGGCCCCACGAGGACTATCTCCGGGTCTAAGGCCGCCGTGGCGTCGAGCTTACCCTTCGGGGCGTTGTGGGGCATCACGATCACGGCCTTCACGCCCAGGGCCCGGGCGGCGTAGGCGACGGCCCTGGCGTGGTTCCCGCTGGAGTGGGCGACGACGCCCCTGGCGCGTTCCTCGGGACCCAGGGAGGAGATCTTGTTGTACGCCCCCCGCAGCTTGAAGGCCCCGGTCGGCTGCAGGTTCTCGGGCTTGAAGAAGAGCCGGCGCTCCCCGCCGGCGCCGGGACAGGGTACCAGGGGGGTGCGGAACGCCACGCCTCGCAACCTCCGCTGCGCCGCCGCGACGTCTTTGGCCTGGATCATGGCCGCCCCTCCCTCTTCTGGAACCGGAAGATCAAAATCAGAAGACCATTATAGGCCGGGGCCCGAGACCCGTAACGAGAGGGGAACACCGCCTCAAGAATCCCGCAAACACCTCCCTAACCTCCCTATAATGCTCGGGGCTTATGGGCTCACCTCTAGATATATGGGCAATGCTCCGAGGGACGGGCGTTTTGGCGCTGATCCTGACGGCCTCGCTCGTGGTCGGGTGCTCCGGCTCCGCCCCGCTGGAGGGGGCCCTGGACGCGGATGCGAAGTCCAACGCCGAGGCGGTCGCGGTGGCCACACCGGGTGCCCGGGCCACGCCGGAGACGACCGTCGGGGCGGCCTCCTTCGTCGCCGCGGACGTCCCGCCGCCCTCGCCGCCGCCGTTCGTGGCCGACTCGCGGGCCGACGGGGGCTCGGGCTTCGACGCGGACACCGTGCTCGCCGTCCGGTACGGCGAGCACGAAGGCTACGAGCGGGTGGTGATCGACCTGGGCGCCGGAGAGGAGCCGGCCAGGGTCGTGCCCCGGTGGTCGCTGGAAAGCCGGGAGGGCGACGGCCTGACGAGGATCCAACTACACTCCACGAGCGCCACCGGCGTCTCCGACGGGGAGTTCGGCGGCGATCTCGTAGAAGGCTTCCACATCGTGCGCGCCCCGGAGGGCGGCCTGTTCGTGGACGTCACCGCCCGAAGGGCCTTCCGCTACCGGGCGCTGGAGCTCGCCGACCCGGCGCGGCTCGTGGTGGACTTCCGGCCCGCGGGCGAGTCCCTCGAAGAGCCGCTGCCGGCGGCCGGCGGCGATACCGTCCTCGTCGAGCCGCGTTCCGGGGCCGGGGTCTCTGACCCCCTCACCGTCAGCGGCTACTCCCGCGTCTTCGAGGCCGCCAACACCATAGTCCTCGAAGACGCCAGGGGGAGGGAGCTCGTCCGGGAGACCGTGACCGCCAACGACTGGAGCACCACCTGGGGCTACTTCGAGGCGACCCTGGACCTGCCGCCGTTCTCCGGCATGGGCGTGCTTCGGGTCGGGACCGCAAACGCCCGCGACGGTTCCTTCAGGGGGGTCGAGATCCCCGTGAGAGGAAGGTAGTCAGCGGATCTATCCTCCGGCCTACGCCCCCGGCCGGGGCATCTCCCGCCGGACGTGCCGCGGCCCGTTTGCGTACCCGGAGGACGCCTCTTCAGTGGCGCCCAGGCGCACGAGAAACGCCGCCGAGACGAGGTAGGAGACGGCATCCAGGAGGACGGCGAGCGGCGCCCCGACCGCGCCCACCAGCCCCCCGGCGATCCCGGGGCCGCCGATCTGGGCGAGCGAGCGGCTCGCCTCCAGCTTCTCGTTTGCCTCGACGGGCCGCCCGCGCCCCACCAGCGCCGGCAGCAGCGAGAGCGCCGCGACCTCGAAGACCACGGTCAGAGACCCCACCCCGAACGAGACGGCGTACAGGAGCCCCATGCCGAGCCACCCCGCCGCCCAGGCCACGGGGACCAGGAATAGCAACGCGACGCGCGCGAGGTCGGCAAAGACGAGGAGCGGGCCGCGCCTGAGCCGGTCCACCCAGACGCCTGTGAACAGCCCGATCAAGAGAGAAGGCACGGTCCCCGTCGCGGCCAACAAACCCATCTCGCCGGGCGAGGCGTCGAGTTCTATCGCCGCCAACAGGGGCAACGCCACGATGGTGACCTGGCTTCCCACGCCAGAGACGGTCTGCGCCGCCCACAGCCTCAAAAACCCGGGGTGCCGCCACAACCCGTCGGGTTTCGGCCGCCCGAAGAAGCGAGAAAGATAATCTTGCACGAGGAATACCCCCGTCTGTGCGCGGGGGGAAGCCGGAAGACGCCCGCCCCCGCCGTCCATTGCGCCTGGAAATTTCTAGGACGGCGGGTTAGCTTCGGGCCCGAACGGAGGGGTACGGCGACAGGGGATGCCGACACCAGGCGTCGGTCGCTCCCTTGCCCTGGCCGGATGGGTCGTGAACGCCATCTTGCATGGCCGGAAGGCAACACGCCCCCGCGGGCCGGAGCGCTCGCCGGCTAGCTGATACCGCGAACGAAGTGCCGCGGGTCGAGCGGCTCCCCGGTGGCGCGCAGGACGGTGTCGCGCCAATTCTCGCGGGCGCCGGGGCCGAAGAACGATTCGAGCAGGTAGCGGCCGGCGACCTCGTTCCCGTAGAAGGGGCCGCGGGTTATGTGGGCTTCCAGGTAGTCTCTTAGCTGCGCGGCGATGAGGTTGCCGAGGACATAGTTCTGGTAGTAGACGGGGGCCGTCGCCACGTGGATCTTGGCCGCCCAGTCCGGCTCGTCCCGCCCCGGCGGACGCCGGACGAGCTGCAGCTTTTCGACGAGATCCCACCAGGCCCCGTTGAGGTCTTCCCGGTCGGGGTCCGCGTAGAGCTCCTTCTCGAACCGGAACACCACGAGCGCCCACCGCGTAAAGACGAGCAGGTCTTCGCGTCGCCGCCCGGCGAGCCGCTCCCGCCCGCCTGCCAGCTCCTCCTCCGGCACGCCGGCCACCGACCGCAGCCAGCCCGGTTCCTCGGCCAAGGCGCCCATCATGAGGGCGATGGCTTCGGTCGTGGCGATGTGGGAGACGCCGCGCAGGAGGTACGGGAGCTTGGGGTTTATGTGCCTGTCGTAGACGGCGTGGCCGAACTCGTGGAGCATCGTGTTCATCCAGTACGCGTCCGGCTTCCCGGCCCGCAGGTTCGCCAGCACCCGCACGTCGTAAGGATAGTCACGCCCCACGGGGAGGCAGAAGGCGTGCTGGTTCTTGCCGGCCCGGGCGTACAGGTCGCTCTTCGCCACCACACCGCGCACGTCGAGCCCCAGGGAGTCGTAGGTCTCGCGGGTCAGGGCCTCGAGGTCCTTGCCCCCGAAGAAGCGATCCGTGTCCAGGCTCCCGTCCTCAGGGGGCTCCTGAAAGAACGGGTCCGACAGGTGCCAGGGCATCACGGTCTCGACCCCGAAGTCTTGCCGGATCCGGCCGTCGATCCGGCTCTTGAGCTCTCTGAAGGGGGCGTCGGTCGCGGCTTCCAACTCCGCCATGAGGCCTTCGAGCTCCTCGACGTCCATCTCCTGCAGGTCGAGGGAGCGGTGGTAGTGGTCCCTGTAGCCGGCCTCCCGGGCGAGGCTGTTCCTGAGCCGGGCGAGCTCGCGGACGGTCCCCTCCACCTCGCGTCCGACGGTCTTTGAGGCCTCCCACGCCTCGCGGCGCACCGGTTCTTCGCGGGAGGTGCGCAGGATGTCCCGCACCTCGTTCTCCCCGACCGTCTTGCCGCCGACGACGCCCCTGTGGTTGCCGTAGACCACGTTCGCCTCGGCCTCCAGCTCCTCGATCCCGTCCAGCACCTCGGCCTCTCCCCGCCGGGCCGCGTACGTCCTGTAGAGGACCTCCACCTGCCGGCGCAAGAGGTCGTCTCCCAGGGAGTGCCTCTCCCGGAACCAGCCGGCGACCGTCTCCTGCTCCCCCTCGTCCGCGAAGAGCCGGTTGTACTCCGTTCCGGCACGGACGAGCTCCCCCTGCGCCTCCTCGGAGCCCGTAATCGCCAGGCCCCACCAGGCCTCGGCAACCCGCTTCTCGACGGGGGCCACGCGCCCCTCGAAGCGGGAGATAAAAGATCGTATCTCGGTGTCGGGGGTCAGCGGCGGGCGGCTTCGCGGCGGTTGCCGAGCCAGATCACGACGAGCAGCGTCACGATACCCACGGTCAAGAACCGCAACAGGCTGGCGGGCTCCTCCTGGCCACCAACGACCAGCGCCGCCACGAAGACCAGGGCGAGACCGGCCCACCCGGCGGCCCTGAAGGCGAGGTAGCCAGCGACGAGCCCGGCCAGGGTGTAGAGGACGAACATAAAGGGGCCCAGGACCGTGAGGAACTGGAAGATACCGGGGCTCGCGCCGTTCGCCCAGAGCCCGATCTGGCCGACCGCGATGAACGCGAGAAAGGCGCCCACGAAGCTCAAGGCGCCGGACCTCAGGGTTACGGGCTCTGGGTCGAGGCGGTGCGGCTCGTACCACCGCGCCTCGCTCACGTCATAGCGCCCGCGGGTCCTCCTGCCCGAGTCCCTGCCGGAATTCCCGCCGAAACCGCCGCCGTCGGGGGGGTCTTCCTTCCTGCCGAAGCGGTCCTTCAGGCGCTCGCCCAGGGACGGGCCGCCCGACTCGCGGGCGCGGCGGCGGGAGGAGAGCTCGTCCTCGGGCTGGTCGAAGTCGAAGTTGAGGCCGGCGAGCTGGTCGGCGGCGTGGGCCAGGTCGAGGGCCTCGTCGTGCTCGCGGCGGCGGTCCGGGTCGGAGAGGACGGCGTTCGCCTCCTGCAGGCGGGAGAACTCCCTGGCGTTCCCGCCGGGATGGTCCGGATGACGCTCCTTCGCGAGGTTGCGGTAGGCGTTCCGGATCTCCGCCTGCGAGGCCTCGCGCCGGACGCCGAGAACCTCATAATAGTTGGTAGTCTTCGCCATCGTTTCCCTATTCTAACCCAAGCTTGCGTCCGGAGCCGCGCCCGGAGCCGCGCCCGGAGCCGCGCCCGCAGACGCGTCAGCGAGCGCCTGCCGGATCTCCCCCAGGCACCACCCGTCCGCTTCCCGCTCCGCCGCCCCCCGAAGCGCCTCCTCCGAGCCCCCGATCTCGCCCAGGGCCCAGGCCGCGTGCCCCCGCACCAGGGCCGACGTATCCTCCCTCAAACACCCCTCCAACGCCGGAACCGCCTCTTTCGACCTCAAGTTACCCGCCGCCACGCAGCAGTTCCGCAACAGGCCAGCCCGCCCCGGCCTCGTGAGCGGCGTACCGGCGAAACGCTCCCCGAACTCCTCGTCGGTTCGGATCCCGAGCACCTCTTCCATCTCCAGGTACGGCCCCGCCCCGCTCTCCCCCGAGAACTCCGGCCAGCGGCTCTCCGTCGCCTTCGCCTTGTTGTAGGGGCAGACCTCCTGGCAGACGTCGCAACCGAAGGCCCAGTCGCCCACCTTCGGCCGTAGTTCGCGCGGGATCTCACCGCTATTCTCGATGGTCAGGTACGAGATGCACAGCCTGGCGTCCACCACGCCGGGGGCCTTGATGGCGCCGGTCGGGCACCGGTCCATGCACCGGGTGCAGCGCCCGCAGGTCCCCGTGCCGGGCTCGTCCGGTTCGAGTGCCAGATCTACTACCAGGTCGGCGATAAAGAAGTACGACCCGATATCCCCGTCTATGAGGCAAGAGTTCCGCCCGAAAAACCCGAGCCCCGCGCGCTGGGCCGCCGAGCGTTCCAGCAGCGGCACCGCGTCCGTGAACCCGCGCGCCTTGATCCTCGTCCCAAGGTCTTCTTCGAGCTCCTCCCGCAGCCGGAACAGCCGCGCCTTGATCACCTCGTGGTAATCCCGCCCCCACGCGTACCGCGCGACCCGCCCGCCGCCGCCCAGGTTCTCCGGATGCTCCCCGGGGTAGTAAGAGACCCCGAGCGACACCACGCTCCGGGCGCTCTTCTGCAGCTTCTTCGGGTTCGCCAGCAACTCGACGGGCCTGTGCATAAACCCCATGTCCGCCGCCATCCCGGCCTCCTGCCAGGCCCGCAACCGTTCGCCACCCTCCCCGAGCGGCTCCGCCCGCGTCACCCCGACCAGGTCGAAGCCCGCCTCCCGGGCCCGCTCTTCGAGAAGGCGCCGGGCTTCGGCCGGTCCGATGCTGTCCTTGTCCCGTCCCATGATGCCTTCGAATTGTAACCGTAGGCCCGTGAACCGGGGGCGGCGTTGTGGGGAGCGCGGTTCGAGTGGGTATATATACTTCCTAAAGGGTATCGGCGACGTGACTGGGAGACGATTGTGGCTATATCTACGGTAAACCCGGCGACGGGGGAGGAGATCAAGACCTTCGACGCCCTGGGCGAGGGGGAGATCGACCAGAAGATCCAACTCGCGGCCGAGACCTTCCGCGAGTACAGGAAGACCTCTTTCGAGGAGAGGTCCCGGTGGCTCACCCGGGCGGCCGAGATCCTGGAGGAAGAGGCCGAGGAGCTCGGCCGCATCATGACGCTTGAGATGGGCAAGACCCTCGCCTCCGCCATCGGCGAGGCCAACAAGTGCGCCCGCGGTTGCCGCTACTACGCGGAGAACGCCGAAGCGATGCTCGCCGACGAGAGGATAGAGATGGAGGGCGCGCGTACGTTCGTCCGTTACCAGCCCATAGGGCCGGTGCTGGCCGTGATGCCGTGGAACTTCCCGTTCTGGCAGGTGTTCCGGTTCGCCGCGCCCGCGCTCATGGCCGGGAACGTGGGGCTGCTCAAGCACGCCTCCAACGTGCCGCAGTGCGCGCTCGCGATAGAGGACATCATCCACAGGGCCGGTTTCCCGGAGGGGGCTTTCCAGACGCTCTTGATCTCCTCTTCCCAGGTCCAGGCCGTTATCGACGACCCGCGCGTGCGGGCGGCGACGCTCACCGGCAGCGAGCCGGCGGGAAGGCAGGTGGCGAGCGAGGCCGGGGGGAATATAAAGAAGACCGTGCTCGAGCTCGGCGGCAGCGACCCGTTCATCGTTATGCCGAGCGCGGACCTGGAGAAGGCCATAAGCACCGCCGTGACGTCGCGCACCCTCAACAACGGCCAGTCGTGCATCAACGCCAAGAGGATCATCGTCCACGAGGAGATAGCCGACGAGTTCGAGCGCCGCTACGTCGAGGGCATGGCCGCGCTCAACGTCGGCGACCCGATGGACGAGGGCACGGACATGGGCCCCCTCGCAACGCCCCAGATCCTCGAAGACGTCTCGGGCCAGGTGAAAAAGAGCGTCGAGGCCGGCGCGAAGGTACTTACCGGCGGGGAGCTTCCGGATGGGCCCGGCAACTTCTACCCGCCGACCGTACTTACGGACATCCCGAAAGACTCGCCGGCTTACCACGAGGAGATCTTCGGCCCCGTCGCCTCGCTCTTCCGGGTGCGGGACATCGACGAGGCCATAACCCTCGCCAACGACTCGGACTTTGGCCTGAGCTCCTCCGCCTGGACGAACGATCCCGCCGAGCAGGATCGCTTCGTCGACGAGATAGAGGCCGGCATGACCTACATAAACCGCATGACCGAGTCGACTCCTGAGATCCCCTTCGGCGGCGCCAAGAACTCGGGCTACGGCCGCGAGCTCTCCCACTTCGGCATCCACGAGTTCATGAACCCGAAGACGGTCTGGGTGGACGGGAGCGAGGTGGGCGCGGGCACGGCGGCGGCCGAGTAGGCGAGGCCCGGTGAAACCTCTTGCTGAATTTCTGACAAACGGCGGTAGATTCTCTGCGAGATGAAAACGATCCATAACAGCCCGCGAAGCGCCCCGAGGCGGCCATAATGCTCCTGCGTCTGCTGGGTATAGGGCTCGCCTACGGGTTCGGCTTCATGTTCGTGAAGTCGCTCTTCCCTGAGCCCTTCGTGCTCCTGATCATGCAGGGCGGCCAGAGCAGCGAGGGCGACCTGACCACCCTCGCCCTCGTGTACATGGGCGTCGGCCTCATCTCCGGCCTCATAGCAGCCCCCATCTTCGGCGGCGCCCTGCTGCTTCGCCGCGGCGCCGGCGGGGACGGACGATCCGCCTCCCGCCTCGTCCTGAGCCTCGCCCTCGCGCTCCTTACCGGCACCATCTCAGGCATTCTCACCCTGCTCGTCTACGCCTACGGCATCCTCCCCCCCGGCGGCGTCCTGGACCCGCTGAAGCTCATACGCAACTCCGTCCACTCCGCCCCCGGCGTCGGCCTCCTCATAGCCTGGACCATCGCCCGCGACCTCCTGCCCGCCGGCCTCGCCGGCCTCTTCCTCTCGCCCCTGATAGGCGGCACCCTCCAGCGCATCTACGAGGCAGGACGTCAGCCTCAGCAGAGAACCTACGACCAGTACGATTACTAGGTAGCACGCTGCTTCGTGGCTTTCGGCACGCGTCCCTTTCGGGAACTTTCAGCCAGTAGTCCGCACACGTAAGCCCCCCCGGCACCCGAGCCGACCCGCGCTTTGCGCTGCCCGGCGGGGCCTTGCACGGCGGAAGGCTGAGAGCGTAGGCGAAGCCGGCGCGTGCTGACAAACCGCCGAAGGCAGACTGTTGGGCGACTAAATGATGCTTACCAGGGGCGAGAGTTTGCAGTCCGCGAGGGCGTAGGCGTCGGTTGCGCGGGAGGAGCGGACGGTGTATTCGAGGCAGTTGCTGCGGCAGTCAGCTTTGCCGCAGGGGATTTCGACGGTTCCCAGGTCTTCGACGATGCGTACCACGGGGTCGAGGTTGTCGCCGGGGGCGGCGTCCGTGCGGCGCACGTACTCGCCCTCTTCGAAGTGCTCCCGCCCGTAGCGAAACACGGTCATGCATAGATTGTACACTGGTTTTTGACCTGGATCACATACGCGGATGGGGGGCACGTTGAGGGTCTTTATCTCGGCGGACATGGAGGGCGTTACCGGCGTGACGCACCCGCAGGACGTGATCCCGGGCCGATCCCAGTACGAAAGATTCCGCCGCTTCCTGACCGCCGACGTCAACGCCGCCATCGAGGGCGCGTCGCGAGGCGGCGCGACGGAGTTCCTCCTGAACGAGGCCCACGACGGTATGCGAAACATCCTCCTCGAAGACCTGGACGACCGCGCGGAGCTCATCGTCGGCTCCAGGAAACCCCTCTCGATGATGCAAGGCTTCGAAGGCTCGGACGTCGCCTGCTTTGTCGGCTACCACGCCCGGGCCGGCGCCGAGGGCGTCCTGAGCCACACCTTCAACAGCCCCTCCGTCGTCACGGACGTCCAACTGAACGGCGAGCCTTGCAGCGAGGCCCGCATGAACGCGACACTAGCGGGCCTCTCCGGGATTCCTGTCGGCCTCGTCACCGGCGACGATCCGACGTGCGAGGAGGCGCGGTCCCTCTACGCCGGCGTACGGACCGCGCAGGTAAAGACCGCCGTCGACCGCTACACGGCCCGGTGCCTGCCGCAGAGGGCCGCGCTGGGACGAATCCGTGGGGCGGCGGAGGATGCCGCACGCGGCTCCGGGAACCTCGTCCCCTACGCGCCGGGGCCGCCTTACACCTTCGCCGTCGAGTTCGCCACCGCGAGCACGGCCGCGGGCGTCGTGTTCTTCCCTCAACTGGAGCGGGTGGACGATAGGCGCGTCTCGTGGGCCCACGAGGACTATGGGACGGCCTTCAAGATGTTCATCGGGGTCATGCGCATGGCGACGAGCGACCCGGACTACGGATAGGAGCGGCGCATGAACCCCACCTTCACCATCGTCGATGTTTTTGCCGAGGAGAAGTACGCCGGGAACCCCCTCGCCGTCGTCCGCGGCGGCGCCGGACTGTCTGACGAAATCCTCCAGAAGATAACGCGGGAGATGAACTACTCGGAGACCACCTTCATCCTTTCGGAAGAGGAGCGCGACGGCGGCTACGACGTCCGGATCTTTACGCCCGGGAGGGAGATACCATTCGCCGGCCACCCGACCCTCGGGACCGCGTACGTCATCCGGAACGAGATCCTCGCCGAACCCGCCGGGCGCATCGTTCTCAACCTCGGGGCCGGGAAGATCCCCGTGACCTTCGGCGACGTCCTCCGGATGCGCCAACTCCCCCCGACTTTCGGCCGGAGGCTCGACCCCGCCCGCCTGGCCCGGGTCCTCGGCCTCGAAAGGGACGACCTCGACGACCGTTACCCGGTCCAGGAGGTCTCGACGGGCCTTCCCGCCATAGTGGTCCCGCTCAAGAGCCTCGACGCCCTGAAGCGTTGCCGGGTGGACCGCGAACGGTACTTTGATCTGGTCCGGCACACGGAGGGCGAGAACGTCTACGCCTTCTGTCCCGAGCCGCACGAAAAAGGGAACGACCTGGCCGCCCGCATGTTCGCCGAGGGCGACGGCGTCCCCGAGGACCCCGCCACCGGCAGCGCCGCCGGATGCCTCGCCGGATACCTCGTAGAGCACCGCTACCTCGGAACGGACTCCGTGGAGGTGAGGGTCGAACAGGGGTACGAGATCCAACGCCCCTCCCTCCTGCACCTGCAAGCCGAAAGAGGTGAAGACGGGATCGGCGTCTCCGTCGGCGGCAAGGTCCAGATGGTGGCGCGCGGCGAGCTTGTGTGAAGCCCTGCGCGGGGCCGCAGGCAGGACCGCAGGGTGCGCCGAGGAGCATCCGGCCGACCCGCCCGGTACCGAACGTAGGGGCGGGTCGCGAACCGCCCCCGACCGTGATATTTTTCGGGCATGGGCGAGACGCTGGCATAGGTTCTCAGATAGCTGGAGGGTCCGCGCCCGCGGGCCGCATCCCTGCCCGCCACGCGGGCGCAACCACGAGGAGCAGACCGTGCCGCAAGCCCGAAACCTCTCTCGAGCACGTCCCACGCAGACCGCTTCAGAAGCGTTCACCCGTTCGGAGGAGCTGCGCGGGCGCGTGGCCGTCGTTACCGGCGTCGGGAGGCGGCGTGGCATAGGATCGGCCGTCTGCCGGGCGCTCGCCGCCCGCGGCGCGGACGTCGCGCTCTCCTACTGGAAGGCCTACGACCGGGAGATGCCGTGGGACCCCGACGAAGACGAGCCCCGCAGGCTCGTCGAGGAGCTAAAGGGCGCGGGGGTCCGGGCCGAGGCCGTCGAGCTGGATCTCTCCCTCCCGGAATCCGCGGAGGGGCTCCTGGACGCGGCGACGGAGAGGCTCGGAACGCCCTCCATCCTGGTGAACGCCGCCGCCCACTCGACGCACGACGGCTACCGAGGGCTCGACGCCGGGACCCTCGACGCCCACTACGCCGTCAACGTGCGGGCGATGGCGCTGCTATCGGTACTTTTCGCGCGACGGTATCCCGGGGGCGCGGGCGGCAGGATCGTCAACTTCAGCTCCGGGCAGTCCCTCGGGCCGATGGAAGAGGAGCTGGCCTACGGCATGACCAAGGGGGCGATCGAGGCGTTTACGAGGTCGCTCGCGGCCGGCGTGGGTCACAAGGGGATCACGGTCAACGCCGTAAACCCCGGGCCCACGGACACCGGCTGGATGGCCGAGGATCTGAAGAGGAAGTTGCTGCCGAAGTTCCCGTCCGGCAGGATCGGGCAGCCCGAAGACGCGGCGAGGCTCGTGGCGTTTTTGGCCGGCGAGGAGGCGGCCTGGATCACGGGCCAGACCCTCCACTCCGAGGGCGGCTTCGTTCGAGGATGAGGACGAAGCCCGTCCGCATTCGGCGGGGCGCCCCCGATAAACATGCGTTACCATTACCCGGACCATGAAGCGCACACAGAAGGGGCCGAAGCCTTTCGGCGGGCCGCCCAGGAAGCTTTTCGAGGAGGACGACGGCGGGATTGACGCGCCGGTACGGGGTCCCCTCTTTCCGCGCCCGGTGTTCTTCGGGCTGCTGGCCGTCTTCTGCATCTCCTTGATGCTCACGGCGGACTGGTTCGGGCTCCTACTGCTCAACCCCAGGGTGAGCGAGCGTATAGGAACGCTCAACACCGTACGCGTGATGGCGGTCCTCATGGCCGGCATCGCCGCCCCCTCGGCCCTCCTTATGCTCCACTACAGGCGCCTCTACTCCTACGTCTCCGAGCACAACGTGTTTTTCGCCATAACTTTCTCGCTCTCTTTCATGCTCGGCCTGCCCTGCGCCCTCGTGGGCGTGTTCGGGTAGAGGCTTTGAGGCTTTAGGTATAAGGCTCTAGGTATTCTGATGGGTACGAATCCGGGATTCGGTAGAGGCTACGTTGCCTTCACACTTGCTTCCATCTTGCGGGAGAGTTCGTGTTCGGAAGAAAGCGGTCAGGCTACCTCAAAACCTAGAACCTCAAAACCTAAAGCCTAAAGTCTATAATCTGCCAATGCCCAAAACGCCTATCCGGTTCCAGCGGCAACTGTCCGGTCCCAACGAGGTATTCGGGGATGACGGGGCGCCTTTCTCCCACTACGGGCCCGTGCTCGAAGAGATGGGCCGGATCGGAGCCGGGGAGTGGGGGCGCAGGGTGGGCCTCGCCCACGAGCGGATGCTCGGCGTGCAGCGGGGGCTCGGCATCCCAGACCGGGAGGACAAGACCTATCCTGTGGACTACGTGCCGCGCCTGGTGCCCGCCGCGGGGTGGGGGGTGCTGGAGCGGGGGCTCACGCAGCGGATGCTCGCCATCAACGAGTGGCTGCGGCGGTTGGAGAGGGGCAAGGACGAGGTCGTGCCTGGGGAGATCCTTTCGAGCAGCGCCCTCTACGACGGGTCCATCCCGACGCGGTTCGGGGGCGTGCCGAACCGGCAGATGGGCTTCGACGTGGTGGCCGTCGAGTCCGGGGCGGCCGGCGGCTGGGAGTACCGCATCATCGAGGACAACGCCAAGATGCCCGTCGGCATCGAGCCGATGCACCTGCTGCGGGCGAGGACGTCCGAGGTGCTGCCGGGATCTTACGCCGCGCTCGGCGTCAGGCCGCTCGACGACCTGATTGCGCGCTTCGGCGAGGTGCTGCGGGCCGCCTCACCGAAGGAAGATCCGACCATCGCCGTCCTCTCGACCGGTTACGAGGACCAGTACTTTCTCGACCACAACCTTTTCGCCCGGGAGCACGGGGCCATCCTCTCCGGACGCCACGAGGTCGGGCTGGATCGGGGCGGCTTCCTCGTCCACAAAGAGAGCGGGCGCAGGATCGACGTGATCTACGAGCGCATCGAGGACGGCAGGATCTACGACGACCTGCCAGGCCTGATAGAGAGCCAGGCCGCCGGCAAGGTCGAGGCGATCTTCGCCCCGAACTTGGGCATCGCCGACGACAAGGGCGTCTACCCGTTCGTCCCTGAGATGATCCGGACCTACCTCGGCGAAGAACCCATCCTCCAGAACCTCCGCACCTACTCCCTCGCTATAGAGGAAGACAGAGATTACGTCTTGGCCCACTTCGACGAGCTGGTCGTAAAGAGCCGCAGCGGCTGGGGCGGCAAGGGCGTCCTCATCGCCCCCGAGGAGACCGAGGAGGCCATCCGCGAGTTCCGCGCCGGGGTCGAAGAGAACCCCGTGGAGTTCGTCGCCCAGGACCCGATAGACTTCTCGACCCACGTCCTCTGCGAAACGGAAGACGACGGGTTCACCCTGCGAGACTCCTACGCGGATTACCGCATCCACGCCCTGGCGCCGGACGAAGAGACCGTCTGGGTCGTACCCGGCGCCATGACCAGGGTCGCCGCCCCCGGTAGCAGGCTCGTCAACGTCTCGAGCGGAGGCATGACGAAGGACACCTGGGTGCTGGGCTAGCCGGGCCCGAAGGCGTAACCGGGGCCGTGCGTCCGGCCGTCCTCGTTCCGCTATCCTCAACCGGGTATGGACTGGCTCCTCGGGCTGGCCGGCGTGTTCTTGATCTTCGCGGGGGTCCTGGACGCGTTCTTCACGGTGCTCCACTACGACGACTTCGGGTTCCTCAGCATCCGTCTGTACCGCAGGCTCTTCGACGTCTCGCGCATCGTCACCCGCCCGCTGCCGCGCGGGCACCGCGCCCTCGGGCTCTCGATGGCCGCCCCGCTCATGATGCCGGTCACGATAACGGTCTGGATCTTCCTCGTCTCGCTAGGCTACGCCCTGATCCACCTCTTCGGCATGAGGAACGGGGACTTCCCGCTGGCCGTGGGACGCCTGGAACCGTCCCTGGGGGAGGCCTTCTACTTCAGCGGGACCGCCATCTCCACCCTGGGCTTCGGCGACATCACCCCGACGGGCGGGCCCTACCAGGCCCTGGCCGTCTCCGAGGCGCTTGTAGGCTTCGGGTACTGACGCTCTCGATCACCTACGTCCTCGGGGTCTACAACCTCTTGCAGCAACTGGGCATCCTCTCCACCGGGCTCTACCACCAGGCCCGGGACACCGGCGACCCCTGGAGCATCCTCGCCCCGCACTTCCCCGGCGGCGAGCACCGGGGCCTCGAGTCCCACTTCATGTACCTTCACCGGGGGATCGCGGAGATCTACGAGGGCATACGCCAGCACCCCATCGTCTACTACTACCACAGCCGCCACGCCTACCGCTCGCTCCCCGCATGGTCGGGGGATGGCGTGCGCCCTGCGCTTCGGGCTACCCGAGGGCCATCCGGGCAGCCAGACGCCCTGGCTCCCCACGCTGCTCACGGGCCTCGACACCATCACCGAATCCCTGGAGGAGCGCTTCCTCTCCGAGCCGCTCGGCGAACCGCCCGACCCCATACCTTTCGAGACCTTCAAGGCCGCCCTCCTGCGCGGCAAGGAGCCCGCGGACTACTGGCTCGCGCGGTTCTTGAAGATGAACGCCTTTATGCACGACCTCGTGCGCCCGGAGGGACCACCGGACCCCGAAGAGGCCTACGACCGCTACGGGAGGTGGCTGGCCTTCGCCTACCACAACCGGGCCTTCTTCGAGACGTCAGCCCTGGGCCCCGGCTACGAGATCGAAGAGCTGGAGATCGGACCCGGCAAGAAGCTCTTCTAGGGGAAGCCGACCGGATCGCGGGGCGCTCTCAGCCCGCGCCCAACTGCGCGCCCATGAGCGTCAGGCCGCCGTCCACGATGATGGAGGAACCCGTGGCGTAGGAGCTCTTCTCCGAGGCGAGGAAGGCGACGAAGTGCGAGATCTCGCGGGCGTGGCCGGGGCGCCCGAGCGGGATGTTGGGCCGTTCTACCGTCGAGGGGTCGGTGTCTTCGGCGCCGGTCATGGGGGTGGCTATCTCGCCGGGACCGACGGCGTTGACGGTTATGCCGTGCTTCCCGAGCTCCATCGCCATCACCTTGGTGAGGAGGCCGAGGCCTCCCTTGGAGGCGCAGTAGGCCGAGGCGCCGATCCGGGGGACGTGCTCGTGGACGGAGGTGATGTTGATTATCCTGCCCCCGTTCCCCGCTTCGACCATCCTACGGGCCGCCCGCTGGGCGCAGAGGAACGCCCCGGAGAGGTTCGTGTCTATGACCTGGCGCCACTCCTCGTAAGGGAGCTCCAGAAAGTCCCCGGTCGGGTCGCCGGTGCCCGCGTTGTTGACCAGCACGTCCACGCCGCCCAGGGAATCCGCGAGGTCGTCGATCACGCCCGCCGCGTCCGGCAGCTCCGTGAGGTCGAGACGCCGCACCTCGCCCCTGCGCCCCGCCGCCTCGACCGCTGCGAGCGTCTCACTGGCGCCGGCCTCGTCCGAGCGGTACGTGATGCCGACGTCGAAGCCGTTCTCAGCGAGCTCCTTGGCGCATTCCTGTCCTATCCCCGAGTCTGAAGCCGTCACTATGGCTACCGGGCTCATGCCAGCCTCCTTCAGAGGTTCGTGGAACGTTCTTGCGGGGTTTACCCCCGGCCGCGACGGGCAAACGCCAAACAGGTCGAGTGAGAAGTGGTGATGCCGGGTAGCATGTTCGGACGGAGAGCTATGGGAGAGCGAAACGGAGGCGACGTGGCAATAGAACTATCTCTGTTCAACAACTCGGTGACGACGATGGTCGATCACCTCACCAGCTTCTACCCTGAGGAGGCGGAGCTGGAGACCTACGTGCTCTGCGCCCGGGTCAAGTGCCCCAACATCCCCGGAGGCAGCGGCCTGAACTGGGTCATCAGCCCCGGCGGCGACGAACTCGCCCCCGGCCTGCTGCAGGGCGTCCTGGAATCCCTGGAGGCCGAAAAGGGCAACGGTAACGGCTCCTGATCCGGCCGCGGCATCGAAGATGCCGGAGGACCTCCACGCGTTCTTTCGGGATAAAGGCCGCGAGGAGATCTTCGCGTTCGCCCGGAGCCCTGGGCGCTTTTCCCGGGGCGTGCGGGCAGGGCCGATCCGTCAGCGGCTTTCGAGGCCGCGCTTCAGGGCGTCCCAGGCGAGGGTGGCGCAGCGGATGCGGTTCGGGGTCTGGACGACGTTCTTGAGGGCGACAAGTTCGCCGAGCGCCTCGTTTTCCTCCGATCGCATCATCTGCAGGAAGGCTTCGATCTCCTCTTCCGCCTCTTCGCGGCCCTTGCCCGCGAGCCGCTCGGCGAGCATCGAGGCCGATGCCTGGCTTATGGCGCAGCCGCGCCCCGTGAACCTCACCTCCAGTTCCCCGCCGCGCAGGCCAGCGTAGACCGTCACCTCGTCGCCGCACAGGGGGTTGTTCAGGTGCTCCACTATCTGCGCCCCCTCCAGCTCGCCCCTGTTCCGGGGGCGCCTGAAGTGGTCCAGCACGATCTCTTTGTAAAGCTCTTGCATCACCGTGGCAGGATTGTAGCAGGGAGCGTAGCCGCCCCAGGATGTACCATACTGGATTTCCGTTGTTTTTCGCCCCATGCGGAGGGGGCCGAAATGGCGGAGCGCATCGACGTAGGAATCATCGGGGATTGCGACCCGGGCAGCCCCACGCACGGGGCAACCGAAGAGTCGCTGCGCCACGCGGGTGCCCATCTTGGCATATCCGTCTCCTCCGAATGGCTACCGACCGACGCCCTCAGAGGACGGGCCGGGAAAGTGGTGCGCCGTTTCGACGCCGTATTCTGCTCCCCCGGAAGCCCCCACAAGAGCCTCGATGGCGCGCTCGAAGCCATGCGCTTCGCCCGCGAGAACGGCCTGCCGTTTGTCGGGACGTGCGGGGGGTTTCCAGCACGCCGTGATCGAGTACGATCCCCACGCCCCGAACCCCTTCATCTCCGCCCTGAGTCGCTCCCCGTACGGGCAGACGATGCGCGTGGAGATGGAGCCGGGATCGAAGGCCCACGCCACCTACGGCCTCCCGGAGGCCGAGGAGTACCGCTGCAACTACGGGCTCGATCTACGTGCCCGAAGGCTCGTGGAAGAGGGCGGCCCCTGCGCGTCTCGGGAACGGAAGCCGACGCCGAAGCGCGGGTAGTAGAACTGCCCGGGCACCCGTTCTGCGTCGCGACGCTCTTCGTGCCGCAGACAAAATCATCTCCCGGGAACCCGCATCCTCTCATCGTTGCCTTCGTCAGAGCAACTGCGCACGAGGCGGACGAGGGGCTCTCGTTAATAAACAGCCTGGCTTTAGGGGCCATCTCGCGCTGGTCTACTTTTTGATCTCCAGCTCAGATCTCCGTTCGCGGAAGAGGTCAGCCTGTTGAAAAAGGCGGTAAGGGTTCGGTTAGCAGCCTCGAAACCCGTCTCGAAGCACCGTAAGCATCACCCTCGGGGCCGAATCGTTGTCCGAGGACGGCGCTTGGGAGATTTTTCAACAGGCTGAGGCCTTCTACGAGGTTGGGCGAATAAGGCCTTCCGCCGTGATGGGGTTAGTGTGGCTCCTCACCCTCTGAGGAAGTCCAGCAGGTCGGCGTTGATGGTCTCGGCCTCGGTTGTCGGCATGCCATGCGGGAATCCTTCGTACGTCTTCAGCGTCCCGTTTTGCAGCAGCTGCGCGGACAGCGGCGCGGAGTTGGCGTAGGGGACGACCTGGTCGTCGTCGCCGTGCATGACCAGGACCGGCACCGTGATCTTCTTGAGGTCCTCGGTGAAGTCGGTCTGGGAGAATGCGACTACGCCGTCGTAGTGCGCCTTCGCCCCGCCCATCATCCCCTGGCGCCACCAGTTCTCGATGGTGGCTTCCGAGGGTTCAACGCCGGGCCGGTTGAAGCCGTAGAAGGGACCCGAGGCGAAGTCGCGGTAGAGCCCGGACCGGTTGGCGGCGACCTGGTCCTGGATGTCGTCGAACACGCTTTTCGGCAGGCCGCCCGGGTTGGCGTCGGTCTGCACCATGAGGGGTGGCACCGCGCTGATCAACACCGCTTTCGCCACGCGGGTTTCGCCATGGCGGGCGATGTAGTGGACGACTTCGCCGCCGCCGGTTGAGTGGCCGATATGGACGGCGTCCCGGAGATCGAGGTGGGCGGTCAGCGCCGCCAGGTCGTCGGCGTAGTGGTCCATGTCGTGACCGTCGCTGGTCTGCGTGGAGCGTCCGTGCCCGCGTCGATCGTGGGCGACGACTCGGTAGCCTTGTTGTAGGAAGAACATCATTTGGGTGTCCCAGTCGTCGGCCGAAAGCGGCCAGCCGTGGCTGAAGACCACGGGTTGGCCCTCTCCCCAGTCCTTGTAGAAGATCTGCGTGCCGTCTTCGGTGGTGATCGTGCTCATCGCGACGCCTCCTTGCTCGGTCCTCGTGGGCCGTCCGAAAGGACAGAATACACCCGCCTACGAAGGCGGCGCATCCCCGGACGGGCCGGTTCACGTAAACGTTCCGTTACATGGTTCGAGAACCTTACGAGCCTACGAAACGGGCGAGGTTCCGAGAAGGTCTCAGCCTGTTGGCAGAACCCCGAGCGCCGTCTTTGGCCAACGATTCGGCCATGAAAGCGGTACTTCGGGTGTGTCGAGACGGGTTTCGGGACCGCCAACCGATCCGATACCGAGTTTTTCAACAGGCTGAGGTAGGCTGAGAACGCGCCGCCCAGGAAGCCGAAGACGACAAACGGTATCGTATTGTACGCTAGGTGGACGATGCTGGCGTGGAGGAACGGTGCTAGAACCACCCCATCCAGCCCGTCGACTGACCTTGGCAGGATGCCGTAGACATAGAGCCCTCCTCCGAAGAAGACCAGGTTCATTATCTCCACGACCCACATCGCAACCAGGGCCGCGCTTACGGAGAGTATGCCGATCTTCGCTCCCCGATTAGTGGTCCCGGCCCTACGCTCCACCTACATCCCGAGCTTGATGCTGACACCGGGGACAGGATAATTCGCGCGACGTTACGGCAGGTCGTGCCGACGGTGCCAGTCCTCCAGGGACTCTTCCGGGTACTCGGGGAAGAGCTTCTCGTCCTCGCCGGTCGGGATCTCGCACCACGGCGCCGCGTAGTTCAGCATGAGCCGGACGTGCTCAGGGGGCTTCGGGAGCGGCGTATCTATAGCGGAGGCGAAGGGGTGGACCAGATCCGGCCACATCGGGTTGAAGAGCCAGAGGTAGCTGCCGCAGTATCGGCAGAAGTTCCGCTCCGGGGCGCCGCGGTCCTGGCTGCTCGCGGCGTAGACCGAGAGGTTTTCCCTACCTTCGACCTCCAGCGTGTTCGCGTCGGCCCCGAGGTTGATGGCGTAACCCCCGCCACCGGCCGTCTTGCGGCAGATCGAGCAGTAGCACGCCTGGTAAGGATAGAACGTGTCGGACTCGACCCGGAACCTCACGGCTTTGCAGTGGCAAGATCCTTCAAGCAGCATGACGCCTCCTGATTCCCCGTCTACGCCACGAGCTGCTTACCCGTCGTGGCCCCCCGGTTAAGCGTCCCGACCCGCCCGATCCGTTGGGCCGACCCGCCGTTCAACCCGCTTTGGGGTCTTCGCGTTGCAGGGAGGCCCCGATAAGAGCCACGAACGCCCCCAGGGAGAACAGGGTGCGCACGTTGT
This sequence comes from uncultured Rubrobacteraceae bacterium, assembly GCA_902806085.1. GTDB lineage: Bacteria > Actinomycetota > Rubrobacteria > Rubrobacterales > Rubrobacteraceae > Rubrobacter_D. The sequence goes on along the minus strand of CADCVH010000094.1, from coordinate 56,440 downwards.
TCCAGAAGTTCCACGGTTCCTCGTAGGCGACCCTCGCGCGCGCCAGCTCGCTTGCTGGCGCTTCGGTGGCGACCCGGGCCAACTCGTCGTTCAGGGGCACGTTTGCCAGGGCCGTCACCAGGAAGCTGCCGCCGACGTAGAGCGCGCAGGCCAGCACGATAAGCCGGTAGCGGCCCGACCGCCGGCGCGGAAGGTGGGCTACGAGGGCGGCGACCGGAAACACGGCGGCGCCGAAGAAGCCCAGGAAGAACAAGGGGTTCTGTATCTTCTCGTTGATCTCGTTCATGGTCGCGACGTACGAGGCGTCCGGACTCTCCGCCAGACCGAGGTTGACGGAGACCGAGTAGGCGTAGAAGACGCCGGCCATGAGGCCCGTCGTGAGGACCGCGCAGGCCAGGGTAGAGTCCCGTATGGGCCGGCCGATGGGCAGTCTCCGTGTCATGTCCCGTCTCCCTTGTTCGTCGCGGTTCCCGGCCTCGGGCTCAGTAGGAGAGGCCCGGTGCCTGCCGGAGGTAGGCGTCGTCCGTCAGTTGGTCGAGCATGAAATCGGCCACGTCGGCGCGTGAGATCTTGAGCCCCAACCCCTTCTTGGAGGGCGGGAAGCCGTGCCGGTACCCGCCCGTGCGCCCGCCGTCGGTTAAGGCCGCCGGCCGGACTATCGTCCAATCCAGATCACTCCTCCTGACGTGCGCTTCTTGCTGCTCGTGGTCCGCGAAGGCGCCCCGCAGCAGGAGCCCGAACATGACGTGCTTCCAAAAGAAGTTGAGGTTTGCCGAACTCTCGCCGGCACCGAGCGTGGTCTGGCAGACGAGACGCCGCACGCCCGCCCCCTCCATCGCGCGGACTATGTTCCGCGTACCCTCCGAGCGGACCCCGCCCTTCCTGCCCGCGCCGATGGAGCACAACACGGCCTCCTGACCCCGCACCGCCCTCTCCACCGAAGAGGCATCCAGGACATCACCCCGGAAGACCGTCAACCCCTCGTGCGCCACGTCCAGCCCGGAAGGATCCCGCACGAACGCCGTGACCTCGTGCCCCCGCGCGAGCCCCTGCTCGACGACTTGCCGCCCGACGCTCCCCGTCGCCCCAAACACCAGTACCCTCATAGTCCTCCTTTTCTTTACACCATGTAAATTGACGTGCGGTAAAGCTAACCTATACTTTACAGTGTGTCAAGGGGAGAACGAAAAACCCGTGAGCGGATCCTCGAAGCGACGTGGCGGTTGATGGTGGAGCGTGTCGGCCGGAACGTTCGCATGGGCGACGTCGCTAAGGGGGCGGGGGTTTCGAGGCAGGCGGTATACGATCACTTCGGTTCCAGGGCTGAGTTGATGGTGGCGACCGTCCGCTACGGGGACGAGGTCCTCGGTCTAGACGAACGCTTGCGTCGCTACCGGGCGGCGGGCGGCGGGGTGGAGCGCCTGGAGTCCTACGTCGAGTTCTGGGGCAACTACGTACCGGAGATATACGGCATAGCGAGGGCCCTGCTGGCGGAGCGCGAAACCGACGAGGCGGTTGCGGCGGCCTGGAACGACCGGATGGGGGCTGTGCACGACGCCTGCCGCGACATCATCGAGAAGCTCCGGCGCGATGGGACGCTCGTCCCCGGGTGGCCCGCGGAGGAGGCAGCGGATCTGCTCTGGACGATGCTCTCGATCCGCAACTGGGAGAGTCTGACGAGGGAGCGCGGCTGGTCGGTGGACCACTACGTGGAGCGGATGCGGGATCTGACGAGGCGCGTCTTCGTGCGGGTATCCGACGAGCCGTAGTCTCAGGGCCCGGCGAACCCTTCCAGCGTCACGGCCTTCTCGTTCCCGTCGACAACGGGACCCGGCGTGCTCAGGTGCCGCAAGATATGTCCCGGCGCATCGCCGGGGCTGCCCTGGATCCGAACCGGGCTGCCCGAAACCGTGTACCACTCGTCCGCGCCGGCGTAGCGGACCTCGACGCGCAACCCGTCTACTTCGGGCCGGCACGCGAGATCCAGCTCTCCTGTGACGGCGCCCGCCTCTTCGGTCATCACGCCGCCGGTGGTGGAGGTGAAAGTCGACCGGAACTTGTCTGCGGTGGGGGGGCCCGTCATCTCTTCTCGCAGGTCGCGAGCATCTCTCTGAGGGCCGCCTTTTCTTGGGGTTTGACCGTCAGGGCGTAGTCGGATTTGACGCCTATCCAACGCCTCGCGTACGAGCACCAGATGGCCCGGTTCGGCGGCTTCCAGGCCTCGGGGCCCTTGTCGCCCTTCTGCTGGTTGGCGTTGTCCTCGACGGAGAGGAGGTTGTCCGGGTCGTTGGCGTAGCGCTCGCGCCCGGCCCCGTCCCACTCGGAGGCCCCGCTCCTGTAGGCGTTCGCCAGGGGGACGAGGTGGTCTATGTCTATGTCGAGGGGAACGGTGTAGGTGCGTTTGGTGTAGGGGTCGAGCCAGCGGCCGGACCCGACGTCGCAACCCTCGCCTACGACAACGTCCTCGCCGTCCCGGATCAAGGCCGCTTCCCTGACGTCGCAGGCGCCGTCCGACACGTTCCACCCGAACTCCTGCGCGTCCGACCAGTGCGGGAAGTCCTCGCGGTCGTACCCGGCCATGGAGCCGGGGGGCGCGACCTCCAGCTTCTTGAGGGCCTTTCCGCCCGCGGTCGACCCGCTCTCGTTGAGGGCCTGTTCTATCTCGGCGCAGGAAACCGAAGCCGCGGCCACGGCGAGAACCGCGGCCAGGATCAGGACCCGCCTCACGGGCGCCTCCGGCCACCCACCTTGACGCGCTTGGGGTTCATGGCGACGTAGACGTTGCCGTCCTCGACCTTGACCTCGTGCTTCGGCACGGGCTTTACGGCGGGGAGGCTTTTTGGCTGGCCGGACCTGACGTCGAAGAGGGCGCCGTGGAGGGGGCACTTGATCCTGTCCCCCTCCATCCCGCCCTCGCTCAGGTAGGCGAAGGCGTGGGTGCAGACGTCCTCGAAGGCGTGAAACTCGCCGTCCACGTTGCACAGGGCGACGGGACGGTCCTCGACCCGGTACTGCTTTACCGTGCCGGGGGCGACCTCGTCGGTGGAGGCGACCTTGTGGAACTCCGGCATCTCTAGGCGACCCGCTCCTCGAAGCCGAGCCCGATCTTGCCCTCTATGGCGCGGTCCAACTTCTCCTTGAGGCCCCTGAGCGGGATGCGGCTCGTCACCTCGCCGAAGAACCCGAACACGACGAGCTTCTCGGCCTCCGCGCGCGGGATGCCGCGGCTCATAAGGTAGAAGAGCTCAACGTCGTCCACCTGACCGGTCGTCGAGCCGTGGGAGCACTTCACGTCGTCGGCCATGATCTCCAGGTTCGGCAACGAGACCGCGAACGCGTCGTCGGTCCCGAGGATGAGGTTCCTGTTCGTCTGGTACGCGTCCGTCTTCTGCGCCCCCGGCTCGACCCGGATGAGCCCGGAGAACACGGCCACGGACTCGTCGCGAAGCGCGCCCTTGTACAGCAGGTCCGAGTGGGCGTTAGGCGAGATGTGGTCCTGGAGGGTGTGGTGGTCGAGGACCTGGTTCTGGTCGGCGAAGTACAGGCCGAGCATCTCCGAGTCGCTCCCCGGGGCCGTCAGGCCAGCCTCGACGTTCGTACGACTAAGCTGGGAGCCGAGCGCCACGACGAGGCTGTTGATGGTCGAGTCCTTGCCGGCCTGACTACGGATGGTGTTGAAGTGGAGCACGTTGCGCTCCCAGTTCTGCAGCGAGACGTAGCGCAGGTTCGCCCCCTCGCCGACGTAGAGTTCGACGGCCCCGTTGGAGAAAGCCGGGTCCTCGGCGGTCGCGCTCGCGTACTCGTCGATGTACGTGACCGAAGCGCCCTCCTCGACCACGACGAGGGTGCGCGGCATGATCGAGCCGACCACGTCCAGCCACCTGTAGCTCTGGATCGGCACCTCCACGTCAACCCCCCGCGGCACGTACAGGAAAGACCCGCCCGCAAAACCCGCCGCGCAGAGCGCCGCGAACTTGTCGTAGTCCTCCGGCACGAGCCCGAAGAGCTTCTCCCTGACAACATCCTCGTGCTCCCGCAGCGCCGTGTGCAGATCGGTAAAGACCACACCCTTGCGGCTCACCTCGTCGTCCACGCGGCTGTAAGCCGTCTCGGAGTTGTGCTGCACGAGCAGGGCCGAGTTCTCCTCGCCCTCCTTTATGAGCCTCTGGACGGCGTCTGGCAGGTCGCCCTCGCTCTCGGCGTCCGGGCTCGGGGCGTAGGGGAGGAAGTCCTCGATGCGCACGTCGGAGATGTCCGTGTAGCGCCACGCCTCGTCGCGAAGGGTGGGCATCGGCAGCGCCTCGAACGCCCGCCACGCCTGCAGACGCTTCTCCGCGAGCCACCCCGGCTCGTCCTTGTACGAGGAGAGGGCCTTCACCGTCTCTTCGGTGATGCCCCTGGACTTCAGAACTTCCGGCGCTTCCTTCTGCTGCATACGACCTGCCTCTTCCGTGTCCGAAAAACGGGGCGGACCCGCAGAGGAGTCCGCCCCGAACATTTTGTCTCTACGTGCGGCGGTGCCTAACCGACCGACCCTTCCATCTCGAGCTGGATCAGGCGGTTAAGCTCGATCGCGTACTCCAGCGGAAGCTCCTTGGCGATAGGCTCGATAAAGCCGTTGACCACCATCGCCATCGCCGCCTCCTCCGAGAGCCCGCGGCTCATGAGGTAGAAGAGCTGGTCCTCGCCGACCTTGGAGACCGTGGCCTCGTGCTCGGTGTTGACCTTCTTCTCCTCGATCTCGATGTACGGGTACGTGTCCGTCCGCGCGTTCTCGTCCAGGAGCAGCGCGTCGCACTCGACCCTGCTCTTGGCGCCGACCGCGCCCTCGTGCACCTTGAGAAGCCCGCGGTACGTGCTCCTGCCCGTACCCCTCGAGATGGACTTGGAGGTGATGAGGCTGGAGGTGTTGGGGGCTGCGTGAACTACCTTGCCGCCCGCGTCCTGGTGCTGGCCGTCGCCGGCGTAAGCCACAGACAGGATCTCACCGCGCGCACCCTCGCCGGTCAGGTAGACCGCCGGGTACTTCATGGTGAGCTTGGAGCCGAGGTTGCCGTCGACCCACTCGACGGTGGCGTTCTCCTCGGCGACCGCCCGCTTGGTCACCAGGTTGTAGGTGTTGTGCGACCAGTTCTGGATGGTCGAGTACCTGATGCGCGCGTTCGGCTTGGCGATGAGCTCGACGACCGCGGAGTGGAGCGAGTTCGTGGTGTACGTGGGCGCCGTGCAGCCCTCGATGTAGTGAACGTAGGAGCCCTCGTCGGCGATGATGAGCGTCCGCTCGAACTGGCCCATGTTCTCCGCGTTGATGCGGAAGTACGCCTGCAGCGGGATGTCGATGTGGACCCCGGGCGGGACGTACACGAACGAGCCGCCGGACCAGACCGCCGAGTTGAGCGCCGAGAACTTGTTGTCGTCGGCCGGGATGATGGTCCCGAAGTACTCGCGCACGAGGTCCTCGTGCTCGCGCAGCCCCGAGTCCATGTCCATAAAGACGACGCCGCTCTTCTCCCACTCCTCCTTCAGGGAGTGGTAGACGACCTCGGACTCGTACTGGGCGCCCACGCCGGCGAGCGACTCGCGCTCGGCCTGGGGTATCCCGAGCTTCTCGAAGGTGTTCTTGATGTCGTCGGGGACGTCGTCCCAGGAGCGGCCCTGGTTCTCCATCGGGCGGATGTAGTAGTAGATCTCCTCGAAGTCAAGATCGGAGAGGTCGCCGCCCCACTGCGGGGTCGGCTTCGAGAGGAACGACTCGAGCGCCTTGAGGCGGTACTCGAGCATCCACTCCGGCTCGTTCTTGTGCTTGGAGATCATGGCGACGATCTCGGGGTCTATGCCCTTCCTCGGGGTCTTGAAGAAGTAGTCCTCGGGGTCGTGAAATCCGAACTTGTACTCGTCGAGCCCAAGCTCCTGGATGCTCTTGTCTTCTGGCATATCGGGTCCCTTCCCTAGCTCTGCGCCGCGGAGCCGAACTCCTGGCGTACCCAGTCGTAGCCCTTGTCCTCGAGCTGAAGCGCGAGGTCCTTGCCGCCGCTCGTCACTATTCTACCGTCTAGCATGACGTGGACGTGGTCGGGCTCGATGTAGCGCAGGATCCTCTGGTAGTGCGTGATGATGACCGCACTGAACTCCGGCCCCCTGAGCTCGTTCACACCCTTGGAGACGACCTGGAGCGCGTCGATGTCCAACCCCGAGTCCGTCTCGTCCATGATGGCGAGCTTCGGCTCGAGCATGAGCATCTGCAGGATCTCGTTGCGCTTCTTCTCGCCGCCGCTGAACCCCTCGTTCAGGTACCTCTCGGCGAACTTGGGATCCATCTGCATGATCTTCATCTTTTCCTGGATGAGCCGGTACATCTCCATCGGCGCGAGCTCTTTCTCGCGCACGGAGTTGACGGCCGTCCTCAGGAAGTTCGCCACGGAGACGCCCGGAACCTCGCTCGGGTACTGGAACGCGAGGAACATGCCAAGCCTCGCCCGCTCGTCGGCCTCGAGCTCCATCACGTCTTCGCCCATGAACTCGATCGTGCCGTCCGTAACGTCGTAACGGGGATGGCCCATCAGCACGTTCGAAAGCGTGCTCTTGCCCGACCCGTTCGGGCCCATGATCGCGTGTATCTCGCCCTTGCCCACCTCGAGGCCGAGGCCCTTCAAGATCTCGCCGCCCTCGATCTCGACGTGCAAGTTGTCTATCTTTAGCATCGAACCCGCCAATCCACCTGTGGAAACTTTGCTACTACAAGCCCCATTTAACCACAGGCCCCCTACCCCAACAACGTAAACGCATCACAACCAATAACTTTTCCTGGAATCTCTCAAACCGTGCTCCACATCTGGGATTCGTGGCCTCGATCACAGCCGCCAAACGCTTCTTGCGACCCGTTGTCAGCCCACGCTGTCCCTGCCCGCTTGTAACACGCAAAAACCGCGTGGGGTGGCCGTTATTGGGAGCGATTCCCATTAAAGCGGCGTTAGGCTCGGTCCTCTTGCCAGCGCTCCATCTCGCGGGTGATGAAGTGGGAGACGATGTCTCTGTAGAGCCCTTCGACGAAGTCCGGGTCGAGGCCTTCCCTTTCGGCCCAATCCCGGCGTCGGGCGAGCATGGCCTTCTGCCGTTCGGGGGCGCGGACGCTTTCCCCGTCCGTCTTGAAGCGGGCCGCGGCGGCGACGTACCGGGCGCGCCTGCCGAGGAGGCGCAGGATCTCCCCGTCCAGGTCGTCTATTGCCCCGCGTACGTCCTCGATGTTTTCGCAGTCTTCGGGTGGTTTCACGAGACCGCGCCGATTACTTCGACGCGCCCGTCTCCGGCGACGAGGGGGGCGTCGAGGTCCGCGTTGCGCGAGAGGTAGCAGAGGGCTAGGTTCTCGCCGTCTACGGGCAACGGGGCGACGCTGGTTACCGCGCCGACGTTTTTCTCGCCCTGGAGGATGGGGGTGCCCGGCGCGAGGCGTTCGCCTGCGTGGGAGATCCTGTGCAGGGTTTTGTTTGGGTGGCCGCGGTAGCGCATCCTGGCGACGGTCTCCTGGCCCGGGTAGCAGCCCTTGGTGAAGTCCACGGCCCGGTCGAGGACGCCGGCCTCGCCGGGGAAGTTCTCCGGCGTGAGGTCCGCACCGAAGCGGGGGACGCCGGCCCGGACGCGGGCCGTCTCGTGGGCGTCGGGGCCGGCGGCGACCGCCCCGCGTTCTAGGAGGTTCTCCCGTGCGCGGGCCATCGCCTCCAGAGGGCCGAAGAGGTCGTGGCCGGGGACCGGCGCGGCCACGCCCGCTGCGAGGAGCGTCTCGCCGCCGATCTCCACCTCCGCCGTCTGGTGCCCGTCCAGGGCGAGACCTTCGAGCAGCTCGTTGGCGCGGGGTCCGTAGAGGCCGAGCGCGGCCCAGGTTTCGGAGAGGTCTTCGAGCTTGACGCGGGAGAACGGGGCGTAGCGGCCCAGGATCTCGCGCGCCGCGGCGGAGCCTTCGGGCTCGGTGTCCACGAGGACGTACTCGCCGTTCTTCAGGACGCGCAGGTCCGCCTGCACGCGTCCTTTGGGGTTCAGGAGCAGGGCATAGGCGCCCCTTCCGGGGTGCGCCGGCACGCTGTTGGTGAGGGTGGCGTTCAGCATCCCCACCGGGTCTTTGCCTGTGAGACGCAGGAGCCCCCTGCCGGGGCGTTCGACGACGGCGGCGCCTTCACCCAGGGCGACGAAGCCGGGGTTCTCGTTTGATCTCGGGGCGTTCCGGGGGTTCTCTCTGAACTCTTCCATACACACATTCTAAGGCACGAGAGGAGAGATCAGGGCCAGGACCGTGGTCCTCGACGTGGACGGAAAACTTATGGACACGAATCATCCGCATACGCAGGCGTGGGCACGGGCTTTCGAGGAGAGACTTCAGAGAGGCCGGCGTCTTCGAGGTGCGCAAGGACCGCGCCGCCCTGCTAGATGCGGACTTTCCCGGCTGACGAGACTGCCCGAACGCGTGCACGCGGTGCCGTTTTGTACTAGATTTCGCCGCGGAGGTTGTAAGGGTGCCCGAAGCGCATCGGGCCGATAAGAGAAAGGTGGGCGTCATGGCCCAGGGAACGGTGAAGTGGTTTAACGACGAAAAAGGGTACGGGTTTATCTCCCCGGACGACGGTGGCGAGGACCTCTTCGTCCACTACTCGGGCATAGCGGGGAGTGGCTTCAAGAGCCTGGAGGAAGGGTCCAAAGTCTCCTACGAGCCCTCCGAGGGCAGGAAGGGCCCGCAGGCGACCAACGTGTCGTCGTTGTAGCTGTCGGCAAGGCGCTCTGCGCCTTTAAGCGGTGGTCGGCCGCTTTCGGGTCGACGGGGCCGCGCCGGCCCGGGGTCTGGGGGTGGTCGTGGGGACGACGGGCGTCGTCCTTGGTCCTTGAGGTACGGCTACTGGCGTCCTGGCTGGGGGCCGGCCGCGTGGGCGGCCCTTACTTCGGCGTAGATCTGGGGTAGTGGCAGGCCGGTCTCGGTGGATAGGCGGGAGGCATCGACGAACTCCGGGGAGACGACGAAATCCTGGCCGTCCAGGCTTCCTATTTTCAGGCGGCATTTGCCGTAGGGGAGATCTACGGTGTCGTGACGGCGCTCTGCCACGGTGCGGCCGATGCCGCGGTGGCGGACGCCTAAAGTGCCGGTCTCGCGCATCAGGAGCCGGGACAGGGGGGCCCTGGCGGCGCTTTTGACGAGGGCGCAGATCTTGTACGCGCCGCGTCCTCGCTTCATGACTATGGGCTCCAGCCAGGCGTCCAGCGCGCCGGCGGCGAGAAGCTTCTCCGTTGCGGAGGCGAGGATCTCGCCGGGGGCGTCGTCCACGTTCGCTTCGAGAAGGTCCAGATCCCCGGCGGGACCTTCCAGCTCGCCGATCACGGCGCGGAGCAGGTTGGGGGCGTTTTGCAGGAGCGCCCGGCCGGCCCCGTACCCGACGGAGAGGAGGGTCATCGGGGGGGCCGCGTCCGTGAAGAGGCCGCCGGTGAAGGCGCTCATGAGGGCCGCGCCTGTGGGGGTCGTCGTCTCGCGCGGCTCCTCAGTCCAGCGGACTTTCGACCCCTTGAGGACCTCCAGCGTGGCTGGCCCGGGGACGGGGAGGGGGCCGTGGGCGGCCCGGACGACGCCGGTGCCCATCGGCAGCGGGCCGCAGGTCACGGAGGAGACGTCGAGGAGATCGAGGGCGAGGCAGCTTCCGACCATGTCGACGATGGAGTCCACGGCCCCGACCTCGTGGAACGTAACCTCATCCGGGCCGACGCCGTGCACCGCGCCCTCCGCGACCGCCAGCCGGCGGAACGCCTCGATGGAGCGCCTGGTTGCCCCCTCCGGCAGGTCCGCCCCCTCCACGAGCGCGCGGATATCCGCGAAGTTGCGGTGGGCGTGCTCTTCCGGGCTACGGACCGAGACCCGAAGCGCCCCGACGCCGTTTACTTCGGTGTTCTCCGTCGAGAGCTCGAAGGGGACGTTCAGGCGGCGGAGTGAGGCCGTGATCTCCCCGGGTGGTGCCCCGGCCGCTATGAGGCCAGCGAGGGTCATGTCGCCGGCGGCGCCGCCGACGGGCTGGAAGTGGGCGTGGGTCAAGGCGTGCGCAGGGCGGCCCGCATCGCGCCGAAAACGGGCGTGGAATCCGGGGGGAGATCCCCCCTAATCCGAGCCGTTGGTCACCTTACGGACCATCAGCAGCGTGACGGCGAGCGCGATGGCGAGGATGGCGAGCGGCTTGGGGTCGCTCTTCACGGCGTCGGTAAAGGCGGAAGGGTCCCGCTTGCGTCCTGCCTCCCGCGCCGAGTCGACCTGGCGCTTGGTCGAGTCGACGAGGCTTTGCTGGCCGGACCTCAGGTTGGACTTGAGGCGGTTTACGACGCCACTGATGCGCTGCCGGATCGTCTGCTTGACCCGCTCTCCCACGACCTTGGGGCTGGTGTGCTGCTTGAGGTCCTGCACGTCCGGGGCCATGCGGCTCCGGATCTCGAACATCTCCCGCTCTATGCGCTCCGGTATCTCGTTCATCGGCTTATCTGCCCCTTGAGCCAGTTGACGTTCTGCTGGAGGGTACGGATGGTCCTGTGGGGCTTGGGATCGAGATTCCTCAAGATGCTCGCGCCCGCCCCGGCGAGTATCCCGCCAACTATGAGCAATATAACAGAGACGATCAGGGCCGCGAGCCATATCGCGAGGAACAGGTTCAGGAGATAGATCCCGGTTAGCGAGAACATTATGAGGAACACGAGCATGAACACGGCCGCAGCCGCGAGCAGCCCCGCCGCGAGCCCGGCCCGCTTCCCAACAGGCGCCAGCTCGGTCTTCGCGAGCTCGGTCTGCTTGGCGACCAGCTCCTGGAGCTGCGGCCTCAGGACGTCCACTATCTCTTTGATGCTCCGATCCGACGGCTCGGGACCCTCCCGCAACTCCCGGCCGAACTCCACGACCCGTTCTCGCCCTTCCATCCCGGCGCTCCCTTCTTGGTCCTGTAAAGTCGTCAGGCTTTCGCCTTTGTTACCCCGGCCCCCCGACCCGTAATCCCCGCGCCTTTCGAGGGAGACTAGACCCTTACATCCTACACCAAATCTATAGTAGCTAATATGACATAAAGCGCCAAACCTTTCTTCTGATGTAATATGGATGGAGTTGTACAAGGGGAACCCGCGGTCCGCGGGGGTTGGGGCGGTTCTTGAAGTTGCACGCGGCACTGGGCATCTCCGCTGGGGACGTGGTCGCCTTCGCCGGGGCGGGGGGCAAGTCCGGGGCGATCCTGCACGTCGCGGGGGAACTCGCCGAGGCCGGCATGACGGTCCTCACGGTCCCGACAACCAAGATGTCCCTCGGCGAGGCGCAACGGGTAGGGTCTCTCGTAACTTCGGAAGACGCGGACGAACTGCGCGCAAAGGTAGAGGCCGCGTTCTCCGAGGGAAACGCGCGCGTGGCGGCCGGTAGCGCCATGATCTCCAAGGGCAGGGTGGGCGGCGTCGCGCCCGGGATCGTCTCAGACCTCGCCCCGCTCGCGGACGTGCTTCTGGTGGAGGCCGACGGCTCGCGCCAGCGCCCCCTCAAGGGCACCGCCGGCCACGAGCCCGCCCTCCCCGAAGCCTCGACGCTCGTCGTCGCCGTCGGCAACGTGGACGCCCTCGGCTCCACGGTGGACGAAGAGCACGTCCACCGCCCCGCCCTCTTCTCAGAACTCACCGGCGTCGGCGCCGGGCAGAGCATAACCGCCCGCGCCTTCGCCCGCGCCCTCGTGCAGGGCTCCCTCGCGAACGTCCCCGCCGCGGCCCGGGCCGCCGCCCTTATCACCGGCGTCGAACCCGGCCGCACCATGTCCGACGCCTCCGTGATCTCCCGCGAGCTCTGGCGCTTCGGCACCAAACGCGTCGTCCTCACCTCCATCCCGAAAAACCCCCCGGCCCGCGTCTGGATCCCATAGGATCCCCGCAAACCCATCCCCTCCGCCTCGCCAAACCGAGACGCAAAACCCGCGACCCACGGATGCCACGCTGCCGGAGGGAGCCCGACGGAAGCCCGGAAGGATCTGGGAGCCTTTTCGCAGGGCAAACGGTGCTTATACGAAACAGGGGTATATATTCTGCCCTGTCAGCTAGCCCATTACGGGAGCAAGGAGGCTTCGCTATGGCGTTTGTGCAGGTCGGGAACGAGAACGGCGCGCCGGTCGAGTTGTACTACGAGGATCACGGCTCCGGGAGCCCGGTCGTCCTGATCCACGGGTGGCCGTTGAGCGGCAGGTCCTGGGAGAACCAGGTGCCGGCGCTCGTCGACGCCGGCCACCGCGTCGTTACTTACGACCGCCGCGGTTTCGGCCGGTCCTCCCAGCCGTGGACCGGGTATGACTACGATACCTTCGCCGCGGACCTCGACGCGCTGCTTGACCACCTCGATCTAAACGACGTTACGCTGGTCGGGTTCTCGATGGGCGGCGGCGAGGTCGTCCGCTACATCGGCAAGTACGGCACCGGGCGCGTGTCGAAGGCCGTGCTGGCGGCCGCCGTGCCGCCTTACCTCTACAAGAGCGAAGACAACCCCGAAGGCGGGCTGGACGACGCGACGATCCAGCAGTTCCAGGACGGGGTGCGTAGTGACCGGATCGGGTTCCTCGACGAGTTCACCACCACCTTCTTCGCCGCGGGTGACAGGTCCGACCCGGTCAGCGAGCCCTTCCGGCTCTACAACCGCGAGATCGCGGCCTTCGCCTCGCCGAAGGGGACGTTGGACTGCATCACCGCGTTCGGGCGCACCGACTTCCGCGGCGACGTCGCCGGGATCACCGTGCCGACGCTCGTCATCCACGGCGACTCCGACGCGATCGTCCCTTTCGAGGTCAGCGGCAAGCGCTCGCACGAGGCGATCGAGGGCAGCTCCCTGGTGCTGATCGAGGGCGGTCCCCACGGCATCAACGCCACCCACCCCGAGCAGTTCAACCGCGCCCTCCTCGACTTCCTGGGCTAACGCCTCCGGGCGGTCGTGGCTGGGAGAGTCGCCACGACCGCCCCAATACCGAACCGAGACACGAGATCTGCCCCCTAGAGCATGTTGTGGACTCGCCCCGAGCGCGGCGATCGCTCGATCAAGGAAGCGAAGGCGACGGAGCGCAGCCTCTCGCCACGGTCTAGGGTAGGCGCTCTTAGTCCTTCGCCAGGCGCCGGAAGCGCGTGCCCACGCCACGGTGAAGATAACGTCCACCGGCCTACCCCTAGCACCCCGTGTTCACCAGCGCCAGGAGCTTCAGGGTTACGGTGCGGCAGGACGCTGCGGATCCCCGGGCAAAGCTCGGGGCCTACCAACGTGGAGGCCCCGCTACGACCTTCGGCCTGCCGCTACCGGCGCACCCTCTGGCTCTCGCAGCTCGTCTGCTCCGCGTACTCGATAAGGTCGGACCCCCCAAGCTGCCGGCTATTCAGAGCCAAGTTGTCGTGGCCGCAGTTGGCTGACCCGCGGCCTCTACCCCGAGCCTGACCTTCCCTCACGCAACTACCTCCCCCTCCAACGTACCAACCCCTGTTCGGTTACCACGACCTCCGCCCTTTGACCGCTCTTGTCACGCCCCGGTCACGCCCCGGTCACGCCCCGAGGGTACTTTCCAAGGGCGCACGAATCGGAAGGGCGTGAAAAGAACCAACGAGAAGAAGAGATGTCGGAACGCAGCGAGGGAGCGTCGGTGCGGCTGCAACACACCGACCCGAGGACCATGCGGCTTCGGGGGACGGTCCCAAGAACGAGGAGTAGGTTCCCGTTGAGCCCGTCAAAGTAGGTAAGAAGAAGGGAGAAACAACTGTGAACGTAGGGATAAGCATTCCGCCGACCACGGAGTCGTCGGAGCATTTGCTGGAATGGGTTAGGCGCGTGGATGCCGGTCCGTTCTCGATCCTGTCCATCCTCGACCGCGTGGTCTACCCGAATCTCGAGCCGTTGGTAGCTTTGAGTTCGGCGGCGGCCGTTTCTTCGCGCGTTCGCCTGATGACGGAGGTCCTGATCTCCCCCATACGCAACAGCGCAGTCCTCGCCAAGCAATGCGCCACGTTAGACGTCCTCTCCAACGGACGGCTGACCCTCGGGTTGGGCACCGGGGGGAGGGAAAACGACTACGTCGCCGCAGGGATACCGTACCAGCGCCGTGGCGATCGTCTCGAAGAGCAGATGAACCACATGAAGAGCATCTGGGCCGGACGAGCGTCGGGCCCCGACGCGGCAGGCCCCGTCGGGCCTCTCCCGATCCAAGAAGGCGGACCAGAAGTGGTCCTCGGCGGTTTCGTACCGCGCGCGTTCCGTCGGGCAGCTCGCTGCGCCGACGGTTTCATCACGGCGACAAACGACGTCGAACAGGTAGACGGTATGTTCCGTAGCATCGAACAGAGCTGGCTAGAAGCCGGCAGAGTCGAAAAACCTCGTCTCATTGCCCAGATGGACATCGCACTCGAGACCCAAAACGTGGGGCAGGGACGCAAGAACGTTCTCGACTACTACGCCATAACGCCGCCCTTTGACGAGATCAAGTCCGCAACACTGCTCACCACCGAGCGGCAACTCTCCGAAATCATGCGCGCGTTGGAGCAGATCGGCACAGACGAGGTGGTGTTCTTCACCTGGAGTACGGAGACCGACCAGATCGACCGTATCGCGCAGCTCGTGGGGTAGATCGCAGCCCACCACAGTGGTCTGGGCTTGCTTCACGTCGATAGTCGGGAGGAGACTTATCCGTCCGCGGAGAGGAGAAGGGCCACCGAAATCAAGCCACCATACTGCCGGAGTTCTGCCGGGAGGGCGTCCAGATGGTCCGCTCTTCGGGGGGGCCCGCCTCCTTGGAGGCTGCACGAGATCTCGTGCAGCCGAGCCCCCGAGAAATCGAGTCAAGCAGACCGCCGTCGACGCCGAAAAGCGGGAAGGCTCACCACCGACGAACGCGAAGAATTGGGTGTGAGTTTAACCGGCGGGTCCAACGGTCCTCGCCGCGCAAGGGTATGGCCGGCACACACCAATTTGCGTGCCATTGCTTGTAGTAATCGGCTCCATGCTGTCAGACTGTCGACCATCGGGAGTTGCTTGGCTAGTTCTGCGTAGGCGGTGCCACGGATGGCCCTCAGCAGCCGGTCGTCGGTTGTAACGACGAAAGTACCGACGTCTCTTCGACGAGCGAAACGAAAAGGGCATCGTAGAAGATGGCGCCGGTCTCCGAGGTGATCTCGACGGCGCGGGGCATCAGGTTCTCGGGGGCGTAGAGTGCCAGCGGCAGCTCGAAGAGTAGATCCCAGCCTTGCTCCACCTTGTCTTGAGGGAGTTCCTTACGCCGGTGTTCGTGCCGGAAGGCGTTGAAGAAAGATCTCCGGCAGGATCGTGCCGGGGGCGAGCGCGCCCCCGAAGGTCGAATAAAGCAACGGATCATCTTCTGTCCTGCCCCCTTGACCCGTACGGTACGTATGTGTACCATTATGTCATAAATATACTACAATGATACAGGCAGGGGTGATAAGGGTAGCGGTTTGGATCGACATAGACTCGCGGAGTGGGGTTCCGATCTACGTTCAGCTGGTGTCTCAGGTGCGGCACGCGGTGGAGGTTGGTGGGTTGGGGCCTGGCGAGAAGTTGCCGACGGTGCGGGGGCTTGCGGAGGAGCTAGCCATCGCGCCGAACACCATCGTCAAGGCCTACAACGAGTTGCAGAGGGAGGGGCTCGTGGAGAGCAGGCCCGGGGTGGGGACGGTCGTTGCCGAGGGGGTCGCGGAGGTGGCGCGGGAGGGCAAAAGACGGGCGATCTTCGAGCGTCTGAGGTTGCTCGTGCGCGACGCGGCGGCGCTCGGCATAACCGAGGACGATCTCTGGGAAGGCCTGGATTCCGAGTTCGAGCGCATACCGAGGGAGAGAGGGGCGGAAGGATGATGGCGGACACGCGGGCCGGGAAGGCGGTTTCGGTGCCGGAGGAGGGTGCCGCGATACGGGTGGAAGATCTGGTCGTTGACTACGGACGCAAACGGGCGGTGGACGGCCTGAGCATGACCGTGCCGCGCGGTTCCGTCTACGGTTTCCTCGGGCCCAACGGCGCAGGCAAGACGAGCACCATAAAGACCCTGATGGGTTTCCGAAAGCCCAACGGCGGCAGCGCGAAGGTGCTCGGGTACGACATCGTGGACGAGAGCCTGGAGGTGCGGGCGCGGGTCGGGTTCGCCAGCGAGGTCAACAGCCTCTACGAGGGGATGACCGTGCCCAGGATCTGCCGCCTCTGCCGCGACCTCAGCCGTGCCTGGGACCAGGGGCTCGTCGACCGCTACATAGGCGTCTTCGGCCTCCCCGGGGGGGCCAAGATCCGCAAGCTCCCCAAAGGCCAGAAGGCCCAGCTCCAGCTCTGTCTCGCGCTCGGCAGCAACCCGGAGTTGCTCGTGCTCGACGAGCCCACCTCGGGCCTCGACCCCGTCGCCCGCCGCGCCTTCCTCAAGGTACTCGTCGGCGAGGTCGCCGCCGAAGGCCGCACCGTCTTCTTCTCCACCCACCTCCTCTCCGACATAGAGGCCGTCGCCGACACCGTCGGCATTATCAAGGGCGGAAAACTGCTGGTGAGCGGCGACCTTGACGACATGCGTGTCTCCCATCGCGTCTTCCGCGTCGTCTACGCCGAGACGCCGCCCGAGGAGGAAGTGCGAAGCCTCCAGTCCCTGCCCGACGTGCAGGAGGTCGAGCGGGAAGGCCGGGGAATAAAACCGCGGATGCGAGGCGAGGTGAAGGCCGTGGAGCAGATTCTTCGGGACCGCTCCCACGACGTCATCGACGTGGACTCGACGGGCATGAACCTCGAAGACATCTTCGTAGCGTACGTGGAGGACGAGGATGATCGCTAAGGAGTGGCACGACGCGCGGTGGAAGGTTCTAGTTGCGAGCGTGCCGGTCGTATTGCTTGTTTTCCTACTCTCTCCTTACCAGGAGTTTGTCGAAGAAGCCAAGCGGATACCGGGAGGGGACCCCGTAGAGAACGCGTTGCGGGACTTGAGCGACCTCTATTACCTGGGTGGCTTAGTAGTCTTGATGCCGCTCGCAGGTTTCCTGGGGGTGGCCTCAGTATCTGGGGAGGCGAACAACGGTACCCTGCTGCAACTCCTCTCGAGGCCGGTGAGTCGCACCCGTCTGTTGCTCGCAAGATACTCGGTCGCTGCGGGAACTCTGCTGGCCGTTGCGGTGTTGGGCAAGTCGCTGCGGGAACTCTGCTGGCCGCTGCGGTGTTGGGCAAGGTCCTCCTCATCTGTGTTGCCGCGGTACGCGGATATCCCCTTGGACAGCTACGACTCTTGGAAGCCGTGCTCTCGGTATTCGTGCTTTGGCTCGGGATGCTCTTCGTGCTAGGGACCGCGCTGCTGGTTTCCGTGATCTTCCGGAGCGTGCTGGCGAGCGTGGTAGCCTTCGCGCTGACTTTGACGCTCGTCTTCGCGCTTCCGATCTCGATTCTCAACCTGTACCTGTCCTCGACCGGCGAGCTTAGTGTCCTGGCCACACGCTTGACACTGTTTAGCTACTGGATGCCGGCCCACTACTATTACGGTGACCTACGCGATACAGGCATGGGGCTGGGGGGGTTTACGGCCGCGAAATTTCTCGTATGCCTCACCTCGGCCGCGCTGCCCCTGCTTGCCGCAGTCTGGATCTTCCGTAGAAGGTCCTACTGATGGGCGACATGACCATGGTGTCGGTGTCGGTACGACGGGAGATGGCACGGTAGCCAAAGAGTGGCAGGATGCCAGGTGGAAGCTCCTCCTCGGGGTTCTCGTCTTCTTGGCGGTCGCGTTGATCGCCCCGAGGCTTTACGAGAAAGTCCTGGCGAGCGTTGATAAAGGGATACAGACGATGGAGCGTGACATCCGGAAGCCGGTAAGGTTGCCGCCGACGGAGGGGCCTGCGGAGACGGAGATCTTCAAGCGGCAGATGCGTGAGGACCTGGAGAACATGCGGAAGCCGGGGTATCCCGCAAAGGCGGCCGGGTCGGAATTGGAAGAGATACAAAGGTTCGCCAACCACGCCATCCTCATACCCCTGGCTGGGTTGCTCGGCGTCGTCCTGGTCTCTGCGGAGGTCGGGCAGGGCTCGATCTACCTGCTCCTCCCCAGGCCGTTGGGCCGGCGCCGGATGCTGCTGACAAAGTACTCCGTCTGTGCGGCGTGCCTGCTCGCGGTCGCACTGGCTGGGGCCGTCGAGATGCTCCTTTCCGCCTACGCCCACGGCTACCCGTCCGAAGCGGTAAACGCGGGGAGGATCTTCGCCGCCGCCGCGCTGATCTGGCTGGGCTCGCTCTTCGTGCTCGGGGTGTCGTTGCTCGCGTCGACGATCTTCAGGAGCGTCATCCAAACCATACTGGCTACCGCGGCCACCGTGTACCTCGTTCACACCGGCCCCGACATAGTACGGTCGGCCGCGGAGGCGGTCTTCTGGATTGCGGGACGGACGATCTCTACGGTGGCCCAGGTGTGGACTCCCTCCGGGGAGGTTTCGGTGCCGACAGCTCTACGGCGGAGGCCGTGCGGATGTGATCCGCGCCCGCGATGGCGTGAACGGCAACGACGAGGCCTACGGCGGATGGGGCAAGGACACCATCTCCGTCGACCCCGGCGACCGCGTAGAGCATTAGGCGGGGCAACCGGCGGAACGGTTGGCGGGCTCCGGTAAACTCCGGACGATGGCCTCGCCACGGACAGAATCGAGAGCCGGCATGTCGGCGTCCGACTGCACCGGACGCTTCGCCCCCAGCCCGACGGGGCAGCTTCACGTCGGAAACCTGCGGACCGCCCTCTTGGCTTGGCTCGTCGCCCGCTCTGCGGGCGCGCGCTTCCTGGTGCGTGTGGAGGATCTGGACCGCTTGCGGGTACGCCCGAGCGTAAAGGAAGCCCAACTCGCCGATCTCCGCGCCATCGGGCTGGACTGGGACGGTCCGGTCGTACGCCAGTCGGAGAGAATGGAATTGTATGAGGATGCGATCGGACGACTCGATGCCGAAGGCTTGCTCTATCCTTGTTACTGCACGCGAAGGGAGATCCAGGCCGCCGCCTCCGCCCCGCACGGCATCTCCGTCGCCGACCGATACCCTGGCACCTGCCGCGAATTGACGAGGACCGGGCGCGCCGAGCGGGAGGCCGCCGGACGACCACCCGCCCTGCGGGTACGGGCCGAGGGCACGAGGCTATCCTTCGAGGACCGTTTGATGGGTCGCCGGGAAGGGGAGCCGGACGATTTCGTCGTCCGGCGCAACGACGGGGCGCCCTCCTACCAGCTCGCCGTGGTTGTGGACGACGCGGCGCAGGGCATTGGGGAGGTCGTGCGCGGGGCCGACCTCGTGGACTCGACGCCGCGCCAGATCCTGCTCTGCCGGCTGCTCGGCCTGCCGGTTCCCCGCTACGCCCACGTCCCCCTCGTGCTGGGACCGGACGGCCAACGCCTCGCCAAACGCCACGGCGCCGTTACGCTCGCCGACCGCGCCGCGGTGGGCGAAGGGCCGGGGGAGGTTTTGGGCTGGATGGCCCGCTCGCTCGGTTTGGCCGAACCCGGGGAGAAGGTGAGTGCCGCCGACCTGCTCCCCCGCTTCGATCCCGAAAAGCTGCCCCGGGAGCCGACCGTCCTGTCTCCCGAAGCCTGAGCGCTCTGTGGTAAGTTGGGGCGGCCCTTGGAACGGGAGAGGAGATCGTATGGACGCCACCCGGAAGCTCGACAAGCTGCAATCCGAGATAGAAGAAAACTACGGGGAGAAGATCTCCGCCCTGCGACGGGACATCCACCGCGAACCCGAGCTCGGATTCGACACGGAGAAGACCGCGGGTAAGGTGCTCGCGGCCCTCGAAGGTCTGCCGCTCGAGGTCGAAACCGGCGTGGCGCGGAACGGGATAGTCGCGACCCTGCGGGGCGGGGGCGAGGGGCCGACGGTGGGCTTGAGGGCCGACATGGACGCGCTCCCGATCACGGAAGAGACGGACCTCTCCTTCGCCTCCGAGATCGAGGGCAAGATGCACGCCTGCGGCCACGACGGGCACACGAGCATGCTCGTCGGCGCCGCCCACGCGCTCTGCGGCATGAGGGGTGGGCTGAACGGGACCGTCAGGTTCATCTTCCAGCCCGCCGAGGAGGGCGGGGGAGGGGGGCAGGTCATGGTCGAGGAGGGCGCGGCCGAGGGCCTGGATTCGATCTTCGCGTTGCACCTGTGGCCGGGGTTGCCGTTCGGGACCGTGGCCACCAAGGCGGGCCCGATCATGGCCGCCGCCGACGCCTTCGAGATGGAGGTCCGCGGCACCGGCGGTCACGGCGCGATGCCGCACCTCTCCGCCGACGCCGTCGTCATCGCCGCCCACGTCGTCACCGCTCTGCAAACCGTCGTCTCCCGCGAGGTGGACCCGGTCGAGCCGGCCGTGCTGACGGTCGGGGAGATCGGGGCCGGGACCGCCTTCAACATTATCCCCGAGAAGGCCCGCATAGGCGGAACCGTCCGAACCCTAAACGAAGAGCTCCGCCGGAAGATGCCAGGGAGGATCGAAGGCCTCGCCCGGGGCGTCGCCCGCGGCATGCGCGGCGACGCGACCCTCGACTACCGCTTCTCCTACCCCGTCACCAGAAACGACGCCGAAGCCGCCGCCCGCGCCCTTGAAACGGCCGCCTCCCTCTTCGAAGGGAAGCCGGTCCTGGAGCTGCCGAACCCCTCGATGGGCGCGGAAGACTTCGCGTACTTTTTGCAGAAGGTTCCCGGCGCCTTCGTCTGGCTCGGCGTCGGCGAAGACGTCTCCGGCCTGCACACCCCCCAGTTCGCCTTCGACGAAAAGATACTGCCCCGCGGTTCCGCCCTGCTCGCGGCGCTGGCGTTGTAGTAGCACGCTACGCCCTACGGGCTCCGCTTTCAGCGAGTCGTCTGGGCGCGTTACACCTCGCGAAACCCGAATGGCCGCGCAAAGCGCTACCTAGTCTGGCTCTAAACGGCGGGCAGCCGAAAGCTGGAGCTGTGCTGATGCCTAGCTTCCTGGCGGGTTCGTCAGCAACTCGTAGGCCTCGGACGGGCCCGTCAGGAGGAGCAGGATCAACAACACCGCGCCGAGCGGGATCAGGGCCGCCGCCGCGGCCCGGCGCCAGCTTGTGTCGAGGGCCGACTTTACGGCGGTCGTCGCGACGTAGAGGCCGTAGGGGATAGCAAGGAAGGGGGCGAAGGGGATCCAGAGCACGATCCCGATGCCGCCCGCGTAGGCGAGGTGGCGGTAGAGGGGGCGAAAGCCGTGGCGGGAGGGGCCGCCGGCGTGCACGACCTGCACGAGCACGGTCAGGCCCGAGACGAGGAGTGGAGCGAGGACCAGGGAGACGACGAGCCCGAGGAAGAGCGCGTAGAGGAGGCCGGTGTTGAACTCCCGGACCCAGGCCGCCTGCAACGCCGCGTCCAGCACCAGGTTGAGGTACAGGACCATCGAGACGAAGATGGTCGCCCGGACGAACCCGGCGTCGGGGTCGAGCCCGGCAAAGAAATTTCTCGGGGCGAACCAGACCCGGCGCAGCGCCCCCCAGAAATCTTCCGGGGAGCCGCCGTACCTGCCGCGGCGCCGGCCCACTAGCTGTCGCCCTCCCGGTCTTCGGGCGGGCCGTCTTCCCCGGGGGCCTCGCGCGAGACCCCGCCGACGAAGGTGTCCAGGGCAAGATCCGTGGCGTCGCCGGAGGGCAGGCGGGCCGTGACGTCCCCGGTGCCGACGGAGACGCGGCCCTCCCCCGAGAAGCGTCCCGAGAGGTTGACGTCCCCCGTCTCGACGGTGGTCTCCAGGGTGCCAACCATAAGGTCCTCCAGCGAGACGTCGCCGGACTCGACGGCCAGATCCACGTTTCCCGTGTCCGTCCTGACGCCGACCACGGCGACGTCGCCTTCATCGGCTTCGACCGTAACGTCGCCCACCACGCCCCGAACCGTCACGTCACCGGACCCGGCGCGCACCGTCACGTCGCCGTCGAGCCCCGTGACCTCGACGTCGCCCTCCTCGGACTCTATCTCGACGCCGCCGCCTGACGGGACCCCTACCGAGTAGTCCGCGCCCGTCTCCCCGCCGGCGTCCGTTTCGAGCGTCATGGTCGGGCCCTCGGTCGACGTCTCGACCGGGACCTCCGAGGCCGCGCTCCTCGCGGCTGCCGGGTCCCGGCTACGGCGTACCTCGTGACCTCGTACTCGACCGCCTCGGAATCCCCCGACCCCTCAACGCTCACGTCTCCCGGTTCGTTGGTGATCCGGACCTGCGGCTCGCGGCCGGAGTCTATAGAGTCCCTGGCGACGCTCGCGCCCGGCACTTCTTCGCCCAGGGTTCGCCACAAGAAGACCGCCGCCACCACGAGCAGCGCCAAGGGGAGAAGGGCGCCCCCGATAGGGAGGTTGAGACGGGACGGGACCTCCCGGGCTCTGCACGACCTTGTGGGCTGGTGTCCTCCCGAGGCCTCCCCACGTTCCGGGCGGCGCCCGCCCCCGCGTCTAACCCCCAACCGGATAACGGGCGGGGATCACTGGACCGGGCGGCCGTAGACGTCTTCGAGGCGCACGATGTCCTCCTCCTCGAACTCGCCGAAGGAGATCTCTAGCACCCGCACCGGCCCCTCCCCCCCCGCCGACAGCCTGTGGACCGTCCCGCGGGGGATGTAGAGCTTCTCCCCGGGCCCCGGCGAGAGGCGCTTCCCGTCCATCTCCACCCGCGCCCCCGGGTCGAGCACCACCCAGAGCTCGTCGCGGTGGTGGTGGTACTGGCGCGAGAGCGTGCCGCCGGGGGCGACCGTGATGATCTTGACCGTGGAGGGCAGGTTGTGCGTGTACTGCTCGAACTTCCCCCAAGGCTTGTCTACCTTGATTGATGGCGGTCTGTGGTCCAAACGGGCCCCCTTTCATAGAAGCAGAGTTTAGACGATCCGGGGAGCTTTCAGCAATCAGCAACCAGGGGACACGCCAGGAGACGCCCATCGTTGCCCGGCTTTGGGAGTGTACCGTCTCCCGGAAGGGTACGGAACCCGCCGTTGGGCTACAATGCGGCGTCGGTAAAACGAAAGCCGAAGGCTAACGGCCAGGAGGGGGGCTCCCTTGCCCAGGATCGAAGTAGAAGGCGCGGGCGATTTCCAAGTCGAGGAGGGCAAGCGCCTGGTCCTCGCCATAGAAGAGGACGCCGGGGTGGACATCCTCCACCGCTGCGGCGCCTACGCCAAGTGCACCACCTGCCGCGTAGAGTTCCTGGAAGGCGAGCCCGGCAAGATGACGCAGGCCGAGATCGAAGTCCTCCAGAGCCGCGGCCTTCTCGGGCAGGCCCGCCTCTCCTGCCAGGTCCTCTGCGACCACGACATGAACGTCCGTCCCCTCATGACCGTCACCTCCACCGGCCTGGACGGCCCGGGCAAGACGCCGGAGCCGAACATCACCCCCGAACCCGAATGGGTGGACAAACCCGCCTGAGCCCCGGCGCGTGGGGGCGGTTCGCGAACCGCCCCCGCACGTAGCGCCTAACCCACGTTCGGGATGACCTCCCTCGCGAAGCGCTCGACCATCTCGGGCTCGTGGGCGACGCGGGGGAGGTAGGTTATGAAGTAGTCGACGCCGGCGTCGACCATCGGTTGCAGGCGCTCGACTATCTCCTCCGCGGTGCCGACCATGAACTCCTGGGAGTACTCATCGTAGCTTTTGGAGCCCCTGGCCTCTTTGGTGGCCTCCTCCGGGCTCTCGCCGGGTTCTAGCAGGTAGGCGTTTATGCTGGTCGAGCGGGTGATCTCTTCGTAGGGGCGATTCTCGTTCTCGCAGTGGCCTTTTAGGACCTCGAACTTGTGCTTGAGGGTGTCGATGTCGCCGCCGACGTTGCAGGCGTCGCCGAAGCGGGCCACGAGCTTCAGGGTGACCTTCTCGCCTCCGCCCCCGATCCAGATCGGCGGGTGCGGCGAGCTTATGCCCTTGGGCTCGTTTATGGGGCGGTCCACCTTGTAGAACTCGCCGTCGAAGACGACGCCGTCCTCGGTGAACATGCGGTGGATGATCTCGCAGGCCTCCTTGAACATCCGCATCCTTACCGGGACCTCCGGGAAACCGTAGCCGTAGGCGAGCCACTCGTGCTCGTACCAGCCGGCCCCGATCCCGCACAAAAGACGCCCGTTGCTCATCACGTCCACCGTGGAGGCGACCTTGGCCAGGTACGCCGGGTTGCGGTAGCCGTTGCAGGTGACCATCTGACCGATCTTGACCCTATCTGTGTCCCTGGCGAGGCCCGCGCTTATGCTCCACGCCTCGAAGACGGTGTTCTTTGTCGGCTCGGGGACGGTGTGGAAGTGGTCGTAGACCCAGATGGAGTCGTAGGCCCCTGTCCCGTCGGCCGCCTTGGCCACCCGCGTCATCGCCTCGTACTGCTCGAACGGGTCCTCTATCCCGACCAGGTCCATTCGCCAGCCCTGCGGCACGAACACCCCGAAATCAACCGCCACCTCGAACCTCCCATCTGCCGGACGCGACCGGGACATCTTACCCGCGAAGCCGCGCCCGCGAACGGAATTCGCCGCTGCGTCGCGCCTTTTGCGCGTTGGGAAACGGGCGTCCCCGGGTAGACTCAAGGCGGGGCGCCCCGCTCTCGGAAAGCGCGGCGAAAGGAGAGACGGATGGGCTTGAGGAAGCGCTACGAGCCGGGGACGTTCTGCTGGGCGGACCTGTCGACGGCCGACATCGAAGGTGCCAAGGCGTTCTACGGTGACCTGCTCGGCTGGGGGTTCAGGGACGACGAGATCCCGGGCGGCGGGACCTACACGATGTGCTACGTCGGGGAAGACGATGTGGCGGCGATGGTGGAGCAGGATCAGCAACCAGGCCACTGGAACCACTACGTCTCCGTCGAGAGCGCCGACGAGGCGACCGCGGAGGCGAGGCGACTGGGCGCGACCGTCCTCGAGGAGCCCTTCGACGTGATGGACGCGGGCCGCATGGCCGTGTTCTCCGACCCGGACGGCGCCGTGTTCTGCGTCTGGGAGGGGTGGGGGCATGCGGGTGCCGGGCGCGTGAACGACGCCGGCTGCATGACCTGGAACGAGCTCCAGTCCGCGCGGCCCGACGAGGCCGCCGCCTTCTACTCCGGGCTCTTCGGGTGGGAGACGGAGCCCATAACCGAGGACGGCCGGACGGTGTACGCCACGATCAAGAACCGCGCCGGCTGGATGAACGGCGGCATCATGCCGACCACCGGAACGCCCGCCGACGCGCCGTCGTTCTGGCTCATCTACTTCACGGTGCCGTCGTGCGACGCGGCCGTGGCGCGGACGGAGGAGCTAGGCGGGCGCGTGCTCGCCGGGCCGATGGAGCCGGGGTTTGGCAGGATCTCGGTCCTCAGCGACCCGCAGGGCGCGCCTTTCGCGGTCTTCGAGGGCGAGACGGACGAGTAGGCGGCCCGGTCGGGAGGGACATCGGGTTACGCCGCGGGCACCGGGATCGTCCCGGTGCCCGCGGCCTTCCGGGGCCACCGCGAAGGCTACCCCTTGGAGAGGGTCCTGCCGCCGTCCGCGTTGCGGGCGACGACGAACAGCAGGTCGGAGAGGCGGTTCACGACCCTGACGGCGTAGGGGTGCGCCTCCGCGTAGCCGGCCGCAACGAGGCTGCGCTCCGCGCGGCGCACGACGGAGCGGGCGGCGTCGAGCAGGGCGCCGGGCCGCGATTCACCGGGGATGACGAACTCCTTCGGGAGCTCCGTCCTGTTCCGCCACTCCGCGAGCGCCCGGTCCACGAGCGCGAGGTCGTCTTCCCCTACAAAGTTGTCCTCCTTGGGCATCGCCACGTCGCCCATGATGCGGTAGAGGAGCCGCTGCAACCCGAGCAAGAGTTCCCTGAGCTCGCCTTCCGCCTCCGCGCGGGCCAGGCCGATAAACGAGCTCGCCTCGTCGACGTCGCCCAGCACCACTATTCTCGGGTCGCTCTTGCCAAGCCTGCCCGACCCGAGCAGGGTCGTCGTCCCGTCGTCGCCGCGGCCGGTCGAGATCGGTGGGTTGCTCTCGTGTTCGCTCAAGCGTTCTCCTAGTCGGGGTAGAGAGTCCAGGCCACGGTATCGCGGGGGTCGGGGTCTTGCAAGCCGCGGGCCCGCAACCCCGGCGTAGGGGCGGGTCCTGGCGCCCTGACGAACCGACCCTCCTCAGTCCCGGATCTCCGCCAACAGGCGGGCGAAGGTCAGCGCCTCGCCCCGCACCCGGCCACCGCTTTCGAGGCTCCAGTAGGCGGCGAGCACCGCCTGGGCCATGCCCCACGCGCGTACGCGGGCGCGGTCCAGGTCGAGCTCCCCGGAGAGCACGTCGAGGCGTCGTTCGAGGAGCCTTTTAGGGTCCGGAGCGTCCAGCGTTTCGGCAGGGTTGTGGAGGAGGGCCGCGGTGTCGTAGGCGGCCTCGCCGACGACGCCCTTGGGGTCTATGGCGAGCCAGGGTTCGCGCCCGGCCGTCAGGATGTTCTCCTGGTGGAGGTCGCCGTGGAGCAGGAGCGGCCCGCCCTGCGAGGCGAGGAGGTCTGCAAAGAGCGACTCTGCCTCCTCGACGAGCCGTGGGGGCATCGGCCCGGTTCCCCCGTCGAAGCGCGCTCTCAGGCGGTCGAAGCCCCTGGCCCAGTCGGAGACGAGGGGGAAGCCGTGGTTTTTCGGGGCCGGGCGCCAGAGCTTCTTCATTACGCCCGCGGCCGTCGCGGTCGCCTCTTCGTCGCCCTCGACGGCGGTGAGCGGCGTGCCCGGTTGCAGGCGCTCAAGCAGCATCGCGCCCCGGTCGAGATCCAGCTCCAGCAGGCGGCAGATGCCCCCACCGTCGAAGAGCCTCAGCGCCTCGGCCTCCGTCCGAAACTCCTTATCCCCGGGAAAGGAGAGCTTCAGGACGGCGGGCGTGCCGCCCTCGCGAACCGCGGGGGCGACCCAGTTGTACGAGAGGTTCGAGAACGGGGGGCTTGTCTCGAGGGACCAGCGCTCCTCGAGCCCGGCAGTGAGGGCGGGCAGACCTTTCAGCCAGGCGACGCCCGCCTCGCCGTGGAGCGAGGTCTGGGTGCGCGCGAAGCCTTCGGGGATGAACGGAAAGCTCATGCTGGGGCCTCCTCGCGTGGCGGGCGTGTCCGGAAGACGGCGCCGTCCGGGGGAGGCCTGGCTACTCGCGGGTGTGCGCGTCAGGGCATGGCCGGAATATATGCCGCCCGGGAGGGAGACGCAAGCTCAGGCCCTCTCCCTGCGGTTCACGAGCAGGGGGGAGAGTCCGGGGCTCCGGCGGGCCAGGCCGGCGTCCGCGGAGAGCCGTTTGGCGGCGGGGCTGAAGAGGATGACCAGCGAGATCAGGGCGACCAGCACGTTTATCGTGACGAACTCCGGGGCTCCGAGGCCCGTGCCCAGCCGCACGCCGCCCGCGGAGAGCAGGATCGCGACGCTGAGAACTATGCTTCCGGCGGCGGCCAGGTTGGTGAGAAAGCCCAGGATCAGGGCGAGCCCCAGCGTCAGCTCCCCGGCCCGCACCACCTGCGCGAAGAGCTCCGCGTTCGGGACCACGGTGCTTTGCATGAAACCCCGGAAGAACGGGGGCGCCAGCGAGACGAAGCCGCCGGCCGCGAGGCTGTCGGCGAACTGCCGGGGGAAGCTCGGGTTGAGAAGCTTCTCGATGCCCCCGTTTAGCCACACGACCCCCACAAGGACGCGCACCAACACCATGCTGTTCAAGGCCAGCTCCTCTCCTGTCTCGACGCCGTTCCTATATTACATACGCGTCCTGCGGATAGCGGGATGGAGAGCACACATACAAACACGGGAAAGCGGGTAGGTAGGCCGGATCGCCGCACCGAGCAACGAGAAGGCTTCCGGGCCGCAGAGGGGAGACACGAATGTCGGATAGGGGTGGAAGGGAAGACGATCTTAACTGGGACTTTCCTCAACGCGGGGGCGGCACGCGCCGCGACCGTGGCTACGGCCGCGAGGACGGCCCGCTCGGCGAGGAGCCCTTCGCGGGTGGGCGGGGGGCCGAGCCGACCCCCTCCGGACGCGGCTCCGGCCAGGCCGGTCGGGGAGGGGCCCACAGGAGCGGCGGAAGGCAACGTTCGGGTTCCGGGTCCGGCAGGGGCCTGTACGGGAGCGAGATCGGCTCGAACGTGTTGCCCGCGGCGGTGGCGGAGCTTATCGGCACCTTTATCCTCGTCTATACCGGCACCGCCGTGGTGGTCGCGGCCGTCCTCGAGCGGCCGATAACGGGCTCGCCCTACGACTCGCTCGCCATACCGCTGGCCTTCGGCCTCGTGCTCGTCGCCCTGGTGGCCGCGCTGGGGCACATCTCGGGGGCCCACCTCAACCCCGCCATCACCCTGGGCCTCGCCGTCACTAGAAAGTTCCCCTGGAACTTCGTTCCGGTCTACATCGGGGCGCAGCTCCTCGGGGCGATCCTCGCCGCCGTCGCCACCTGGATCACGTTCGGGGCGGAGGCCCGCAACCAGGTGGGGTTGGCCTCCCCCGCGACCGGGCCGGGCGTGGGATTTTTGCAGGCGATACTGGTCGAGATCTTCGTAACCTTCATCCTCGTGTTCGTGGTCATCTCGGTCGCGACCGACGATCGGGCGCCGGCGGGGGTGGCGCCCATAGCCGTCGGGTTCGCGCTCGCCGCGGCCATATTCATAGCCGGGCCCACGACCGGGGCGGCGGTGAACCCGGCCCGCGCCCTCGGCCCGATAATCGTGGCCTGGAACAATTGGGATCTTGCCCTGATCTACATCATCGGCCCGATAATCGGCGGCATCCTGGCCGCGGTCCTCTACGACAACTTCGTCTCCAGGGCCGACGCGCCCGGATAGAACCAAAACCGCGCCGGCCGCGTATATCCGGGTGCCTGTCCGCAAAAAGGAGGATGCCTTGGAGAAGATCTCGCGCGAAACGTTTATCCGGCTCGCCGCCGCGCTCGGCGTCGGGGCCGCCTCCGCCTCGGTCGCGGCCTGCGGCGGGGGCTCCGGTAACTCGGGCGACAACTCCGGCGGCTCTGGTGATGGTGGTTCCGGCGGCGGGGCGGGCACCCCGGCGGCATCCTCCACCCCCGCTTCGGGGGAGACGGCCGCCTCCTCGGGCGGAGCGTCCGGAGCGGGCGGTTCCGCGATCGCGCAGGAGTCCGAGGTCGCGCCGGGCGGCTCCGTGAAGTTCAAGGACGGGGGCAAGGACGCCGTGCTCGTCCACCTGGACAGCGGGGACTTCGTCGCCTACTCCGCGGTATGCACCCACGCGGGTTGCACCGTTGCCTACCAGAACGCCCAACTCGCCTGCCCATGCCACGGCTCGATCTTCGACCCGGCCAACGGGGCCGAGGTCGTCTCCGGCCCGGCCCAGACCCCGCTGCCGGAGATCCCGATCGAGGTCCAGAACGGCCGGGTGCTGCGGGCATAGGCCCCCGCCGGGCCTCTTCACCGCGACGCCCGCACCGCCTATCGGGGATAGAGGCCCAGGCCCGCAACCCGATGCCCGTAGCCTGATTCTCAAGTAAAATGCCCCGCATGGACGCGGGCGAGGAGCGCATCGGGCTTAACGGGGCGGCGGCGGTGCTTGACGTTCCCCCGGAGAGGGTGCGACGCTTCGTGCAGGAGGGCCGCCTCCGGGCGGGGCGCGGGGAGAACGGGGACCTCGGCCTCTCTCTGGGAGAGGTCCTGAACCTGGCGCGCGAGCTCGGCGCCGAGGCCGCGGAGGAGGAGATCTTCGAGGGCGAGTTGATGGGCGACGACCCCCCCACGAGCTCCCGCCTCCCGGCGGTCCCCTTCGAGCGCTACGAACGCCTCCTCCAACAGGGCCAGGACTACAAGACCCGCCTCGAAGAGCGGACCCGCCAGATCGACGAGGTCCGCCAGGAACGCGACGCCGCCCGCATGGAGATAGACCGTCTGTGGTCCGAGATAGAACGCCTCAACCTCGTCGAGTTCCAGCGCGAGCTCCAGGAGAAGACGATCTCCACCCTCGAAGTAGAGAAGCAGAGGCTCGAAGAGGACCGCAGCCGCATGGTCGAGCAACACACCAGGCTCACCGAGGAGAAATCAGCCCTCTCCGAAGACCGCGTTCGCCTGGAAGCCGAGCTAAACGCCCTCAAGAACCGCGGCTTCTGGTCCCGCCTCTTCGGCGGATAGAGCACGCCGCGGCTGACGCCTCCCTTTCAGCCAGAACCTCTGGCGACCCGCTCGCCGTCGCCCGTGGCGCCGTCTCCGGCGGCACCTTCCTTGACAGAGGGCAGCGTCCCGATCCGCGCCACCCACCAAGAAAGCTGAAAGCCCCCGAAGGGGACGTGCCGAGAAGCGCGCGGCGCCATACCGAAAGCGGAGGCGCAAGCCGCGGCGCGCCTCGACCCGGCCACCGACCACGTTCGTGGCCGTGCGATAGAGACGCGATTCAGTATTTTCAGTATTGACTGAAACCTATGAAAGATGTATGGTTGGGTCATGGACGAGGCGCATCTGCATTACGCGGAGGATTTCGGGCTTCTCTTTGAGCGGGCCGGGGGGTCGCGCATGTTGGGGCGGGTGCTGGGGGCGCTGTTGACCGCGGACCCGCCGGAGCGGTCGGCGGAGGAGTTGGCGGGGGAGCTCAGGGCCAGCCGGGGCTCTATAAGCCAGGCGACGCGGACGCTCGTGCAGATGGGGATGGTGCGGCGGGTGAGCAGGCCGGGTGAGCGGCGCGACTACTTTCGGATGCAGCCCCACGCGTGGCAGGAGACGACGCGGCAGCAGCTGGCCCTGATCGGGGTGTTCCAGGAGATGGCCGAGCGCGGCCTGAAGATCCTCGACTCTGAGGACCCCGAGGCCAGGCGCAACCTCGAAGAGATGCGGGACTTCTACGCCTTCTGGAAGCGGGAGCTGCCCGCCGCGCTCGGGCGTTGGGACGAGGAGAAGCGGCGCCTGAACGGCGGGGCCGGGTAGAGAGGAGAGACGGTGGGCACGGCGATACGGACCGAGGGACTCACCAAGGTCTACGGCCGCAAGGGCCGCGGGATAAAGGACGTGGACCTAGAGGTGAACGAGGGCGAGGTCTTCGGCTTTCTGGGGCCCAACGGCGCGGGCAAGACCACCACTATTCGGACGTTGCTGGGGTTCATGAGGCCGACGGGCGGGCGGGCCGAGGTCTTCGGGCTCGATATCCAGAGGGAGAGCGTGGAGGTGCGGGCGCGGGTCGGCAACCTGCCCGGGGAGTTCGCCCTGGAGGACAAGACGACGGGCGAGGGGCTGCTCAGGTTCTTCGCCCGGATGCGCGGGGTGGGGGACCTCGGGTACGCGCGGGAGCTGGCTGGGCGGTTCGGGGCGGATCTGCACCGGCCGATGCGGCGGCTCTCGCGGGGGAACAAGCAGAAGATCGGGCTCATACAGGCCCTGTTCCACAGGCCGCCGCTCCTGATCCTGGACGAGCCGACCGGCGGCCTCGACCCCCTGGTGCAGGAGGAGTTCCTCGACGTTGTCGAGGAGACGAAGGCCGAGGGGCGGACCGTGTTCTTCTCCTCGCACGTGCTCAGCGAGGTCGAGCGGGTCTGCGACCGCGTCGGGATCATCCGCGAGGGGGAGCTGGTGGACGTGGAGCCGACGCACCGGCTGGTGGACAAGGCCTTCCGGCACGTCACGCTCACCTTCGACGAACCCGTGGGCGGCGAGCCCTTCGCCGCGCTGCCCGGCGTCGAAGGTTTGAAGGCCGACGGGCCAAAGCTCTCGTTCACGCTCCACTCGGAGCCGGACGCGTTGGTCAAACTGGCCGCCAGGCACCGGCTCGTGGGCCTGGAGTACGAGCGGCCGAGCCTGGAGGAGATCTTCCTGACCTACTACGGGAAGAACGGAGGCGAAAGATGAGCGTCGCGGGTTTGCGCAGGAAGGGCGGGCGGGGCCGGCACGCGGCCAGGCGCGCGGCGCCCCTGGGGACGCTTCCGGCGCTGGTCCTCCGGACGGTGAGGCTCCAGTCGAGGGGGGTGCTGATCTGGGGGACGGCGCTCGGGCTCTACAGCGCGGCTATAGTCGCCTCGTACACCACGTTCAGCGCAAGCGCGGAGCAGATGAACAGGCTCCTGGAGGCCTACCCGCAGGGGATGCTCGAAGCCTTCGGGATCACGGACCTCGGCGACGTCGAGAACTACATGAACTCGCAGGTCTTCTTGCTGGCCCCGCTGGCCCTGGCGTTCTTCCCGATCCTGGCGGCGGCCGGGACCATAGCCGGCGCGGAGGAGCGGGGCACCATGGACGTCTTGCTCGGGAACCCGATCCCGCGCTGGCAGCTCGTCGTCGGGAGCTTCGCCTCCATAGCCCTCTCGCTGCTGGGGATCCTGGCCCTCATGGGCGCCCTGACCCAGGCCACCGCGATCCTCATGGACGTGGACCTCCCCCTCGGAAGCACGATCGCCGCGGTCCTGAACGTGTGGCCCCTGTGCCTCCTCTTCGGCGGCGTCGCCATGCTCTGCTCGGCCGTCTTCCACCGCCGGGCGCTCGCGATAGCCATCCCCGCCTCTCTCCTCTTCGCGATGTACCTCCTCAACACCCTCGGCCGCATCTCAGAAGACCTCGAAAACCTCCAGCCCGTCTCCGCGTTCTACTACCACGGCTCCGCCATAGAAGACGGCATCGACTGGACGAACTTCTGGGGCCTCGCGCTCGTCGCCCTCGCGCTGATGCTTCTAGCGGTCCTCGCCTTCCGCCGCCGGGATATATACACGTAGGTGTCAACTGGAGCCTGCCGACAAGCCGCCAGTGGTGGCGTGCTGTAAAGTGCCTCCCCGTATGCAGGGGGCGAACATCGAGACGTTGTTGCTGCGGGCGCGGGGGTTGGGCGTGCTGCGCGGGGTGCTCGGTTCGCCCGTGGTGCGGGATCTTCTGGGACTTCTGGAGGTTCTGGCGGCCCCGCGGCCGGACCCGCCTTCGGTGGCGGGTGTTTTCGGGGGGCTGTGGGAAGGGCTGGCCTCGGATGCGGACCGCCTGTTGCCCGATGCCTGGCAGTCCCACCTGGTGGGGCGGCTGCTGGACGACGAGAATCCCCTCAGCCTGAGGGCCGAGAGGGACGGGTTGCGCGGCGCGGTTCTGGACCAGGCGCGGCTCGACCTCCGGACGCTGCGGATGCTCTTCGAGCTGGACGCGGAGACGCTGCTCGGCATGGTCGAGGGGGCGGTGCCGGGACTCGCCGGGATCTGGGTTCCCTGGTCGGACCCTACGCATACCTGGGAAGACTCTCCCCGCGCCGAGGTAGCCCGCAAGCTCGCCGCCGCGCAAGACTGGGGATCTTCGGTGGATCTCCTGGCGGGCCACTTCGCGCGTCACGGCGCCGGGCCTTTCGGCAAGCACCGGGCGTTCCGCTGGGACGGTGAGGGGCTGCGGGCCGTGCCCAACCCGGATCCGGTGCGCCTCTCCGGCCTGATCTCCTCCGGGCGCGAGCGGAAGCCCCTGGTCGAGAACACCGAGCGCTTCCTCGCCGGGCTGCCGGCCCACCACGTCCTCCTCTACGGCCCGCCGGGAACGGGCAAGTCCTCGACCGTCAAGGCCCTCCTGAACGAATACGCGGGCCGGGGCCTGAGGCTCGTAGAGGTGGCGAAGGAGGACCTGCGCGACCTGCCGCTGGTGCTGGACTCTCTGCGCGGGAGGGCGCCGCGCTTCGTGCTCTTCGTCGACGACCTCTCCTTCGAGGAGCACGAGGTCGAGTACAAGGCGCTCAAGGCGCTGCTGGAAGGCAGCGTCGAGGAGCCCCCCGGGAACGTCCGACTCTACGCCACCTCCAACCGCCGGAACCTGATCAGGGAGAGCTTCTCCGACCGGGGGGACGGCGTTGGGGATGCCGATGACGACGTGCACGCCCGCGACACCATGCAGGAGAAGCTCTCCCTGGCAGCCCGGTTCGGGCTGCGGCTAACCTTCATGGCCCCCAACCAGAGGGAGTACCTCGAGATCGTGGCCGGGCTCGCCAGGGCCAGGGGCCTGGGCATCCCCGAGGGGGAGCTCGCCGAGAGGGCAGTCCTCTGGGACCGCTGGCACGCGGGGCGCTCCGGGCGCACCGCCCGCCAGTTCGTGGACGAGATGGAGGCGGAGCTGACCGGGGACCGCTGACCGGGGGCGTCCCCTGCCGGTGGCTCGGCTTCCGCGGCGGGCGCCTACGCGACCACCGGGGGCGCCTCGTTCAGGTTGAGCCAGTAGCGCTTGAGTTGCTCGACGGTGCCGACGAACTCCTTGAAGTTCACGGGTTTTCGGACGTAGGAGTTCGCGCCCAGGCCGTAACCGTCGATGACGTCCTGGCGCTCGTTGGAGGAGGTCAGGATCACGACCGGCAGGAGCCGCGTGCGTTCGTCGGAGCGCAGGCGCGCGAGGACTTCGAGGCCGTTGAGCCTCGGCAGCTTCAGGTCTAGCAGGATCAGGCGCGGCATCCCTTCGGCGCTCCGGCCGGCGTAGGGCCCGGTGGCGAAAAGGTAGTGCAGGGCCTCGACGCCGTCGCGGACCACGACGACCCCGCCGGTAACGTCGTTCTTGGCGAGGGCGCGCAGCATCAACAGCTCGTCGTCCGGGTTGTCTTCGACGAGCAGGATCACCTGCTCTTTCATGCCTCTTCGGTTCCGACGCGGTAGCCCATGGTCCCCTGGTCCTCACGCTCTCTGTCCGTAACCGATACGCCGGTCCGCACAATATACCCGCCGCCGGTGGGGAAGCGCATCCCGCAAATGGATGAACTTGGCGGCCCGCGTTCCTCCGCCTCCCGCGCCGCAAAGAGAGGTGGGCCGGCGAAGGAGGGGGGAAACGGTGCCGGCCCGGCTTAAATAGGGGCCGTGTCCTAGGAGGGGGGAAAGGACACGGCCGCTTGCAAAAGAGTATCCGGCACGCCGCGGCGGGCGGCATCCCCCAAATGAGTGATTTACGGATTTTTACCCCCGGGTTTGCCCCGGACCGGGGACCCCAATAGAATAGGTTGACGTTTCCGATGGACGCGATGCTGCTCATCTTGCCGAAGCGGGTCCCCGGGGAGGATACCTAGGTGGGTGTCCCGCTCAGGGTGTTGCTCGTCGAAGACTCCGAGAACGACGCGTTGCTACTTCTTCGCGAGCTCAGGCGCGGCGGCTACGATCCGGTCTCAAGACGGGTTGAGACCGCCGCCGGCATGGAGGCCGCCCTGGCGGAGGAGGTGTGGGATCTCGTGATCTCCGACCACTCCATGCCGGCCTTCAACTCGCTCGGGGCGCTGGACCTCGTGCGGGGCAAGGGCTTGGTGGACCTGCCGTTCATCATCGTGAGCGGCCGGATCGGCGAGGACGCGGCGGTCTCGGCCATGAAGGCCGGGGCCCACGATTACATAATGAAGGACAACCTCACGCGCCTCAACTCCGCCATAGAGCGGGAGCTCGGGGACGCGGAGGTCCGCAGGCGCCGCCGCGAGGCCGAGGCGGCGCTACGCGACTCCGAGACGCGTTTCCGGTTGATGATCGAGCAGTCCCCTTTGAGCATCCAGATCTTCTCCCCCGAGGGCCGGACGCTGCGGGTCAACCGCGCCTGGGAGAAGCTTTGGGGCGTCACGCTCGATAGGATCCCGGAATACAACGTGCTGCAAGACCCCCAACTCGTCGAGAAGGGCGTGATGCCCTACGTCGAACGCGGGTTCGCGGGGGAGGCGACCGTGATCCCACCGATCCAGTACGAGCCGGACGCGTCCATACCGGACGCGAGCGAGGTCGTCTATCGCTGGGTACGGGCGTTCATTTATCCTGTCAAAACCGCGGACGGGGGCATCCAGGAAGTCGTGCTCATCCACGAAGACATCACGGAGCGCCTGAAGGCCGAGGAAGAGAGACGCGAGGCCGAGGAGAACTACCGCTCCATTTTCGAGAACGCCGTGGAGGGCATCTTCCAGACCACGGCCGACGGGAGATACCTGACGGCCAACCCTGCCCTGGCGCGCATGTACGGGTACTCCTCCCCCGAGGATCTGCTGGAGAGCATTTCGAGCATCGGGGACCAGATCTACGCCGAGCCGGGCCGCAGGGAGGAGTTCGGCCGCCTGATCCAGCGCGACGGCATGGTGCAGGACTTCGAGATGCGGGTCATCCGTGGGGACGGAAAGGTGGCCTGGACCTCCGTCAACGCGCGCGCCGTCCGCGACGACGGGGGTAGGGTGGTCCTCTACGAGGGCTTCGTCAAGGACATTACGGAGCAGAAGCGGGCCGAGGAGGCGCTGGGTGAGATCCGGGAGGCCGAGCGGCGACGGATAGCCCGCGAGCTGCACGACGTGGTCCTGCAGGACCTCACCTACGCCCTCCAGTCCTTGCGGCTCTTCTCGAGGATGCCCGGGGGCGCGGGCCGCGGACCGGAGGCGGAGCGTCAGGTGGAGGCCCTCGAGCGCTCGGTGGCGGGGATAAGGGAAGCCATCTACGACCTGCGGCTGGAGGGTGCCGGGGAGCAGACCCTCCTGCGCTCGATCGAGTCCATCGTGGAGCTGAACCGCCAGATGGCCCCAGACTGCTCGTTCGAGCTCTCCGCCGCCGGGGACTTCCCCGCCTCGCTTCGC
The DNA here is from genome assembly GCA_902806085.1 of uncultured Rubrobacteraceae bacterium. Taxonomy (GTDB): domain Bacteria; phylum Actinomycetota; class Rubrobacteria; order Rubrobacterales; family Rubrobacteraceae; genus Rubrobacter_D. Next base: position 20,005 of record CADCVH010000094.1, on the reverse strand, counting down.
GGCCCGCGGGCCATCGAGGTCGCGCGCGTGGTCCAGGAGGCCCTCGCCAACGTCCGTCGCCACTCCGCCGCCCGCCGCGTCACGGTCTCGGTCGGAAAGGAGCGGATCGAGGTCCAGGACGACGGCCGGGGCTTCGGGCCTGGGACCCCCGCCGGGATGGGGCTTACGGGGATGCGCGAGCGGGCGCAATCCCTGGGCTGGGAGTTGGAGATGGAGGCCGAACCCGGCAGGGGCACGCTCGTGCGCCTCCGCGTACCGCCGGATCTCATCGCCGGAGACGACGGGCCCAACGGGAAGGCGTGACGGCGGGCCCCGCGAGGGAGACCCTGCGGCGGCGATGCTGTTATATTTCCCCGCAAGCCGGGGCATCGGGCCTTTTCCTGAAAGGAAAGAGATGCAGCGAATCTTGCTCGTCGAGGACCACGCGTCGTTCAGGCAAACGCTCGCGTTCATCTTCGACCAGGAGCCCGAGTTCGAGGTCGTCGCCCAGGCCGGGTCGCTGTCCGAGGCCCGCCGGGAGGCGCCTGGCCTGGAGGCCGACCTGGGTATCATAGACCTCACCCTGCCCGACGGGGAAGGCGTGGAGTTGATCCGGGAGCTGCGCGAGGCCAACCGGGATTTCGTCGCCCTCATCCTGACGGCCAGCCTGGACAAGGCGGAGCACGCCCGGGCCGTGGAGGCCGGGGCCGCGGGCGTCCTCCACAAGTCCGCCGACGTGGACGAGATCCTGGACGCGACGCGACGCCTGGCCGCCGGGGAGACCCTCCTGTCCCCGCAGGAGCTGGTCGAGCTTCTCAGAATCGCCGGCCAGAACCGCGAAGAGGAGCGCGAAGCGCGGGTAAGCATAGGCCAGATCACCCGCCGCGAGCGCGAGGTGCTCCAGACCCTCGCCGAAGGCCTCTCCAACAAGGAGATCGCGGCCCGCCTCCACATGAGCGTGGACACCGAACGCACCCACATGATGAACATCTTGAACAAGCTGGGCGTCCACTCGCGCCTGCAAGCCCTCCTCTTCGCCTACCGCCACGGCCTGGTAAAGCTGAAGTAGGAGGCGTCGGACGCCGGGAAGAGCCGGTGCCCGACGGCTATCCGAGCATCTCACCCTCGCAGACGTACTCGGCGGGACCGGTCATGTAGACGGGCTCTCCGGCGCCTGACCACGCTACCTCCACGACGCCGCCGTCCAGCTGGACCTTGACGGGGCTTTCGGCCAGATCCAGGGCCACCGCCGCCACCGCAGCCGCGCACGAGCCGGAGCCGGAGGCCAGCGTCTCGCCGGCGCCGCGCTCCCAGATCCTCATTCGTATCGCGTGCGCCCCCCTGACGTGGACGAATTCCACGTTCGTCCCTTCGGGGAAGAGCGGATCGTTCTCCAGCGGAGGCCCTGCGGCGTGAAGGTCAAGCGCTTCTAGCCCTTCGGGGTCTTGCAGGAACGCCACGGCGTGGGGGTTGCCCATCGAGACGCGCAGGAGGCGGAAGCCGCCGGCTTCTACCTCCGGGGCGAAGGCGGGCGGGCCCATGTCCACCCGCGAGGACCCGTCCTCGAAGAGGATGACCTTCTTTACGCCGGCGCCGGTCGCGACGGTCAGGGCGTTGGCCTCCACGATCTCGTAGTCCCTGGCGTAGCGGGCCAGGCAGCGCAGGCCGTTGCCGCACATCTCCGAGTACGAGCCGTCGGAGTTCAGGTAGACCATCTCAAGGTCGGCGTCCGCGGTTGGAGCGGGGACGAGGATGCCGTCCGCCCCAACCCCGAAGTGCCGGTCGCAGGTACGCCGGGCAAGGGCCGGCAGGTCCGCGCCCTCGACCTCGCCGGGGTCGAAGACCAGGAAATCGTTGCCAGCACCGTGCATCTTCGTAAAGCGCATAGTTCAGGAGAGTCTAATGGCCCGTCGGCACGAGGACCAGTCGCGCGGAGTCGGCAGAAAAACCGTTGGGAAATGGTTGCCCCTCCAGTACCTTTCGTAAATGAAGAACGAACACGTTTATCGCAGGAGAAGGATCGGGGCCCTGTTCGTCGCGGCCGTCCTCGCGTTCGCGCTGTACGCGGGCGGCGGGGCAGGCGCCGAGGCGCCCTCTATCGTTTACACGGTCTCCGCCGGGGACACGCTGTGGTCCGTGGCGACGGAGCATTACCCGCCGTCCGAGGACCCGCGGGTCGCCGTCGAGGTCATCCGGGAGGCGAACGACCTCTCCGGCGCCCAGATCTACCCCGGCATGCGCCTGGAGTTGCCCGCCACGGGCTAGGTTCCCCGTTTGGGCATCCGTCCGGCAGGGTAGAAAAGCGGCTATCAAGGGGTCTAGAGAAGGAGCGTGACCGCGCTTATGGCCGGTATCGAGAAGCAGATCAAGAAGGCCGCAGGGGGCAGCAAGCCCGCCGGGGGCAAGAAGGGCAAGAAGTCGGGCGGATCGCCGGAGAAGAAGGCGGTGAACAAGGCGAAGGGCCTCCTGAAGTAGAGAAGGGCTGTTAAGAGAACTGGAGGCCGGGACGTTTGCGTCCCGGCCTTTGCTTTTCCCATCGGGTGTTGCGTGTAGGAGGGTCGCCGTGGAAGAACGCGGAGGAGTCTGCCTGGCCGAAGAGGCCGAGAGGCTGTGGCGCACCGGGATGGGGGTGGAAGAAGTCGCGGGCCGCATGGGCGTGGACGCGGCCTGGGTAGAGGCGGTGATCTCGCCCCACCGGGGGAACGAGGAGCCCGAAAAGGGCTGAGGGTTCCGGGAGCGTCGCGTTGGCCGGACGGTCCGCGCGGGGGCGATTCGCGAACCGCCCGTACGAAACCGGGCTAGCCGACGGGCGGCCCTAGCCTTCGGTCCGTCCGCCGAGGTGCTTTGCCAGGAACCCTTCGGCGGCGGCGTAGAATTTGAGGCGGTTTTCGGGGCGGGCGAAGCCGTGGCCCTCGTCCTCGAAGAGCAGGTACTCGTGGTCTATGCCGCGTTCTTTCATGGCGGCGACTATCTGCTCGGCCTCGGCCTGCTTGACGCGGGGGTCGTTGGCGCCCTGGGCTATGAGCAGCGGGATCTTTATGTTCTCCACGAAGAACAGCGGCGAGCGGCTCTTCAGGAAGTCCGGCTCGGTCTCGGGGTTGCCGACGCGCTCGGTGAAGGTGGCTATTAGCGGTTTCCAGTAGGGCGGGACGCTCTCTATGAGCGTGATGATGTTCGACGGCCCCACGATGTCCACCGCGCACCTGAACAGGTCGGGGGTGAAGGTGGCCCCGACGAGCGCCGCGTACCCGCCGTAGGAGCCGCCGTAGATGGCGACCTTCTCGGGGTCCGCGACGCCCCGCTCCACGGCCCAGGCGACCGCGTCGACGAGGTCGTCGTGCATCTTGCCTGCCCACTCCCTGTTGCCGGCGTTCAGGAACTCCTTGCCGTAGCCCGTCGAGCCGCGGTAGTTGACCTGGAGGCACGCGTAGCCCCGGTTGGCGAACCACTGGGCCTCCGGGTCGTAGCCCCAACCGTCCCGCGCCCACGGCCCGCCGTGGACGTTCAGCACCATCGGCAGGTTCCGCGGCTCCACGCCCGGTGGCAGCGTCAGGTATCCCTCCACTTCGAGCCCGTCGCGCGACGTCAAGGAGACGGGCTCCATCGTCGCGAGGGAGTATTCGGCGAGCTCCGGCCTGGCGTCGAAGAGGTGCTCTCCCCGCTTCGTCTTACGGTCGTAGGCGTAGTACGAGCCGCCGCCCTCGTCGGAGTCCACGGCCACGAGCCAACCCTCGTCGGCCCGGTCGCGGCTGGTGACCGTGAAGTCGCCCCGGCCCAGGTTCCCTATGGCCTCGAGGTCGTCACGGATGGTGTCGTCGAGGGGGATCCACTCCGTCCTCGCCCTCTGGACCGCGGCGGCCTGGGCGGCGTGGGTCTCCGGGTGGACCATCACCCCGGAGACGTCGTAGCGCGGGTCCTCGACGAGCGCCTCCGTCTGACTGCTCTCCAGGTCCAGCAGGACGAGCCTGGCGGCGTTCGCACCGCGGGAGTCGAGCAGGTACATCTTGCCGTCGTCTTCGGCGAAGCCCACCGGGCCGCTTGAGAGGGCGTCTTCCTTGTCCCAGGCGAGGATCTGGCGCCAGTCCTCGTCTTCGCGCAGCAGCAGTTCGAAGCCGCCTTCGGGCGTGGCGGCCATTGCGGCGCGCACATCGAAGTCCCTGTCGGCGACCCAGCCTACGACGTTGCCGGGGTTCTTGGCGACGAGGTCGAGTTCGCCGGTGGAGAGGGTGAGTCGGTAGGCGTCGTGGAGCTCCGGGTTCTCGCGGTTGAGGGCCACGAGCAGCGTATCCGGGAAGTGGGGGCTCTTCTCCAGGAGTTGGGCCTGCACGTTCTCGAAGGGGGTGAGGTCCCTGTCCTCTTTCGTAGCGGGATGGACGGCGTGGATGCGCCAGTTCTCGTCGCCGCCCTCGTCCTGGAGGTAGACGATGTGCTCGTTGTCCTCGGCCCAGAAAAAGAGCCTGATGCCGCGCTTGCGGTCGTCGGTCACGGCCTCGAAATCGTCGCCGCCCACGGGCGAGCCGACCGGCCCGACCCACACGTTCAGGACGCCGTCCTTCGGGGCGAGAAAGGCCAGGCGTCCGCCGTCCGGGGAGAGGCGCGGGCTCACCCTCTCGGGGTTGCCGAAGAGGGTTTCGCGTGGGATCAGGGGCACTGGCGGAACCTCGGTCATCTCTTCCTCGCTCTCTAGCCGGGGCGGGTCCGGCAGAGTTTAACGCGAACACGAGACCGGGCCGTGTTCGTAAGCGGGGCAAGGATTGGCCAGGGTCGGTGTCAGCCGGGCGTGTCGGTGGGGCTGGGGGCGCGGTTTCGCCGCCACCAGATCAGGCCCGCCACCAGAACCGGGAGCAGCCACCAGCAGAAGACGACGGCGGAGATCGTCGCGGTGGCCGCGGTCTGCAGGACGAGCAGCGAGGCGTCCCAGGCCCGCGCCGCGACCAGGGACGGGGACCACGCTCGTTCGGGTGCGGCGGTCGCCACCGGCTGCAGGTGCAGGATTATCTCGGAGGAGGCGGTGCGGCGTTCGAGGTACTGGATCCTACCCTGCACCTCCTCGATCTGGCCCCGGATCTCCGTCAGCTCCCGCTCGACGGTGAGTGTGTCCTCGACGCTCTCGGCCCTGTCGTACAGCGTGAGGAGGCTCGCCTCGGCCGCAAGCAAATTCCGCTCGCGCGACTCGAGGTCCACGAACTCCTCGGTCACGTCCTGCCCCTCCACGGTATCCGTCGTCACCCGGCCTCCCAGGCCACGCAGCTCGTCGAGCGCCGCCTCGAACTCCCCGGAGGGCACGGAGAGGACGAGGTCCGCAGAGACAGGACCGGACCCCCCGTAGACCCGCGAGCTCAACACCTCGCCCCCGAACCGGGCCGAGACCTCGCGCGCCCGCGCGGCGCTTCCGCGAACGTCCTCCGCCCGGATGCCGAGCTCCGCCGTCTTGACGACCATCCTGTCGAAGCCCTCCACGACCCCCACCCCGGCCCGCGGCTCCTGAACCGCCGCCATCTCCACGCCGCCGGCCTCCTGCATCGACGAGTCGGAAGCGGTGCCTCCCGATTGCGCCGCGCCGCCCCCGCACCCATGCAAGAGGAGGACCAGGAGCAAGATCACGCCCGCCGTCCCGGCCACCTTGCGGTTCTTCCGCCTCACCTCTCCCACGCCGCCCTCCTCGAAAAGCCTCGTCGCCGTCTACATCCCGTACAGCGCCGGGGGCCGAAGGGTTCCGTGCAACACTTGTTACCGGAGCGTCACCAAACCGTGTCCGAAAAGTCTCCGCCCGGTGGCCGTCCTGTAACGCGGCCCCCCTAGAGTGCTTATCAAGCAACCGGGGAGGCCGGGGGCACGGACCGAAAGGGGCACGACATGGGACGGACGGTTCGGGTGGCGGTGGCGGTGGTGATGATGGTGGCCCTCTCGGCGGGCGTGGCGTTCGCGGCGACGGTGGGCGGCACGCCAGCCGGCGACGCCCTCAGGGGCACGGGCGGGGCCGACGTGTTGCGCGGCGCGGGCGGCGGGGACATCCTGCGCGGCCTCGAAGGCGACGACAAGCTCTACGGGGACGGCGGGGTGGACGGCCTCTACGGCGGCCCGGGCAACGACCACATGTACGGCGGCGCGGGCGACGACAGGCTGGAGGAGCGCTCGGTCTACGGCGGCGCCGGCAGCGACCACGTCTACGGCGGCTCCGGCTCCGACAGCCTCTACTCCGGCCCGGGCAACGACTTCGTGAGCTCCGTCGGGGACGGCGCAGGGGACCACGTGGACTGCGGCGACGGCTACGACACGGTCAAGAAGGGCTCCGACCAGAACCTTGACCGCTTCGTGGGCTGCGAGAAGTTCGTCAGCTAACCACCACGACACCGGCCTTCCGGTGGCCGCGGGAGGGGCGCGAGGTCTGCGCCCCTCCCGCTTCTGTGTGTTCGGGGGAGGGAGCGGGTAGATACCGGGGATGGACGAGACGGGGATCGGACGGCGCAGGACCCAGGACGAGCGGCTGCTCTCCGGGCCGGCGGAGAAGGCGGCCTTCAGGGAGACGGACACCTGGAGGGTGCTCAGGATCATGGGCGAGTTCGTCGAGGGCTTCGAGGAACTCGCGGGCCTCGGCCCGGCGGTCACCATCTTCGGCTCCGCGAGGGTCGGCCGCGACGACGGGGCCTACGCCACGGCCGTCGAGGTCGGGCGCCTGCTCGGCGAGGCGGGGTTCACCATCATCACGGGCGGGGGGCCGGGGATCATGGAGGCCGGCAACCGCGGCGCCAGGGAGGCCGGGGCCGCCTCCGTCGGCCTGAACATCGAGCTCCCCTTCGAGCAGCACGTCAACCCCTACGTGGACGTCGAGGTGGACTTCCGCTACTTCTTCGTCCGCAAGACCATGCTCGTGAAATACGCCCAGGCCTTCGTCATCTTCCCCGGCGGCTTCGGCACGATGGACGAGCTCTTCGAGGCGCTCACGCTCGTCCAGACGGGCAAGATCCGGGACTTCCCAATAGTCCTCTTCGGCTCGGAGTACTGGGGCGGCCTCCTCGAATGGGTCAGCTCCGCCATGATCTCCGAGGGCAAGGCCTCGGAAGCTGACCTCGGCCTCCTCTCCCTGACCGACTCGCCCGCCGAAGCCCGCGACCTCATCCTCGCCGCGACCAGAGAGCAGTACGACGGCGCGGGCCACGAAAAGCGGGCCCGCGAAGCGACCCGCAAGGCCCTCGGCAAAGGACCCCGCGGCCCCACGAGCCCGGAGCCCGAAAACTAGGCCGAACCCTCAGGCCCCCAGCACGTCCGCCATGCCGTAGAGGCCGGGCTCCGCGTTCGCGGCGAACCTGGCGGCGCGCAGGGCGCCGTCGGCGAAGGTGCGGCGGGAGAGGGCGCGGTGGACGACCTCGACCTCTTCGCCTTCCGAGTAGAAGACGAGGCGGTGCTCCCCGACGACGGCCCCGCCGCGAAGGGCGTGGATGCCGATCTCACCGGACGCGCGCGGCGAAAACCCCTCCCGGCCGTAGACGGCGACGTCTTCCAGCTTCCGGCCGCGGCCCTCGGCGGCGGCCCCCGCCAGGAAGAGCGCCGTGCCGGAGGGGGCGTCCTTCTTGTTGCGGTGGTGGGTTTCGACCATCTCCGCGTCGTAGCCTTCGAGCTTCGCGGAGAGGTCCCGGACGACCTCGCGAAGCAGGTTGACCCCGACGCTCATGTTCGGGGCGAGGACGACGGGGACACCCCTCGCCGCCTCCTCGACCTTCGCGAGTTGTTCTTCGGAGAGGCCGGTCGTGCCGATCACGTGCGGCAGGCCGTAGGCCAGGTGCTCGACGGTTGCCCCGGGGGTGGTGAACTCGATCAGGGCTTCCGCGCCCTCGGGCGGGGCCTCCGCGGCGACGACGCCGGCTCTGCCCGCCCCGCACAGCTCGCCGAGGTCGGCGCCGAGCTCGGGGGCGTCGGGCTCGACCGTGCCGCCGGCGAGCTCGATGCCCTCGGTTTCCAGGGCGGCGCGGCAGAGCTCGCGGCCCATGCGGCCCGCCGCGCCTATTATCGCTACCCTCGTCAAACTTCTTCCGGGGTGGGGAGGAGGTGGTTGGTCTCCTCCATCACGCGGCGGAGGTGGTCGAGGTTCTCCCCGGCGAGCGGGATCATGGGCAGCCGCATCTCGTCCGAGCAGAGGCCGAGGATGGAGGCCGCGGTCTTTACCGGGATGGGGTTCGTTTCGATAAAGAGCGCCCGGCAGAGCGGGAGCAGGTCGTAGTGGAGCTCGCGTCCCCGCTCGAAGTCGCCTTCGAGGAGGGCGCCCACCATGTCCGAGACGACCGCGGGGGCGACGTTGCCGGCGACGGAGATCACACCGCGCCCCCCGAGCGACATGAGCGGCAGCGTCAGGGAGTCGTCGCCGGAAAGGATGTCGAACTCCTCGCCGCACAGGCGCCTTATGTCGCTCGCCATGTCCATAGAGTGGGTCGCCTCTTTGGTGCCGACGATGTTCGGTATGCCGGCGAGGCGGGCCGTGGTCTCGGCGCTTATGGTAACGCTCGTGCGGCCTGGGATGTTGTAGAGGACTATGGGCAGGCTCGTGCTCTCTGCTATCGCGGCGAAGTGCCGGTAGAGGCCTTCCTGGGTCGGCTTGGTGTAGTAGGGGGCGACCTGCAGGGAGCCGTCGGCCCCCTCCTCCTCGGCCATCCTGGTGTACTTGATCGCCATGTCCGTGCTGTTGGAGCCGGTGCCAGCGATGACCGGAACCCGGCCGTTCGCGACCCTGACCACGGTCCCTATGACGAGCCTGTCCTCGGCCTCGCTCATGGACGGCGTCTCGCCGGTGGTGCCGCAGGGAACGAGGCCGTGGATGCCCTGCCCTATCTGGAACTCGACCAGGCCCTCAAGCGCCTCGACGTCCACCTCGCCGTTGCGAAACGGCGTCACGAGTGCTGTAAACGCGCCGCTAAACATCTCTCTCCTCCAGCTCGAAATCCCTGTGCAAGACCCTCACGGCCTCTTCTACGCGCTCGGCGGGCAACACGCACGTTACCTGTATCTCCGAGGTCGAGACCATCCTTATGGGGATGCCCGCATCGCCGAGCGACCGGAACATCCTGGCCGCGTAGCCCGGACGGTTCAGCATCCCGGTCCCGACGACGGAGACCTTGCCGAGGTCCCGCTCCCCCTCGACCACGCCGCCCAAAGTGTCCGCGACCCCGGCCGCGAGTTTTCGGGCCTCCTCGAACGAGCCGCGGGTCACGGTGAACGCCACGTCGGCCGCGCCGTCCTTGACGCCGCTCTCCACGATCACGTCCACCGAGATGCCGCGTTCCGCGAGCGGCGCGAAGACCCGGCTCATGGTGCCGGGGCCGGTACGGATGCCGTTCAGGGTGACGCGCGAGACGTCGAGGTCGTGGACGATGCCGGCGAGGGTCTCCCGCGTCTCCAGGCGTTCCAACTCTTCTCCTCCCGTGATGATCGTGCCAGGGCCCTCTTCGAAAGAAGACCGGACGTGTACCTCTACCCCGTACAGGGCGCCGAGCTCGACGGCGCGGGGGTGCATGACCTTCGCCCCGCGCCACGCCATCTCGGCCATCTCCTCGAACGAGATCACGGGCACGCGCCTGGCCTCGGGGACGATGCGGGGATCGGCGCTAAAGACGCCGCTCACGTCCGTAAAGATCTCGCATCGCTCCGCTTCGAGCGCCGCCGCCAGCGCCACGGCCGTGGTGTCCGAGCCGCCGCGCCCCAAAGTCATCACGTCGCCGAGGGCGTTCATCCCCTGGAAACCGGCCACGATCACGACCCTTCCCCCTTCGAGCAGGCCGTGGATCCTCTTCGGCCTTATCTCCGAGATGACCCCGGAGCCGTACCGGCCCGTCACCGTCATCCCGGCCTGCGGCCCCGTTAGCGATTCGGCCGGTATGCCCCGGTCGTGGAGCGCCATCGCGAGCAGGGCGACGGACTGCTCCTCGCCCGTGGCCAGAAGCTGGTCGATCTCGCGCGGCGAAGGGTCCCGGCTCACCTCGCCGGCGAGCCGCAGGAGCCTGTCCGTAGTCTTGCCCATGGCCGAGACGGCCACGACGAGGTCGAGGCCCGACTCGCGGGCGCGGGCGATCTTCTCCGCGACGGCCCTGATGTGCTCCGCCGTCGCCACCGAACTGCCGCCGTATTTCTGGACCACGATGCCCAGAAGATCGCCTCCCTGCGTTGCGCCTGGACCCATCCCTAGCCTAGCGTATCGGAAGGCTCCTATCCATCGAGGGACGGCCCGTTCCGTTGGCTAACCCCGCAGCGCCGAAGGGCGCTGCGTCTGCAAAAGACGCCGCGCCCTTCGGATGCCCACGCTCCTATACGGCTGATGGCCGAAAACCTCTGACTCTGAAGGAGATGCGCCCTAACCTACGGGCTGGCCGCCCGTTATGTCTATGGACGAGCCGTTCACGAAGCTCGCCTCGTCGGAGGCGAGGAAGACGAAGGCGGGGGCGAGCTCGACGGGCTGGCCCGGGCGTCCGGTGGGGGACTGCATGCCGAACTGGGAGACCGTCTCTGCCTCCATGGAGGCGGGTATGATCGGGGTCCAGACGGGGCCCGGTGCCACCACGTTTGCCCGCAGCCCGTACTGGATGACGTCCTGGGCGAGGCCCTCGGTGAAGGTGACGATGGCGCCCTTCGTCGCGGAGTAGGGGAGGAGGGTCGGCGAGGGCTTGTAGGCCTGGGCGGAGCCGACGTTTATGATGGAGCCGCCCGCGGGCATGTGCGGGATCGCCGCCTTCACGAGCCAGAACATCGCGTAGATGTTGGTCTTGAAGGTGCGGTCGAGCAGCTCGGTCGAGACGTCCGTCACGCCGGTTACCGTCCGCTGGTGGGCGGCGTTGTTGACGAGGATATCTATTCCGCCGAACTCGTCCACGGCTTTCTGGATGATGGCCTGGCACTGGCTCTCTTCGCTTATGTCCCCCGGCGCCCTAACGCACCTCTTGCCCGACTCTTCGACGACGCGGGCGGTCTCTGCGGCGTCCGGTTCCTCGCTTTCGAGGTAGGAGATCAGGACGTCCGCACCCTCCCGCGCGAAGGCGAGCGCCACAGCCCGGCCTATGCCGGAGTCCCCGCCGGTGATGACCGCCCTCTTTCCCTGCAGCCTGCCCGAACCCCGGTAGGTCTGCTCGCCGTAGTCGGGCGCGGGCTGCATTTCGGACTCGAGGCCGGGGTGCTGGTCCATCTGGGTCTGCTGGGGGTACTCGGGCTGCGGGTACTTGGTGGTCGGGTCCTGCTGGCTGTGCTGGTCTTCGGTCATCGAGGTCCTCCCTGTTTGGATAGCCATCTGCTTATACCCGTAGACGCGGATCGCTACCCGCCCGCGGGAGCCGCGGCGCGGGTTCGTAATGCACCTTTCGAACCATTTTCCGGAGGGTGCCCCGTCCGGGACAACGCCGCGTGCGGTCGTGCGGCGCTTTCCAGCGGTAGGAGGGCCATCGAGGTCTCGCATCGGGCTGCCGTATCGGATGTTTAGGCCTGCCCGTGCGTCGGGGATACCCCGGACAGTATCTATCCGGCGTGTCGAGTACTAGGGGCGATCATGAGCGACGAAAACAAGCCCGAGGGCGTCTTCGAGGGCTACAGCAAGGGCGAGGACATACAGCTCTTCTCCTACGGCGTGTTGGCGGGGGTCTTTAACCTGATCTTCGCCGCTTTCCTTCTGACGGCCAGAGGCCTGGGGAGGCCCCTACCGGAACGGGTCGGCGCGAAGGACATCGCGCTGCTCGGGATGGCGACCCACAAGCTGAGCCTGGTCGCGACGGAGGATGCGGTTATGAGCCCGCTGCGGGCCCCGTTTACCGAGCTCAAGGAGAAGGAGAGCCCCAAGAAGGTCGACGAGGAGCCTCGCGGTGAGGGGCTGCGAAGGTCCGTGGGCGAACTCTTGACGTGCAAATTCTGCCTAAGCGTGTGGTTGGCCTCCTTCTTCACCTACGGCCTCATACTCGCGCCGCGCGTCACCCGGCTCGTCGCCACGATATTCACGGTGGTCACCATCTCCGACCATCTTCACCAGTCCTACAAGGCCCTCATGAACCGGGCGTAGCCCTACGCCCGAGCCCCGGAGATCTCGTCGAGCGCCCGGCCGCGGGTCTCCTCCCCAAGCAGCCACACGTCGGCGGCGATGACCACGAGGACCAGGGCGAACATGGAGAAGACGGCCACGACGCCGAGGCCGGGGGCGCCGATCATCACGCCCACCAGGTAAGGACCCGCGATGCCGCCGATGCGTCCCACGCCGGCGGCCCAGCCGGCACCTGCGCCTCGCGACGCGGTCGGGTAGAGCTCCGGGGTGTAGCCGTAGACCACGCCCCAGGCCCCGAGGTTGAAGAACGAGACCAGGGACCCCCACAAGACCAGCTCCGCCCCCGATGCGTCGGCGGCCAGCCCCCGCAGCCCGAAGACGAGCGCCGCGGCGGCGCAGCCGAGCAGGTAGACCACGAGCGTGCCCTTGCGGCCCCACCTCTCCACGAGGTACGCGGCGGAGAAGTAGCCCGGCACCTGGGCGAGTGTTATTAGGAGGACGAACCCGAAGGAGGTCGCGATCCCGCGCCCCGAGCTCGCGAGTATCTGGGGCAGCCAGGTGAAGATGCCGTAGTACGAGAAGACCATCCCGAACCACAGCACCCAGAGCATGAACGTGCGCCTGGCGTACGCCCCGGACCACAGCGCCCGCAACCCGCCGCCCCCGGCCTCCTCCACGCTTTCCTCCCGCTCGGGGCCGGGGTCGACGCCGAGTCGGGCGGCGGCTTTGCGGGCCTCGCCGTGGCGGCCCTTTTGGATCAGGTACCGGGGAGACTCCGGCAGGCTCCGGCGCAGTACGAGGACGTAGAGGGCGGGGAGGGCGCCGATGAGGAACGCGACCCTCCAGCCGTACTCGGGGATGACGAGAAAGCCTATGAGGGCAGCCAGGATCCAACCGTAGGCCCAGAAACTCTCAAGCAACACCACCATCCGCCCCCTGTGCCTGGCCGGCGCCACCTCGGAGACGAGCGTGCTCGCCACCGGCAACTCCCCGCCGAGCCCGAGCCCCGTCACGAACCGCAGGACGAGCAAGGCCCCGTACCCCCATACGAACGCCGTCAGGCCGGTCGCGAGCGCGTACACGAGCAGCGTCCCCATGAGGACCGCCCTTCGCCCGTAGCGGTCGGCCAACGTCCCCGAGGCCGCGGCCCCCACGAACATCCCGAAAAGCCCCGCGCTGATCGCAAGCCCCACCTGCCCCTGGGATAACCCCCAATCCCGCGCCAACGCCACCATCACGAAGGACACCAACCCCACGTCCATCGCGTCGAACATCCACCCGAACCCCGAGAGCAAAGTCACCCGCCAGTGACCCCGCCCCACCTCCCCGGCGTCCAGCCTGCCCTCCAACCCCGTCGCCGCCACCGCCTACCGCCTCCTCGTAACAACAGTCGCCCCGCTTGCTACCCGGATATGTTGCAAAGTAGCGTATTTGTAACAAACTACTACATGCAGTATCACCCGGGGCACAAGAACTTGCAACCCGGGGCCGGGCGTTTAGCGGGTTGGATGTTCGGCGAGGGGGGTGTGGGGGTCTAGTTTGCCGGTGCGGCGGCGGACGCGGAGGGAGATCAGGGCGAGGCCCAGGACTATCGCCGCCGGGGTGAGGAGGCCGCCTTCGGGGCCGAAGGGGCCGCCGGTCAGGAGGTCGGGGCCGGCCTGTTTGACCGTCAGGAAGGTGGCATCCGTGGGGGCGCGACCGCTGACGGGGAGGCCGAAGACGTTGCCCTGGAAAAAGTTCCAGGTGACGTGGAGGCCGATGGGTATGGCGAGCTCGCCGGTCAGGACGTATCCGAGGCCCAGCATCAGGCCGGCCAGGGCGATGTTGAGCGTGCTGAGGGCGGTCGCGTTCGGGTTGAAGGCGTGGAGCAGGCCAAAGAACGAGGAGGAGAGGATCCAGGCGAGCAGGATCGCGCCCCGCGGCCCGAGGCCGGGGAAGTTGAGGCCCTCCGCGAGGTTCGTCAACTGGTAGCCCCGGCTGACCAGCTCCTCGTAGAAGCCCACGCACAAGAAGAGCACGACCGGCGCAAGGATGGCGGGGAAAAATGCGCCGCCTCCAATGGCCTCCAGAGATCCCGTAACCGTCACCCACCCGGCCGCGAGCTCGATGAGGAAGATCCCCGACATGAGGGAGGCGCCGAGGAGCAACCCGAAGCCGAGGTCCGACCACCACAGGCGGTTCAGGCGCAGCCCGAACCCGGAGAAGGGGCGCCGGTCCAGGAACCGTCCGGCCACCCAGACGCTCGCCACCGCCGCGAGCGCGGCGCCGACGTAGAGCGAGACGCCCTGGGCCGGGGAGGGTCGCGCGGCCCCGCCGGCGGCGAGCCCCCCGGTCGCGGCGAGCAGCAGGGGCCCGACGAGCGCGGCGGCCGTGAGGTTCAGCAGGAGCTGGAACAGCAGCCGCCAGCCGGCGCGCAACCGCCCCTCCCCGTTCACGAACATCCGCGGCCCCGATCCGGGTCCTTCGAAAGGGAGTCGGGCATCGGCACGCCCCGGCCTTCGGCTTCTACAAGCAGCCGGCGACGTCGCGCTACGAGGCTGCCCGGCCTTGCGTGGCCGCTAACCGACGCTCCTCTCGCGCATCTCGCGCCGGCGCATGGGCATGGCGTCTATGCGGTCGAAGAGGGCTTGCGGTCTGACGGGTTGCGTGGAGCGGAACCTCTCGCCGCCGTCTTTGCCGACCAGTACTATGGTGAACGCCCCCCTACCGACACCGAACCGCCTTCTCGCACCTTCTCGCGCCTTCTCGCGGCGTCCGCGTCGGGGTTGTCTCCGACACGATCCGGCACGAGCAGGTCCCGGTCCTCGAGGGCAGCTCCGTGGTCTTGCAGGAGGTGGCGTTGTTGGCGGTACCGTTTGTCCTCGGGGGATGGGGCGAAGGGCAGGAGGAGGCGGTTCTTGCCGCGCGGGGCCTCGGGGGTCAGGATTGTTCCCGCGCGAGGTCGGCGGTCTCCTGGGCGGCCCTGGCGTAGTTGCGGATAAGGTCCTGGTGGCGGGTGACCTCCCGGGAGGCCCTGCGGAGGAGACGGCCGGTGAGGCGTCCCCCGAGGGCTGTGGTGGTCGAGAAGGCGCCGCGGTAGTAGGAGTGGAGCTCGCCGAGATCCGGCACCGAGCGGTCGGGGCGGACGCTGCCGTCGCGGGCCTCGGCGGCAGTCGTCCTGAGCACCGGGCCGCCGGTGCGGCGCTCTATGCGGGAGCCGGGCACGCCACGCTCGTCGAGGGCGTCCAGCGCCGCGAAGAGCTCCCCGTCTGTTGGTCGGTCCGCGAAGTCCGAGCCGACGTAGAGGTAGCTGACCTCCCCGGAGCGGTCCACGACCACGACCGCGGGGGTGGCGACGTTCTCCTTCTCGTTCCACAGGCCGCAAGCGCGGGCGACCTCGCCCGTGGCGTCGCTCAGGAGGGGGTAGGGGATCTGGAGCTTCCCGACCATCCTGGCGTTGCTGTGAGGGGGGTCGACGCTGATGGCGGCGGGCTGCGTACCGCGCCGCTCGAACTCGTCGTACTTTCTGGCGTAGGAGGCCAACTGGCCGTTGCAGTAAGGGCACCAGTCGCCCCGGTAGAAGACGAGGACCACCGGGCTGACCTCCAGCTGGCCGGAGAGGCTCCAGGGGTAGCCCTGTTGGTCGGGCAACTCGAAGGACGGGACGGTACTCCCCACGCCGAGATCAGCCACTGAAAGCTCCTCCGTTCGTTTTGCCAGGACACGACCGCATTGCCGGTCCCCTATCCGTCGCCGGCGTACTGGGACTGGCCGGGCCCATCGTCCGGGGGCGTCGATGCGGGCGGCGCGGACGCCGGGGGTGTCGGGGTTGGTGGGTTCTCGGCCGGTGGTGGGGCGTCCCCGGACCCGGGGCCCCCGTCCCCCGAGCCCCCGCCGACCGGGGTCGGGACCGAGGTCGGAACCGGGGCCGGGGCGGCGAGGCCCCCGCGGGCCACGTCTTGCATCCGGTTCAGGGAGGTGCCCCCCTCCCGGCCGCCGGAGAGGCCGAGCGACGCGCCGAGCAGGACGAGCCCGAGGAGGGCGCAGGCCAGGACCGCCCCTATCATCTTCCGACGCCGGGACCGGTGGACGGGGGGTTGCGCGCGTCGAAGACGGGCCGTTCGGGTGGGGCCCGTGGCGGTCCGGTTGGTCGGGGTGGTACGGACGCCGAGGCGGGGTGTGCCGGTCCTCGAGGCGGGCAGCGGCGGGGGGGTGCCGCCCCGGACGCTCTCTATGTCGTTCAGGAGTTCCGGGGCGCTCGCGGGGCGGTCGGCCGGGTCCTTGGCGAGCATCTTCGCCACCAGGGCGTCCACGGCCGCCGGGATGGTTGGGTCCAGCTTGCGGGGCGGGCGCAGGGGCTCGGTGACGTGCTTCATGCAGACCGCAACCGGGTTGTCCGCCCGGTATGGCACGGTGCCTGTGAGCATCTCGTAGAGGACGATGCCCAAAGAGTAGAGGTCGCTGCGGGGGGTGGCCGGCTCGCCGAGGGCCTGCTCCGGCGAGAGGTAGCCCGCCGTGCCGAAGACCGCGTTCGTCGCGGAGATCGTGACGGCGGAGGCGGCGCGGGCTATGCCGAAGTCCGTCACCTTCAGGTGGCCCGTCTCGGTGAGGAGGATGTTCTGCGGTTTTATGTCGCGGTGGATCACGCCGCGCTCGTGGGCCGCCCAGAGCGCCTCGGCGACCTGGGCCGTGGCGGCGAGCGCCCTGCCGGGCTCGATCGGGCCCCTCTCGTCCAGCCGCTCCTTGAGGGTGCCGCCCGGGACGTACTCCATCGCGATGTAGTGGGAGCCGTCTTCGGTGTCCCCGCGGTCGTAGACGGGGACGATGTTCGGGTGGGAGAGGCTCGCCGCACTCCTGGCCTCGCGCCTGAAGCGCTCGACGAACTCCTCGTCGTTCGCGTACTGGTTCCGCAAGACCTTGAGGGCGACGTCCCGGTCGAGCACCCTGTCGTGGGCCAGGTAGACCTCCGCCATGCCACCGCCGCCTATGGGGCGGGCGAGGACGTAACGACCGTCTATGGTGGCCTGGTTCACGCCACGCATTCTACCCGTTGGGGTGCCCCGCTACGTCGTCCGCGCGCCTGTGTGGGGGCGGCCCTCAGCTCTCCGCCGTTTCGAGAACCCAATTATAGATCCCCCTCAAGGCCCCGCCCGTCAAGTACCGGGTCCTCTGCCAGAGGCCCGCCTCCTCGTAGCCCTTGGCGGCGACGAGCGGGGTGGTGCCGGCGCTGCGGCCTTCCACGAACACCTCGACCGTTCCGAGCTTCTGGCCGGCCTCCGCCGACGGCGGGGCCTCCTTCTCGGTCCGTACCCGCCTCTCGACCTCAAGGCCGGGCCCGCCGAGGCCCGAGACGGACTTCGCGGCGACGAGCCGGACGGACTCCTCCCTGCGGTACGGGATCTGGAGCTTTTTGAAGGGGGCGTCTCTCTTGACGAAGGTCTCTTCCCCGAAGTCCCCGAAGGCGTACTCAAGGGCGGTTCTGGAGGCCTCGAAGCGGTAGAGGTCCTCGGCGGCGCCTAGCACGACGGCGACGTAGGACTCCTCGCCGTTCTGCGCGGCGGAGATCAGGGACGGCCCGGCCGCGGTCGAGGTGCCGGTTTTTACGCCGAAGGCGGCGTCGTAGTCGTAGCCTGAGTTTGGGGCGACGAGGAGGTTGGTGGTATCGAGCGGTATCTCCCGATCCTGGGTGGTGATGGTGATCTGGGCCTTGCCCACGATCTCGCGAAACTCCGGGTACTCAAGGGCCTCGCGCGTGATCTTCGCCAGGTCCCCGGCGCTTGAGTAGTGGCCGCGGTCGTCGAGGCCCGCCGGGTTCTCGAAGTGGGTGTTCTCGAGGCCCATCTCTTTGGCCTTGTCGTTCATCCTGCCGACGAACTCCTCCACGCTGCCGCCGCCGAGGTGCTCCGCGAGCGCGTAGACCGCGTCGGTGCCGGAGGGAACGAGGGTGGCCTCCAGAAGCTCCCGGACGCTCACGGAGTCGTAGGGGTAGAGGCCGGCGGCGCTGTAGAGGCCCCCGGCGTAGGAGGCCGCGTTCTCCGAGACGGTCACCTCCCTGTCTAGCCTCGCCCCGTCTTCGAGCGCCACCAGGGCGACCATGACCTTCGTGGTCGAGGCTATGGGGACCCGTTTGTCCGGGTCCTTGCCGGCGAGGTAGAGGCCGGTCTCCCGGTCGACCACGGCCCAGGATTCGGCGTCGAGCCTGGGGGCGCCCGCGGGGTTGTTCTGCTGGGCGGCGGCGCGATCCGGCACGAAGAAGGCCAACAAGGCCAGTGCGAAGAGGATCAGCGTCACGGTCCCACATGCGCGGCGCGTACTCTGGCTCAACCGCCACCTCCCCTGTCTTGCGTCTCTGCCAACGACCGCGCCCCCCAGCGCGGGGCCGCCCGCGGCGGCCGGGATCATTTTGCACCAGCGGACCGGGCCATTCCACCCCCGGCGGGGCTACTTGCGGAAGATGAGGACCATCACGGCGACGACGGCGGCCCCGGCGATCAGATGCACCGCCAGCGTGAACGAGAACCATGCAACCCAGTACACGAGGAGATTGTACCGCCGGAGTAGGCCGGCCCCCCGGCGAGGGCCGGCCTACTCTTCGAACATCTCTTCGCCGTGCCGGGCGACCTTGCGCTCGGCGTGTTCGGTCATGTCGCCCCCCGCGCCGGTGTCCTCGGTCATCTGCTCGGCCAGCTCGCCGGCCTTCTGCTCGTTGTGGGCGTGCGGGTCGCCGTGGCCGCCGGTGTCCCCGGTGATGCGCCCGGCCAGATCCTCCTCCATCTCGGCGGCGTTGAACGGCACGTGCTCCTCGAGCGGCATCCCCTTGCCCGCGTCGTGCGCCTCCGCGCCGTCCGTGTTCACCTCCATTACCGGATCGGCCGATTCCATGGACTTCATCGACTCGGAGGATTCCATGGACTTCATGGGTTCCATAGAATCAAGCGAGTCTTCCCTCAGGCCTGGCAGGGGGCGCGGGTCCGCGTCGCCCTTCTCGATCCTGCGCACGATCTCCTTGGCCCGGAGATCCGCCTGCCTGCTCCGCCCGTCCATGGCCCCGCGGACTTCCTTGTCCGCCCGGCGCATCTGGCCGTTGATCCTCTTCTCGGCCTGCTTCTGCCGCCGCTCCTGCTCCCGAATGCTCATACCGCCTCCTGGCGCCTATTGCCCCGCCCGTTACGGCCCTCGCCCGGGCTCTCCCTTACGCCTCCCGGATAAAAACCGGTCAGACGGATCCCCCGAACGAGGACGCCGCCGAGCAGGGCGGTCAGCCCCCTGGCGGAAGCTGACCGCTGAAAACCGAGGGCTAGAAGCCGAGGGCTAGAAGCTTCTTAACCTTTTACCGCCTGCAGGACCTCGTCCTGGCTGTTGAACTTGTCCTGGGCGGCGTTCCGGATCCCATCCACCACGTTCTGCGGGGCGCCGTTGCTCTCGGCGTTGGAGGCCACTTCTTCTTTCTGGGCCGGGAAGTTGACCCCCTGCAGGTACTGCTGTAGCTGGCCGAGGTCGAGGTTGCCGAGGTTTGGCAGGTCCATGTGTTTCCTTTCGGGTTAGCGTGCGTGGTCCTTGTTGGGGCCTACCCGAGATGGCGGGCCCGGAAACGTTCGGGACCGGGGCTACTTGAGGAGATCCTTGGCCGCGGCCTTCTTGTCTTTGGCCTTTGCCTTCCTCTGGTCGGAGCGCCCCTCCGACTTTTTGTCCTTGTCGCCGGTAAGGGCGCCGCCGGCCTCTTTCATCCGGCCTTTGGCCCTGTCCATCGCCCCCTCGTTCCGGTCTTCCCTGCTGCTCTTGCCCGGCACGTCCGCTCCCTTCGTCGCTAGGCCGTCTCGCCCCCTCGGACGAAGCCGGGGCCCGAACCGATACACCCCGCCCGTCCCGCGGGTTTGCATGGCGGGGTCTCCGAACCCGTCGAGGCGCGGGACAAGGGCGAGGGCCGGGGCCCCGAAGGACCCCGGCCCCGTAGAGAGCCCTGCCGCGCGTTAGTCTACGAAGAAGAACCCGTCGACGCCGCCGTTGAACTGGTTCTGGGTGATGCTCAGGCTCTGGTCAGGG
>CADCVH010000093.1 GCA_902806085.1 uncultured Rubrobacteraceae bacterium | reverse complement strand
CCGAGGCCGTCAACGCCACGGTCATCGGCCTCGACGAGGCCCCGCAGGGCTACGAGGACTTCGACAAGGGCGCCGCCAAGAAGTACGTCCTCAACCCGCACGGCATGATCCCCGCCTAAAAGGACGGCGAAATGTACGAGAGAGGCCGGGACCAAAGCCCTTGCCTCTCTCCGGTATCGAGGGTCCTGCCGGCAGGCAGGACCCGGTGGGTCGCGTAAAACCAGACATCAAGCGCTCGACGGCCGTGGGCTCCGAGGGCAATGCCCTCGGAGCCCACGGCCCCCGCAAACCGCCCCGACTCGCCGCTCCTGGGCGACAACCCGAACGCCATCGGGGGGCTGCCGGAGTGGGTGAGTGTCCACCTCGATCGCGCTTACGTCCACGGCATCATCACCGGAGGCTGCCTGGAAAGCGCGCGTCCTCCAAAGTCTCGGTGGACTCTTCGACCGCCGCTACCGGTTCCGGTTGCCGTTCGGGTTGTAAGCGGGCCAGACCTGCTCGGGGTACGGATAGTAATCGAACCGAAACGACCGACCTTCTTTTTCCTTAACAATCTAGGCGACGCTCACCCCGTGGCGTCGAGCCTTTTGAGGTACTTCTTGACCGTGTTGTAGGAGAGCCCCGTCTCACGGCTCATCCTCCCTTGGGAGAACTCCCGCTCCTTCATCCCCGTCAGCACCGGCGCCCACCGCTCGAACCCGTCGGGCCTGCCGAGGACCTTCCCGCTCCTCCTCGCCCGCTCCAGGCCCGCCTTCGTCCTGTCGGAGATCCTCAAGGCCTCCTGCTGGGCGTAGTAGCTGGTCACCCCGAGAACGATGTGGGCTATCAGCTCGTTGTCGGTGTCCAGGAAGGGCTCGGTGTAGGACTTGAAGGCGACGCCGCACGCGTCGAGACGTTCCAGGTAGGCGATGGTCTTCCTGATCCCCTCGCGGCTGAAACGGTCCAGGGCCCAGAACAGCACGACATCGAACCTTCGGCGGGCCGCGTCGGCGAATATCCTGTCGAAGTCCTTGCGCTCGCGGCGGCCCCTCGTACCAGACTCCCGGTCCACGTACTCGGCCACGAGATCGTGGCCCTCCCAGCGTTCGCAGAACTCCCGAAGCTGGATGAGCTGGTTGTCGGTCTCCTGGGAGCCGTCGTCCTTGCTGACCCTCAGGTAGATCGCCACCCTGACCGGCTTAGGGCTCACGCCCCCTTCTCCCGGAGCAGTCCTTCGACCTCAAGTAGTAGGACGGGCACCTCCGTGTTGACCGTATCCCACACCAGCTCATCGTCGAGAAGGTCGTAGCCGTGGATCAGGCGGTTACGGAACGCGACGATCTGGCGGTGCTCGCTTATGCGGGAGGCGGTGGCGGGGTCGAGCCTGGCCACGCGCCCGATCGCTTCCCCTATGATCTCCAGGTTCCGCTCTATGGCCTGCCGAAAGAGCCGCTCACGCCGGTAGTCCGCGAGGTCCCTGCCGTCGGCGGCACCGACCACGAAGGCGGCGCAGTCCTGGACGTCTTCCAGGGCCTTGAGGACCCGCTCCTCAGGGCCCATACAGCGGCACCCGGCTCCCCTCGACGTTGGCCGCGAAGCGACGGCTCTTCTCGAGGGCGCCCTCCATCACCAGGTCCACCCCGCGCCCGAAGAGCGCCTCCAGGTCCTCCTCGAGGCCGAAGTACCTGCGGAACAGGTCCGGGGGGTCGCGCCTCTCGAAGGAGACCACGAAGTCCAGGTCGCTTTCTTCCGGGTCGAACCTTCGGCCCTCGGCCTCCGCCGCGGAGCCGAACAGGTCCAGCCGCCGTACGCCGTGGCGCCTGCAAAGGTCGGCGACCTCCGCCCTCTTGTCTTCGACGACTGCGATCATGGGATCACCCTACCACAAAACGCCCGTTTTCTGATACCGTCACCTCCGGCTGCCGGACCCCGCCTTGGGAGCGGGTTGTAGGGCCGCCGTTGGCGCACCCGTTTTTTGATAGGGACCTGGCTCACGGGCTTGCCGGGGACGGATCTTCTACCAGCCTGGGGACGCGGAACACGCTCGACCACGGCGGTTCGCTGCAGCAACCGGGGGCAGGAAGGTCCCGTCTACCGGCGCGGGGTCGCGGGCTTGCGACCCGGCTTCTTCGGCGTGACGTGTGCGGACGTCGATCGCGGGTAGGCCTCCCGCAGGGCGGAGACGGCCGCCGGTCGCGCCTTCTCCCGTGCCGCCGACCCTCCCACTGCCGCGTGTCGTGGCGCGCCGAGCCGGAAGGCGCGACCCCGGTGGCAACGCGACACCGTCATTGAGGAGGCGCGGCCCGGCCGTTCGCGCCCGGGCGGGCCCGATCTTCGGGGGCGCGCAAGCGCCCGACGTATGCCTCGCCCCACTCGTGCATGGAGAGGATTATGCTTTCGAGGGTGCGGCCGAAGTCCGTCAGCGAGTACTCGACCCTGGGGGGGACCTCGGCGTAGACCTTCCGGTGGACGACGCCGTCGGCCTCGAGCTCGCGCAGCTGGAGGGTGAGCATGCGCTGGGTGACGCTGGGTATCATACGCCGGAGCTGGTTGAAGCGCCTGGTGCCTCCCACGAGGTGGAAGAGTATAACTCCCTTCCAGCGCCCCCCTATGACCGAGGTGGTTGCCTCCACTGGGCAACCGTAGGCGCAGTCGAACGGGAACGTCCCGCCCCGCTTGTCCGCCGCATTGTTCGTTTGCATCGGCGCCCCCCGAACCGGCGACCGGCTACGGAACCACCCGCCCGGCCGCGAATGTGTGCGCACGCAGTATACGCCCCCGGGCCCATCCTGGCCGTTCGATGCGGAGCAGAAGACTCGCGCCGATGCGCCGGCCAAGCCCTCCAAGGAGGCTGCCCGAACTCCGAGTTTTCGGTACCCAAGCGTCATCCGGGTGACGTCGACCCGTCGTCGTGCGGGGACGAAGGCGGTTTTTCCAAACAGGCCGCCACGCCCGCCCTCCGCCCGTTCGCGGTATCAAAATTGATACTAGGTACTCTAATTGTGCGTACTTGCACAAAATAATTCTGGATCTAGAATCGCCGCAGGATGCGATCACAACTCGGGAGGTGGCGCGTGAAGGCCGTCGGTTTGTATAGATATCTGCCCGTCGACGATCCGGAGAGCCTGGTGGACGTGGAGGTCGAGAGGCCCACGCCGACAGGGCGGGACCTGCTCGTCCGGGTCGGGGCGGTCTCCGTCAACCCGGTGGACGTGAAGGTGAGGGCCCCGAAGGACGGGGCCGAGGAGGCCGCAAAGGTCTTGGGCTACGACGCGGCCGGGGTGGTAGAGCAGGTCGGGGAGGGCTGCGAGCTGTTCGCGCCCGGGGACGAGGTCTACTACGCGGGCAGCATAGACCGCCCCGGCTCCAACTCCGAGTACCACCTGGTGGACGAGCGCATCGTCGGGAAGAAACCCCGGACGCTGGGGTTCGGCGAGGCCGCGGCGCTGCCGCTGACCGGGATCACGGCCTGGGAGGCGCTCTTCGAGAGGCTGGGCGTCGGCCGGGACGGGTCGGACGGCGGACGGACCGTCCTGGTCATCGGCGGCGCGGGCGGCGTGGGCTCCGTGGCGATCCAGCTGGCGAAGACCGCCGGGCTGACGGTCGTCGCCACCGCCTCCCGGGAGGAGTCCGCCTCATGGTGCCGGGGGCTCGGGGCGGACCACATCGTCGACCACCGCGAGCCTTTGCCCGGGCAGTTGGAGGCCCTCGGTTTCGAGGGCGTCGACTACATTCTGTGCTGCAACAGCATGGATAAGCACTGGGAAGACATGGCGGAGGCGATCCGGCCGCAGGGCAAGATCTGCTCCATCGTCGAGGCCCGGAAGCCGCTGGACCTCTCCCCGCTCGTGCAGAAGAGCGCGACCTTCGCCCACGAGTGGATGTTCACCAAAGCGGTCTTCCAAACGGAGGACATGGTCTCCCAGCACGAGCTCCTCGGCGAACTCGCGGACCTCGTGGACGTGGGCTCGGTGCGCACCACGATGACCGAGAAGCTCGCGCCGATAGACGCCGCCAACCTGCGGGCGGCCCACGCGAAGGTCGAGACGGGCAGGATGGTAGGCAAGGTCGTGCTCGAAGGTTTCGGCCGCTGACATCCCCCGAAGGTTCGGGCCCAACTTCGCGTCGCGGGGTCCGTCACGTCCCGGTCACGCACCGAGGGTACGCTTAGGAAAGCACTAATCGAAGGTGCGTGAAAGGGAGGTTCGCACGAAATGAGGCGGCGTGTCGAGAGATGCGTTGGTGGGTCGCGCGATGGCGTCATGCCGGGTGTGGGCACGGCCCGCCGGGAGGCCGCAGCGCCGCCTGGGCCATCTTGCTCGGCCCCCGCCCGCCGAACTCCAGCAACCACTTGACGTTCTTCAGCACGCAACCACCAAGAAAGCGAGGCAAGTCATGACCACCATCCGTTCCGCCCAAGTCGCCGAGGCCGGCGGCCCGTTCGGCATCGTCGAGACCGAGCTGCCCGAGCCCGGACGGGGCCACGTCCGCGTGACGGTCGAGGCGTGCGGCGTCTGCCGCTCGGACTCGATGTTCGTCAACGCCGCCGCCCCCGGTGTGACGTTCCCGCTGACCTGCGGCCACGAGATCGCCGGGCGCATCGACGCGGTCGGCGACGGCGTCGAGGGCTGGGACGCCGGCGAGCGGGTGTCCGTCGGCTGGTTCGGCGGCAACTGCGGTTACTGCCCGGCCTGCCGCGAGGGCGACTTCATCCACTGCGAGCGCCTCCAGATCCCCGGCTGGGCCTACCCGGGCGGCTACGCCGAGGCCACGGTCGTCCCCGCCTCCGCGCTGGCGCGAATCCCGGGCGAGTTCACCGCCGTCGATGCGGCGCCCATGGGCTGCGCGGGCGTGACCGCGTTCAACGCGCTCAGGCGCAGCCCGGCCGGGCCGGGCGACCTCGTCGCGGTTCTCGGCCTGGGTGGTCTCGGCCACCTGGGCGTGCAGTTCGCCAACAAGATGGGCTTCGAGACCGTGGCAATCTCGCGCGGGGCCGGCAAGGAGGACGAAGCCAGGAAGCTCGGCGCCCACCACTACGTCGACAGCACCGCCGGCGACGTGGCCGAGCGGCTGCAGGCCCTGGGCGGCGCGAAGGTCGTGCTGGCCACCGCGAACAACTCCGACGCGATGGGCGCCACCATCGACGGGCTGCGCCACAACGGCGAGCTCCTCGTCGTCGGGGCCGCGCCGGAGCCCATCCGGGTCAGCCCGTTCCAGATCCTCATGACCAGCAAGACCGTGCACGGCCACCCGTCCGGCACCGCGCGCGACGTCGAAGAGACCCTGCGCTTCGCGGCGCTAACCGGGGTCCGGCCCATGACCGAGGCGCGTCCCCTGGACGAGGCCGGCGCGGCCTACGACCGCATGATGTCCGGCGATGCCCGCTACCGCATGGTCCTCACCACCGGCAAGTAACCGACCCGACCGCGGCAAAGCCGGGGCCCACGCGCCGCCCTCCGGATGCTCGGCATCGGCCCCACCGCGGCCGGGGGCGTGGACGATCTCGGAAGGCACCCCGCGGGGGAGAACCGGCCCGGAGCCCGCGACGGCGGTCCGCCGGGTCCCCCGGCCAACGAAAGGAGACGGACATGCCCGTTCGCCTTCTGACCGAGGCCGAAAGGCAGCGCCTCTCGGGCTTCCCGGGGGATATCCCGACCGAAGACCTCCACGCCTTCTTCACGCTCACCGGCCGAGACCGAGCCGCGGTACCGGAGAGGAGCGCCCCGGCCAACCGCCTGGGCTTCGCGCTTTCCCTGTGCGCGGTCAGGTACCTGGGCTTCTGCCCGGAGGACCTCTCGGCGTGCCCCGGCGACGCCGTATGGTACGTCTCCCAGCAGCTCGGCCTCGCGCCCGAGGCCCTCTCCGGCTACCCGGGACACGGGCAGATAAGAACCGAGCACCTGAGGAGGATCTACGAGCGCCACGGCTACCGCAGGCCGACCGCCCCCGACCTGCGCGACCTGTTCGGGTGGCTGGTGGAGAGGGCGCTCGAGCACGACGACCCGGCCCTGCTGGTCCGTCTGGTCGCCGACAGGTTGAAGTCCGGGAAGATCGTTAGGCCAGGTGTGAGCCGACTGGAGAGGATGGTGGCCGCGGCCCGGAACCGCACCGACGGGGAGACCCACCGCGCCCTCGCGCCCGTGCTGGCGGGTCGGGTGCCGGCCGAACTCGACGCGCTGCTGCGGGTGGACCCGGCGCTCTCGCCCCCGCGTACCAGGCACGCCTGGCTCAAGGAGGGCGCCACCTCCAACACCCCGAAAGCCATAGCCGAGCAAATAGAGAAGCTCGAATTCCTACGCGATCTCGGCGCAGACGCCTTCGACGTCTCGGGCGTGAACCCCAACCGCCTCAGGTTCCTCGCCGGCCTCGGCCGCCGGCACACCAACCAGGCCCTGAAGAGGCTCGCGCCCGAGCGGCGCCGCCCGATGCTGGTCGCGTTTCTCCGCGAGGCGCATGCGGAGCTCGCCGACGAGGTCGTGGACCTCTTCGACGCCTGCCTGGGCCACGCCGACGCCAGGGCCCGGCGCGAGCTCGAGGAGTTCCGCAAGGGCTCGGCGAGGTCCACCAACGAGAAGGTGGCGCTCTTCCGCGAGCTGGCGCTGGTCCTGCTCGACCCCGCCGTCGACGACGCGGACGTCCGGGCCGCCGTCCGGGAGAAGGTCGGACCCCCCGAAGAGCTGCTGGACCTCGTAGAGGAGGCCGAGAGGCTGATGCGCCCGCCCGACGACAACCACCTGGACTTCTTCGCGGCGCGCTACCCCTACGTCCGGCGCTTTGCCCCGGCGTTCCTCTCCGCGTTCTCGTTCTGCGCGGGCAGGCGCGACGACCCCCTGATCGGAGCCGTGGACGTTCTGCTGGGGCTCGACGCGGAGGGCAAGAGGGCGGTCCCGGAGGACGCGCCCGTCGGGTTCGTGCCCGCCAGGTGGGGGCCGCACGTCCTCGGCGAAGACGGGAAGATAGATCGCCGCCAATGGGAGCTGTGCCTGCTCTGGCAGCTCCGCGGGGCCCTCCGGTCGGGAGACGTATGGATAGAGGGCGCCAGGCGCCACTCAGCCCCCCAGAGCTTCCTCGTCGCCGAAGACCGGTGGCCGGAGCTCCGCGAAGAGGTCGGCCTCCAGACGGGCATCCCCTCGGACGGCGCGGCGCACCCGGACGCGTGCCGGGAGGAGATGGAAGCGGTCGTGCGGCGCCTCGGTATCGCCGTCTCTCGCGGCGCCACGGTCAAGATCCAGGCGGGCAGGCTCCTCTTCGACCGCGATCCCGCCGAAGACCTGCCCCGTAGCGTCGAAGAGTTGGGGCGGGAGATCGCCCGAAGGCTCCCCAAGGTCGAGCTGACCGACCTGCTCGTGGAGGTGGACCGCCTCACCGGCTTCTCCCGCTTCTTCACCCACGCCGGCGGCTCCGAGCCCCGCAGCCCCGACTTGCGCGTCCACCTCTACGCCTCGATCCTCGCGCAGGCCACCAACATAGGCCCCGTGAGGATGGCCGAACTCTCGGACCTCTCCTACCGCAAGCTCGCCTGGGCCTCGACGTGGTACCTCAGGGAAGACACCCTCAAGGACGCCGTGGCGGCGATCGTCAACTTCCACCACGCCCTGCCCCTCAGCGGAAGCTGGGGCGGCGGGGCCCTCTCCTCCTCCGACGGCCAGCGCTTCGCCGTGGACGTGAAAGCGAGGAACGCCAGGGCGATCCCGCGCTACTTCGGCCACGGTCGGGGCGTCACCCACTACTCCTGGACGGGCGAGCAGTACAGCCAGTACGGGACGAAGGTGATCCCCTCCACCGTCCGGGACGCCACCCACGTCCTCGACGGCATACTGGGCAACGAGAGCGACCTGCCCATCTCCGAGCACACCGTCGACACGTTGGGCTTCACGGAGATCGTCTTCGCCCTCTTCGCCGCCCTCGGCCTCCGCTTCTCGCCGCGCATCCGCGATCTTTCGGACCAGCTCCTCCACCGGATGGAGGGCGTCGGGGCCTATGATGGGCCGCGGACGGAGGCCTTCGCCAAGGACCTGCTGCGCGGCAAGATAAACGAGACGCTCATCCTGATGCACTGGGACGACATCCTGCGCGTGGCCGGCTCCCTGAAGCTCGGGTGGGCCCCGGCCTCCCTGCTGGTCGGCCGCCTGCAGGCGAAGCCGAGGAAGAGCGGCCTGGCGAAGGCCATCCAGGAGTACGGACGGCTGCAGAAGACGCTGTTCATCCTCCGCTACGCCGAGGACCTCGACCTCAGGCGCCGGATCGGCCGCCAGCTCAACAAGGGAGAGGATCTCGGGGCGCTCAAAGACTTCCTGTTCTTCGCCAACGATGGAAACGTCCGCAAGCGCCAGCCCGAGGAGCAGACCGACCAGGCGCTGTGCCTGAGCCTCCTGGTGGACGCCGTCATAACCTGGAACACGGTCCGCTACCAGGCGGCGCTCGACGGGCTACGGGCGGAGGGTTACCCGGTCAACGATGACGATCTGGCCCACCTATCGCCGACGAGGTACGCCCACGTCAACCCCTACGGCCGCTACCGCTTCGACCTTGAAGGCAACCGCGTCCAGGGTCCGGGCGCGGGACCAGAACAAGCCGAGCCTCGCCTGCCGGGTACGCTGTTCTAGCCCGGGATCGCGAACGCAGACCGGGACAACGTCGGTATTGCGTTAAGAAAAAAGAAGATCAACGGTTTCGGTTCCGTTACTATCCGTGTACCTGCTCGCGATGTGTGCGACCTATAGACGGAGCAACGCTGACAGGAAAATACCCCCCGAAAGCGTGCTCTCCGACCCAAGAACTCCTTAGGAATGGGGTCGACCGAAGGCACCCGGCCGTCTTTTCCTGCCAAGCCATCTCCACCCGTGCGTCGCGGACATTGAGAATCGGTGCGGTCGGCTGGCCGGAACTGGTGGTTGAGAGGCGTCCAGCATTGTCGACATGGATGCCTGGGAGAAATTTCGCAGGTCGGGGTGCATTTTAACCGCGCAGCACAAACTCGGCCACAAATGGCGCACCGTATGGCTGCAGCGAGGCCTGGCAGAAACGAAGAAATCCTCCGCCGTCCGCGTGCCCGCCGAGTGTTCGTCCCGGCGGGAACCATCTGTTCGGCGTTGCGACTGGCAGCAGGTACGGGTAAAGATGCTCCCGGACCTCGCCCTCCCAAAGCGACCGACGCGGGGTGCGGCCTGTACCTTCGTGCAGGCCGAAGACCGTACCCCGGCACGATGCGTACCGCCCATCCTTGGAGCACCATGTGACGCAGCAAGCCGGATGAGGAGAGTGGTGGGTATGCGGGTGGTAAGAGCGGTGCGGTTCGGGGGGCCCGAGGTGTTGGTGACCGGCGAGGCGCCCGACCCGGTGGCCGGGTCGCGGCAGGTCGTGGTCGGCGTGTCCGTCGCGCCGGTCCTGATGCTCGAGGCGCAGATCCGGGGCGGCTGGGGCGAGTATTTCGGGGTGGAGCCGCCGTACGTGCCGGGAAACGGGGTGGCCGGGGAGGTGGTCTCCGTCGGGGAGGGCGTGGATCCCGGTTGGGTCGGCCGCCGCGTCCTCGCGAGGACCGGGGGAGGCGGTTACGCGGAGCGGGTCGTGACCCCTGCCGAGGGACTGATCCCCGTGCCCGGCGGGCTGGGCCTGCCGGAAGCGGCGGCGCTCCTGCACGACGGCCCGACGGCGCTGGGCCTTGTCGAAGCGGCCGGACTCCGCCCGGGGGAGTGGGTTTTGGTACTGGCCGCGGGCGGCGGCATGGGCACCCTGCTCGTGCAGCTGGCGAAGGCCACCGGCGCGCGGGTCGTCGGGGCCGCCCGCGGCGAGAAGAAGCTCGGCCTTGTCCGGGAGCTGGGCGCCGAGGTCGTGGTCGACTACTCGGAGGCCGGCTGGACCGAGCGGGTGCGCGAGGCGACCGGCGGCGCGGGGCCCGACGCGGTCTTCGACGGCGTCGGCGGGCGGATCGGCGAGCAGGCCTTCGGCATCACCGCCCGAGGCGGCCGGTTCTCGGCGCACGGCGCGTCCAGCGGCGACTTCGCCGGGATCGACCCGCGGGAGGCCGAGCGGCGCGGGGTAAGGGTGACCGGCATCGAGCGGGTCCAGTTCGCGCCCGCCGAGGCGGGACGGCTGGCCGAACGGGCGATGTCCGAGGCGGCCGCCGGCCGGCTGCGACCGGTCGTAGGGCGGACCGTCCCGCTGGAGCGGGCCGCGGACGCGCACGCCGCGATGGAGGCCCGCGGCGTCGTCGGCAAGACCTTGCTGCTGGTCTGACGGCGCGGGTTTCCGCCCCTGTGCCGGTCGCGGTCGCAGGCTTCTCTGTTCTCATGTTCCACTAGGCGGCAACGGACGGGCAGGAAAACACGCCATGTCCGGGACTTTCCGGCCGGCTTGGGAGATCCGCAACCTTTCGCCTTTTCTGCCAGGCCCGGCTGCAGCCATACGGTGCGCCATTTGTGGCCGAGTCTGCGCAGCACCGGCCCGTACTCCAGGCTGCCAGCGAAGCAAGGTCACGGCTGCCCAACTCGATAGTATTGGGGTCAAGTTTGTTCTGCAAGCCTCTCGCGCATGGGTGAGAGGCTTCACGTCCTCGTTTCGTCCCGCGCCGAATCGCCGCGCCGACGCCCACGATCCGTCTGCGAGATTGCTCAACCCCGGACCCACCGCGCCACGACGGAGGCGGCGAGCACCGCCAGGGCCAACCAGAGGGCGACGATGACGGCGGCGGCCGCCCGGCTCACAGGCCCCTCACCCCTCTCCACCATCTCCCGCGCCCTCTGCCTGCTCTCGGAGAGGACCTCTTCGGGGATCAACCGCACCGCGAGGGCCACGCCCAGGGGAATCAGCACGAGGTCGTCCAGGTAGCCGAGGACCGGTATGGGGTCCGGGATCAGATCTATGGGGCTGAAGGCATAGGCGACCACGAGGGCGGCGAACAACTTGGCGTGAAGTGGCACCCGCGGGTCCCCGTAGGCAAGGTACAAGGCGTACGTCTCGGCCTTTAGCCGCCCGGCCCGCCGCCTCCACTCCTCCAGGTTCACCCTCTCGGCTACCCCTTAGTATCCCAGTACCAGCACGACCGCCATGATCGAGAGTCCCATACCGCTGAGAAGATCGGGGCGGACGGGTATGAAGCGGGCGACGACTCCCCCAAGCTGAAGGCCAACGAATGTCGTTAGCACCGTCATAGTGCCAAAGACCGCCGCCGTGACCACGGGGGGGAAGCCGAGCATCCCCAAGCCGGTGCCCGCGAGCAGATTGTCTAGGCTTAGAGACAGAGGGATACCAAAGAGCACCCAACGCTCATCCAGATCCTCCGGTGCCTCTGTCTGCAGGCTCCGAACGACGAGGTATAGGCCAAACACAAGCAGGACTATCGGTCCCAGGAGGTTCGCCACTTCACCGATCTCCCCCCCAAAGTAGCGCCCGATCAGCAGGCCCACCAGGGGCGAGAAGCCGTCCCACAACCCGAACACCACCGCGATCCGGACCGCGCGGAGCCAGCTGAGCTTGAAAGCCCCGAGCGCGATCGCCAACCGGGCATTGTCCAGGCTTAGAACAAGACCGAGAATGAAAAGCGATGTCAAGCTCATGGCACACTCCTTTCAGGCCCTAAGCCGCCGGCCGGTGAGTAGTAGCCGCTGTTCTCGCCATCGCGGCATGTATCGTAGCGGCGTGAGCACCGGCCGCATCCGCGCGCAGGCAGGCACACCGCGCCGTAGTCCTTATGCGCGGCGAACCGTACGGACACGGGGGATGAGGTCTTCTTCGCCTTGCTCTGCGCCCTCGTTAGCAGCCTGTACCGCCTCGGCCACAACCCGATGGTCGGGCGAGAGGTGGCAGACCGGATCGGTGCGCGCGGCATCGCCGGTGAGCTGAAACGCCTGGCAGCGGCAACCCCCGAAATCGACCTCGCGGCGATCACAACTGCGGCAAGGATCCGGCATCCACTCCGTCCCCCGGAAGCGCCGGAAGAGGGGCGACTCCTCCCAGACCCATTGCAGCGAGTGCTCGCGCACGGTGGCCCGGGGAAGATCGAGGGTGTGCGCCGCGGGGCAGGGTAGGACGCCCCCGTTGGGTGTAACCGTTAGCTGCCGCTGGCCCCAGCCACCCATACAGGGCTTGGGGTACTGGCTGTAGTAATCGGGGATGACGTAGATGATCTCCATCTTCCCGTCCAGGCGCTGGCGCGCGGCCCGTACTACAGCCTCGGCCTGTTCGAGCTGGGCCCTGCTGGGCATCAGGGCCGCGCGGTTACGCCAAGCCCAGCCGTAGTACTGGGTATTGGCAAGCTCGATCCGGTCGGCCCCCAACTCCTCGGCCAGATCGAGAATGCGGCCGATCCTATCGATGTTGTGGCGGTGGACGACCACGTTCATGGTGAGCGGCCAATCCAGCTCCTTGACCAGACGGGCTGCCTCGATTTTGCGTGCGTAGGAAGGAGTGCCAGCTATACGGTCGGAGAGATCTGGCTCGTCCGCCTGGATGCTGATCTGTACGTGGTCGAGGCCGGCGGTCTTTAGCCTTTCCGCCCGCCGAGGCGAGAGGCCCAGGGAGCTCGTGATGAGGTTGGTGTACAGACCCAGATCGCGGGCGCTGGCCACAAGCTCTTCGAGGTCGCGGCGCTGGAGCGGCTCACCGCCGGAGAGGTGAAGCTGCAGGACGCCGAGGGCCCGCGCCTCGGTCAGTACCCGTTGCCACTCTGCCGTAGTCAGCTCCTCGCGGTAGTCCGCGAGGTCGAGCGGGTTGGAGCAGTACGGGCAGTGGAGCGGGCAGCCGTAGGTGAGCTCGGCCAGCATGCCGAACGGCCTATTCATCGCCAAGCTCCACCAAGCGCTTAGTAACGAGTCGAGCGAGAAACTCCCGCACCTCGTCGCCGGCTACGTGGCTATACCGTCCGCGCAGATCCTCTACGATCTCGACGACCGTCCGCTCCCCATCGCACAGGCCCAGGATGGTCGCTCCCGTTTGATTCAGGACCAGCACCCCCTCCGGCGCGAGCAGAACCTGTTGTTTGCGCACGGGGTCCCACTGCAGTCGAACCTGGCGGGCCAGGCGTGGTCGATTCGTGGATAGTACCGTTGTGCTCATGTCACCTCCTGTGCCATCGTGCGTCCCTCGTCCGCCAGGCGTGGCGGACGCTCGATAGCTGGCTCATTGCAATCCGAAGTTGGGTGGCAAACCCGATGCCTGGCATACGATGGTCCGGTGGATGTAGTCAACCATTCCCCTGTCGAGTGCTTCCCGAATAGGCTCCGTCGATGGCGTCCAACATGCTCCACAGCACGTCACCCTTGAAGGACAGCGCCGCCACGGCCCGCGCCCGCTCATCCGGCGTTCGGCAGTGCTCCGTCACCACCTCCAGGGCGTGCTCCGAGTCGCGCGGGGCCTGCGTGATGCGCGCGCGGAAATAGTCCAGCCCGGCGGGGTCGATCCAGGTGTAGAAGCGCTCGAACGCGGCCAGGCGCTCCGCCATCAGGTCCGGCGCGAACAGCTCGGTCAGCGAGGAGGCCACCGCCTCGACCCACGGGCGGGTGCGGGCGAAGGTGACGTAGGCATCGACGGCGAACCGCACCCCGGGCACGACGTGCCGCTCGTCCCACATCTCCTCCCGCGTCAATCCCGCGGCCTCGCCCAGGAGCAGCCAGGCCTCGATGCCCCCCTCCCCGTCCGCCGTTCCGTCGTGGTCGTGGATGCGCCGGATCCAGCGTCGGCGTACCTCACGGTCGGGACAGTTGGCGAGTATGGCGGCGTCCTTACGCGGGATACTCTCCTGGTAGTAGAAGCGGTTGGCCACCCAGCCCCGGATCTGCCGGCGGCTCAGGCCTCCCTCGTTCATCGTCGCGTGGAACGGATGCCGGCTGTGGTAGCGCTGCGACTGGGCACGCAGGGCTCCGATGAAGCCCTCGGTGTCGGATACCACCAACTCTAGATCTCCAGTTCTAGGCCATCCGCGGCCACTTCCAGGCCATGCTCCTCGACGATGCGCCGCTCGGGCGCGTCCTCGAGCAGGATGGGGTTGGTATTGTTGATGTGGGTATAGATTTTGCGCTCGATGGGGAGCGGGGCCAACTGCTCCAGGCTACCACCGGCACCGCCGATCGGCAGGTGTCCCATCTCGCGCGACGTCTTACCGGCGATGCCGAGCCGGATCAGCTCGTCGTCCTGCCAGCAGGTCCCGTCGAAGAGCAGGCACGTACAACCTTCCAGGTGAGCGCGCACCGATGCCGTCAACCGCTGTGTGCCCGGTAGGTACACCAGGGCCCGGCCGGTGTTTCCGTCGGTGATTCGGTACCCCACCACGTCCTCTCCCCCCTCCCCGGTCCCGAAACGCGCCCGCTTATTCGTGGGCACGTGGAAGGCCCGGTATGACAAACCGTCCGCCAGCGATACCTCCGCCCCTATAGCGACCGGCCGCCACCCGACCTTGATGTAAGCGCCGAGTGTCTGGAGCAGTGATGTGCCTTTGCGCAGTGTCTCGTGAACCGCCGCGGTGGCGTGTACCTCGAGGTCACCAGCTTCCCGCAGCAGCAGCAGACCGAGGGTGTGATCTAGCTCGGCGTCGGTGAGCAGCACGGCCTGCAGCGGAGAATCCCTGACCCCGTGCGGGTGCAGGGCCGGGAAGGACTCGATCTGGGCACGAATGTCGGGAGACGCGTTGAGCAGGAACCATCGCCGGTAGTCGGCGCTTACCGCCACCGACGACTGGGTGCGCGAACGGCAGGGCCGCGAGCCGTCGCGAACGGCCCGACACTGAGGGCAGCCGCAATTCCACTGCGGAAACCCTCCCCCCGCCGCCGCCCCGAGCACGCGCACCCACACACCCGTCCTCCATCCATCTACCTCGATCGTTCTCCCCAGCCACAAGCGCCCCGCGGCAAGAAGATGGGGATCGTGCGGGCGCCGGGCCATCCGGCCCGGCGCCCCGTCCGCCTACTCCCCGAGAAAAACGTACGCAGTTACCTCGGCGCTGGTCCCGATTTCCTCGAACTCGGGGGTCTCCCACTTTTGGAGTTCCATGGCTATCACCTCCTCTCGAATAGACTTTGTTGCGCAGGCCCATTGTCCCGGGAGATCGGGCAACGGCTCAGGGGCCACTCCGCACCGAACCGGAGACGTTCCCCCTGGTACGCCGGGTGGCGTACCAGGGACCTGTGCTTATCTGGCCTCAGTAGAGCTGGCCTGATGACTCCGCGTCGGAGACCCGGTGTGCTGACCCCGGCAGAGCGAAGGAAAAGATAGCGTTTCCGTGGGGCGCCCCCATTAGCCCGGGCAAGAACCCTTCGACCCAGCTGCCCCAGCCGACCGGCACGGCTACGTACTGCGTTCCGTCGATGCTGTAGGTCACCGGGCTGCTGTGGTGGCCGCTTCCACACTGGAACTCCCACAATACCTCCCCGGTGTGCGCATTGAATGCGCGGAATTCCCCCGAGGGTGCGCCGACGAACACGAGGTCGCCGCCCGTGGCCAGCACCGACGCGCACATCGGCGTGTCATTGTGCCACCTCCACACCTCCTCGCTCGTGGACGCATCTATGGCCTTCACGAACCCCTGCATGTTGTCGGAGTCCACGGTGACGCTCGCCCCCCAGTAAGGGGTGCCCTCCTTGAACTCCCTACGCCGCCGCGTGACCTGCGCACCGGTATCCTGCACAGGGGCGTAGAAGAGCTGCGTCTTCGGGCTGTAGGCCGCGTGGCACCATTCCTTGGCTCCGGCCGGCCCCGGGAAAAAGTGGACCGTCTCCCCCTCTTTGTCGGGGTATACCTTGGGCGTTACCTTGCCGTTGGCGTCGATCTCGCCCCAGGTGATGCGTTCGGCGAAGGGCGTTACCCGCACCAGCTCACCGTTCGTACGATCCAGGACGAAGAAGTACCCGTTCTTGTCGAAGTGCGCCAGCAGCTTGCGCCCGTCCTGCTCGAAGAGGATGCTCTCCATGTTGCTGTCGTAGTCCCACAGGTCGTGCGGGGTGAACTGGTAGTGCCAGCGTATCTCGCCGTTGTCGGGGTCCACGGCGATAACGCTGTCGGTGTAGAGGTTGTCGCCCTCGCGGACTTCTCCGTCGAAGTCGGGCCCCGGGTTGCCGGTCCCCCAATAGAGCAGATTCTGCTCCGGGTCGTAGGTGCCCGTGACCCAGCAGTTTCCACCACCCCGCTGCCAGGCCTCACCATCGGCGGGCCAGGTCTCCGACCCGGGCTCCCCGGGCTTGGGCACCGTATAGCAGCGCCAGGCGCGCTCCCCGGTGTCGAGATCGAAGGCGTCGAGGTGGCCGCGGTTCCCGAATTCCCCGCCGGAGCTCCCCACGATGACCAGGTTCTTCACGACGAGCGGGGCGACCGTACCGCTCTCGCCGGCCCGCACATCACCGTAGGTTGCGTCCCATACGCACTCGCCGGTGACGGCGTCCAGCGCGATCACGTGGGCGTTCAAGGTAACGACGAAGACCTTCCCCTTCGCCACGGCGACCCCGCGGTTAACGTTGCCGCAGCAGAGCCCGACATCGAACGGGACCTCGTGCTTGTATCGCCACAGTTCCTGCCCCGTCCGGGCGTCGATGGCCCAGACCCAGCCATCCCAGCCCGAGAGGAACATGACCCCGTCCACGACGATCGGGGCGGCCTCGAACGCGTACGTCGACGCGCCCGCGTGAAGGCCGAACGAGCCGAACTGGAACACCCACGCTGGGGCGAGGCGGTTGATGTTCTCCGTGTTGATCTCGTCCAGCGGGCTGTACCGCTGGCCGTCGTAGGCGCCGTAGTAGGTGAGCCAGTTCTGCGGTTCTTCCGAGCGGGCCTCGAGAATGCGCTCGTACGTGACGTCCTGGGCCACCGGCGGCGCACTCCCGACTACCTTGCTCTGTCGTCCGAAGCGGACTGCCGACGGCGCATCGGTGTATTCTTGAGTCAACCGACTCTCCTTCCTATGGTCGTGTTTGGGGCGGACGGTCGAGGCGAGCCTCCTCGGGAACGTCCCCCAGCACGACGATCGCCCCGAACAGGCCCTGGCCTTCATCGTTGCCTAAGTTGGAGCTAAACCAGTAGTAGCCCGGGCCGTCGAGGTCGAGGGTGACCGTTCCTTTTGAATAGACCGGCAACCACATCCATTGCTTGTCACCGTTGCTCGGCATAAGCGCGCAGTGAGTGTTCGTGTCATCGTTGATGAGCTCGATCTCGATCTCGCCCCCACGGGGCATGACGAGGATCGAAGGGTCCCAGATCATCTCATCAAGCGGGATCCGGATTTGGGCGCGCATGCGGCCGTCTGGTCCCTCCTCGGCGTGCCCGAGGCCTCCGTGGGCGATCAATCGACCTATCGTCGCATTGTTTGACTTGTCCAGCCCAAGCTCGCTCACCATCTCGGATAGCGATTGCTTCTCGTTGGCGGTCGTCATCGGCTTGACCTCCTTCCCTGGGTTCCCCAACCCTTTGCAAGGAATTACGTAAGCACATCGGGGGTCAGACCATTGTTCTGGTGGTCGCCATCGGCTTGACCTCCTTCCCTGGGTTCCCCGACCAGTTCCCCGACGCTTGCAAGGTAGCATACAAACAGAACGGGGGTCAACGTCTCGTTCGAGGGTCAAGTCCTGGGCCCCGCGTAGGGAGGGGTGCGTCCCTCTGCGACGCGTTTTGCCCCACGGTCCCGGTCCTTCGGGATCTGCGCGGCCGGGAACCCGGTAAGCCAGGCAGGTGAGTGGATGACCCTGGGCCACAACCGACATCCATTTCGTCCTCTCGACACAGAAAAGGGGTTTTTAGGCGGCCTTCGGCCCGGGAGGGTATTGACATCCGAGTAGGGGGCAACTTGAGTTACAGTACTGAGCCGGCAGTTTCATAGCTTTGCGATCGCGTAAGAGTGGGTCGTCAAGAAGGGAGATGCTCGTATGGGTCGGAGTGCATTTCCGGTCGTGTTCGACGGCCACAACGATGTCCTCTTAAGGCTCGGTGGGCCGGATGGGGGGGGACCCAGCGCATTCTTCGAGCGCAGCGATAAAGGCCACCTGGATCTGCCCCGGGCACGAGAGGGGGGCTTCGGGGGAGGCTTCTTTGCCGTCTGGATTCCCGCACCTAAAGAGCAGACGCCCGAACCTGCGCCCGGGCGCACCCCGAAGGCGCTTCCACCCGCAATCGATGCCGCGTACGCGTTGCGGCAATCGATGGCCGCTACCGCCATGCTGTTTAGGATCGAGGATCGCTCGAACGGAGAGCTCCGGATCGTCCGCACCGCCGCTGAACTGCGGCGGTGCTTGGACGAGGAAATAATGCCGGCGGTGCTCCACATGGAGGGCGCCGACGCGGTCGATACCGACCTCGACGCGCTGCACGTGCTCTACCGGGCGGGGCTGCGCTCACTGGGCCTTGTCTGGGGTCGGCCAAACGCCTTTGCCGAAGGCGTCGCCGTGCACTTTCGGCGCTCACCGGATACGGGGCCGGGGCTAACCGAAGCCGGTAGGGAGTTGGTTCGCGCCTGCAATAACCTGCGCATCATGATCGACGTGTCCCACCTAAACGAGCGAGGCTTCTGGGATGTGGCGGCTCTCACGGATGCCCCACTCGTTGCGAGCCACTCCAACGCCTACGCCCTCTGCGCCTCCACCCGAAACCTCACCGACCCGCAGCTCGACGCCATAGCCGTCTCTGACGGAATGATCGGCCTCAACTTCGCTGTCAACTTCCTCCGTGAGGACGCGGCCCGGGATGCGAGCACTCCTTTGGGAGTGATGGTCCGGCAGATCGACTACCTCGTGGAGCGGGTCG
The DNA here is from genome assembly GCA_902806085.1 of uncultured Rubrobacteraceae bacterium. Taxonomy (GTDB): domain Bacteria; phylum Actinomycetota; class Rubrobacteria; order Rubrobacterales; family Rubrobacteraceae; genus Rubrobacter_D. Next base: position 7,898 of record CADCVH010000093.1, on the reverse strand, counting down.
GGATCGATAGGGTCGGTTTCGGCTCCGACTTCGATGGGGTCCTGATCTCGCGGGAGATAGGCGACGTATCGGGCCTGCCGAGGCTGATGTCGGCGCTCAGGGACCGAGGCTACGACGACCGGGCGCTCCGCAAGCTCGCCCACGAAAATTGGGTCCGTGTCCTTCGCAAGACGTGGGGTGAGTAGAAGGTGAGGCCGGTGCTATGAACCCCATTTTCCGGTTCGTACGCAATCTTGATGAGAACCAAGTTCGCCGCTTACGGAATGTCGCCTCCAGTAGACTCCGTCTCCCGCCGCCCCGCGCCGTTTCCAGTGCTTCTCGGCCGCGCCCGCTTTGCCACGGGCCGCGCTTTGGGGCAAGATCAAGATGCCGGTTCCTTCCGGAGAACCTTCCGGAGAAAGGGGGCGTACGCTCGTGAGGGGGGCGAGAAGGCGAAGAGCGTACTGGCTGGTAGCGAGGGTTCGAGGTGGGCGGACGTCCCGTTCGCGCGCCACCTCCCGAACCACCGGTAAACGGTCTCCCAGGGCGGGAAGTCCTTGGGCACTAGCCTCCAGGGGCAGTAGCCTCCAGGGGCAGTAGCCTCCAGGGGCAGTAGCCTCCAGGCACAGCCGCTCTTGAGCACGTAGCAGACGGCGTTGAGGATCTCGCGGGTGCCGCGGGCTCTCGGTCGCCCTCGCTTGTTGGGACCTGGGACATGGGGCTCCAGACGCTCCCACTCACCATCGGATAGATCGCTCGAGTAGCATTTTTCCATGCTGGGGAGCGTACGCCGTCATCGACCTACCCCGCTCGCTTTTTCAAACAGTTTCTCCACGCACTCCGGTGAATAGAGCTACCGGGGGGGACCGGACCTCGGATCCGGGCATAGACGTGGAAGCCTCACGCCGCTCGGGTCGCCCTTAGCGACTCGGCGGCCGTCGGCGGCGCCGCCCCTAGCAGCCCCCGTCCTTGGCTAGGAACTGCCGCTCCAGGGAGGGAGCCGGGAACTCGCGCTCTTCCCGCCGGACCCCCGGCATCGCGAGGAGGAAGCTCAGGGTGGAGAGGAACATCGCGGTGGCCCCCAGGCTACCGATGGCCGGCGCCTTTGGCGAGAGCGGCCTCGCGGCGATCGGGGCGCCCATCGCTGTCCCCGTGAGACCCATAAGCCGCGCGGTCTTGCGGGCGCCGCGTTCGCCATCGGGGTGCGCGTCCCGTGCTCCTTCCCGACCCGCTTGCGCAACGGGTCGCCCCTTCGCCCACCGTAAGAACGATGCCACGCGGCAAGCTTCGCCGCGTGGCATCGTTCTCTCGGGCCTCCGGGCGCCGTGGCCGGAGAGGGGGCCGGGGCTGTTGCACGCCCCGGCCCGGGGGCGCCGAAGCGGCGCTAGAAGACCGCGACGATCGGGCAGTTGGAGATGGCGGGCAGCGCCCTGAGCCCCTCGAGGCCGGCGTTGGGGCGTCCCTCCCCGCCGCTGGCGAGGAGCCCCTCCTCGAAGAGGTCGGCGACCTCATCGGCGTCGGTCAGGCGCCTCCTCTGGCCGCCGTCGATGGCCCCGTCCGTCCACACCGCGGGCGTGACGTCCCACACGGGGCTGTACCCGTTGTCGCCGGGTTCCTCCTGCGTGATGTTGAGCGGGTCGCCCTGGCCCAAGAGCGCGGACTCCAGCCCCTGGCGCTGGGGGTTGTTGACCCCCCTGGGGCCGTTGACGATCGGGATGATCGCCGAGCGGGCCGAGACGTCCCCGTCGTTGGAGCCCACCTTGGGGGCGGCGTCGAGGTTCGGGGCGAACGTGGAGCCCTCTATGGCCGCGATCAGCCTGGTCGAGCCCTCCTGGTGCAGGTACTGCAGCGGCTCGTCCTCGTAGAAGCCGTCGAAGGTGTCGAGCGTCACCCGGCGCCCCTCGCGATCGATGTCCACCACCGCGTCGTGCAGCCCGGACCCGTTGGCCACCTGCGAGGCGTTGAGCACGGTGCGGCCGTTGGTGGTGATCAGGGGGCTGTAGTCGGCGTCGCCGACGGCGCCGGGCCTGAACCGTTGCGGGGGGAACCCGTTCGGGCCGGGCACGACCACCCGCCGCGGGCCGAAGTCCACGGTCCCTGAGAAGCGCACCACGCCGTCGACCCTCCGGGCCCTTTGGACCGCCTCGGTGCCCAGGGCGTTGGTGAGCTTGGCCGCGTGGTTGACCCCGCGCCTCTGGGCGCCGTCTTTGCTGGAGGACTCGGTCACGACGTACCAGACCCTGCGCCCGTCGTGGGTGCCCTTGAAGAGCGGCAGGGTCACGGTCCCCGCCTTCCTGTCCAGTTCGGTGGCGCTCGGCAGCACGTCCGCGCCGCCGCCGGTCCTTTCCTGGCCCGAGGCCGGGATGGCCGAGAGCGCGAGCGCTATCGCGGCCGCCAGGGCCGCTAGTGCGGTCGTGATCGCGAGCGGTGCCTTTGGTGTTCGTTCCATTGCGCGGCCTCCTCGGACGACGACAGAAAATCTTTCTCGAGGAGCATAAGAGGTACATGTTACGTGACCCTTACGTGGCTCTTAATTGTCCGTAACGTCTTTCCGGAGGGAAAGACTAGATACGCGCGGATCCGGCTCGAATCCATAAGCCGTCCCGGGATGCTGTCGAGCGTTACGATAGCGGCTACGCGAACTTCCTAGAACCCGCTCAGGCCGAAGTTCCCGGCTGATCGAGCTCGTTAGTTTGCGGCACATGACACCGACCCGAGCACTGGGCCGAATCGACGTGGCGAAGGACCGTCTGGACGTGGTCCTTCGGCCGCTCGGGGAGTATGTGGAGGCCACCAACGACGAGCGGGGCATCGGGTCGTTGGTGCGCCGCCTCTGGGAGGAGAACCCGGCGCTGGTGGTACTCGAAGCGACCGGGGGGATGGAGCGGCCCGCCGCCGCGGCCCTCGCGGTCGCAGGCGTGCCGGTGGCCATCGTCAACCCCAGGCAGGTCAGGGACTTCGCCAAGGCCACCGACAGGCTCGCCAAGACCGACCGGATCGACGCCGGCGTGCTCGCTCACTTCGCCGAGGCGGTGAGGCCGGAGCCGCGCCCCCTGGCCGACGAGCACGCTCGGGAGCTCTCCGCGGTGCTGCTCCGCAGGCGCCAGATCCTCGCGATGGTCACCGCAGAGGGCAACAGGGCGCGAACGGCGCCGAAGCCCGTGAAGAGGCGGATCGAGGCGCACCTGCGCTGGCTGAGGAAGGAACTCGAGCGCGTCAACGGCGAGCTGGAGCGGGCGGTGAGGGAAAGCCTGGTGTGGAAAGAGAGGGCGGCCCTGCTCATGAGCGTCCCCGGGGTGGGACCCACGCTCTCTGCGACCCTGCTTGCGGAGCTGCCCGAGCTCGAGCACCTCGACCGCAGGCGGCTCGCCGCGCTGGTCGGGGTGGCACCCCTCAACCGGGACTCGGGGACCTTGAGGGGCATACGCACGGTGTGGGGCGGTCGGTCGGGGGTCAGGACGACCTTCTACGACCGGGTAGGAGCCGAGGACGCGCCGGCCACGGCGGACGCTGCGCTCGTTCTCGCGGGCGTCGCAGGCCGAAACCTCGCCCCAGTCGCCGGCGGCGTGGCGGCGCAGCAGCCCCAGGGCGTCGGTGCCCGTTTCCTCTAGGACCTCAAGCGCTCCGGGCGTGGCGACGACGCGCCCTAGGGGGAAGGGGGCCGCCATCAGGCGACCCCGTGGGCAACGGCGCACGAAGGGCAGAGGGTGTCGTCCTCGAAGAACGTGAGGTTCTCCGGCCCGGCCCCGCGCATCTCGCGCCGGCGGACCTTCTTACCGCATCCCGCGCAGCACTCGCTCTTTGCGCTAGCTATGGCGGCGGCGTAGACGTGTTTGCAGTTCTCGCCCCTACTGGCGAAGTCCGGGCACCCGCACGTCTCCGCGCCGAGGTCCACCAGGTATACGCCCTCGCCGGAGCACGACGGGACCGCCCAGGTCCGCCCCTTCACGTGCTCGATCTCTTCGCCCCGCTCGCGGTAGAGGGCGATGCCCCTCCGCTCCCTCGCCATGCGCTCGACGCGCCCGGCCTGCCGCTCGCGCCGCCGCCCCTGCGCTACACTGGACTCGCTCAAGGACTATCCTCCTTGTGCCGGGCCTCGGGGGGTTGTGGCGACCCCGCCGGGGCTTTTTCCATGTCCGCGGCCCCCCACACGGGAACCTTGCCTGTGGGCGTCTGTGCGGCGGGCAGGCACGGTGTCAAGGGCGGGCCCCAAAAAGTTTTGCGCAGCGAAGCGGAGCAAACCCGTAGGGCGGCCTGGCGAAGCCCGGCCGAGTTTTTGGGTGCCTTGACTCCGGGACGGCCGGCGCTACGCTGTCCGCCCCGCAAGGTCCCCGGTGCGGCGTAGCGGTGGTTGGGTGGTCGTGATGGGTGGCAGCCAAAGGGCGGGCGGCGTGAGCCTGCCGCCTCCCCCGGTCCATCCGCTGCGGACGTCCGGATCGGGGCCTCTGCGCGGAGCTCTGAGGCCCGCCAGCAAGAGCGACCCCCTTCGGAGGTCCTCTCTGCCCTTTCGCGGTCCCCGGAGGCCCCCAGAAGAGATCCTCGCGGCTCAACCCCGCCCGCGGCGGGCTTTACCGCCAACCTTTCGGCAGGCTCGTGCCAGGCGGGCCGTCCCCGCGCGTCGTAGACTGGAGGCCACGCCTAAAGGCCACGCCTAAAGGCCACGCGGACGGGGAGGGGGAACGTGTACATAGGGGAACGTGTACGTAGCCGTCGTCGTGCTGATGTCGGGGGAGATCGAGGAGCCCGAGGCGAGGGAGTTCGACCTCGAGCCCGGGGGGCCCCGAGATCCGCGCATGGTGTAAGAGGGGCTGGAGCGGCTCCTGGCGCCGCACGACTTCTCGACGAGGCTGGTCGTGAGGAACGCGCGCGACGGCGCGTGGTCGAAGACGGTGCCCAACTACGGCGCCCGGTTCGATTCCTGGGACCTGGACGAGGCCCTGCTCGGGCACTTCTGGGACAGGTTCGTCGCCCTCACCGTGGAGCACAGGATCTACGCCGACCTTTGGAGGGACGACGAGGCCGAGGCGCCCAGGGGGGCGCCCGTCTTCCGGGCGTCCGAACTGCCCCTCGAACTCCCTTACGCCGGGATCGTCACGCCGGACGGCCGCTACCACGACTTCTGGATCGGGGAGCACAAGGACGACCGGGAGAAGGCGGGAAGGCTGATACGGGAGCATGGGGGCTGCCTGGCGGTCCTGTGCTCCGCCCACGTCTGAGGCGAAGCCCGGCCTAGCCCGGCCCGGCCTAGCCCCAAAACTCCGGGTAGTTCTCCCGCTCGTGCTCGCGCTTCATCTCCAGCCCCTCGCGCAGGGCCCACGCCTCCTCCTCCTCGGTCAGCCGCCTCGGCAGCAGCCGGCCCTCGTTCTTGCGCCTGTGGAACTCCTCGAGCACGTAGGAGGCCTCCTGTTCCGTGAGCCGCACGCGCGAGAGGTGAGAATATTTCCGCTCCTCGTGGGCGGCGCGGCGGCGCTCCAGGTCCGCCCGACGGTCCTGCTCCCGCTGCTCGTCCCACTTCTCGAAGGGCGGCCAGCGGGGCTCTGAGGCGTCGCCGAAGAAGAAGCGGCAGTGGCGCGAGCGGCGGAAGTCCTCGGCCTCCGCCTCCTCGGCCGCCCGCCGCGCCCGCTCGCGTTTGGAGGGGCTCCGGAAGTACCAGGCCACCCCGTCTATCTCCCCGCCGCTCCCCACGTAGGCGGCGAGCCGCTCGTCGGGCCAGGTCTCGGGCGCCCCCTCGGGTATCCTCTCGCGGTGGCGTCGGACGTAGCCCCGGAAGACGTCGAGGTAGCGGGCGTTGTCCTTGCCGCTGATCTCCAGCTCCACCGCCCAGACCTCGCCCCAGGGGCTTACGAGCAGGCCGTCGGGCGTCCTCCCCGTGCCCCCGGCGCGCGAGACCCTGCCCCCGCCGCCCCGCGCCGCGGACACCGCCTTCGCGCGTATCTGGCGCTCGGTGATCCAGTCGGTCTGGCCCTCCAAGGCCAGCGCGAGGTCCACCACGGCCAGGTCGTGGTCGAACGACTTGAGGTCCACCTTCGCCGGCGGCACCCCGGCGTCCGCCAGCTCCGCCGATCTCCTCGTCGCCAGGTACACACCGGGCCTGCCGTGCAGCACGTACTCGTGCCTCAAGAGGTCCGCGTCCACCAGCTTCTTGAGGCGCCGGTAGACCATGGTCATGGACACCCCGAGCTCGAGGCGGCCGTCCCCCCAGCCCGAGAAGCAGGACAGCCCCACCTGCTCGGCGGTGGCGAAGCCGTGGCAGGCCACGAACCGGAGGACGTCCAGATCCCTTTCGGTGAGGCGCAGACCGCCCCCGCGTCTCCTAGCAGACACGGGGACCCCGAAACGGTCGGCACCGGCCGACCGGGCAGGACCAAATCACGTAGACCCACCGAATCCGTCGCATGCGGTCCTTCCCATCACCGAAAGCAACCTACCGAGTGGTCCCTCCATGACCGTCTCCAAGGTCGTTGCCTACAACCGTACTTCCCATGACTCCTTCTCGATACTCCTTCTCCTCTTCGGAACCGCATCCGAAAGCTTGCCCATCACGGTAACCAACAGCACCCGGGACAATTTCGCCACCGATCTTCTCCCTACCCGTGTACCGTAACCCCTATAGCTCAACACGCTGCCGCAAGCCACAATTCTGAAGCCACCACATCTAGACATCAACAAAGGGTTATAGCGCGGAGCAAAAACCGTGTGCGCCGGCCACCCCATACGGCACGGAAACCTTCTACCTAAGCCATAAACGGCGTCTTACTCGACCGGCGCAGGGGAAAAGAGGGGTTGTTCGGCGGACCACCGCCGGTTCAACCCCCTTTCAACCCCCTGCGCGGAGGCCCTGCGCGGAGGCCCCGCCCGGCTGGCCTCCTCTTCCTTGAAGGCCCACCTCGACTCCGGCGAACTCCCCGCCCCGCCAACCGGCTTCCCGACGAGGCGGGGGGCCCATGGCCGACGTGCGCTGCGTCGCCGAGCGCACGGACTCGACCGTGCGCTCGTCGGAGGGGATCTCCGGCGCCGACCACCTGACCGGCCCGCCCGACCGCAGGCGCGCCGAGGACGCCTGGCCGGGAAGGTCGCGAGGGCGTGGCGTGGCGGGGGCCTCCTCACGCTCGGGTGGCGGACGTGGACGGCTTCAAGCGCACAAACGACGCGCACGGCCACCAGGCGGGGGACGCCTGCCTCCGGCACGTCGCCGCCACCGCCGTCTACGCGGCCGACCTGGCGCGCGAGATGGGGCTGGGGGAGGAGCGCGCTCGGGCTGCGCGTGGCGGGCCTCGTCCACGACGTGGGGCTGGTCGGGCTGCCCGAGGAGGTGCTGCTGCGGAAGGACAGGCCAAACTCCCTGGCCCGGGAGGAGCTCGTTGCGCATCCCGTCAAGGGCGAGGATATCCTGGCGGCCGTCCCGGGCTCCGAAGACCTGGCGCGGTGGGTGAGGTGGCACCACGAGGGGCCCGACGGGCGGCTACCCGGACAGGCTGCGCGGGCCCTGGATACCGATAGGGGCCAAGATACTCGCCGCGGCCGAGGCCCACGCGGCCCCCGTGCTCGACGGCCCCGCCCGACCCGGCGTCTCCCCGCGAGAGGCGCGGGAGCGTCTGGTGGCCGAGACCGACGCCGAGTTCGACGGGGTGGTGGAGACCTAGCCAAAAACCGTGCAACGCCCGCCCGGAGCGAGGCCCGGCAGAACCGCCGTCTTGGCCCAGTGCTCGAGTCCGTGTCATACGCCGCAAAGAGTAGCGAGCACGATCGGCCGAGAACTTCGTGCTGAGGGGCTTCTCGGAACTTCGCCCCTCAAGATCCGTGGCAAGTGGATGAATCCGGGGCTGAGGACGCTCCGCCTGCGCCCGAAGTTCGAGAGATCGCCAACCCGTGCGCGCCCCTATCGCGGGAGGATTCCCCTGTTCCGCCCGGGCGGCGGT
>CADCVH010000092.1 GCA_902806085.1 uncultured Rubrobacteraceae bacterium | reverse complement strand
TTCGCGGCAGCTCACCACCCCTGGGCCAGGGAGACTTTCGGCTGAGGGGGATGTGGGTGTGCTCGGCGATAAACAAAGAGTCGAAGCCGCGACCTTCGATCGCCCCGGCCAGGGCCGCCGGCGCGATGCCCTCATCGGTGACGAACGTCGAGATGCCGAACTTCATGCCTTATTGAACCATACTGAGAGGTGGGCTACAGCCCCGGTGCGGGTGTTCGGGAAGGCGGGCCCGAGCACTGACTCGGGCAGTGGTAGCGCGGTTCCTTTTCGGCCTGACGGGTGTGATGGACGCGCAGGGCCGTGGGGCTCCGGGCCTGCGCGTCCGCCGGTTGCACCGTAACGGCTTCTACAGTCCTGTACGCGGCGTCGTGTATATTGCAGGCGTCTTCGAGAGGGCGGGCCGAAAATGGCGGTCGCCGGTACACCCAGGCAGGAGAGACGCATTGCTTTTGCCGCGCTTGGCGCGTCGGCCGGTCGTGACCGCGGCGCTCGTGTTGACTGCCGTGTTGGCCTCGACGGTGGCCGCCGGTTTCGCGTCGCCCTGGGGGCGGCCGGCGGGGGCGGCCGGCGACCCCGTGCTGGTCGGCGCGGGCGACATCGCCACCTGCGCGAAGGGTGGAGACGAGGCCACGGCCAAGCTGCTCGACGGCATCCCCGGAATGGTCTTTATCACGGGGGATAACGCCTACGAGTCGGGGACCGCGGCACAGTTTTCGAACTGTTACGACCCCGGATGGGGCCGCCACAAGGACAGGACGCGACCCGTGCCGGGCAACCACGATTACGGCACGGCGCGGGCCTCGGGCTACTTCGGGTACTTCGGGGCTGCCGCGGGCGACCCGTCGAAGGGCTTACTACTCCTACGATCTCGGCGGGTGGCACGTCGTCGCCCTGAACAGCCAGTGCGAGCAGGTGGGGGGATGTGGGACGCGCTCGCCCATGTTGTCGTGGCTGAGGCGGGACTTGGCCGCCAACCCCGCGAGGTGCACCGTCGCCTACTGGCACCACCCGCTCTTCAGCTCTGGCGAGCACGGCAACCGGACGCAGGTGCGGACGGTGTGGTCCGCCCTGTACAACGCAAACGCGGACGTCGTCATCAACGGTCACGACCACGACTACGAGCGGTTCGCGCCCCAGAGGCCGTTCGGGAAGCTGGACAACTCCCGCGGTATTCCCGAGTTCGTCGTCGGTACGGGCGGGAGGGAACTGCGACCTTTCGGGGACGTGCAGCCGCACAGCCAGGCCCGCAGCGCCGGCGCGTTCGGGGTCTTGAAGCTGACCCTCGGCACTGGCTCCTACAACTGGAAGTTCGGCCCGGCGGCCGGCAAGACCTTCACCGACTCCGGCACCGGCCGCTGCCACTGAGGTCACGCTCGAAACCGGCGTATTTTGCCGGATCGCCGTTCACCACGCGCTGCGCACCGGAGATCGGCGCCCCGAACGAAGGGCACTACGGGCCGGCGCCTGCTCGATCGCTCCTGCCGCTCCCCGTAAAGATTTACGCCGATGGTCTTTTAGGACACAGAGGTGCGCGTGGACAGTGAACCGGGCGTCACGATAGCCTATTATGCCCAACGAAAGTGGTGGGAATAGGGGGCAGCAGAGGGAGGCCCCGTTCGCAGACGGGCCGAAAAAGGACCACAGGACGGGGTACACATACGCCGCCGTTCGAAAGGATGCGGATCATGCAGAGACCTTTGTCGCGCCGGCAGTTTATCGTTGAGGGGGGCAAGGTCGCTCTGGGGGCGGGGATCGCCGGCTCCGTGCTCGCCGGTTGCGGCGGGGGGTCCGCGGGCGGCGGCCCGGTGACGATGTGGAGCAACCTCGAAGGCGCCGAGGCCCAGGGGTACTTCACGAAGAACATCGAGAAGCCTTTCGAGAAGGCGAACAAGGGACGAAGCTCGACGTCACGTTCCAACCGCCTTCGGAGATCGACCGCCTCGTCCGCACGGCGCTGCAGGGCGGGGAGGGCCCGGACATCGTTCCGACCCCTGGTCCCGCGTACGCCGGGGAGTACATAGACGCCAACCTCTTCGCGGAGCTCGACGAGTACGTGAACCGGTACAAGTGGGACGACAAGCTGCTCGGGTGGGCGCTCGACCTCGGCCGGTCCGAGGGCAAGCTGTACGCGATCCCGTACCAGCTGCAGACGATGCTGCTGTACTTCAACGCGACCCTCTTCGAGGAGAAGGGGTTGCAGGCCCCCAGAGATCGGGACGAGTTGGAGGGGCTCGCGGAAGAGCTGAGCGGGCAGGGGATCGTGCCCTTCGCGGCCGGCATCGGGGACGAGCCCGCCGCGGTCGAGTGGTTCCCGACCGTCTTCTGGAACCACTTCTCGGGTCCGCAGGCGTTGTACGAGGCGTTGAGCCGGGAGACGCCGTTCTCGGATGCTGTGTTCGTCGACGCGATCGAACTCTTCAACGGCTACGTGCAGAAGGGGTGGTTCGGGGGTAGCCGGCAAAAGTTCTTCTCCAACGGCTTCGACGCGCTGCACGCGGACTTTGGGGACGGCAAGGCGGCGACGAACATCGAGGGCTCGTGGTTCATGGCGACGGCGGCGGAGTTTTTCGGGCAGAAGGCCGGCAACGAGAACGAGTGGGACTGGGCGCCGTTGCCGCCCATGCAGAGCGGGGTTCCGCGGGAGCTCTACGAGCTCGGGATCGGCTCGACCATCTCCGTCAACGCCCGCTCGGGGAACACCGACGGGGCGGCCGCGTTTATCGACTACCTCGTCGCGGACAAGAAGCGGGCCGCGGAGTATATGGCCGCCATACCCTCCGCGTTCAACGCGCCGCTCCCCTTCGAGGACGGGGACTTCCCCGGAAGCATGGACGAACGCGTGAGGAGGCAGCTCGTCTCCCTGAGCCAGGCGACGGACAGGGGGAACTTCGGGTACACGAACTGGACCTTCTGGCCCTCCAAGTCCACCGTGTACATACAGGAGGAGATCCAGAAAGTCCTCACCGGCGACATGACCGCCGCCGCCTACTGCAAGGGCCTCGCCGACGTCTTTGCGGAGGAGCGCAAAGAGGGGGCGGTGCCCAAGATCATCGAGCCCGGTGGCGCCTGATGGAGGTAAACGAACAGACCCTCCGGAGCGCCGCGAGGGCGGACAGCGCCTCCAAGGCCGGCTCGGGGAGGGCGTTGCGGAGGAGGCGGCGGCTCTCCGCGTGGCTGTTCATGCTGCCCTTGATCCTGGTGAACGCGCTCGTGATCCTCGGCCCGTCGCTCGCGACCGTCTACTACTCGTTCACGGAGTGGTCGGGGATAGGGCCGGCCGAGTGGGTGGGCCTGCAGAACTACACGGACATACTCGCGGACGGGGACTTCTGGTCCGCGCTCGGGAACAACCTCTTGTGGACGGTGATCTTCCTGACCGTGCCCATCACGATGGGCCTCGGCGGGGCGTTCTTGCTCTCCCAGATCACGCGCTTTCGGATGGTCTTCCGCATCCTGTACTTTATCCCTTACGTGATGGCGAGCGTAGTTAACGCCGCCCTCTGGCAGAACATACTCGACCCCGGCCGGGGCATCGGCTCGGCGCTGGCCGGGATCGGCATACCCTGGCTCGACGGCGTCTCCTTCTTCGGGAACGAGCGCCTCGCCCTGCCCGCCGTCGCGTTCGTGGACAACTGGCACTGGTGGGGCTTCGTCGTCCTCCTGTTCCTGACGGCGCTCCAGTCCGTGGACAAGGAGCTCTACGAGGCGGCCAGGATGGACGGGGCCGGCCGCTGGCAGCAGTTCGTCAACGTCACGATCCCCGGCATCCGGGCGACGCTGGTCTTCGTCGTGCTCATGACCATCATCGGGTCACTGCTGGTCTTCGACTACATCTACATCATCACGCAAGGGGGGCCCGCGGGGGCGAGCGAGGTCGTGGGTACCCTGATGTACAAGGAGGCGTTCGCGCGGTTCGAGGCCGGCTACGCGGCGGCGCTCGGGCTTGGGATGAGCTTCATGAGCGGGATCATCGTCATGATCTTTCTCTACCTGCGCAGGAGGGGGTGGGAGGTTTGAGTACCGTCGCCCCGGGACGCCGGACGGGAGGCCGCAGCCGGCGCGAACCATCCAAGGCGCCGTACTACGTGTTCCTGGTCCTCCTGGCGCTCTTCGCCGTAGGCCCGCTCGTGGTGCTGCTGTTCAACTCTTTGAAGACCAACGCCGAGATCGGGCGCAACCCGCTCGGCCCGCCGCTCGCCCCGGTCTTCCAGAACTTCCCGACGGCCTGGGCGCAGGGCGGCTTCGCCACCACGATGGTCAACAGCGCGATCCTCACGCTCGGTACGGTCGTCGGCGTCTGCATCATCTCGGGCACGGCGGCCTACGCCATGGCCCGCCTGGACCTGCCCGGCACGGACGTGGTCTTGCTGTACCTCTTCGTCGCGAGCGCGCTGCCGTTCCAGCTCTTCCTGGTGCCGCTGTTCTTCCTGTGGAGCAGCCTGCAGCTCACGAACACGCTGGTCGGCCTCATCGTCATCTACTGGGCCATCTTCTCCCCGTTCGCGACGCTGCTGCTCCGGTCTTACCTGGTCGCGTTGCCGCGCGGGTTCGAGGACGCCGCAAGGGTAGACGGGGCGACGGAGTTGCAGATCCTGCTGCGCGTCATCCTGCCGCTCTCCTGGCCCGGGTTCCTGACCATCGCGCTCGTCTCGGGGCTCGGGGCGTGGAACGAGTTCTTCTTCGCGGTGACGTTCATCCAGGACGACGCGCTCAAGCCGGTGACGACGAGCTTCTTGGCCTTCCAGAGCAACTTCAGCCGGGACTGGGGCCTGACGAGTGCTGCCGGGATCATCATAATCCTGCCCGTCGTCGCCCTCTTCCTCCTCCTGCAACGCCGCTTTATCAGCGGCCTCACCGCCGGGGGATTGAAGGGGTAAAGGCCGACACACCCCCTGGAACGCCACCGGCTCTGGCGGAGAAGGCGTCGAAAGATCCTCCGCCCGGCTCGCCCGGCCACGCATCATGGGCCCCGGCGCGCCGTTTGGGGAGGCTCCCGAAGCTTGCGGGCGGAACGCGGACCGCGACCCGGGGCGCGCCGTCGAGGCCGGGGCGCGGTTGCAGGGGCCGTCCGGTTTCGGGCGCCATTTTGTGGGCAGCGCGAGGGTTTGTCCGTTAGAGTTCGAAGGACGTTTACGTGCTGAAGATCAAACGGGAGGTTCATCGTGTCGGCCGGACGTTCAGGGGCAGAGGCGTACACCATAGACGACGAGATCCGGATCCCCATACTGCTCAGGGACGAGGACGGGGTGGCGCACGTCAGGGCGATCTTCCGCCGCCTGCGGACGGCCAGCGAGCTCGGACCCCGCGGCCTCGACCCGCACGACATCCTGGAGCTCCGCGGCAACGGCCAGGGTCAGAAAGAGGCCACCGTAGAAGTCTCCCTGAAAGTCGCCGACGGCCACACCCCCGGCGAATACCTCTGCACCGCCATCCAAGCCTACGACGTCCACGGCAACATGGAGATGATAAAAACCCCCACCCCCTCGCGGCTCTTCCACGTGGTGGACGAGCGCAAAAAGGACGACCAGAAGATGGAGTTCCTCGGCTGGGGCGAGTAGCTTTGCCGCGCCCCTTTTCCTGGTAGAATCGCGCGTGCGCTTGGTGGCCGTAGCTCAGTCAGGTAGAGCATCGGATTGTGGCTCCGAAGGTCGCGGGTTCGAGCCCCGTCGGTCACCCCCTCTTTTGCAGGTAAAACGCTGGATCCGCCCGCCCGGTTTGGTCCCGTTTACTGCAACCGTACTGCAACCCGGCGGCGGAAGGTCCTTCGGTCAGGCTGCAAGCGGGGTCCTGCTCCTCGAGACGCGGCGTCGCGCCAGCAACGGGGCGCGGCTCGGCACGCTGGTATGCGTTTGAAACCGTAACAACACGAGATCAAAATCGACCACCGGACGGAAGGCGACCGGAGGTGGGAGCACGATGAATGACGGGAACGGCCATCGCACCGCTTCGACCCTGAGCCACCTGGAAGGCTCCCTGTCGGGGGATACGTACTCGGCCGACGAGCTGATGAACGTGGACCCGATCGACGGCCGACCCTTGCTGGCGCGCTACGATCTCGAGAGGGCCGCCGGCACCCTCACGGCCGAATCGCTGGCCGCCAGGCGGGCGGGCGGCATGTGGCGCTGGGCCGAGCTGTTGCCGGTGCGGGGGCGGGACCGCGTCGTCTCCCTGGGGGAGGGGGACACGCCGCTGCTGGCGCAGCCGAGGCTCGGAAGCAGCCTCGGCATACCCCGCGTGTCGACGAAGGCGGAGGGCCTGAACCCCACGGGATCTTTCAAGGCGCGCGGGATGGCGGCGGCCGTCTCTCGGGCTCTGGAGCTCGGCGTGTCCTCGTTCGTGGCGCCCTCCGCGGGGAACGCGGCCGGCGCTTTGGCGGCCTACGGCGCGGCGGCCGGCGCGGAGGTCACGGTGCTCGTGCCGGCGGACGCGACGCCCGCCAGCCAGCACGAGGTGCTGGCCGCGGGCGGTCGCCTGGTGCTGGTGGAGGGCCTGATCAGCGACTGCGGTCGCATCGCGGCGGCCCTCGCCGAGAGGACCGGGGCCTTCGACGTCAGCACGCTGAAGGAGCCGTACCGCGTCGAGGGCAAGAAGACGATGGGGCTGGAGCTGGCGGAGCAGCGGGACTGGCGGCTTCCCGATGTGATCGTCTACCCGACGGGGGGCGGCACGGGCCTGGTCGGTATGTGGAAGGCGTTCGGGGAGCTGGAAACGCTCGGCCTGATAGGCCGGGAAAGGCCGAGGATGGTCAGCGTGCAGGCGGAGGGCTGCGCCCCCATCGTCAGGGCATTCGAACGCGGCGAGCGCTTCGCCACGCCCTGGGAAGATGCACATACCCGGGCGTCTGGCATCCGGGTGCCGTCCGCGGTGGGGGACTTCCTGATCCTCGATGCGCTCC
>CADCVH010000091.1 GCA_902806085.1 uncultured Rubrobacteraceae bacterium | reverse complement strand
GCACGTCCAAGACCAGGGCCTTCCGGGAGGCGGCGAGGAGGACCGGCCGCGAGCCGTTCTTCCCGGATCTCGCCGTCGCCTTCGCCCCCGCCGAGGGCGAGGAGCCGGTGCCGGGCGAGCCGATCCGCGAGGAGCGCGGAAACCTCCACGGCCGGACGCGCCAGACCTGCCGCCTGTGCGGCGAGTGCGACATAGGGTGCAACTACGGCTCCAAGAACACCCTGGACTACAACTACCTCTCCGAAGCGAAGCGCCTCGGCGCCGAGATCAGGACCGGCTGCGAGGTGGAGGCCATCGAGCCGCGAGGCGAAGCCGGGGGTGGCTACTCCGTCCGCTACCTTGAGCACCCCATCTCCCCCGGGTCCGAAGGATCGGGAGGTCCCCGGACGCGGACCCTCACGACGGACCGGTTGGTGCTCGCGGCCGGCGCCATAGGCTCGACGTACCTCTTGCTCAAGAACCGCAGCGCCTTCCCGCGCATCAGCAAAAAGCTCGGCACGCGCTTCTGCGGCAACGGGGATTACCTAACCCTCGCCGTCAAGCCTTCCGAGGAGGCCGGCGGGAGGCGGGTGCCGCGCGTGATCGACCCCGGCTACGGGCCCGTGATCACGAGCGCCGTCAGGTTCGCGGACGACGCCGACGGCGGCGAGGGGGGCGAAGCCGGCCGGGGCTTCTACCTGGAGGACGCAGGCTTCCCCCAGCACGTGGCCTGGATGCTGCAGCTGTTCGAGACCCCCGGGCCGCTATGGCGCCTGTTCAAAGAACGCTTCGTGTGGGACTGGACCGGCACCGGGGCCGACCCCAGGCTGAACCTGGAGCTCTCGCGCGTGCTCGGCAACACGGGGCTCTCCGCCGGGGTGCTCCCCATGCTCGGGATGGGCCGCGACGTCCCCGACGGGCGCATGAGGCTGCGCGCCGGCAAGCTCGACGTCGACTGGAACAAGCGCAACACGGGTCCTTACCTGGACCGCGTCCGCGAGGCGTCGCGCAATATGGCCGACGCCCTCGGGGCCCGGTTCGTGCACGACCCGCTCCAGTCGCTCAAACGCATCGTCACCGACCTCAACCGGCTCATCACCGTCCACCCCTTGGGCGGCTGCCCGATGGGCCGCAACGAGCGGGAGGGCGTGGTGGACCCTCACGGCGAGGTCTTCGGCTACCCGGGCCTCTACGTCGCCGACGGATCGGTCATGCCGGGGCCGGTCGGCGCCAACCCCAGCCTGACGATCGCCGCCCTCGCCGACCGGTTCGCCGGTCGAATAGTAGACAAAAGGAACGGGTCGGCCGGATGAGCCAGGGGGCAAACAGGCCTACCGGCGTCCGCTTCACCGAGGAGATGAAGGGCCACGTCTCGTTCGGGGAACGGGACCACGAGCGCGGCGCCCGGGAGGGACGCGAGAGCGGCACGCGCCTGATGTTCCGCCTCACCATCGAGGTCGGGGACCTGGACCGGTTCGCGGCGGACGACAGGCGCGAGGCCGGCGCGGAAGGTTGGGTGGGTTGCGAGGCCCTCGGCGGCCGACTGCCCGTGGAGAGGGGCGCCTTCAACCTCTTCGTCGAGGACGAACCGGGCCGGAAGCGGATGCTCTACCGGCTCTTCTTCCGGGACGGGGTTGGCCACCCCCTGACGCTTACGGGCTTCAAGGTCGTGCGGGAGCGCTCCGGCGGGCACGTCTGGCGCGACACCTCGACCCTGTACGTCCGGGTGCTGCGGGGTCACGTGGAGGAGGGGAACGAACCCGGCGCGGAGGTTGTGGCGTCCGGGATCTTGCGTCTGAAGCCGGCGGATTTCGCGAGGCAGCTCCTCACCTTCCGCGCCGCGGTACCGTCGCTGGCCGGCCGGATCGCCGCCATCGGGCGCTTCGACGCCCTCTTTCTCGGGCAGCTCTGGCAGGTATACGGCCGCCCCCTGGTGCGGGGGCTCCGGGAGCGAGGCGGGTGAGGTCGCGCGCCGGCCGGCCGGTGATCCTCGCCGCCTGCGACGATCCGGGGGACATGCGGAGGATCGAGCGCGAGCTGCGCACCCGCTACGAGGCGGATTACCGCGTGGTGTTCGAGGGTTCGGCCGGGGCCGGGTTGAAGGCCCTGCGACACCTCGGCGAGGCCGGGGAGGAGGTAGCCCTCGTGCTCGCGGACCAGCAGATGCGGGGGATGGGCGGCGTGGCGTTTCTGACCCGCGTCGGGGAGGTCCATCCCACCGCCAAACGGTTATTGCTGACCACCCGCATGGAGAGGGGCGGCGGGGCGATACTCCCGCAGGCCATGGCGCTCGGGCGGATCGACTACTTCGAGCCGAAGCCGGGGCCGCCCCCCAACGAGACCTTCCACGAGATCGTCATGAGCTTCCTCGAAGAGTGGGACAGGCCCCACCGTTCCCGGACGCGGCCGGATGTTCGCATCGTCGGCGAGGGACGGTCGCCGCGCTCCTACGAGATCAGGGACCTCTTCGAACGGTACCTGATCCCCTGCGCCTTCTACCCCGCCGACTCGGAGGAGGGCCAGAAGCTTCTCGGGGAGGCGGGGCAGACCGCGGAGAGGCTCCCCGTGCTCGTGATGCAGGACGGGCAGGTACTGGTCGACCCCTCCAACGAGAGGATCGCCGACGTTCACGCGGGCGCGGACGCCCTCCCCCGCCAGCGGAGCTTCGACCTGGTCGTCGTCGGCGGGGGCCCCGCGGGGCTGGCCGCCGCGGTCTACGCGTCGTCCGAGGGGCTCTCGACCCTCGTCGTGGAAGGCGAGGCCGTTGGCGGGCAGGCCGGCACCAGCTCGCTGATCCGCAACTACCTCGGTTTCGCGCGCGGTATCAGCGGCCAGAAGCTCGCCAGGGAGGCTTTCCATCAAGCCTCCTTTTTCGGTGCGGGCTTCCGCCTCATGCGCGACGCCACGGGGCTGCGCCGGCCGGGTGAGGATCTGGTGGTCTCCCTCTCGGACGGCACCGAGGTCTCGGGCAGGGTCGTCGTCGTGGCCACCGGGGCCTCCTACCGGCGCCTGAACGTGCCCGAACTCGAGGCGTTGAACGGGGTCGGCGTGTTCTACGGCGCGGCGACGACCGAGGCCCCGGCGATGAAGGGCCGGGAGGTGTGCGTGGTCGGCGGCGCGAACTCAGCCGGGCAGGCGGCGCTGCACCTCTCGAAGTACGCCTCTCGCGTTACCCTGCTCGTGCGCGGAGGGTCCCTGACCGCCGGCATGTCCGACTACCTCGTAAGGGAGATAGAAGCCGCCGAGAACATCCGGGTACGGTTAAACACCCGGGTTACGGGCGGTGGCGGCGCGGGACGCCTCGAACGCCTCACCCTCGAAGACGGCCCCTCCGGATCGACGGAGACGGTATCCGCCGCGGCCCTCTTCGTCCTCATCGGGGCCGAACCGCGCACGGGCTGGCTACCCGGGGAGATCGAACGCGGCGAGAAGGGCTTCGTTGCTACAAGCCAGGACCTTACGCGCAAGAGGGGCTCCCAAGGGGGATGGCCGCTGGGGCGGCCCCCGCTGCTTCTGGAGACGAGCATGCCCGGCGTCTTCGCCGTCGGCGACGCGAGGTACCGCTCGGTGAAGCGGGTGGCCTCGGCCGTCGGAGAGGGCTCTATCGTCGTTCAACAGGTCCACGAGTACCTGAGCCGGGTCTAGCCACCGGATGAGGAGATAAGACGGGTGGAGGAGAGGCGCGAACCCGGGGCCGGCTTTCGGGATGGCACCCCACTGCCCGCCGGCATCAGGACGCTAGGTAACGGTGCGCTTATAGTCTTCCTCTCGGACGTCCACATCGGCGGGGATGGTGGCCACGACATCTTCGAGTCCCCGGAGGAGCTCGCGGGCCTGCTCGGAGGACTCGCGGCCCACGACGGTCCCGTGGAGCTGGTGCTGGCCGGGGATTTCTTCGACCTGCTCCAGATAGGCGAGGTGCCCCGCGGGGGGAACCGGGCCTCGGCGACGATCTCGCGCCCCGAGTACCGGGAACTCTTCTCCGCCCTGCGGAGCTTCGCCGGCGGCGACGGCCACCGGGTCGTGTACCTGCCGGGCAACCACGACGCCGAGGTGTGGTGGAACCGGGGGATCCGGGACACGCTGCTCGGGGAGGGCCTCGTCCACGAGTTCGCGCTCTCCTACGCCGCCCGCTTCGAGTCCGCTCCCGGCCGGATCGTCTACTGCGAGCACGGCAACGCCTTCGATCCGGCCAACACGATCACGGACTACGACGATCCCCTGGACACCCCTTTCGGCGAGCACATCGTCACCGACGTGGTGCGCCGGATCGCGCCCGCAGGACGCCTCACCAGGGACCTCGACCTGCACGACATCGGCCGGGTCTTCCCGCTGGCGACCATACCCGAGTGGATAGCGGGCCGCGTCTTCTACGACCTGCTGGGCCGCGCCGTCGCGTACCTGTTCGTCCCGTTGCTCGTCGGTTACGCTGGGTACAGAGTTATCGCGTACCTTCTGGCTTTCGCGTACGACGTTCCGAAATCGTTGTCGTTCTGGGAGAGCTACCGCACGCTGCCCGGCTTGCAGACCTTGTTCGGGGAGATAGCCTGGGACGCGCTCCTGCTCGTCAGCGTCTTCGTCCTCTTTTTCTTCGCCATCCGGAGGACCGCGACGCGGACGATCTCGTCTGTGGCCCCGCGCGCATCTGCCGGGCGCCCCGGCGCGTCCGGAGTAGGCCCATCCGTGGCGGAGATTCGGGACCTCCTCCGGGCGGACGCGCACCCCCCGATGCGCCGCGAGCTCCGCGGACGAGAGATAGCCGTCTTCGTCTCCGGCCACACCCATGCCCCTTCGCTCTCGCTGCTCCCGAAGGAGGCCGGGGACGATGCGGTGGTCGTCAACTCCGGCTGCTGGCTCAGGCAGCTGCACCAGGTGCCGGCGCACCTAGGGGGACCGCCGGTGTTCGTCCCGAGGTTCGTGCAAACCCACGCGCGAGTCTACCTCGACGATTCCGTGGTCCGGGCGGAGCTGTGGGAACACCCCAAACCCGCGCCCCAGCGCCTGCGGACCACCGAGCGGCTGGCGGTCCTCGGACGCCTGCCCGCGCAGCCCGCCGAGAGCACGAAGCCCCGGATCTCGATGAGCGGGGAGCTCGCCAGAGACCGGTGAGCCTCCCGTTCGTCATCCGGCGTGACCAACGGTCATCCCGCCAGCCTCTGGCTGTGCCGCCGGGCCCACCCCCGGATGCCGATCACCTGCCTCCTCCAGTCCCGCCTCGGCGGCAGCACGCAGAGCTGCCCGGGCTTCACCCTCCGCTGGCTTGCCCGGGCGCGGCGCTCTTCAACCCGAAGGCGCCCGCCAGCAGCTCGTAGGACCCGAGCCTCTGCCCGTGGTCGTGGACCATGGTGGTGATCATGATCTCGTCGGCCCCGGTGCCCTCGCCCAGGTCCAGGAGCCGCTCTCGCACCGAGGACGGGTCGCCGACGACCTGCATCGAGCGGTACGCTTCGAGGAGCCTGCGCTCGGCCGGCGTGTACGGGTAGGCCATCGCCTCTTCGGGGGTGGGCAGCGGGCCGGGCTTGCCGGTCCTCATTCGCACCCAGGCGAGGCCCATCGAGGAGGCCAGCTCTTCGGCCCGCTCGTCCGTCTCGGCGCAGACGACGGAGGTGGCGAGGATGGCGTGGGGTTCGGGGAATGCCTCGGAGGGCGCGAAACCCTCGCGGTAGGCGAGCATGATGGGCGCGGGGTCCACGGGGCTGAAGTGGGAGGCGAAGGCGTAGCCGAGGCCCATCTCCCCGGCCGCCCGCGCCGAGTAGCCGCTGGAGCCCAAAAGCCAGATCGGCGGCAGCTCGACGCCACCCGGCGCGGCGGAGATCGAGCGGAAAGGATGATCCTCCGGGAAGCCGTCGCCCGAGAAGGCCAGAAGCTCGCCGAACTGCTCCGGGAAGTCCTCTGCCCCGGCCGTGCCCCGTGGTCCGCGCAGCGCGGAGGCGGTCACGGGGTCGGTGCCAGGGGCGCGGCCTATGCCGAGGTCTATGCGCCCCGGGTGCAGCGCCTCGAGCACCTTGAAGGTCTCCGCGACCTTCAAGGGCGCGTGGTTCGGGAGCATTATGCCCCCGGCCCCGATCCGGATGCGGGAGGTCTCGCCCGCCACGTGCCCGATCATCACCTCAGGCGCGGGGCTCGCCACGCTCGGCAGGTTGTGGTGCTCGGCCAGCCAGTACCTCTCGTAGCCGAGCCGGTCCGCGAGCCCGGCCAACTCCAGCGTGTTGCGCAGCGCCCGCGTGGCCGTCGAGCCGGACCCGACGGGCGAGAGGTCCAGGACAGAGAGTGATAGTGCCATCTTCGTAACCTCCATGCCGGGGATTTCGGCCGGCCGCGTGGCCCTCGGGCCTTGCCTGGATCGTCGGGAAGGAGCTCCTCAGCAGAGCCCCTATCGTCCTGCGCGCCGACCTCCGTATCGTCCGATCTCCTCATCGTTCAGGTGCCTCGCAAAGCGCCCCTCGACCTCCTCGCGGAACCGCGGCCGGGTAAGATCCAACGCCGCCCCGCCCTCCCCGGTTATGGTCGCATACGTGACCCGCGGGTTCTCGGGGCCGCCGGGCGCTTCGGCGCGCTCGACGTCGTGGTCAACAACGCAGGCTACGGCCACTTCGGCATGGTCGAGGAGGCCGAGGCCACCGCGACCGGGAGGACCGTGCTGAGGGTCGTCGGCCCCGCCTGGCTCGCCATGAACTACCAGGCGGCCCGTTCGGCCAGCGTCTCGGCGACGCGGTAAGGGCCGAGATCGGGGTCGTTCGGGTCGGTCCACGCCGTCTCGTCGAAGACGCCGTCGAGACTTTTCGTCGGGGGCCTGCACGCTTCGATCGCCGATGTAAGCACGACACGTTCGACCCGGGCGGCGCAGGCGGCTCGAAGGATGCGAAGCGCACTGTCTTTCGGTTCTCGCTGCTCCTCGCGAACGGCTCACCGAACGCGCCCGGCCGCTACGACGGGCCAGCGGGCGATCACGGCGCCATCGCGGACGATCACCAGCTCGTGGGCGAGGTTGGCGACCGGGCAGGCGTGGACCGGCACGACCTCCAGCGTTTCGCCGATCCCCACGTCGCTCCCCGCGGGGTCGAGGCGGAGCCAGCCGTGCTCCT
>CADCVH010000090.1 GCA_902806085.1 uncultured Rubrobacteraceae bacterium | reverse complement strand
CGAGCCACTCTGTTGGATCGGGCAACTCACAGACGTGCGCCCAGCTAATCTCCCGGTTAAGCCCCGACGCGCCAGCGAGCACCCGCGTCCTGAAATCTGGGGTACTCACCAGCTCTCTAAGCGTGATGCTCACAACCTGTTCATACCATGTTACAAAGGATGGGTACAAGTTCATGCACGAGCAGGATTGTGCTCAGACTCGGTCGTCTAGCAAAATTGGCTTGCTTGTGTCAGGTTTGGCGCGCGTAGGGAGAGCGATATGCAAGCGTCCGAGAAGAGCCACGAAGTGCGGAACCTGATCGGGGGTTCCTGGGTGGACGGCAACGGCCGCGAGACCGAGCCCGTCTACGACCCGGCCACCGGGGAGGTTATTGGGGAGACCCCGCTCTCCACGAAAGAGGACGTCGACCGGGCGGTCAAGGCGGCCCGGGCGGCCTTCCCCGGGTGGTCCTCCACCCCCGTCATCGAGAGGGCCCGCCTCTTCTTCCGCTTCAAGATGCTCCTCGAGGAGCACTTCGAGGAGCTTAGGGACCTCGTCACTCTAGAGAACGGCAAGGACGCCAAAGACGCCGGCGGGGAGGTCAGGCGCGGCATAGAGGTCGTCGAGTTCGCCTGCGGGATGCCCAGCCTGCTGATGGGCGAGAGTGTGCGCGACGTGGCGCGCGGCATAGACAACGTCTCCTACAGGTTCCCGCTGGGGGTCGTGGCGGCCATAACCCCGTTCAACTTCCCGTGCATGGTGCCGCTGTGGACGCTGCCCGTCGCCATCGCCGCCGGGAACACCTACATACTCAAGCCCTCGGAGAGGACCCCGCTCTCGGCCATAAAGCTCGGGGAGCTGCTCGCCGAGGCCGGCCTGCCGGAGGGCGTCTTCAACATCGTCAACGGCGCCCACGACGCCGTAAACGGCATCCTCGAGCACCCGGGCATAGAGGCCGTCTCGTTTGTCGGTAGCCAGCCGGTCGCCGAGCACGTCTACCGCCACGGCGCCGCCCACGGCAAGCGGGTGCAAGCGCTCGCCGGGGCCAAGAACTCCATGATCGTCATGCCCGACGCCGTGCTCGAGAAGGCGGTCCCGAACATCGTCTCGTCGGCCTACGGCAACGCCGGGGAGCGGTGCCTCGCCGGGAGCGTCCTGGTCACCGTCGGGGACGTGGCGGACGAGGTGGTCGGCCAGATCCGGGAGGCCGCGTCGGCGATGAAGGTGGGACCCGGCTACGAGCAGGGCTCCGAGCTCACCCCGGTCATAAGGGACTCCCACCGCGAGAAGGTCCGCTCCTACGTGGACCTCGGGGAGGAGGAGGGGGCCACGGTCGCCCTCGACGGCCGCGAGCCGCCGCTAGAGGAGGGCTTCTTCTTCGGCCCGACCATCCTCGACAACGTGACCGGGGACATGCGCGTGGCGAGGGAGGAGATCTTCGGCCCCGTCCTCTCCGTGGTCAGGGTCGGGAGTTTGCGGGAGGCCGTGGAGTTCACCAACGGCTCGTCGTTCGGCAACGCCTGCTCTCTCTACACCGAGGACGGCGCGGCCGTGCGCTACTGGCGCGAGAACGTCGAGGCGGGGATGCTCGGGGTGAACATAGGGGTGGCGGCACCCATGGCGTTCTTCCCGTTCAACGGCATAAAGAACAGCTTCTACGGGGACCTGCACGCCACCGGCAAGGACGGGGTCAGGTTCTTCACCGAGAACAAGGTGGAGATCTCCCGCTTCCTCTCCGAGCCTGAAGCCGGCCCACCCACGAGGATGCCTACCGAGAGCGGACCTTAGAGGAGCTTCGCATGGACACCGAGAATATGAACACCGAGGGGGTGGCGGAGAAGGACGGCAGGTACGTCTGGCACGCGATGAGCCGCCTCAACCCGGGCTCGCGGCAGACCTCGCCGCCGATGATGGTGGCGGAGGGCTCGGGGGCCTGGATCTCCGACACCGAGGGCAACCGCTACCTCGACGGCATGAGCGGTCTCTGGTGCGTGAACGTCGGCTACGGCCGCGAGGAGCTTGCGCGGGCGGCCTACGAGCAGCTCCAGAAGCTCCCCTACTACCCGCTCACCATGGCACACGCGCCCGCCGCGGACCTTGGGGAGAAGCTGAACGAGTGGCTCGACGACGATTACGTGATCTTCTACTCCAACTCCGGCTCCGAAGCCAACGAGGTGGCCTTCAAGGTGGCCCGCCAGTACCACGAGCAGAACGGTGAGGGGAGCCGGTGGAAGTTCGTCTCCCGCTACAGGGCCTACCACGGCAACTCCTTCGGCTCGCTCGCGGCCACCGGCCAGGCCCAGCGCAAGCACCGCTACGAGCCGCTGGCCCCGGGCTTTCTCCACGTGGCGCCCCCCGACCGCTACCGCTGCGCGTACTGCTCCGATAGGCCCGCGTGCAACATGGAGTGCGCCCGGTCCATAGGCCGCACCATCGCCTGGGAGCTGCCCGAGACGGTGGCCGGGGTCATCATGGAGCCGATCATCACCGGCGGCGGCGTGCTGGTGCCCCCCGAAGGTTATGTCCAGAGCGTGGCGGAGATCTGCCGGGAGAACGGGGTCCTCTTCATCATGGACGAGGTGATCTGCGGCTTCGGGAGGACCGGCAGGCGCTTCGGCCACCAGCACTACGGCGTAAGGCCCGACATCGTGACCATGGCCAAGGGCATAACGAGCGCCTACCTGCCGCTCTCGGCGACGGCCGTAAGGCGCGAGGTCTTCGAGAAGTTCAAGGGGACCGAGGAGTACGCCCACTTCCGCCACGTCAACACCTTCGGCGGCAACCCTGCGGCCTGCGCGCTGGCCCTGCGAAACCTCCGGATCATGGACGACGAGGACCTGCCCGGACGCTCCGCCCGGATGGGCGAGCGCCTGCGGGAAGAGTTGCGTGGGATCGAGGAGCACCCGAACGTGGGGGAGATCCGGCACAAGGGCCTCTTGTTCGGCATAGAGCTCGTCGAGGACCGGGAGAGCCGCGAGCCGGCCGCCCCCGACAAGGTCGGCCGGGTCATCGCCGGGTGCAAGGAGCGCGGCCTCATAGTCGGCAAGAACGGCGACACGGTGGCAGGCTTCAACAACGTCATCACCCTCGCCCCGCCACTGGTCATCTCCGGGGACGACCTGGCCTTCGTGGCCCGGACCCTCAAGGAAAGCATCGAGAGCCTTTGACGACGACTGGAGGCAACCAGAGCTGACCCGATACGAGCCGGTGAACTCCTTCGAGACCCCGCGCTTCTCCGAAGTGCGCACCTTCATGCGCCTGCCGAACAACTCCTGCTTTATCGAGGAGATCTACGAAATCGTTAAGTTGAGACCGACAACCTACCGAGGGGCGCCACCCACACAGTGGGTGGCGCCCCGGCGTACTGCAACCGCACTGCAACCGGCACGGTACAGGCTAGTACACAACGGTATGGGGATTCTATCGCCTGCCCCGAAAACCCTATAAATAAGCGAAGATACTGGACGCAGAAGTACGGGATGGGACACGGTGGGCCGTCCTGGCAGCGCGGAGGTCAGGGGTTCGATCCCTCTCGGCTCCACACCGGGCCCCGCTCGCGCGGAGACTTCTCCTGGTCCCGCAGCCCAACCCGAATCGTCCACGAAACCCGGGCGACGCGAGCCGTAGGAGTCACACCCCTCTTGGATCGGGATCCGCAGCCGCCCAATCACGCCCGTCGGGCCGTCGTTCGTGCCGAGAGCGGTAGGGGCACAACGCCGCCTGCCAGGCTTGAGATGTGCTCCGTGGTCGGGTTGTGGGACGCTGTCCCAATGGCTATGGTGCCCTGCGCCTGCAGCGCGACGGAGGGACAGGGCAAGAAGGCCTGGTGCTTTCATAGCTGTCGCAGGGGGCACAAGGTGACGCCCATGTCCGTCTGCCTCGTTCGCAGGTTCGCTGACCGGCTCCGGCCATCGCCCATGGAGACGCACAGAACGCGTCCGGACGAAGGTCTCTGTGCCGACCCCGCGTGCCCGTGGCGGCTCAACCCGGTGTATGGGGCTTCGTGGCCGAGGCCCGGGCCCGCAGCCCGGCGGCGAGGAAGGCGACGGCGCGGGCTCGCATCTGTTCCGCGTCTCCCACCCGTGTTCCGAACGGCGTGCTTTCCGCGAGATCCATCACGGGCGTGCCAATTAGCTGGAAAACTATCGTGCCGAGACTGGCGTGGAAGCGCCAGACAAGCTCGTCGCGGGAGAGGTGGGGCAGCGCCCGGCCAAACGCCTCCAGGTACATCACGTCCGTCGCTTCCGTGTGTACGGCCGTCCGACGCCGGAGTTGCTCGTCCGAATCGGCGAGAACGCGGCCCACGAACCGCGCGAGCGAACGATCTTGCTGGCCCGAGATCAACCGCACGAACGGCCCCACGAACGCGTCTAGCAACTCTTCCACCGAAGGCGAGGAGCCTTCCATCTCCTCCATGCGCCGCCGGTGCTCCTGCGTGACCGGTCCCATCACCCGCTGGACGACCGCCTGAAACAACTCCTCTTTCGAACCGAAATGGTAGTTCACCGCCGCCAGGTTCACCCCGGCCGCGCTCGTGACCGCCCGCAAAGACGTCCCCTCCAACCCGTGCGCCCCGAACAACTCCTGCGCGGCGTCCAGTACCCGTTCCTTCGTGCTCGTTGGCCCGCGAACCGTCATCCCGTTCTCCCGATTCCTTCTGCCCTTGACAGTGTAACATACAGGCGTATGATTCAAACAAACGTTTGAGTTAAATGGAGCTTGGACCCGGGATCTTGTCCCGGGCAACTAGCAGGACGCGCTTACCCGCGGCGCGGAGGAGACCAGGATGACCGAAAACGCTCCCTTTCCCGACCAGTCGGATCGCTCCTTCCTGCTGAATCCCTTTCCTTGGTACGAGCATGTGAGACGCGAGTCCCCGGTCGCGATCGATGTGCTGCGCGCGGACCGTTCGCTCGTCCCTTCCGCCATCGAGGAAACCCTGCGCTACCGCTCGCCGATCCAGAGGCTAAGGCGCTTCAGCACCGCGGAGACCGAGCTCGGCGGCGTGCGGATACCCGCCGCAGGGCACGTCGTCGAGGCACACCTCGGCTCGGCCAACCGTGACGAGGCGCGTTTCGAGCGTCCGGAGGAGTTCCGGATCGACCGCAGGCCGAACCGCCACATCGCATTCGGCAATGGCGTGCACTTCTGCCTCGGCGCGCCGCTGGGCCGCCTCGAGGCGAAGGTCGCCCTGGAGGCCTTCCTGGAGCGGCTGCCGAACCTGCGCGTAGATCCCGACGTCCGGCTAGAGCCCGTCCCCTCGAACACCTTCCACGGCGTCACGCCGCTACCGGTCTCGTTCTGAAACCGGGGAGCGTCACATATATGCCACACACATCAGGGACGCAGGACGGAGACACGGACCGCATCGCGCCTCGATCGACCGAGGCCGAGCTTTAGGAGGTAGAGGATGAAGATACTGTTTTACGGTGCCGGGGTGCTCGGCAGCCTCTACGCCGCGCGTTTGCAAGAGGCCGGGCAGGACGTCCCGATCCTGGCCCGCGGGCGGCGCTTGGCCGATCTGAAGGAGCACGGCGTCGTGCTCCGGGAAGCCACTGGCACCGGCAAGCGGACCGCCACCCGGGTGGGGGTGGTGGAGCGGTTGGCCCAGGAGGACGCCTACGACCTGGTGGTCGTGATCGTGCGCAAGAACCAGCTCCCCTCCGTGCTGCCCGCGCTGGCGGGGAACGGGCACACGCCAGACGTCCTGTTCATGCTCAACAACGCCGCCGGTCCCCGGCAGATTGTGGACGCCTTGGGAAAGGAGCGCGTCCTCCTGGGGTTCCCCGTCGCCGCCGGGTGGCGCGAGGGGCACGAGGTTCGTCATCTCGTCTTACCCGGCTGGTTGCAGAGGATGCAGAAGACCCCCCTCGGCGAACTCGACGGGCGTACCTCACCCCGGCTCGGGCGGATCATGGGGGCTTTCCGGGTGGCCGGAATCCCGGTGGAGGCGAGCCCGAACATGGACGCCTGGCTCAAGACCCACGCCTCCGTGGTCGTCCCCCTGGAACTCGCCGTCCAAGCGGCCGGCGCCGACGTGCGGCGGCTCTCGCGCACCCGCGACGCCCTGGTCCTGCTGGCGCGCGCCATGCGGGAGAACCTCATGGTCCTGCGGGCGCTGGGGGCGCCGGTGACGCCAGGGTCCCTGCGGATGCTCGCGTGGTTGCCCGAGCCCCTGCTAGCCTCGCTCCTCGGCCGTTTCTTCGACACCGAGTTCACCGAGATGGGGCTCGGAACGCACGCCGACGACCCCCTAGACGAGCTGGCGCAGCTCGCCGGCGAGCTCGGGGATCTCTCGCGCGCCGCCGGAGTGCCGACCCCGGCCGCGGACCGGCTGCGCGGGCACCTGGACCCCGCCGCGCCGCCGATCCCCGATGGCAGCGCCCGAATACCGATGGACCAACACGCCGCGGTGGTGGCGGCGCTGGGCGCCGCGGTGGGAGCGCTCGTGGTGCTGAGGAGGTCGAGGAGCCGGTGATCCACGACGCCCCCTTCCCGAACGGAAAGGATCGTTACGATCCCCGCCTCCTACTCTGGTCACTACCGTTGCGGGACCAGCTACGCAAGCACCGGGCCAAGAAGGCGCGGCCTGCATCCGGCACCCCCAAACTCAAACACCGACCATCTTCTAGGGCAATGCAGACCGATTTGCGTCATGGCACCGGCATTTTCCTCGGGAGCGTCGCTTCACGGACTCCGGGTGCCGGACGATGAACGTGCCATTCTGTACCCCAAAAGGTGTAGACAAAATGGACCAAGAGGTGTACCTTAACGGCTAAAGCGTAATATGAATCACGCTTCACACCAGGGGAAGGGAAAGGTCGGGTCCGAAATGCTGGCGGTCTCGGCCCCGAAGATGGGGGTAGCGAACCTCATGCAGTCACACGAAGCGCGCCCGGGCACGATGGTGCGGGTGAAGGAAGGCAACCGCAGGTCGACGTTGCGCGGCTTGGTCGGCACGGTAGAGGACAGGTGGGGAAGCCCCGAGCACCCGGCCTTGGACGTGCGGCTCGAAGACGGGCACTCGGAGCTGTTCTGGTTCCACGAGCTGGACAAGGTTTGGGACGCCCGCGCGTCCTGATCCGTGGGGCTCTGGCGACCACCCGGCTGAAAGAGTGCAAAGGACAAGACAGTTCGGGCCGGGCGCGCATTTTGGCCCCGTGGCCCGGGAAATACGGAGGTGAACTCCTTGGAGTCTCGCGAGGCTCGTGTCGGCACGCAGGTGCGGTTGCTTGACGGCGGAAAGCGGAACGGGAAGAGGCGCGTCGGAACGGTCGAGAGGACCTACGGGCATCCCGACTACCTGGCGATGGAGGTGCGTTTCGTGGACGGGGGTACGGAGCTCTATTGGCACCACGAGCTGGCGAAGGTGGAGGGAAACGCCTCGTCCTAACGTCCGCCATGACGGTAACCGGGGGCGGTCGCGGCAAGGTGCCGGGATTGAGGGGCCGAGGTTGGGGGGACGAAGACGTCCTTCTACTTCGACGGCGCTTTCGTGGCCGCTTCCGGCGCCGCCGGGGCGGACCCTTTCGAGATAGAGCCGGCGTTCTCCCGGGACGCCGCTTGGCTACGGGCTTGGTGCCCGGTTCTTACTGGTGACGGGAGGGGTGGGCGCCGAGCCACCGCGTCACCATTGCCCTCAAGAATTCGGGCCGAACGTGCCATCCCGGGAAGAGAGGACGCGTTACGTAGGGTCTTACGAGGCTTGGCTTCAGGTTCCGCCAAACACCCTGAACCCGGAAGCCGTTCGGTGACGCCTTTCTCCCTAAACCCCTGACGGCTCGTATCCGAAGACCCTCGCATGAAGGGCGCGGATTTCGAGACGGCGACTCGGCGGGGGACGGTTGGTCCATCCGCCGGTGTGTCCGGGCGGCACGGGGCGAGGCTGCTGGTTTCGCTCGCGGTCGTCGCCGTGCTCGCGGGGGGCGCGGTCTACGCCTCCCGCGTCTCGGAGGGTGCCCCGAAGGTCGTGTACACGGCCTCGTTGGAGGAGGCGGCCGCGGAGTCCGAGAGCTCGCTGAAGGTGGACATAAACAGCGCGGACGCGGAAGAACTGGACGAATTGCCGGAGGTGGGGCCTTCGACGGCGGAGGCGATCATGGAGTACAGGAGGACGAACGGTTCCTTTACCGCCGTCGAAGAGCTCGAAGAGGTGCCCGGTATCGGGCCGACGACGATAGAGAAGATCGAACCCTTTGCGACCGTCTGAGCGGTCTCCTGACCTCGATCTCCGGCCCCCGGTCCGCCTCGACCTGTGGGCCGCCGCCCTCGCGGCCGGCATCGTCATCGGCACCGTCGTGCCGGCCCTCGCCCCCGCGGTGGTCCTCGCTGGCGTTGTCGTGTGCGTGGGGACGGTCGTGTGGCGGGATCTTGTACCGCGGGAGTGGCGCATGATGGCCTTGCTGGCGCCGGTCTTCGCGGCGGGCGGGGTATCGATAGCCACCGCGCACGCCTCCGCTCCGGACCCGTTGGCGGAGCTCGCCGGGTTGGAGCCGGGGGAGGTGGTGATCGTTGGCAAGGTATCCTCGCCGCCGGTGGAGAGCGGCTTCGGATACCGGGCCGACGTGAGGGTCGAGCACCTCTGGCACGAGGGGCGGGAGGTGCTGCGGGGCGGGGGCGTGGAGGTCTTCGCCACGGACCTTAGCGTCGGGGCGGGGGATTTGGTGCGGGTGGACGGGGAGATCTCGCTGCCGGAGGCCGGCGAGGACGGCTTCGATTACGGCCGCTACCTGTCCACGAAGAGGATCAGCGCGGTCGTCGAGGCGACCGGCGTCTATCCGGTCGGGGAGAACGTTGGCTGGATCGGGCGGGTCCACCGCCGCACGGACGTGGCCCTCGGCCACGGCCTCAGGCCGGAGGAGGCCGCCGTCGTGCGCGGCATGGTCCTCGGGGACCGCTCGCTCATCCCGGAGGATCTGGACGACGATTTCCAGCGCAGCGGCGTGACCCACGTGCTCGCGATCTCGGGCCAGCACGTCGCGGTCCTTGCGGCCGTGACCTTTTTCGGCCTGCGCCTGGTCGCCGTGCCGCCGAACATCCGCGCGGGCCTCACGATCCTGCTGACGTGGCTCTACATCGTCGTCGCGGGGGCCCCGCCATCCGCCATCCGGGCCGGGGTGGTCGCCACGTTCGTGCTCGCCGCGGGGCCTCTGGGCCGACAGGTCTCGCCCCTGCACTTCATGACGACCATGTTGGCCGCCGTCCTCGCCCTAAACCCGCACCTCGCATACAGCACCGGCTTCCAACTCTCCGTCGCCGCCGTCCTCGGCATCTTGCTGCTCAGGGAGCCCCTGAACGTCCTCGTCGAACAGACCGTGCTCAGGCCCCTTCGAGGGCCCCCGCGCTTCGTCTCCAACCTCTTCTCCGTCTCTTTGGCGGCCCAGGTCGCGACCGCCCCCATCGTCGCGGCGACCTTCGACGAGGTCTCAACCGTCGGCGTCTTCACGAACCTGGTGGCCGTCCCGATCTCCGGCCCCATCCTGACGCTCGGCCTGCTCGGCTCCCTGGCCGGGAACGTGGCCCCTGCGCTCGCCTACCCGCTGAACGCCTGCAACGGCTTCCTCGTTACCGTCCTTATAGCCGTCGCCCGCTTCGCGGCCTCCCTGCCCTTCGCCACCACCACGACCCCTGGCGTGAGCCCCCTGCTCGTCGGCCTCTTCTACGCCGGGTGCGTCCCTATCGTGGCGGCGGACAGGTTCTTCCCGAGGGAGCGTCGGTTTTTGTGGGCGGCCCTCTTGATCTTGTGGACGACGCTGTGGCTCGTGCTCGTCGGGTTGGGAAGCGTTTAGAATACGTCCGTGGGTGTCTACCTGTTGCTCGGCGACGACGAGGAGCGCAAGGCCCGGGGCGTGGAGAAGCTTCGCCGGGGCCGGGCGGTCGAGGCGTTCGACGCCTCGGCGGCGTCCCCGCAGACCGTCGTCTCGGCCTGCAACTCTTTCGACCTTTTCGGCGAGGGGCCGTTCGTGGTCCTCAGGAACCTTGACGCCTGGAACGCCGCCCAGAAAGCCGTCGTCGTGGACTACCTGCAAGACCCGGCCGACGGCGCCGATCTCCTCCTCCTCGGAAAGAAGCTCGGCGCGCGCGAGAGGCTGCTCTCCGCGGTCAAGAAGAACGGGGAGGTCCACGACTTCCAGCAGCCGACCGGCAGGGCGCTCGTGAAGTGGCTCGTGGGCCACGCGAAGAAGCTCGGCCTTGACCTCCCGGAAGAGGTGGCCGAAGACCTCGCGGAGCGCGTCTCCGGCGACAAGATGCGGCTAGTCCGGGAGGCGGAGAAGCTGGCGCTCTACGTGGGCGACGGCACGGCCACCCGGGAGGATGTCGAGAAGCTGTGCCCTCCGGATGTCCAGTCCAACATCTTCGCATTCGTTGACGCGCTCGCCGCCGGGGAGCGGGGCCGGGCCATCGAGCTTTTAGAGGCGCTCGTCGGCACCGGCGAGCCGCCGCTCCGCCTGACGTTCATGGTCCGCAGGCAGTTTCGTCTGGTTGCCCGCGCCCGCGCCCTCTTCGAGCGTGGCGTGCCCCAGCCGGAAGTCGCAAGGGAGCTCAAAGTCCCCCCGTTCGTGGCCCGCAAGCTCTCGGAGCAGTTGCGCAAGCTGGACGAGCGCGACCTCGAACGCGCGCTCGCCACGGTCCTGGAGCTGGAGGGCGGGCTCAAGGGCGGCAACAACCTGCGCGACGAGCTGCAGGTCGAGCTCGCCGTGCTCAAGCTCTCCCGTACTCCGGCCTGACGTCCGACGCGGGGAGGCGGGTAGATGGTCGAGCTGGCAGCGTTGCCCCGGGAACGCTTCCCCGCTTACCGCGAAGACCTGATCCGGGCCTACGCGCAGGACAAGGTCCGGGCGCGATCTTGGTCCCTCGAAGAGGCCCCGCGCCGCGCGGCGGCGGACGTGGACGGGATGTTACCCGACGGACCGGACACGGAAGGTCATTACTACGTGTACTCCCTGCGGGACCGTTCCACGGACGAAGATGTTGGGGCCGTCTGGCTCGCCGTTCTGGATTCGGGCGCCGGGACATCCTTCTGGATCTACGACATCCAGATCCACGAACCTTTCCGCCGCGAGGGCCGCGGCACACAAGCCCTGCGGGCGGTAGAAGAGAGGGCCGCCGGGTTGGGCGCGGAAAGGGTGGAGCTTCACGTCTTCGGCCACAACCCCGCCGCATGAGCGCTCTACGAAAAGGCCGGGTACGAGACCACGAGCGTCGTCATGACGAAGAGGCTGGGCGCAAGGGGGTCCTAAGTTCCGCCGGGGTCAGGGGCCGGTGACCGCCAGCATCTCGTTTGCGCCGCGCAGAAACTCGTAGTGGACCGCCCGTTTCTCGGCGCCGTAGCCGAGCTTCCGTAGCCCCCGGATCACCGGTTCGAGGTGGGGTGACGGCTCTCCGTAGGCGCCGAGGAGCGGGAAGACGCGGGCCTCGCCGGCCACGCGGCACATCTCACGTATCGCGGCCAGGTGGAACGCCGCCGAGAGGGTGTCCGAGTAGAGAAAGAGTAGGTGCGAGCAGAGGGCGAGGTCGAACTCGCCGTCGGCAAAGCCGAGGTGGGGCAGAGCGTCCTCGCGGTAGCGGCCCTGTTCGAGCCCACGAAGAAAATCGTCGAGGAAGCGGTCCATCGCGGCCTGCCGGATCTCCCAGAGGTTCTCCACGGACCCTATCTCGTCCCAGACGAAGCGGTTCGTGTTCTCCCTCACGTTGGCGAGCAGGGTGACCGAGGTTTCTTCTACCCGGCCGCGGATTCGGGCGGCGGAGAGGCGGTAGAGAGGGTCACAGGAGACGACCCGGTGGCCCTCCTCTGTGGCTTCGGCGTTGAACGAGGCTGGGCCCGCGCCGCAGTCGAGGGTACGGCCCCGGAGATCCCGGGCCGTCAGGGCGAACATCTTTGCGTACTCGCCGCGGGAGCGGCCCCAGGGGACTACTCGCGCGAGCTTCGGGGTTCTGTCTGACGGCGGGTTACTCGCCGCGGCCGGCGAGCGCCTTGTCGAAGCGGCCGATCTTGCGGGCGGCCTTGTTGGGGTGGATGATCCCCCTGGTCGCGGCCCGCGAGAATGCCTTCTGGGACTCGTCGCGCAGGCGCCTGGCGGCATCCCCGTCGCCCGAGTCTATGGCCTTGTAGAAGTTCTTGGAGAGGTTCCTCAGGCGGGTTCTCTCGCCGCGCTTCTGCTCGAAACGCTTCACGCTCTGCTTGTCGCGCTTGGATGGTGCGGGCACGCTGCTCCTCCGTATAAAACTAGCTTAACCGTGAGAATGTAACACACGCGGAGCAAGGGAGCAATCATGGTAAACTCCGGCGGTGAAAAACATAGAGCGTACCCGCAATTTCTGCATAATCGCGCACATCGACCACGGCAAGAGCACCCTGGCGGACAGGCTCCTGGATCTCACCGAGGCCGTCGCCGAGAGGGACAGGATGGACCAGATCCTGGACACCATGGAGCTCGAACGCGAGCGCGGTATCACCATCAAGGCCCAGGCCGTCCGCCTCCTCCACAAGCGCCACGACGGCGACTGGATGCTCAACCTCATCGACACCCCGGGCCACGTGGACTTCACGTACGAGGTCTCGCGGGCGATAGCCGCCTGCGAGGGCGCCCTCCTGGTCGTCGACGCGAGCCAGGGCATCCAGGCCCAGACGCTGGCGAACCTGTACCTCGCCATGGAGCACGACCTGGAGATCATCCCGGTCCTCAACAAGATAGACCTCCCCGTGGCCGACGTGCCGGCCGCCACCGAAGAGCTCGTCGAGCTTCTGGGCGTCGATGAGAACGAGATACTCAAGATCTCCGCCAAGACCGGCGAGGGCGTCATCGACGTCCTGAACACGGTCGTTGACCGGGTGCCGCCGCCGACCACCAGCGGCGAGCAGACGCGGGCCCTGATCTTCGACTCCTACTACGACCCTTACCGGGGCGTGATCTCCCTGGCCCGCCTCTTCGATGGCGAGCTTAGCAAGGGCGACACCGTCCAGGCGATGGGCACCGAGGAGCAGTTCGAGCTGCTGGAAGTGGGCTGCTACTCGCCCAAACCGACCGCCCTGCCGACCCTCAGGCCCGGCGAGGTCGGTTACATCATCGCCGGCCTCAAGGACATCGAGGCCCTGCGCGTCGGCGACACGGTTACGAGGACCAAGGACCCCGCCACCGAGGCACTCCCCGGCTACGCCGAGGTCCTGCCCACCGTATTCTGCGGCCTGTACCCGACCGAAGGCGACGAGTTCGAGCGGCTGCGCGACGCGCTCTCCAAGCTTCAGCTCAACGACGCCTCGCTCTTCTACGAGCCGGAGAACTCCCGCATGGGTTTCGGTTTTCGGTGCGGGTTTTTGGGGCTTCTGCACATGGAGATCGTGCAGGAGAGGCTTGAGCGGGAGTTCGACCTCGACCTTATAGCCTCCTCGCCGAGCGTGAAGTACGAGGTAGAGACGAACGGGCAGACCGTCGAGGTCACCAACCCGAGCGATCTTCCCGAGGACTTCGACGAGATCCGGGAGCCCATGGTCCGCGCGACCATCATCTGCCCCAAGGAGCACGTGGGCGCCGTGATGGGCCTCTGCCACGAGAAGCGCGGGACCTCGGTTGGTATGGAGTACCTCTCCGTCAAGAGGGTCCAGTTGACCTACGACCTGCCGCTTGGCGAGGTCATCACGGACTTTTTCGACGCCCTCAAGAGCCGCACCAAGGGCTACGCCTCCTACGACTACGACCGTCTGGGTTACGAGCCCGCGGACCTGGTCAAGGTGGAGGTGCTTGTCTCCGGGGACCCCGTGGAGGCGCTCTCGATCATCGTCCACCGCGACAAGGCGTACTACCGGGGGCGGGCGCTCGCCGAGAAGCTCAAGGAGCTTATCCCGCGCCAGAACTTCGAGGTGCCGGTGCAGGCGGCGATCGGGCGCAGGATCATCGCCCGCGAGACGGTCCGCGCCTACCGCAAGGACGTGACGGCGAAGTGCTACGGCGGCGACATCAGCCGCAAGAAGAAGCTCCTGGAGCAGCAGAAGAAGGGCAAGCGCCGCATGAAGCAGGTCGGCAGCGTGGAGATCCCGCAGGAGGCCTTCCTCGCAGCGCTGCGGATTTAGGTTTTCAGGCTCTGAGGCCGCCTCCTTCGGAGGCTTTCGGGTTTTGAGGGGTACGGATGCGGGACACCGCACCGAACGGCGCCCCTCAGAACCTAGAACCTTAGAGCCTCGGCTGGGACTAACGCGCGCCCGTGTTAGAATTTCTCGCGTTATGAAGTATCCCGAAATCTCCGACCGGCAGAGGGAAATACTCCTCAAGACCCTGGAGCTCTACATCTCCACGGGCCTGCCCGTGGGCAGCCATTCCCTGGCCGACGAGGTCGACGCCTCCAGCTCGACCGTGAGGTCCGAGCTCGCGTACCTCGAGTCCGAGGGCCTCCTGACCCACCCCCACACCTCCGCCGGGCGCGTTCCGACCGACGCCGGCTACCGCTACTACGTGGACGCCCTGATGTCCGCGGACCCGGGCGAGGCCGTCTCGTTCGTCACGCGCCAGGGCTTCGGGAACCTGGACGAGCTGCTCAACGGCGTCTCCGAAGACATGAGCGAGGTGACGCGCCTGCTGGCGGTCGTCGCCGGCCCCAGCGCCCTTGGCGACTCGCTGTCGCGGGCTGACTACGTGGCGCTTCCCGGGGGAGCTCTTCTCCTCGTCGTCTCGATGGGGAGCGGGGCTTCCTCCAGCACGACCGTCGTGCTCCCGAGGCCTGTTGAGGAGGGGGAGCTGCGCGAGATGTTCTCGGCGCTCAACTCCTGGATCGGGGGCCGCCCCGTCGGCGGCGACCTCGAGCTCGCGAAGGCCGCCCGCAAGGCCCTCTCGGACCACAACCCCCTCGTCGTCGAGGCGGTACTGCAGGCCGTCGAGGGGCTCGGGCGGGTCACCGAGCGCGGCGTCTTCGTGCGGGGCGCCTCGACGCTTCTCGCCCGGCTGGACGAGATGGACCCGGCGAGCCTGGCGACCGTGGTCGAGATCTTCGAGCGCCGGCGCTGGCTCCTCGGCCTGATGGGCGACGC
Source organism: uncultured Rubrobacteraceae bacterium (assembly GCA_902806085.1). Classification (GTDB taxonomy): domain Bacteria; phylum Actinomycetota; class Rubrobacteria; order Rubrobacterales; family Rubrobacteraceae; genus Rubrobacter_D. The sequence continues at coordinate 64,700 of CADCVH010000090.1, read as the reverse complement.
CCTGCGCCGCTCCGTGTCGAGCAGCGGCGTGGTCGTCTCCATCGGGGCCGAGAACGCCGTCTACAACCTCGTGGGCACCAGCCTGGTCGCGGCGGCCTACGGGCAGCACGAGAAGCCCTACGGGGTGGTCAGCCTGATCGGGCCGAAGCGCATGGACTACGATTCCGCCATCGCCACGGTCCGCTCCGCCGCAGAGACCCTAACCCTCCGCCTGAGCGACGGTTTCTAGAGTTGCCGACGAAGCGCGACTACTACGAGGTTCTGGGCGTGTCCCGGGAGGCGTCGGAGGCCGAGGTCAAGAAGGCCTACCGCCGCCTCGCCCGCTCCCACCACCCCGACGCCAACCCCGACGACCAGGGCGCCGAGGAACGCTTCAAGGAGCTGACCGAGGCCTACGAGGTCCTCTCAAACGCGGAGGCCCGCCGGGCCTACGACACCTACGGGCACCAGGTGCCCCGCGGCGGCGGGAACGGCTACCCCGGCGGCTACCCGGGCGGCGATCAGTTCGGCGGCGGGTTCCAGGACATCTTCGAGGCCTTCTTCGGCGACGGCTTCGGCGGCTCCTTCTTCGGCGGGCAGGCCGCCAGGGGCCCCAGCCGCGGCGCGGACGCCGAGGTGGAGGTCGAGGTCTCGCTGCGGGAGGCAGCCTACGGGACGGACCGTGAGGTTAACGTCCAGATCGTCAGGAACTGCGAGGTCTGCGAGGGCGTGGGCGGGACCGAGTCGCACACCTGTGGGACGTGCGGCGGGGCGGGCGCCGTGCGGACGGTTCGCCAGAGCATCCTCGGCCAGGTGGTCAGCACGCAGGCTTGCTCGGCGTGCGGCGGGCGGGGCAGGATCATCGACGTTACCTGCGATAACTGCCGCGGCGGCGGGCGCGTCTCCGACCTTCAGACGCGGCGGCTGCGCGTCCCCCAGGGCATCGAGAGCGGCATGCGCCTGCGCGTCTCCGGCGGGGGCCACGCGGGCGAGCCCGGCGGCGCGCCGGGGGACCTGTACGTCAGGGTCAACGTTACCGAAGACCCCGAGCTCGTGCGCGATGGGGAGGACCTGATCCACCGCCTCCAGGTCAGCTTCGTGGGCGCCGCGCTCGGCACGGAGGTCGAGGTCCCGACCCTCGACGGACCCAGTCCCGTGAGGGTCGAGGCGGGCACGCAGCCAGGGGCGACCCTGAAGCTCAGGGGCGAGGGGATGCCGCGCATAAGGGGCAGGGGACGCGGGGACCTCAAGGTGCTCGTGGACGTGATGGTCCCAACGCGGCTTACCGGGGAACAGCGGGAGCTGCTGGAGCGGTTCGAAGAGACGAGCGGCGAGGAGACCTACAACGGTGGTGGAGGCTCCTTCTTCGATCGTCTCAGGGGCGTCTTCAGGTAGGGGAGGCCACCACGCCAACGCCCATCACGCGCATCTTTCTCCCTTCCGCACCGGAGGTAGGCGAAGCGCTGGAAATCCCCGAGGGAGAGGCGCGACACGTCTTCAGAGTTCTGCGGGGACGCGAGGGTGACCTCGTCGAGGTCGCGGCCCGTGGCCGCCTCTTTCTCGCGGAACTCGGGAGAGGAAGTGCTGCGACCGTCGTCGAGGAGTTGGAAGTCGCCGAGGGAGAGGCCGAGGTGTACCTGTACCAGGCCGTGCCCAAGGGCGGGAGGATGGACCTGGTTGTGGAGAAGGCGACGGAGGTCGGCGCCACGGGCATCGTGCCGCTGCTCACGGGGCGCGGGGTCGTGAGCCCCCGCGAGGGCAAGGTGGACCGGTGGCGCCGGGTCGCGGAGGCCGCGGCGAGGCAGTCGCTCGGGTTGTTCGTGCCGGAGGTGCGTGAGCCCGTGGCCTTCGAGGTGGCCGTCCGGGAGGCGGGCGAGGCCGGCGTGTTGCTGCACAACGTCTCCGGGCTGAGGGACATCGAGGACGTGGTCGAGCCGGGTGTTCGGCTCTTCGTCGGGCCGGAGGGCGGTTGGGCCGAGGCGGAGTTGGGGTTGGCGGAACGGGCGGGCCTCGTCTTGGCCGGCCTCGGGGCGCGGAGGTTGCGGAGCGAGACCGCCGGGATCGTCGCGGTGTCCAGGGCACGGGCGGCGTTGGAGAAGAAAATGAGGGTGAGAGGAGGCGTGTGATCTTGGTCGAACCGGACTGCATTTTTTGCAAGATAGCCGGCGGGGAGATGGACGCCGAGATGGTCCACGAAGAGGAAGAGGTCGTGGCTTTCAAGGACATAAACGGCCAGGCGCCGGTCCACGTCCTCGTCATCCCCCGCCGGCACGTGCCAAACCTGGAGGCGATGGCGGACCTGCCGGACGCGGTGGCGAAGCGGCTGTTCGAGGTGTCCAGCGAGGTCGCCAGGAAGCTCGGGATAGACGAGGGCGGCTACGCCGTCAGGATCAACAACGGCCCCGACGCCGGGCAGGAGATCCTCCACCTCCACCTGCACGTCCTCGGCGGCAGAAAGTTGGGGATGCCGTGAGCGCCGCAGAGAAGATCCAGCAAGACACCAGGACCGCGATGAAGGAGCGGGACAAGGCCCGCCTCGGAGCGCTGCGGATGCTCGGCGCCGCGCTCAAGAACGGCCAGATCGAAGCCGGAAGGTCCCTCGAAGAGCAAGAAGAGCAGACCATCCTCAGGCGCCAGCTCAAACAGAGGGAAGAGTCCGCCGAGGCCTTCCGCAAGGCCGGCCGGGAAGAACAGGCCGCCTCCGAAGCCGCCGAGGCCGAGGTCGTCCGCGCCTACCTTCCCCAACCGCTCTCCCAGGAAGAGCTGGAAACCATAGTAGACAGAGCGATCCAGGAGACCGGCGCGGCGGGGATGCGGGACATGGGCAAGGTCATGGGCCGGGCCACGCAGCTCTCGGAAGGCCGCGCCGAGGGCAGAGAGCTCTCCGCCCTCGTGAAACAGAGGTTGCAATGAACGCTTTTAGTTTTAGGCTTGAGGAGTCAGGGATAGTAGCTCGAAGCCTGCGTGCGGCCACAGAGGTCGAGGTGCGTTCGTCGTGCGCCACATAGTTCCGGTTACCCGCAACCTAAAGCCCAAAACCTCGAGCCTAAAGCCTTCGCGAAAGGAGTTACGACGGACACCAGAACCAGCAGCCAGGTAGAGGCCAAGCTCGTCATACCGCCGGGCCGGATGCTCGACGTTTTCGGCGAGCGGGACTCCGTTTTGAGGCGGGTCGAGGAGCTCGTGCAGTGCGAGGTGGTGGTGAGGGGGAACGAGATCCTGCTTCGCGGGGGCGAGGCGGCCGTGGAGAGGGCCGAGGCCGTCTTCGACGGGCTCGTGGGGCTCGCGGAGGAGGGGCACAACCCGACGCCCGAGACCGCCGAGAGGCTGTACAAGATGGCCGACGGCGGGGGCGGACGGGAGGTGCTAGGGGACGTGATCCTGACGCACCGTGGCCGCCGGGTCGCGCCCAAGACCCGCAACCAGAAGGCCTACACGGATTCGATTCGCAACCACCAGGTCGTGTTCGGGATAGGGCCGGCGGGGACGGGAAAGACGTACCTTGCGGTTGCTTTGGCGGTCGAGGCGTTGAACAGGGGGGAGGTGTCCAGGATCATCCTGACCAGGCCTGCGGTCGAGGCGGGGGAGTCGCTCGGGTTCCTTCCCGGGGACATGATGGCGAAGGTCGATCCGTACTTCCGGCCGCTGTACGACGCGCTCTACGAGATGGTCGATCCCGCGCAGTTCCAGGGTCACCTGGAGAGGGGTATAATTGAGATAGCGCCGCTGGCTTTTATGAGAGGGCGGACTTTGAACGACGCGTTCATCATCCTGGACGAAGCACAGAACACCACCCCCCAGCAGATGAAGATGTTCCTGACGCGCCTCGGTTTCGGCTCGAAGATGGTCATAACCGGCGACCGCACGCAGGTGGACCTCCCGAAGGGACGCGTGAGCGGCCTGGACGACGCGCGGAGGGCCTTGACCGGGGTGGAGGGCGTCTCCTTCGTGGGTCTCCAGCGCGACGATATAGTGCGTAGCGACCTCGTGATGCGTATAGTGGACGCCTACGAGGGGGCCGAAGAGGGCGACGGGGCCTAGAGGGCCGGCGCGGGAGCGAGCATGAAGCTCAAAAAGAGCATACCCAGCCCGGCTTTGGGTTCCCGCGTGGACGACCTCCACCGGCCGCCGACGCGCTTCGAGCGTCTGAGGGAGTGGATGGAGGGCCTGCCCACCTTGCGGGTCTACGTCTGGCTTACGCTGGTTACCTGGATCGCCCTGACCGTCCTGATCGGGCTCGGATCCAGCGAGCCCATCGAGCGCAACGTTCCCGAGGGGATCATAGAGAGCGGCAACTTCGAGCGGATAGAGTCCCTGCTGCAAGAACCCAACCGCTGGACGGTTCTTCTCGGCGTGGCGATGGTCGTGGCGATCGAGCTCGGGATCGCCTGGTACTTCCTAGAGCGTTTCGGGCGCCGCATCCTGAAGACGAACACCGCCATCCGGATAGCCCTGGCCGCCTCCCTGACGATCCTCTTCACGGCGCTGGCCCGGTTCTTTATCGAGCTGGACTTCAACGCCTACCTCACCCCGCTCGCCGGCCTCTCGGTGATCGGGACCATGCTCCTCGGCCCGCGCCTGATGTTCCTTATGGTCGTCGTCACGGCCGTCAATATCGGGGTGATGAAGGGCAACGATTTCCTGCTGACCGCGGCCCTCCTGCTCTCGTCCGGCTTCGCCATCTACACGGTGGTGCGGGTGGACTCGCGCCAGCGGCTGCTAAAGGCCGGGCTCGTCATCGCGGCGGTCACCGCCGTCGTGACCTTCGCCGTCGGCCTGATTGGGGGCGGCACCTTCGCGGATGCGGCCTGGCAGGGCGTCCTCGGCCTCGGGAGCGGGCTTCTCTCCCTGATGCTGGCGATGGTGCTGTTGCCGCTGCTCGAAGACGCGTTCAACATCCTCACGCCCATGAAGCTGCTCGAGTTCTCCAACACGAGCAACACCCTCATACACAAGCTCTTGCAGAAGGCGCCGGGCACGTTCACCCACTCGATGCAGGTCGGGACGCTCGCGGAGAACGCGGCCGAGAGGATCGGGGCCAACGCGCTGCTCGCCCGCGTCGGCGCCTACTACCACGACATCGGCAAGATGGAGCACCCGGCGTACTTTATCGAGAACCAGATAGGCCAGATCAACCCCCACGACGCCCTCTCGCCGACGCTCTCCGCGAAGGTGATCCGGCGCCACGTCAAGGACGGCATGGAGATGGGCCGGGCCTGGGGGCTGCCCCAGGAGATCCTGGACATCATCGCCCAGCACCACGGCTCGACCCGCATCGAGTACTTCTACCGCAAGGCCATCGAGGTGGACGGCGACAAGGTGAACGAGGCGGACTTCCGCTACTCGGGCGGCCTGCCCAAGAGCAAGGAGGCCGGCATCGTGATGCTCGCCGACTCCGTGGAGGCGACCGTGAAGTCCCTCGCCAAGCCGACCCCGAAGCGCATAGAAGACATCGTCACGGACACGATCAACCGCAAGCTCGACGACGGCCAGTTCGACGAGTGCGACCTGACGATGCGCGAGATCCACGAGGTGGGCGAGGCGATCCTCGAAGCCCTCGTCGGCTTCCTCGGCCCGCGCATCGAGTACCCAGGCAGTAACACCGGCGAAGCGCGCAACGGCAGGGCCGCCAACGGCAAGGCCGCCAACGGCAGGGCCGCCAACGGTAGAGCGACCCCCCGCAAGGGCGTGGAGAAACCCAACCAGGCAAACAGGGCCCCGCGGGAGAACATCTGAGCGGCGTACGGCCCACACCCTTCGCCGTCGAGTTGCTCGACGAGGTCGGGTACGGCCAACTCTCTGCGGGGCGCGCCACCGGGCTCTTCGCGGCGGCCTTCGGCAGCAGGGGGTTTGACCTCGAACGCGTGGGCGAGGCCTCCGTGGCCCTCGTCGCGCCGGGGACGATACGGGACCTGAACTCGAGGTTCAGGGGCAAGGACCGGGAGACGGACGTGCTCTCTTTCGAGGTTGACGGTCCCTACGGGGAGATGGTCGGTGAGGTCGTGATCTGCCCGGAGTGCGCCGAGATGGGCGTCGAAGAGCTCGTCGTGCACGGCGCCCTGCACCTCGCCGGCATGGACCACGGCGAGGACTTCGATGAAAGCGAGATGTCCCGGATCCAGCAGGCCGTGATGGAAGAGACGCGTGGTTAAGGGGGCCCGGAAACCGTCCAAGGGCCAGCAGGGGGTGGGCCGCAGCTTCGAGCACGCCTACCGCGGCGTCGTCTCCGCCGTGCGGACCCAGCGCAACATGCGCTTCCACGTCCTTGCCGCGGTCGGGGTGCTGGTCTTGAGCCTGCTCGTCGGCGTGAGCGAGCTAGAGCTCGCCGTGCTGGTCCTGACCATCCTTCTGGTCTTTGTTACGGAGATGCTCAACACGGCGATGGAGTTCGTCGTGGACCTCGTCACCACCGAGTACCACCCGCTCGCCAAGCTCGCCAAAGACGTCTCCGCGGGCGCGGTCCTCGTCTCGAGCGTGGGGGCGGTCCTGGTCGGATATCTCGTCCTGGCGGACGATCTGGGGCCCCTCTCGATGGAGACGCTGAACGGCATCCGGCGCTGGCCCGGGCACCTGACCCTCGTCTCTTTGGGCGTCGTCGTTCTGGTGGTCGTCCTCGGCAAGGCGCTCACGCGCTCGCCCAACTCTTTTTACGGGGGGATGCCCTCCGGGCACGCGGCGGTCGCGTTCGCCGGGTGGGTCGCGGCGAGCTTCGTGGCCGCCGGGGGGCGGTACGCCGGGCTCGTCTCCTTGATCTCGCTGCTCATGGCCCTCCTGGTCTGCCAGAGCCGCATCGAGAGCGGCATCCACAGCATCTTCCAGGTGGCGGTCGGGGCGGCCATCGGCGCCCTCCTGACCGTGTCGATCTTTCAACTCTTATGACGGAGAGGAGCCCGGACTTGGACTCTTTGATGCGCTCGGCCCGCGAGGCCTCAGAACGGGCTTACGCGCCCTACAGCCGCTTTCTCGTCGGGGCCGCGATCCTCACGCAGGGCGGCGCCGTGCACGCGGGTTGCAACGTCGAGAACGCCTCGTACGGCCTCTCCATCTGCGCCGAGCGCAACGCCGCGACGACGATGATCTCCGCGAACGGCGAGGACAGGCGTATCAAAAGCGTGGCCGTGTTCAGCCCGAACGCCGCCCCCTGCTTTCCGTGCGGCGCGTGCCGCCAGTTTTTGCGCGAGTTCGGCTGCGAGGAAGTCGTGGTCGAAGACGCCTCCGGCCTGCGACGCTACCCGTTCGAGGAGATCCTGCCAAACTCCTTCGGGCCGGAGCATTTGTGAGGGACATCGCGGGCGACGGCGCCTCCCGAAACGGCCTGAAGAGCGGCTTTATCGCGGTCGTGGGCAGGCCGAACGTGGGGAAGAGCACGCTGGTGAACCGGCTCGTGGGCGAGAAGGTCTCCATAACCTCCCCCCGGCCGCAGACGACCCGCAGCCCCATCCGGGGAGTCCGCAACGGCAAGGACTACCAGGCGATCTTCGTGGACACTCCCGGTTCCCAGAAGCCGCGGGACACGCTCCGGGCCCGTATGCAAGAACAGGTCGTGGACAGCCTCTCGGGATCTGACATCGTCCTGTTCCTGCTGGACGCGCCCCAGGCGGCGGAGGGGATCGGCACCGGCGACCGCTACGTCGCCCGTCTGGTCGTCGACAGCAGAACGCCGGCGATGGTATGCCTCAACAAGATCGACCTCCTCGACAAACCGACCCGGGCGTTGCCCGTCGTTCAGGGCGTCGCCGAGCTCGGCGATTGGCGGGAGATATTCCAGATCAGCGCCTCCGACGGCACGAACGTGGACGCCCTGATGGAGGCGGTCGTCGGGCTCTTGCCGCCCGGGCCGAGGTATTTTCCCGAGGGGACGGTAACGGACTACCCGGAGTCCCTGATCCTGGCCGAGTACATCCGGGAGAAGGCCCTGAACGAGCTGCGCGAGGAGGTCCCGCACGCGGTGATGGTCGAGGTGGACGAGGTCGAGCGCAAGGAGAACGTCACCGTCGTCTACGCCATCATCCACGTCGAGCGCTCCACCCAGCGCATGATCGTGCTCGGCAAAGGCGGCAAGACGATCAAGAAGATCGGCACCGAAGCCCGCCGCGACGTCGAGCGCCTCCTCGGCACCAGGATCTACCTGGACCTCAAGGTAAAGGTGAGCCCCGGGTGGCGCAGCGACAAGCAGTTTCTGGAGCGCTTGGGTTTATAATCAGCCCCACTGTGGCGTCTAGCGAGGAGAAGAAGAATTGGCGATGAGGGTGCGGGAGTTCGCGAAGACGGTGGACCACACCCTCTTGAAGCCGGACGCCACCGAGGACCAGATAATCACCCTCTGCGAGGAGGCGGCGAGGTACCATTTCGCCGCGGTGTGCGTCCCGCCGTGTTACGTCAAGATCGCCGCGAAGGAGCTTCGGGGGACGGACGTGAAGGTCGCCACGGTTGTCTCTTTTCCGTTCGGCAACGACGCGACGGCGGTCAAGATCTCGGCGGTGAGGGAGGCCATCACCCGCGGCGCCTCGGAGATCGACGTGGTCATGAACGTCTCCAAGTTCCTCTCCGGCGAGTTCGACTACGTCGCCGACGAACTCGCGAGCCTCACCCAGGAGGTGAGCGTCGTCGCCATGAACAACGGCCTCAACGACGTGGTGATGAAGGTCATCATCGAGACGGCCTACCTCACGGACAAGATGAAGCGGCTCGCCACCCAGATCGTGGCCTCCAGCGGCGCGGATTTCGTGAAGACCTCGACGGGCTTCGGCCCCGGCGGCGCCACCCCCGAGGACGTGGCCCTCTTGCGCGAGGAGGCGCCCGAGGGCGTCGCGGTGAAGGCTTCGGGAGGCATCCGGACGCTGGAGGACGCCCTCGACATACTCAACGCAGGGGCCTCGCGCCTGGGCATGAGCGCCAGCGTGGCCGTGATGGAGGAGGCCGAGGGTGGCGGTCTACAAGAGTAAGGGGATCGTGCTTCGCTCGATCCGCTACGGGGAGGCGGACCGCATCCTCGACCTCTACACCCGCGACGCGGGCCTCGTATCGGCGATCGTCAAGGGCATCCGGCGCACGAAGTCCCGCTTCGGGGCCAGGCTTGAGCCCCTCTCCTGCGTGGACTTCGTCGCCTACGGCGGCCGGACGCTCGACACGATCACCCAGGCCGAGACCCTCCGTAGCTTCCACGGCATCAGGGAGAACCTGTCCCGCTTCGAGGCCGCCGCCGGCATGGTCGGCAGCGTGCGCGCCCTCTCCGGCGGGGACGAGGCCGACCGCCGCGTCTTCAACCTCCTCTACAACGGCCTCGACGCCCTGGAGTCCCGCGACTCCGGCTTCGAGGCCGTGGAGGCCGCCCTCGGCCTGAAGCTCTCCGTCCTGGCCGGCTACGCGCCCCAGCTCGACCGCTGCCTGGCCTGCGAGGTGGACCTCGACGAGGCACCCGAGCCCCTGCACTTCGCCCCCGAGCACGGCGGCGTGCTCTGCGCCGAATGCCGCCCGTCTACCGCGGACGCCTTCCCGATGGCGCCCGGCACGCTGGGGCGGCTGAGGGAGACGGTAGAGCGCCCCGTCCGCGACGCCCCGGCGGGCGCAGACCTCAGGGAGAGCGTGCTGCGCGTCGTGCGCGCCCACGTCCTCGCCCACGCCCCCGGCAACACCCTCTCAGGCGCCCGGCTCGCCTCCCGCTCCCGACGCCCCGCGTGACGCCACCGAACGAACCGGGGCTCCGTCGGTGGGATTGGGCCTGCGAGGAGAGCGCGGGCCGCCTCCGCCACGAGCCGCCCGACGGCGTGCGCAACGACTTTCAGCGCGACCGGGACCGCATCATCCACGCCAAGGCGTTTCGGCGTCTCATGCACAAGACCCAGGTCTTTATAGCCCCGGACGGCGACCACTTCCGCACCCGCCTGACGCACACGCTGGAGATGATGCAGATCTCGCGCACCATCGCCCGCGCGCTCGGCCTCAACGAGGACCTCGCCGAGGCGATCTCCCTCGGCCACGACCTCGGCCACACCCCCTTCGGCCACACCGGAGAGGCCGCCCTCTCAAAAGCCCTCTCCGAACACGGCCGCACCTTCCGCCACAACGAACACTCCCTCCGCGTCGTGGACCACCTCGAGAAAGACGGCGGCGGATTAAACCTCACGTTGGAGGTAAGAGATGGGATACGTAACCATACCGGAGAGGGTTATCCGTCTACCCGGGAGGGGGAGATAGTGCGGGTGGCGGACCGCATCGCCTACGTGAACCACGACGTGGACGACGCCTTGAGGGCCGGTATCATCGCCCCGGAAGACCTGCCCCTGGACCCCATCTCCCTCTTAGGGGAGAAGATGAGCCTCCGGATCGACGCCCTGGTGCGGGATATGATCTCTACCTCTAAAGATAAGGGTCAGATATCCCTCTCGGACGACGGGTATGCGGCGCTCATGGGCCTGCGCGGCTGGCTCTTCGAGAACGTCTACCGCGACGGGCGCTCGCGCGAGAACCAGAAGGCCTCGGGCGTCGTTGCGGCGCTCTTCGAGCACTACCTGGCACACCCGGAAGAGCGCGGACGCAGCGACCCGGACCCGCTGATCGAGACCGTGGACTTTGTGGCGGGCATGACCGACCGGTATGCCCTGGCGACCTACAGGCGCCTTTTCATGCCGCGGGGCGAAATCTTCGCCTGAGCGCTCATGCGGCCAACGCCCCAGAGCACCACCGAAACCGGCGGCCCCCATCTACCCCGTGCCGGCCCGGGCTAACCTCACTACAAGCCCTGCGACCCATGGCCGGAGTATGGGTGGCGGAAGCGCGGGGTAGAATCGGCGGGTGACGCCGACGCTCGTCTTGATGCTGGTCGCGGCCCTGGTGGTGGGGATGCTGATAGGCTGCGTCGGCATCGGCGGGGTCCTGCTGACGCCCACCCTCGTCTACGTGGGCGGCCTCGGCTTCCACCTGGCCGCGGCGACGAGCATGTGGGCGCTTGCCTTTTCGCCGGGGCGGCGGGTACCGTGAGCTACTCCGGGCGCGGCAGCATCGATCGGCGCCTGGCGGCGTGGGTCGGGGCGGGCGTCATCCCGACGGCGGTCGCCGGGGCCCGGGCCAACGCCGCGCTGCCGGAGGGCCTGCTGATGGCCCTCCTCGCCGCGCTGATGGTGGCCTCGGGCGTCGACGCCTTGCTCGGGGGCAAGGCCGTCGAGGGGGGCGGGCGGCGCTTCGGGGTGCCCGCCCTGCTCGCCGGCGGCGCTTCGGTCGGGTTCGGCTCCGCGCTGACGGGCACCGGCGGCGCCGTCCTGCTCGTCCCGGTCCTGCTGCTCTTGCGGGCGCCGGTGCTGGCGGCCGTGGGCGCCGCCCAGGCCGTCGCGCTGCCGGTGGTGGCCTTCTCCACCGTCGGCTACGTCCTCTACGGCTCGGTCGATTTCGTACTCGGCACGGCGGTGGGGCTGGTCGCGGCCGTGGGGGTGGCGGTCGGAGCCCGGATCGCCCACGCGGCGCCAGCCGCGGCGCTGCGGCGCGTGGTCGCTGCGGCCCTGCTGTGCGCGGGGCTCCTGATCGCGGCGCAGACGGCGTGGGGGGCGACGGTCGGCGGTGCCGCCGGGGCCGGGACCGACGATCTTGCGTCGGCCGCGCCCGCGGGGCCAGGTCCCGTCCGGCAGGTGTAAACCCGACCGGTGTAAGAAGGGGCGCCTCCCCGATAGGTTTTTCCGCCGACCTCACCCCGCCCATGGGTCGCGGGGTTGGTGGCGAGGTTTGGCCCGGGTAGAGGCTAAGTCACGGTTCCTCGAGTGGTCGCGATCAAGCGGTCCCCGATGAATGCCCTTCACCAACTACGAAATGCTTTCACGCGCCTGACGGTCACTTCCCGGGTATGTTGCACCAGCCGCGGCCACTGGCGCTAGCCGGGCCGCCTCGCGTTGCACCCCGGCCCGTCCAGCACCCCCTTCAGGATCTCCACGCCGCGGGCGAGCGCCTCGGGGCCCGCCCCGACGTAGCTGAGGCGCAGGAAGGGGCCGGTCGGCTCGGCCGGGAACCAGTGCCCCCCCGGGCTCACCACCGCCCCAGCCCTCCCGGCCTCGGCCGCCACGAGGGCGTCGTCGGTCCCCTCGGGAAGCCCGACCCACAGGTGCAGCCCGCCTCCGGGCACGGCCGGGATACTCACCCCCGGCAGGCGCCCGCGGACGGCGGACACGAGCGCGTCGCGCCGGACCCGAAGCTCCTTGCGCACACGCCGGCGATGCTTCTCCCACGCCGGCGAAGATAGTACGTCCAGCGCCGCCTCCTGCAACGGGCCCGCGACGAAGAGGTCGTTCACCAGGCGGGCGGCCCTCAGCCTCGCGCCCGCTGGCCCTTTGGCGCACATCGCCGCGACCCGCATCCCCGGCGCCAGGATCTTCGTCAGGGACCTGACGTGTACGACGTGCCCGTCCGGGTCGCTGCTCGCCAGCGTCGGGGGCGGCCCGCCCTCCAGCGCGAAGTCGCGCGCCCAATCGTCCTCGATCACGAACGCCCCCGCGCCCCTGGCCGCCCTCAACACGGCGTCCCGACGGCCCGGGGCGAGCACCGCCCCGTGCGGGTTGGCGTAGAGCGGCTGGCAGTAGAACAGCCGCGAGCCCGTGGAGGCGAACGCCTCCTCCAGAAGATCCGGGCGCACCCCGCCCGCGTCCGTGGGCACCGGCACCGGAACCAGCCCCGCCGCCCGCGCGGCCGCGAGCGCGCCCACGTAGGTCGGCGACTCGAACAGGACCGGGGAGCCAGGTGCTGCCAGCGCCCGGAACGCTGCCGAGAGCGCCGCCTGCCCGCCCGGGGCGACCACGGCGTCGTGCGCCCCGAAGCCGCCCCCCGCCTCCCTGGCGAACCACGCCCTGAGCTGCTCCGAGCCCTCGATCGGCGCCCTGTCCCACGCGCCCGGGCGGCGCGCCGCCCGCCCCATGGCCGCAGAGAGCGTGCCCAACGGCTGTAGTTCCTCCGGGAGGTACCCGCTCGTGAGCGGTATCGCCCCGGCCCTCGGCACCGCCAGGAGCTCGCCGAGACCGTCTGCCGAGACCGTCCTCTCTCCCAGCGCCACGCTCTGCCACCCGTAGTCCGGCGCGGGCCGGCCCAAAGGACTGACGGCATCGCGCGCCGCGACGAAGCTGCCCCGCCCCGGCCACGCCTCCACCAACCCCTCCACCACGAGCCGCTGCACCGCCCGCTGCACCGTCACCGGCCCGGCCCGGTGGCGCGCCATCAGCTCCCTCACCGAGGGCAGCCTCTCCCCGGGCGAGCCGGACTCCGCGAGCCCCCTGAGGTCTTCAACCACGCGCGTTATGGTGTTATCGTTGTACATGGATAATAAGAGTAACGTTACTAAGACGTCGTCGAAAACGCAAGGCATCCCGCGGGGTCTCCTGTTCGGGTTTTTGGGGGTCCTGGCCTTCAGCCTCACGGTCCCCCTCACGCGCGTGGCGGTGGCGCGGCTCGATCCCGCGTTCGTGGGGCTCGGGCGGGCCCTGGTGGCGGCGGCGCTGGCCGCGGCGCTGCTCCTCGTCACGCGCCAGGGGCTCCCGGAGCGGCGGCACTGGGGTCGGCTGGTTGTGGTGGGTTCTGGGGTAATCGTGGGCTTCCCGCTGTTCACGTCGCTGGCCTTGAGGGAGCTTCCGGCGGCGGACGCGGCGGTGATCGTGGGCTTGCTTCCGGCGGCGACGGCGGTGATGGCCGTGTTGCGGGCCGGCGAGCGGCCCTCGCGGGCGTTCTGGGGGGCGTGCGCGTTCGGGCTCTTCGCGGTCCTGCTGTTCGCCGCCTCGCAGGGGGCGGGGCTGGTGCCGGATCGAGGTCACCTACTGGTGCTGCTCGCCGTGGTGTTGTGCTCCCTGGGGTACGCAGAGGGCGGGGCCCTGGCCCAGGAGATCGGCGGCTGGCGCGTGATCTCCTGGTCGCTCGTTATCTTCGCCCCTTTCCTCGCGCCGTTCGTGGCCTGGTCGGTCTTCGGGCCCGGCGGTGCGGGGCTCGCCGGTGCCGGTCCGGCCGCGTGGGCTTGCTTCGCCTACGTGTCGGTGGTGAGCATGTTCCTGGGGTTCTTCGCCTGGTACAGGGGGCTGGCGGAGGGGGGCGTGGCGCGCGTCGGGCAGGTCCAGCTCTCCCAGCCCATCCTCACTCTCCTCTGGTCCGCCCTGCTGCTCGGGGAGCGCATAGGCCTCTTGACCGTCCTTTGCGCCCTGCTTGTCTTGGGCAGCGTCGCCGTCGGCCAGAGAACCAGGGTCAAGGCCAGCGCCAGGGATGGTGCCGGGGACGGGAAGACCGCCCCCGCGAAAACGGGTCGGGAGGGGTAGGAGATGACCGAAAAGATCGTGGCGTCGATACACCTGACGTCCGCGGCGCCGGAGCCGATGCGCGGGGTCGCCGAGGCCCACGCGGTACCCGGGCGCGGCCCGAAGGGCGACCGTTACTCCGAGGGGCGGGGGAAGTTCTCCGGCAGCCCCGACACCGAGATCACCCTGGCCGAGGCGGAGGCCGTAGAGGCCCTGGCCGCGGAGGTCCCGGCCGCGGAGCACGGGCTGCCCATCGACCAGGGCGAGACGCGGCGCTACATGATTCCCGCCTACGCCCTTGAGCTGGAGGCCACCGGCCGAGACCACAGCCTGGGTTTCTTCGATCATCCCGCGGGCGACCCCGCCCCACAGTATCGAGGTGCCCGGTTAGCCGGTGTTCAGCAGGCCGGAGGAGATACCGGAGACGGTTAGCAGGAGGGTCTTCAGGACGCTTTCGCGCTCGGGGGAGTCCTCGGAGAGGTTGCGGAGCCGGCGCAGGAGGCTGACCTGGACGTAGGAGAGCGGGTCCACGTAGGGGTTCCTGAGACGGATCGAGCGCTGCAGGACCGGGCTGTCGTCCAGCAGGTTCTCGTTGCCCGTAATGAGGAGCAAAGCTTCGACGCAGGCTGAGTGCTCCTCCGAGATCCTGGCCCACAAACCGGCCCTGATCTGATCGTCCGAGACGAGGGAAGTGTACGTCTTCGCTATCCGCAAATCGCTCTTTGCAAGCGTCATCTGCATAAAGTCGACAAGTGTCCGGAAAAAAGGCCAGCTCCCGTACATCTCCCGCAGGGTGCGCAGTTTCTCCTCCGACCCGGTGTGAGAGCGAAGCGCGGTGCCCGAACCGTACCAGGATGGCAGCAGGGAGCGGTTCTGGGTCCACGCGAAGACCCACGGGATGGCCCGCAGGCTCTCCACTTCCGGGTTTTTGACCCTTCGGGCGGGGCGGCTGCCCATATTCAGGGAGGAGAGTTCGCCGATGGGGGACGCCTGGGAGAAGAAAGGCAGGAAGCGTTCGTCCTTGTAGACGAGGTCGCGGTACGTGTCCCTGGCGGTGTCGGAGAGTGCTTCCATCGCCTCGACCCAGCGCGGGTCCGGCGTCGAAGGGGAGTGGGCGGCGGTCGCTTCGAGGACCGCGGCCAGGACGGTGTCCAGGTTGCGGCGGGCGAGGCCACGCATGCTGTACTTGAAGGAGATCACCTCGCCCTGCTCCGTGATCCTGATGCTGCCGTCGAGCGTGCCGGGTGGTTGGGCCATGATCGCCTGGTAGCTCGGACCGCCGCCCCGGCTCGCGCTGCCGCCGCGACCGTGGAAGACCCTGAGCCTGACGCCGTAATCGCGGGCCACCGACGCGAGGTGCCCTTGCGCCTTGTACAGGGTCCAGTTGCTCGCGATGTAGCCGGCGTCCTTCCCGGAGTCGCTGTAGCCGAGCATGATCTCCTGCAGGCCGCCGCCGTGAGAGAGGGACGAACGGTAGAAGGGGTCCTCGAGCAGGCTCCGCAGCGCGTCGGGGGCGCGCTTCAGATCGTCCACCGTCTCGAAGAGCGGCGTTACCCTCAGGTGGTTGGCCGTGCACCTGCCTTCCGCGTCCACCTCGAGCAGCCCCGCCCGCCGGGCCAGCAACTGCACGCAAAGCACGTCGCTCGCGTGGTGGGCCATGCTCAACACGAACGCCTCCACCGGCGTCTCCGAGAACTCCTCCCGGGCCGCGCGAATCCGTTCGAAGGTGTCCAGTACCTTCCGCGACTCCTCCGGCAGGTCGCCCGGGGTGCCGTCCGGGAGGTCCGGATCCGAGAGGAGCGTTCGCAGGCACGCGGCGCGCTCCTCCTCGTTCATTGCCAGGAGGTCCTCGCCCGTGGCTTGTGAGACGACGACCGCGGTAGCCCGCACCACCGTCGAGCTCTCCTGCCGGACGTCCAGCTTGGCGAGATGGAAGCCGAAGACCTCGGCCTGCCGGATCAGGTCGCGCAGTCCCCCGGCCGCCGTGCGTCCGCCGCCGTGCTCCAGCAAGCTCTCCCTGACGAGCGAGAGGTCCGTCAGGAAACCCGAAACCCCCTCGTAGGCCGCCGCGGATTCGGGGTCTTCGAGGGTGGCCCGCAGGCGCTCGGCCACGAACAGCAGCATCTTGCGGTAGAGCTCGTTCGGGTCGATGGCCTGGTAGCGTTCGGCGACCTCCGGTATCCGACGCTCGTACCCTTCGACGGCCGCGCGGAGATCTTCCGAGACGCCGGTCAGCCTCTCGGACTGGCTCATGTGGTCCACAAGCTCCGAGACGGAGCTTATATGACGCTTCAGGATCAGGGCCCGGTGCAGGCCGAGCGCGGTGTTTATCATCGGGGGCTCGACGAAGGGGTTGCCGTCCTGGTCCCCCCCGACCCACGACCCGAACTCGAGCACGCGCCCCAGGCGCGGCGTCTGCTCGGGGAACTGGATCTCCAGCTCGTCCTCGAACTCCCGGTACGCTTCGAGCGTCGCCGAGACGAGGGGATGCTCGAAGAAGAGCAGGGTCCGCTCTATCTCCTGGACCACCTCCGGGCGGCGGACCCTGAGCTCGTCCGTCTGCCAGAGGACCGTGATCTCCTCGGCCAGGCCCTCCTCCAGACGCCGGCGTTCCCTCCAGGTGAGCGACGGCGATTCGAGGCTTGCCAGCATCTCCCCGATGCGCTCGTGCTTGCGCCGGACGCTCCTGCGCGTGGCCTCCGTCGGGTGGGCCGTGAGCACGAGCCCGACGTTGAGACCGTCGAGCACCTCCTGCAAGCGTCCCGCGTCCATCCCCTCGTCCTTCAAGCGGGAGAGGGCGCTTGCCACCGACGCCCGCTGCGGCGGGTTCCCCGACGACGACTCGTACTGCCGGCGTCTCCGAACCCGATGGTAGCGTTCCGCTATGTTGACGAGCTGGAAGTATACCGAGAAGGCCCGGACGATCCTCTCCACCTCGTCCGAATCGAGGCCGTCTATAAGGGCGCGCAGCCGCTCGTCGAGCGCGGGGTCGTAGTCGAACCGCAGCCGCTTGCACAGCAGCCTTATCTCCTCCTCGGTCTCGAAGAGCCGCCGGCCTTCCTGCTCGATCAAGACCTGACCCAGCACCCGCCCGAGCAGGTTGATGTCCCGCCTTAGCGGCTCGTCTTTGGGCTCGAACCCGACCCCGGGCGGGAGGTCCGCGTACCCCGCCCGGGGTGCCTCGGAAGATGTCTGCCGGATACTCACGGTCGGTAGAGTAACATTACGCCCCATGGGAACGGCAAGTAACCGCACATATTTGTACATCGGTACAACGGGGGACCGGGGTTGAGGATCTCGCAGCGCAGCATAGAAGACGTCCGCGAGGCGGCCAACATAGTCGAAGTAACCTCCGAGTTCACCGCCCTCCGCCGCCAAGGGGCCCGCTTCTCGGGCCTCTGCCCCTACCCCGACCACCAGGAAAAAACCCCCTCCTTCAGCGTCTCCGCCGACAGGGGCTTCTATTACTGTTTCGGCTGCCTGGAGGCCAACGAGCGCATCTGGACTTCGAGGGGCCTGATCCCGATAGGCGCAACCGAGCCGGGCGACGAGGTTATCGGCCGCGACGGACGCCGCGAGACCATCACCGATAAATGGTTCAGGTCCGGGTCCACCACAAAGATTTCGACCGGGGCGGCCAAGGAGGGCATCGAACTCACGCCGGACCACACCTGCCTCTATGTCTCGCGGGAGGAAGCGCTGCGCTCCATACCCGGGGTCCACCTCCGAAGCGCCGGCGAGAAAACGATGCGGTTCTCCCGAAAGCTTCGCCGGAAAGGCTCCAACGCCCGTATTACGGTCGGACCCGCGTCGGATGTCCGGGAGGGCGACTTCTGGCTGTACCCCGTGGTCCCCGACGACGAGCGCAACGACTCGCCCCTACCCGGCGAACGGGTAATAAAGCCTTACACGAAGGATCCCCGTGCCCGGAGGATCTCCACCCTGCCCGTGAATCCGAAGACGGCCTGGCTCTACGGCGTCTGGCTGGCCGAAGGGTCCCTCTACAGGGGCGGCATCAAGTGGAGCCTCGGCGCGCACGAAGAAGATTCCCTGGCAAGCAGGGTGGCCCACGTGCTCAACGAGGAGTTCGGCGGGCAGGCCACGATCTTCTCCCGTCCAGAGCGGGATCTGTGTGAGGTCGCCTGCTCAAGCACCGATCTCTCCCTGCTCTTCGGGCATTGGTTCGGCAGCGGCTGCGAACACAAGCGGATACCGTTCGAGGCGCTCAACTGGTCGCGCGAGTGCCAGGCCGCCTTGATAGACGGGTATATGGATGGCGACGGGTCTTTCGCCAACGGCATCACATCGGGCGCGTCGGTGTCGGAAGAGCTGGCATACGGCATCTTCGCGCTCTGCATCCAGGCCGGACGGGTGTGCTCATCATCTAGCCTCGCCGCCCGCGAGGGCAACGACGGCGTGCGTCGCAGAAAGTGCTACTACGTACACATCCTGAGCAAGGAGTCGTTGAAAGGCTTCTTCATCAATATCGACGGTGTGGACTACTTCCTCTCGGTGGTCCAGCAGGTGGGGACGGATCGAGAGGAATCCGCGACGGTAGTCGATATAACCACCACGGGATCCCACACATTCCTGACAAAGATGGGCGTTACCCACAACTGCCAGCGGGGCGGCGACGCCATCAAACTGTTGATGGATCTCAAGTCCCTGGACTTCGCCGAGGCGGTCTCCTACCTCGCCGAACGCTCCGGCGTCGAGCTGGAGTTCGAGGGCGGGGGAGACGCGGAGGCCGCCAAGAAACGCGCCGGCCGCCGGCGCGGGATCTACAGGGCCCTGGCCGCCGCCGCCATCTATTACCACAAGTACCTCCTCAAGTCCGCCAGCCCGGAAGCCGAGCACGCCCGCGACTACCTGGAGAGCCGTGGTTTGATGCGTTCTACTATAGAAGAATTCCGTTTGGGGTATTCGCCGCGCGGGGGTTCGGGCTTTTTTCAGGCGGTAAAGAAGCTCGGTATCGAGCGGTCTAGCCTGGACGCTGCGGGGTTGCTGTCGTCGCGGGGCGGGGAGCGTTTTGGGGGTAGGATCACGTTCCCCATCTCCGACCGGCGGGGCCGGATAGTTGGTTTCGGGGCGCGTGCCCTGGGGGATGCCCAGCCGAAGTACCTCAACTCTCCCGAGACGGAGATCTTCAACAAGCGCGACCTCTTGTACGGCTTTCCGCAGGTGGACGAAGCGATGCGCAAGGAGCGGGCCGCGCTCATCGTGGAGGGCTACACGGACGTCTTGATGCTCTACCAGTCCGGCATCAAGAACGCGGTCGCGACCCTGGGCACGGCCACGACCCCGGCCCACTTGCGGACCCTTAGTGGCTACGTGGACAGGATCTACGTGCTCTTCGACCCGGACGCGGCGGGTGAGAGGGCGCTCGAACGCGTCGACGCGACCGCGCAGTCCCTGGAAGGGACAAACGACGCGGGCGAAGCGGACGCGGCGGTCGAGGCGGCGCGGTTGAAGCTCGACCTGCGCGTCATGCGGCTCTCCGAGGATCCGGCGGACTGGTTGCAAGAACACTCCCCGGAAGAGTTCAGGGCAATGCTGAAGACGAAGACGATGCCCCTGCTCGAGTACATATTCCGCCGCAAGGCCGAGCGGGCGCGGGGTGCCGACGCCACCGAAAGGTCCCGGATGCTGCCCGAGATCAAGGGCCTCATCAGGCGGATCGACGACCCCGTCTTCCACGGGGAGGCTATCCGTCTCGCCGCCGAGACTCTGGGCGTGAATCAGGAGGCGCTGCAAGGGGAGCGGAAGGGGTCGCCCATCGAGGCGCAGCCGGCGCCCCGCGCGCAGCGGCCCGGACGAAACCCCCGGTCCGCCTCCGGCTTCGGCGACCCTCTCAAAGAGGCCGGGCGCGAGACGCTGGCCGCGATCCTGGCCCGCCCCGACCTCAGCGCCGAACCCCTGAGACGGGGGGTTCGGGCCCCCTCGCTCTCAGACCCCCTGATGCTGCTGCCCGAAGACTTCGGCGACGAGGCCCAGGCCCGCGTCTTCGCCGTGCTCAAGGAGCACGCGGGGGAGGAGATAAGCGCCGTCTTCTCCGACGAGCGGACCCGGCCTTTGATGGACACGCTCATGACCCTCGATACCGAAGCGGAGAGGATACGCAGGGACGGCCTCTACTCGTCGAAGAGCTCCATCCGCGAGCTCTGGCTGCGCCTCGTGATCCTGAGCCGCCGCCGCAGCCAGCGAGAGACCGACGACTACGACGAGAAAGAGGCGCTCAGCGCGGACATAAGAGCCCTCGAAGGGGCGCTGCGCGCCTCCTCCTCGTAGCCTTGAAGCGCGCGCGGAGCGCACGTATAATCCTCTGCGCTGCAACCTTTCCCCTGTAGCTCAATTGGCAGAGCATTCGACTGTTAATCGAAGGGTTGCTGGTTCGAGTCCAGCCGGGGGAGCAGGACGGTGTCCTCAGGGTACGCCGCCAAGGGCCCATAGCTCAGTTGGTTAGAGCATCCGACTCATAATCGGACGGTCCCAGGTTCGAGTCCTGGTGGGCCCACATTAGCACCCGCCGCACCGCGCTCTTCAGAAGCTCCTCCCTTTCAACCACCGTTTTCCGAAGCCCCAAGATGTTGCGTGCTTTCACGGCCACTCCCCCCACATCTCACACGCGCCGCGCCCCGCGCCTGCCAGCATCGGGTAACCCTTACCTATTGCTACGGCGCCTATTTATAGGGGGTCCATACCCCTTGGGGGGTGGGTATAGGAGCGATTTTCGGGTTTAGGGGACCCTTCTGGGCCCCTCGAACGGTGCCTACGTTGCTTATTTTCGGTGCATATGCAAGAATTTCGCCAGTTGTGGGTCAAAGTGGAGTGGAGTGGGAGGCAAGGCTCTGGCCCTTTTAGGCGAGTACGAACACACGCTGGACGAGAAAGGGCGCCTGACCCTCCCCTCCCGTCTCCGTCCGTATTTCGAGGGTGGGATCGTCGTGACCAAAGGGGTGGACCGTTGTTTGTTCGCCTTTCCGCCGGAGGAGTGGGCTACGTTCAAGGCCAACATCAAAGCCAACACGGACCTCTCGGCGCGGGGTCGGCAGCTCTCGCGCATGTTCTTCTCGATGGCCTTCGAGGCCACGCTGGACAGGCAGGGACGGGTCCTGATCCCGACGAAGCTCGCCAGGTACGCCGGGCTCCAGCGGGACGTGACGGTGACCGGGGTGGACGACAGGTTGGAGATCTGGGACACCGCCGAGTGGGACGGCTACGTCTCGGGCGCCGACGACTCCTTCTCGGAGATCGTCGAGGAGTTCGCCGGCAGGGAGCTCGGCGGTTGATGGCGGCCGGGCACAAACCGGTTCTGCTCGAGGAGGCCGTCTCGGCCCTCGCGGTCGAGGCCGGGTCGGTGGTCGTGGACGCCACCTTCGGCGGCGGAGGGCATACGCGCCGGGTACTGGAGGAGGCCTCCCCTGGGCGCGTGGTCGGAATAGACCGGGACCCGGCGGCGGCCGGGCGGGCTCGGGACCTTCTGCGCGACGAGCGCTTCACCTTCGAGGCCGGTCCCTACGACGAGGTCTTGCGGGGGATGGTCGAGAGGGGGGAGCGCGCCGATGCGGTGCTCTTCGACCTCGGGCTTTCGAGCTTCCAGATCGACGAGCCGCGGCGCGGCTTCTCTTACGTTGCGGCGGGCCCGCTCGACATGAGGATGGACCCCGGGTCCGGGGTGTCGGCGGCCGAGTACCTGAACACGGTCGAGGTGGCGGAGCTGATCGAGGCGCTCGGGCGGTACGGGGACGTTCCGCGCGGGGAGGCAAGACGGATCGCGCGCGAGGTCGTGCGCCGAAGGCCGCTCTCGACGACCACGGACCTGCACGACGCCGTGCGGGCGGCCGTGGGGTGGAAGGAGCGCGGCGGCAACCCGGCCAAAAGGGTCTTTCAGGCTGTACGCGTGCGGGTCAACGACGAACTGGAGGGCCTGCGGCGGGCGCTGCAAGCGACGGAGCGGCTGCTCGTCCCCGGGGGGCGTCTCGCGGTTATCACCTTCCAGTCCGGCGAGGACCGTATCGTCAAGCGGTTTATCGCGGAGCGCGAGGGCCGGTGCGTCTGCCCGCCGGAGCTGCCGGTCTGCGTGTGCGGCGCGAGCCCCGTCTTCCGGCGGGGCCCGGTGGTTCGCCCGTCCGAGGAGGAGGTAGGGGAGAACCCGCGCAGCGCCTCCGCCCGGTTGCGGTCGGCCACGAGGACCTCCGAGCCGCCGGGGGACGTCTGATGGCCGCGCCGCAGCGGCGTTACCGCTCGACCCTGCCGACGCAGCCGGCGTTGCCCCCGTGGGAGCAGGCACCGGAGAAGCCCCCGGTCGGGAAGCCCCGGGCCGGGAAGGTCCGGCGGAAGGAGCACGGGCGAAGACGGCGGTTCGCGGTGCTGGTGGTCGTGCCGGTGCTGCTGATGTTGGGCAGCGTCTACCTGCATACCGTATCCGGCGGGATCGAGAGCCGGGAGGCGGCGCTGCAAGAAGAGCTCGACGGGGCGAGGGCCACTGGGGAGAGGCTCGAGGTCGAGGTCGCGGAGTTGTCGGCGGCGGACAGGGTGCGGCCGTTGGCCCGGGAGAAGCTCGGGATGCGGGACGCGGGCAGCGCCGATCTGGAAATCGTGGGAGATGGCAAACGGGAGGATGGGACGCAAAATGAGGGAGAAGCGAAAGGAGGGGAGCCGCGACCGCGCTAGACGCGCGATGGGCCGGAGAGCAAAAGCCGGAGTCGGCACCCCCAAAAACTCCCTCCGGAGATCCCGGAAGGGCAGAGACGCCGGGCCCCGCGTCGTCCCCATCGCGGGACGCCGCAGCAAGCGCCCCAACGGAAACCCCCGACCCAAAAGCCCCGCCGACGCCGGCCGCCGGACGCCCGTCGGGTTCGGGCGGTTGCGGATCGTGGCGGCGGTCTTCGTCGTGATCGGGCTGCTGTTGGGCGGGAGGGCCGTCCAGATCGGCGTCGGCGACGACGAGGCCTACGGGGCGTACGCGGCCGAGATCGGCGTCGAGCAGTTGGCCTCCCCCGGCACCCCGCGCGGCAGCATCCTAAGCGCCGACGGGCGCGAGCTCGCCAAGACGCTGGAGGCCGCCCGAATCGTCGCGACCCCGTACCTGATCGAGGACCCGGGCTTCGCGGCCCGGACCCTGGCGGACGTCCTCGGCCCCGCCGTCGGCCTCACGCAGAGGGAGATACTGGCCTCGCTCACCACGAAGGGCCCCACCGGGCAGCCCGCCGGTTACAGCGAGGTCGCCACCGACGTCCCCCCGGACGCCGCCCGGAAGGTCGAGGCGAAGGCCGAGGAGCTCGGGATAGCGGGCCTCACGACCGAGCCCGATACGCTCAGGGTCTACCCAGAGGGCGCCCTGGCGAGCCAGCTAACCGGCTACCAGGGCGACTTTGGCGAGGCGTTCGGCGGCGCCGAATCGCGGTGGGACCAGCGGCTCGGTTCGGGCAGGGACGTCTCCCTGACGATAGACACCGCCGTCCAGCAGGAGCTCGAGGACGCCCTCGGGGCGACCATCGAGAAGCATGAGGCGAAGAGCGCCGTCGGTTTGATGATGCGCGTGGACGACGGCTCCATCGTCGCGCTGGCCAACTCTCCGGGCTACGACAACAACGAGTTCGGCGACGCGCCCGTAGACGCCCAGCGCAACCGCGTGCTGACGGATCCCTACGAGCCTGGGTCCACCTTCAAGCCGTTCACCGTCGCCTCGGCCCTCGAGGCCGGCGCCGTCTCCACGCAGTCCACCTTCGTAGTGCCGGACCATATGACGGTCTCTGACCGCATAATACACGACTCCCGGCCGCACGAGACGAAGGTGATGGCGCCGGCTGACGTGTTGCGGGAGTCGAGCAACGTCGGGGCCATACAGGTCGCGCAGGCGCTCGGGGGGGAGGGGTTGCACGACGCGATCCGGCGCTTCGGTTTCGGGGAGCCGACGGGCTTCGACATGTGGGGCGAGGACCCCGGCCTCGTGCCGGCCTACGAGGACTGGAGCGGCTCCTCCATCGGCAACATACCCATCGGGCAGGGCCTGACCGTGACGCCGCTGCAGCTCGTGTCGGGCTTCGCCGCGCTCGCCAACGGCGGCCAGAGGGTCACGCCGCACGTCGAGGAGGGCGGGGCCCCTGCGTCCCCGGGGCCCAGGGTGATAAGCGAGGAGACCTCGGATATAGTAGGCACGATGTTGCAGGGCGTAGTCGAAGATGGGTCGGGCCACCTGGCCCAGATTCCCGGTTACACGGTGGCCGGCAAGACCGGGACCTCCCAGAAAGTGGACCCCGAAACCGGCACCTACACGACCGAGTACGTCTCCTCCTTTATCGGGTTCGCGCCCGCAACCGATCCGGAGTTCGTCATGCTCATAGCCGTGGATGAACCCCAGACGACCTACTGGGGCGAGCTGGCCGCGGCCCCGTACTTTCAGGACGTCATGAGCTTTGCCCTCGGCTACTACAACGTCCCCCCGGACCACCCGGCCTCGGAGTCCGAAGGGGGCGAAGGGTGAGGCCCGCCGCGCTTCGAGAGGTCGCGTCGGCGCTCGGGGCCGGGCTGCACGGGGCGGACGAGGACGCGGAGGTGCGGGGGGCGGTCACGGACTCCAGGCAGGCGCGGGAGGGCGGCTTGTTCTTCGCCCTGCGGGGCCGAACCGACGGGGCGGACTTCGCGGGCGAGGCCCTGCGGTTGGGCGCCGTGGCGACCGTCGCCACGCGTCCCCTCGACGGTCCGACCCTCGTGGTGGACGATCCGTTGGCCGCCCTGCAGGACCTGGCGCGCTGGTCGCTGCGGCGTCCCGGCGTCGAGGCCCCCGCCGTCGTCGGGATCACGGGCAGCGTCGGCAAGACCACGACCAAGGACGCGCTCTCTGCAGTTTTGCGCTCCGCCGGCGTGAAGGTCTCGGCCACGGCCGGCAACCTGAACAACGAGATCGGGCTCCCCCTTACCGTGCTCGCCGCCGCGGCCACCTCGGAGGTGCTGGTGCTGGAGATGGGCGCCGACCACGTCGGCAACATAGCGGAGCTGTGCTCCATCGCCTCCCCGCGGTACGGCATCCTGACGGCCATAGCCCCGGCCCACCTCGAATCCTTCGGTAGCCTGGAGGCGCTCGCCGCGACGAAGGGCGAGCTCGCCGCCTCCCTGCCGCCGGAGGGCTCGCTCGTCTCGCCCCTCGGCGTGCCCGACGTGGCCGTGGCGCCGGAGAAGGACCTCGCGCGCCGCATCGTTTTCTCCGCGAAGGGGGCCGGGGGCGCCGACCTGTGGGCCTCGGGCTTCGCGGAGGACGAGGATGGCCTGGGCTTCGTGGCCCATCTGGGCGACCGGTCGGCCGCGGTCCGTTCGCCCGTGTTCGGCACGCACCTCGTCGAGCCCCTGCTCGCGGCGATGGGCGGGGCCGTGGCGCTCGGCCTCGACCTCGAGGAGGCTGCGCGGGGCATCTCGCGCCTCAAGCGGACCGGGATGCGGGGCGACGTGTACCGGCTGCGGGACGACGTCCTCGTCTACGACGACTCGTACAACGCGGCGTCGCCGCCCTCTATGGCCGCCGTGCTGCGGTACGCGGCGGAGACGGCACGCCGCCAGGAGCGCCGCCTCGTCGTCGTGCTCGGGGGCATGTTCGAGCTCGGGCCTAGCGCCCGCGCCTACCACCGCGAGATCGGCGCTTTAGCCGACGACCTCGGCGTCGACCTGCTCGCCTGCGTCGGCGACGAGGCCCGCTGGTACGCAGAGACCTTCTCCGGCAAGACCCTCTTCTACCCCGACGCCGCCGCGGCCTCGGAGGTGGGCGGCCTGCTGGAGCCCGGGGATTACCTGATCGTGAAGGGGTCCAGGGGGGTTCAGCTCGACACCCTAACCCGTCAGTTAAAGAAAAGTCTAGCTCTTGTTTAGCGTTGTGCTTGCGGCGGCGGTCGCGTTCGTCGTGACCGTGGGGCTCGGGTCGACGTTCATAGCCTTCTTGCAGTCGCGGAAATTCGGGCAGTTCGTAAGGGAAGAGGGGCCGCAGACGCACCTGATCAAGGCCGGCACGCCGACCATGGGCGGGGTCGTGATGCTCATGGGCCTCGTCGCGGCGCTCCTGGTGGTGGCGCGGGCGAACGCGGCGACCTTCGCGACGCTGCTGCTGGTGGCGGTGGTGGCCGGTATCGGCCTCTACGACGACTGGCAGAAGATCTCCAAGAAACGGCCCGAGGGCTTGAGCGCGCGCTACAAGTTCGGGCTCCTGACGCTCGCCGTCGTGCTGGCCGACGTGCTTTCTGTCTATTACGTCGGTGTCACCCAGACCGTGCTCGTTCCGTACTTCGACCTGAGCCTCGTGCTCGGGCCCGGGATAGTGGGGCTCGCGCTCTTCAGCGGCTTCTTGCTGCTCGTGATCGCGGGCACGACGAACGCCGTGAACCTGACCGACGGCCTGGACGGGCTCGCGGCCGGGGCCGGGGCGCTGGCGCTCCTCGCCTACACGGCCATCGCGTTCTTGGAGCGGCAGTACGACGTCGCGATCATCTGCGGCGCGATGGTGGGCGC
Source organism: uncultured Rubrobacteraceae bacterium (assembly GCA_902806085.1). GTDB lineage: Bacteria > Actinomycetota > Rubrobacteria > Rubrobacterales > Rubrobacteraceae > Rubrobacter_D. The sequence goes on along the minus strand of CADCVH010000090.1, from coordinate 37,974 downwards.
CATTATCGGGTTCCTCTGGTACAACTCCCACCCGGCCGACGTCTTTATGGGCGATACCGGGTCGCTGGCCATAGGGGGCGTTCTGGCCGCGGCCGCGGTGCTGACCAAGACGGAGCTGTTGTTGCCCGTCATAGGGGGGCTCTTCGTGCTGGAGGCGCTCTCGGTGATGATCCAGGTCGCCGTCTTCAAGCTCACGGGCAAGAGGGTCTTCAAGATGGCCCCGATCCACCACCACTTCGAGTTTCTCGGGTGGGAGGAGAACAAGGTCGTCGTCCGGTTCTGGATCGTCCAGGCCGCCTTCTCCGCCTTCGGCTTCTTTCTCTACTACCTCTTCCTCTACAACGCGGTCGGCTGACCCCGTGAAGACCCTCGTCTACGGGCTCGGCGAATCGGGCATCGCCGCCACGCACGCCCTCGCCGAGGAAGGCCTCGACGTGCGCGCGGCGGACGCCAACGACGGCGAACGCCTGCGGTCGACCCTCCTGGAGCTCCGGGTGGAAGGGAGCCTCGCGGCTGGCCCGGAGGTGCTGGAAGGCGTGGACCGCATCGTCGTCAGCCCGGGTGTGCGGCCGTCGGACCCGGTGCTGCGGGCGGCGGAGGAGAGCGGCGTGCCCGTCGTCTCGGAGGTCGCGCTCGGCCTGGAGCTTCTCGGGCCCGGGGTGCGCGTGGCGGCCATCACCGGGACCAACGGCAAGACGACGGTTGCGGACATGCTGCGCCGGGTCCTGGAGACCGCCGGGGTTCCGCACACGGTCGCCGGGAACTCCTGGCGGGCGCTGACGGGGTGCCTCGACGAGGCCCGGGAGACCGGGCTGCTGGTCCTGGAGGTGTCGTCGTTTCAACTGCACTACATGGCCGAGCCCGGCTTCGCCGTCGCGGCGCTGCTGAACACCCGCCCGGACCACATGGACTGGCACGCCTCGTTCGAGGAGTACCGGCGGGACAAGCTGCGCGTCTTCGGGGGGCAGGGGCCGGAGGACCTCGCCCTCGTGAGCGCCGGGGATCCGGTCGGGAGCGGGGCCGCCCCCGGCCTCGCCGGAGCGGTCCTCCTCATCGGGGAAGGGGACACGGCCGTTTGGGACCGACGGCTTTTCCTGCGCGGTGAGCCCGTCGTGCGCGCCGATGAGCTGTCTTTCGCGGGCACGCACAACCACGAGAACGCGCTGTTCGCCGCCGCCGCGGCGGAGGGCTTGGGCGTCGAGAGGGGAGCTATCCGGGACGGTTTGTTGGCTTACCGCCTCAAGCCGCACCGGTTGGAGATCGTCGCCGAGGCCGGGGGCGTGAGCTACGTGGACGACTCCAAAGCGACCAACCCGGCGGCGGTCGCGGCAGCGCTCGGCGGGTTGGACCGGATCGTCGTGCTCATCCTGGGCGGTTCGGAGAAGTACACGGACTTTTCGGAGATACTGCCTCACCTCGGGAGGTGCCGGGCGGTGCTGTGCCAGGGGGAGGCGGGGCCACGGATCGCCGGGTATCTCGAAGACGGGGGGTACGGCGATCTTGTCGAGCGCCTGCGGGATCTCGGCTCGGCCGTATCCCGGGCTGCGGAGGTCGCGCGGGCCGGCGACGTGGTGCTGCTCTCGCCCGGGTGCGCGAGCTTCGACCAGTTCGCCGGGTACGCGGAGCGGGGCGCGGCGTTCGCCCGGCTCGCCCGGGAGCTCGCCGGGCGGCAGGGGGTGGCGGGGCGGTGACGGGGGTCAGGGCGAACCTGCTCTTCGTCTCGCTCGGGCTCTCGCTGCTCGGGGTGGTGATGGTCTACTCCGCCACGTACAGGTTCGTCGGCACGGCGGCCCTGGAAGACAGGATCCTGCACCTGGTGCTGGGGCTCGCCGTGTTCGCGGTGGTCAGCCGGGTTCGCTACACCGTCTGGCGCCGGTACGCCACGGTCCTCTACGTGGGCGTGCTGGTCGGGCTCGTCCTCGTGCTGGTGCCGGGGATAGGCCTGGAGGTCAACGGCTCGCGCCGGTGGCTCGACGTCGGGTTCATGAACCTCCAGCCTTCGGAGTTCGCGAAGGTCGCGGGCGTCGTCTATCTGAGTTGTGCCCTGGCGCGGCTGAAGCCGGGCTCCGGGTTGCCGCTGAAGCCGCTGGCCGCGGTCGGCCTGCTCTTCGGGCTCGTCCTGATCGAGCCGGACTTCGGCACCTCTGTCATCCTGCTGTCCGGTGCGGCGGGCGCCCTGTGGGCCTCCGAGGTCCGCACGAGGGACCTGCTGCTCACGGGCGCCGGGGCCGTCGCGGCGCTCGCGGTGGTTATGGTGCTGGCGCCGTACCGCAGGGAGAGGTTCATGACCTTCCTCGACCCTCTGGCGGTGGCCGACACCACGGGCTACCAGAACGTGCAGGCCATGATCGCGATGAAGGCGGGCGGCATCTTCGGCTCGGGGGCGGGGTCGGGCGGACGGGGGGCCATCGTGCCGGAGATAAACACGGACATGATCTTCGCGCTCGTCGGCGAGGAGCTCGGCCTTCTCGGGATGGTCGGCGTGATCGCGGCCTTCTGTTTTCTGGCGCTGTGCGGCGTGAAGATAGCGCTGGAGGCCCCGTCGGTGATGGCCCGCTGCGTGGCGGCCGGCCTGACGACGATGCTCACCCTGCAGGCGGTCTTCAACATGGGGGCCGCGATGGTCGTGCTGCCGCTGGCCGGGATGACGCTCCCTTTCGTGAGCTACGGGGGATCGAGCCTCCTGGTATGCTTCGCCGCCGTCGGAATCCTCTACCGCATATCGGAGGACAGTGAACGAGCAAGAGAGATCAAACCCCGTCAAAAATCAAAGGCCGCCCCGGATCCTGATAGCCGGCGGCGGAACGGGCGGGCACGCGATCCCCGCGCTCTGCGTGGCCTCTAGCTTGAAGTCCATGGGCGTATCGGTCGAGTTTATCGGCTCCGAATCGGGCATCGAAACCGCCCTCGTCCCCAAGGCCGGCTTCCCCCTCCACCCCCTGCCCCTCACCGGCCTCGCCGGCAACCCGCTGGCCCGCGCCCGGGCCGCCGCCCTCTTTCTCAAAGCCATAGGCAGTTGTAGGCGCATAATACAAAAGTTCCGGCCCGGTTCGGTTCTGGGGGTTGGGGGGTACGCGAGCGCGCCGGCGGTGGTGGCGGCGAGGACGCTCGGGGTGCCGACGCTTCTGCACGAGCAGAATTCCGTGCCTGGGAGGGTGAACCGGCTGGCGGGCCGGCTGACGGGGGAGACCCTGGCGACGTTCCCCGCGGCCCTCGACCACCTACCGAGCGCCGTGCGGGTCGGGATGCCGACGCGCCCGGAGTTCTTCGGCGCCTCGAGGGAAGAGGCACTCCGGGACCTCGGGCTGGAGCCGCCGGTGGTCGTCGTCTTCGGGGGCAGCGGCGGGGCCCTCAAGCTCAACCTCGCCGCGGCGGAGGCTTTTGGGGGGGGCACGCCGTACACGGTTGTTCAGGTCTCGGGCCGCAGGGACTTCGCGCGGCTCTCGACGGAGAACCCCCGCCACCGCATCCTGGAGTACGTCGACGACATCTGGCGCTACCTGGCCGCCGCGGACCTGGTCGTGAGCCGTGCGGGCGCCGGGTCCCTGTTCGACATCGCGGCCGTCGGGCGGGCGGCGATCCTCGTGCCGTTCCCGTTCTCGACGGGCGACCACCAGCTGCACAACGCCAGGTACTTCACGGAGCGGGGGGCCGCGGAGTTGATGATGGACGCGGAGGTCACGGCGGAATCCCTGAGGCGACGGGTCGAGGGACTACTGGAGGACGACGTGAGGCGCGAAGAGCTTGCGGGGCGCATGGCCGCGCTCGCCACGCCGGGGGCCGCCGATGCGGTCGCGGGGAGGCTGCTCCGTGCGGCCGGAGAGGAGTAGGCAGTGAGGATCCACATGATAGGCATCGGCGGGGCGGGGATGAGCGGCATAGCCGAGGTCCTCAAGAGCCGGGGTCACGACGTCTCGGGCTCGGACCTCAAGGAGTCCGCCTTCACGAGGAGGCTCGGGCAGGCCGGCATCACCGTCTACATAGGGCACGACACGGGCCAGGTCGGGGACGTGGATCAGGTCGTGATCTCGACGGCCATCCCGAAGACGAACCCCGAGCTGCTGGAGGCGCGCCGGCGCTCCATCCCGGTCCTCCCCCGCGCCGCCGCCCTTGCCTCCATCCTCGAAGGTAACCGCAGCGTAGCCGTCGCCGGCACCCATGGGAAGACGACCACCACGAGCATGATCGCCCACGTCCTGAAGTTCCTCGGCGAGAACCCGACGGCCCTCGTAGGCGGGGAGCTCAACGACATCGGCAGCAACGTGGCCTTCGGCCGCTCGGACCTCGTCGTCGCCGAGGCCGACGAGAGCGACCGCTCCTTCCTCTACCTCCACCCCCAGGTGGCGGTTGTCACAAACGTCGAGTTCGACCACCCCGACTTCTACTCATCCCTCGAGGACGTTATAGAGGCCTTCTCCGCGTTCCTCGCCGCCCTGCCGCCGGACGGCCACCTCGTCACCTGCGCGGACGACCCCGTCTGCCTGCAACTGGCCGCCGGGGCGCCCTGCCCGTCGACCACCTACGGCATTCGTGGCGGGGACCTGCGGGCGGAGGTGCTCGGCCCGAACAGCTACACGCTCCTCGAGAACGGCGAGGAGCGGGGTACGGTCGAGCTCGGGGTCTACGGGCGCCACAACGTGCTCAACTCGCTGGCCGCCGCCGCGACGGCGCGCTGGCTCGGGCACGACCCCCTCGAAGCCGCGCGGGCGCTCGCGGACTTCGGCGGGGTCAGGCGTCGGTTCCAGCTCAAGGGGGAGCGGGCGCAGGTCCGGGTGGTCGACGACTACGCCCACCACCCCACCGAACTCTCGGCCACCCTCGACGCGGCGCGCTCGACCGCGGGCGGTGGGCGCGTGATCGCGGTCTTCCAGCCCCACCGCTACTCCCGTACCCGGGCCCTGTACAAGGAGTTCGGCGGCTCGTTCGGTTCGGCCGACGCCGTCGTGATCACGGAGGTCTACGGGGCGGGGGAGATGCCCCAGCCCGGCGTGAACGGGAAGCTGATCGCGGACTCCATCTGCGAGACCCCGAACCACCCCGAGGTCTTCTACCTCCCCCAACAGGACGCCATCCCGCGCGTCCTGCGCGACGTCTCCGAACCCGGCGACCTGGTCCTGACGCTGGGCGCCGGCGACATCTCGCAGGTTGGGGAAGAGCTCCTGGACCTTCTGGAGGCCCCGCGATAGAGACCATGTCCTCCTACCTGCGCTCCATCCTCCTCTCGCTGGCCGTGGCCGTGGCTACGACCCTGCTCGTCCTCGTCGTGGCCTACCTTAGCTCTCCCGTCACCGGGATCCGGGTCGAGGGCACCAGCATGTACCCGGAATCGGACGCCTGGGAAGCCGTCTCCGAGCACGCGAGCCTGCTAACCCTGAACGAGGAGCGGCTGGAGCGTAAGGTGGAAGCTAACCCTTGGGTTGAGGGTGCGGAGGTGACCGGGAATTTCGAATCCGGTATAGTTACCGTTCAGGTTAAAGAACGCCGGGCGGTGCTAGACGCCGAGGTCGAGGGGGAGCGCAAGGCCCTGGCGGTGGACGGCACGGAGTTACCGGGGCTCGGGGGGGCGGGTTTGAGCAGGGTGGAGTTGGACGAGGATCAGTTAGGGGACGTCTTGAGGTTCGGGAGGGTCTTGAGGGAGAACGGGCTCGAGATGGGGGCGCTGGAGGAGGCCAATGCCGCCGGCTTCGAGGCCACCGTCGAGGGCCGCCGCGTCGTCTTCTCCGGGGACGTGAGCGCGGAGCAGGCCCGCGCGCTCCGGGAGGTCATGGAGAGCCATCCCGGGGCGTCCACGCTCGACCTGCGCTCGCCGGAGAGGGTCGTGGTGGCGGCCGGGGCGGACGACGGGGCGGAAGGTTAACGGGTCTTGGCAACCCCCCTGGTCTACGGTATCGACGTTGGCACGACGAAGATCGTGGCCGTCGCCGGGCGCGTCGACGCGCGGCGCGGGTGGACCGAGGTGCTCTCCATCGGGGAGGCGCCGAGCTACGGGCTGAAGAGGGGCGTCGTGATCGACCGGCAGGCCGCCGCCGAGTCGGTGGCCGAGGCGATGGAGGCGTGCGGCGTGCGTGGCGGGCAGGTCAGCGTCGGCATCGCCGGGAGCCACATCTCGTCGTTCAACACCGAGGTCACCCTGCTCAACCGCAGCCGCAACCTCACGGTGAACGAGCGTTTCTTGAAGAAGCTTGAGCAGGAAGCGATGCAGCTCGACCTGCACGAGGACGAGGAGATCATACACGTCGTCCCCCGCGGCTACGTCCTGGACGGCTCCGAGGGCGTAAAGAACCCGCTCGGCCTCGCCGCCCGCAAGGTGACGATGCGCGCCCACGTCGTCTGCGGGGCGGTCTCGAGCATCCAAAACCTCCTGCGCGCGGTCGAGGATTGCGGAGTAGAGGTCTCGCGCGTCGTGCTCGAACCCCTGGCCTCCGCGGAGGCCTGCCTCCACGACGGGGACCGGGAGGCCGGCGTGGCCCTCGTGGATATAGGCGGCGGCACCACCGACGTGGCCACCTTCATGCGCGGCGCCCTCACCCACACGGCCGTGATACCCATAGGCGGCGAGAGCTTCACCTCAGACGTGGCTTACGGCCTGCAGGTCCCGCAGCGTACCGCCGAGGCCCTCAAGCTGCGCTACGGGACGGTACTCTCGGCCACCGTGGATTCCGTCGCGGCGGTCAAGCTCGGCGACCGCCACTACAACGCGAACTTTGTCAGCCAGATCCTGGAGTACCGGGCCCGCGAGGTCCTCGAGTACGTCCGCGACACCCTCGACGCGGCCAACGCCCGCAATTTCCTCCCCGGGGGCGTCGTCCTAACCGGCGGCGGCTCCCTGCTGGAGGGAATGCCCGATCTGGCCGAGGACATACTCGGGATGCGCGTCCGAACGGCGATGCCGCAACGCGTGAAGGGCGAGGTTAAACCTGTACAGAAGCCTCAGTACTCTACCTCTGTAGGTCTGCTATACTTCGCGGCCCGTGACGGTGACCCTGCACCGAAGGGTAAAGGTGCAGGAATTACCAGTTTTGGTAGCATAGTGGAGGCGGTTAAGGGCTGGTTCCGGGGAGGGTAGACCGGCGGGCCCCCGGAGAGCGTGCGATGGAGGGTTAGGAACGGATGCTGGACGCGGCGACGAACTATCTGGCGGTCATCAAGGTTGTGGGCATCGGCGGGGGCGGGACCAACGCCGTGAACCGCATGATCAACTCCGGTTTGCAGGGGGTTGAGTTCATCGCGGTAAACACGGACGCGCAGGCCCTGCAGATGTGCGACGCGGACCAGAAGATCCACATAGGGGAGAAGATCACGCGCGGCCTGGGTGCTGGCGCCGACCCGAAGATCGGGATGGAGGCCGCCGAGGAGAACAAGGCCGAGATCGAGGAGGCCCTGCGCGGGGCCGACATGGTCTTCGTCACCGCGGGCAAGGGCGGCGGGACCGGGACCGGCGCGGCCCCGGTGGTCGCGAAGATAGCGCGGGATTCCGGGGCGCTTACGGTGGGCGTGGTGACGCGGCCCTTCGCCTTCGAGGGCCGGCGGCGCTCGACGTACGCCGAGGAGGGCATCAAGCGCCTCAAGGAAAACGTGGACTCGCTCATCATCATCCCGAACGACCGGCTCTTGCAGGTTGCGGAGAAGCGGACGAGCATGATGGACGCGTTCAAGATGGCCGACGACATCCTCAGGAAGGGTGTGCAGGGCATCACGGACCTCATCACCGTGCCTGGGCTCATCAACCTGGACTTCGCGGACGTGCGCACGATCATGCACAACTCCGGGTCGGCGCTTATGGGCATCGGGGAGTCGACCAGCGAGAGCCGGGGGGCCGAGGCGGCGAAGACCGCGATCTCGAGCCCGCTGCTCGAGGCGAGCATCGAGGGGGCCACCGGGATCATCCTGAACATAACCGGCGGGCCGGAGCTTGGGCTCTTCGAGGTCAACGAGGCGGCGGAGATCGTGCACAACGCCGCCCACCAGGACGCGAACCTGATCTTCGGGGCCGTTATAGACGACGGCTACGGCGACCGGGTGAGCGTTACGGTGATCGCGACGGGCTTCGACCAGCGGCTGGCGAACCAGCGCCGCTCCGAGCGCGCCGTCGCCGAGCCGCAGCCGCCGCGCGAGGAGGAGCAGCCGATGGGCGGTTCCGGTGAAGGGGACGTCCTGGATATCCCGGCCTTCTTGAGGCGCAGGTAGCCGCGGCGAGCCTGAGTTTCCCGGGCGTGCGCGCGCATTTCCCGAAACTCCACGACGGCGCCCCCGTTACCGTCCACACGGCGGCCGGGGGCGCCGTCTACGTCTCCCCGCAACCCGAGCCCGAGGGGGCAAAGGTCCTTTTCTTTACCCGCTTAGGCGGCGTCTCCCGGCCGCCCTTCGACGCTTTGAACGTCTCCGTGAAGGTCGGCGACGAGCCGGACGCGGTCGCGGAGAACATCTCCATAATTCACGAGGCCGTGGGCGGCGTGCCGTCGGCCTGGGTCAAGCAGGTCGCGGGCGACGGGGTGACGCGCGTCTCCGAGGGCGGGTTCGCAGGCGAGGCCGACGCGCTCGTCACCTCGGAGGAGGGGCTCTGCCTCAACGTGGCCGTCGCCGACTGCGTGCCGGTGGCGCTGGTTGGGGAGGGGGACGTGGCGATGGTCCACTCCGGCTGGCGCGGGACGCTTTCGGGCATCTCCGGCAAGGCCGCGGGCAGGATGCCCGGGGCAAGGCCGCGGGCGTATATAGGGCCGTGTATCCGCGGCTGCTGCTACGAGGTGTCCGAGGAGTTGGCCAGGGCCTTTGCGGCGGAGTTCGGGGAGGGCGTCGTGTCGGGGCGGCATCTCTCCTTGCCCGAGGCCATCGGGGGGGATCTCGGCCGGGCTGGGGTGGAGGTGGTCGACCTCGGGCTCTGCACGGGCTGCCGCCCCGACCTCTTTTTCTCCCACCGCAAGCAGAAGCCGGTGACCGGGCGGAGCCTGGCCGCGGTCGTGAAGGTGGGGCGTTGACGACGCCGGCGACGGGGGCCGGTATACGGGCGAAGCTCGCGCGGGTGCGCGAGAACGTGGCCGCGGCGCTCGAGAGGACCGGGCGCGCGCCCGGCGGGGTGAGGGTGCTCGTGGCGAGCAAGTACTACGCGCCCGAGCAGGTGGGCGCGCTCTCGGCCGTGGGCGTGGACCTGCTCGGGGAGAACCGGGCCGAGGACCTCGTCGAGAAGCAGGAGCTTTTCGGGGGCGCATTCGAGTGGCACTTTATCGGCCACCTGCAGCGGCGCAAGGCGAAGGTCGTGGCGCCGAGGGTGAGCCTCGTGCACTCGGTGGATTCGGTGCGGCTCGTCGAGGAGCTCGCCGGGCGGGCGCCGGGGGGCGGGGTCGAGGTGCTGTTCCAGGTCAACGTCTCCGGCGAGGAGTCCAAGTACGGGGTCGAGGAGGACGAGGTAGAGCGCCTGCTCGAGGCCGCGGCGGCGACGGAGGGCAGGGTACGGGCGAGGGGTTTTATGACCATCGCGCCGCTCGTCGAGGACCCCGAGCAGGTGCGTTACGTCTTCGCGAAATTGAGATCCATCCGTGATAGGCTACGCGGAAGCTGGAGCCCGCACTTCGATCTCTCCGAGCTCTCCATGGGAATGAGCAGCGACTACGAGGTGGCGGTCGAAGAGGGCGCTACCGTGGTCAGGATCGGGCGGATGCTAATAGAGGGGGATGGGCCCGTTAGGAGGCAAGATGGCAGTTAGGGACCGACTGGACCGGATCGCAGCCTGGTTCGGGTTCGGTGTCGACGAGGGCGACTATTACGAGGAAGAAGAGGAAGAGGACCGTCGCTACGCGAACGACGCGAACGCGAACGGGTCGCGCGGCGGTGAGCCGGGGCCCACGGTCAGGCGCCTCGGACGCTCGGAGCGTTCCTCGGCCTTCGGCACCTCCCTGGGCGACCTCTTCGGCAGCGAGGGGACGGGTCGCGGCGGGGACCGCTACGCCGGCCAGAACCAACCCTCCCACCTGCGCCCCGTCCCGGACCAGCGGCCGACCCGGGTGAGCGTGGTCGAGCCGGCCAGCTTCAACGACGCCCAGTCGCTCGCGGACCGCTACAAGCGCCAGCAGCCCGTCATCCTGAACCTGCAGAACGTGGACGGCGACCTCTCGCGGCGGATGGTGGACTTCTGCTCCGGGCTCACCTACGCGATGGACGGCAACATCCAGTCCGTCGCCAACAGGGTCTTCCTGCTCACGCCGCGCGACGTGGAGGTCAGCGCCGAGGAGCGCAAGCGCATCGCCGAGCGGGCGTTCTTCAACCAGCTCTAAGGGGCCCGAGGGGGGACTTGCGGAAGGTCGGCATCATCGGGGTGGGCAAGATCGGGGGCTCCCTCCTCCTAAGGCTCGCCGATTCCGGCGAGTTCGAGCTCTTCGCGAGCGACATCCACAAAGAGCAGCTCGGCGTCTTCGAGAGGGCCGGCGTGGGCACCGTCGCCTCAAACCTCGAGGTCGCCGAGAAGAGCGACCTCGTCTTCGTCGCCGTGAAGCCGTGGGACGTGGGGCAGGTCATGGAGGAGATCTCACCGGTCATGGGCCCCGATGGCGGAAAGGCCGCGGCCAGCGTGGCCGCCGGTGTGACCATCGCCAACATCTCCGAGAGGCTCCCGCAAGGGGCGGCCGTCTTGCGCGTGATGCCTAACGTCTGCGCCTCAGTCGGGCTCGGGTCCGCGGTCGTGACGGCGAACGAGGCGGGGAGGGAGAGGCTGGAGGACGTGATGGGCATCTTCCGCCACGTCGGCGACGTGATGGAGCTACCCGAACGCCTCTTCGACGCGGCCACCGCCCTGCACGGCTCCGGACCAGCCTACGTCGCCCTCTTCGCCGACGCCCTGATCCAGGCGGGCGTGCGCCAGGGCATCCCGCGGGACGTTGCGAGGAGGCTCGTCGTCGAGACGATAGGGGGGACGGCGGTGCTGCTCAAGGACCGGAGCGCCCACCAGGTGCGCGACGAGGTGATGACGCCGGGCGGGACGACGGCGGCGGCGTTCGTGGCGATGGAGAAGGCGGGCTTCGTCGGGGCCGTCCACGACGGCATCGAGGCCGCCACGGAGCAGGCGCGGGAGCTCGGGGGCTAGATGGTCGCCCTGCTCCAGCAGTTCGGCTACGACATCGTGGGCCTGCTCGTCACCGTCGTGGATTACGCGTACTACATCCTCTTCGGCGCCATCATCGCCTCGATCCTGTTCTCCTGGTTCCCGGGCTACCCGTCGAGCTCTTTTATGCAGGCCGTCTACGACGCCGTGAGGGCGGTCGCGAACCCCATACTTATGCCGATCAGGAGCAGGGTGCCGATGCTTCAGCTCGGCGGTTTCGGGATAGACCTCTCGCCGATCATCGCGATCTTCGGGCTCTCCATAGCCCGGACGTTGCTCACTATAATCATCAGACAGTTCATAGGACCGATCGTATGACCGACCACGGGGTGATGTGAGATGCCGATTCGACCGGTAGACATCAGGCGCAAGGAGTTCAGGAACGGCTTCCGCGGCTACGACGCGAACCAGGTCGACGACTTCCTTGACACGGTGGCCGACGAGTTCGAGCGGACCTACAACGAGAACCAGAGGATGCGCGAGGAGGTCTCTGGCCTCCGCGACCGCCTGCAGCAGTTCGAGGATTTGGAGGGCTCGATCCGGGCGGCCCTGGTCCACGCGGAGCAGGCGGCCAACGACGTGCGCAGCAGCGCGAACCGGGAGGCCGAGGACGTCCGGCAGGGCGCGAGGCGGGACGCGGAGTTGACGATGCGGGACGCCCAGGCCCGCTCGCACCAGATGCTCGCCGACTCTTCTTCGCGGATAGAGCGGGCCCAGGATTCCTACGAGGCGCTGCAGGAGGCCAAGAAGGGCTTCGCCAACGACTTCCGCCACCTCCTCAAGACCTACATGGACATGATGGAGAGCATGGAGGTCAGCTCCGCGAGGGAGATAGAGGCCTCCCTGCGCGAGCGGCTGGATACCGAGTCCATCGCCGTGGTCCACGGGGCCGCCTCCCAGCAGGAGCCGACCGGGGCGGGGGACGACGAGCCGGCCTTCGGGGGGCACGACGCGGGCGACGTGGAGGACCCGGGCGCGACCGGGCGCATAGAACCCGAAACCGCCGCGACGATCGAGCCCGAGGACGCGCCCGAGACCCAGGAGACGCAGGCAACGGGCCCGCTGGCGGAGGGACCGTCTCCGGAATACGCCCCGGCGGACGAGCAGGAGACGCAGGTGCTGCGGCCCGAAGGTTCGGCCGGAGACGGGCCGGACGACGCAGAGTCGGACGGCGAAGGGTCGGGTCGGGTCGTGTGGTCCACCGAGCCCTCCGACGCCGAGGAGCCCGCGGCGCAAGGGACCGCGTCCGCCGAACCCGTGGCCGACGAGACCGTCGCGGAGGAGCCCGAGACGGAACCATCGACGGCCGGGACGGCGGACGACGCCGCGGCCGGGGAACCGCGGGCTTCGGAGGAGGTCGAGCGCGAGGAGCCGACGCTCGCCGAGGAGAGCAGCTCCCACGAGTTCTTCGACCGGGAGTCTTCCGGCAAGCAGGGCGGCGACAGCCGCATCTCCCGCGCGAGCCGTTTCCTCCGCAGGCGTGAGTAGCGGTTTCGTCGTCCCCAGGGGCGACGGCGTGCTCGTCCGTCTGCGGGTGTCGCCGGGGGCCAAAAGCACGGGACTGCGGGGCGCTTACGGCGGGGAGGCGCTGAAGCTTGGGGTCGCCGCACCGCCCGTGGGCGGCAAGGCGAACGCCGAGGTCGAGCGGTTCATGGCCGGCCTCGTTAGCGCCGCACCTCAGAAGGCGCGGGTCGTCCGGGGCGTGTCCGCGAGGGACAAGACCGTCGTTTTGGGTGGCGAGGGCGCGGCGAGGGCGCGGGAGGCGATCTCCTCGCACCTGCCATAGGCCTGTGTCCTCCGAGGGCTTCCGGGTCGAACCCGGGGAGACGGGAGAGCGGCTGGACCGCCTGGCGGCCGGCCGCCTCGAGATAAGCCGGAGCGCCGCCAGGCGCCTGATCGAAGACGGCCTCCTGCTCGTCGCGGGCAGGCGCGAGAGCCCCTCGTACAGGGTACGGGAGGGCGACGCGATCTCGGCCGAGATGCCGGAGCCGGGGCTGTTCCCCGAAGAGATACCCGTGCCCATCGTCTTCGAAGACGGGCACATCGTCGTCGTGGACAAGCCCGCCGGGCTCGTGGTGCATCCGGGGGCGGGCAACCCGTCCGGCACCCTGGTCAACGCGCTACTGGGTAGGGGCATAGGGGGGGGAGACGACGCCGACAGGCCCGGCGTCGCGCACCGGCTCGACAGGGACACCTCCGGGCTCATGGTGGTCGCTAAGGGGGAGCCCGCGTACTCCGCGCTCGTCGGCATGATGTCCCGGAGGGAGGTCGAGCGGGTCTACCGCGCCGTGGTCGTTGGGAGCGGGTTGCCGGAGACGGGGACCGTGGATTCGCCGGTCGGGCGCGACCCGGACAACCCGACGTTCATGACCGCCGGTGTCGGCAAGCACGCGGTCACGCACTTTGGGCGGATCGGGGAGACGGACGCCCACGCCATGCTGCGGGTGCGGTTAGAGACGGGGAGGACGCACCAGATCCGGGTCCACCTCTCCGCCATCGGCCACCCCGTCTACGCCGACCCGCTCTACGGCACGCCCGTGCCCGGGCGGCGGCTCTGGCTCCACGCCGAGAAGCTCTCCTTCCGGCACCCGCTCACGCAAGAACGATTGGCTTTCGAGGCCCCCATACCGCGGGACCTCGCGGACGTGGCGGCGCGTCTGGGCCTGCCGCGGCCGGCTTAGCCCCGCCGGGGATCCCGCCAACGGCGAAGTGGGTCGCTTCGTTGCGCGGCCAAACCGCCCCGCGAAACCCGGCGATCGCCGCGGCGTAGTAGGAGGCTACGCGCGCGGCCCGATAGAGGCCGGGCAGAGGAAAGGAAGACATCCGTGAAGGACAGAGCTTTGAGTTTCGCGTTGCGGGCGGCGGGGGCCACCGGGGTCGCGTTCAGGGAGTTGGCGCGTTGGCTGTCGCCGTGGGGCTGGAGTTCCCGGGATCTCTCGCCGGTTTTGCGCGACATGCGTGAGGAAGGGTTGACCGAGCTAACCGAAGACCCATCGGGCGGGATCCTAGAGGTGCGGCTCACCGACCGGGGCGAACGGGAGATGGCCGCAACGGCCGCCGACCGGTAGGCAGACCGGAGAAAATATCCCGTCACCCGCGTGCGCGCGATGGATCCAACCCAGGTTCTGGTAGGGGCTCCGTGGGGCCCGACGCTTGACGTCCCTACTGTGCTCTGTTAGCTTCCGCTGTTAGCAACACCGACCTTTAACGGCGTCCCGTGAGGCGCGAAGGAGGCAGGCTTGGACCGATCAAGCGTCTACGAACACGCGCGCTCGCAGCTTCTCACCCCGGACGGGATGGACCGCTCCCTCCGCCGCATCTCCCACGAAATACTCGAAAAAAACGCCTCTTCGCTCGACGCCCTCGCCCTCGTCGGGGTGCTGACGCGGGGCGTCCCGTTGGCGCGCAGGATCTCGGAGAACCTCGTCCGCTTCGAGGGGCTCGACGCGCCGGTCGGGTCGCTGGACATCACGCTCCACCGCGACGACCTTTCGGGCGAAGATCCCGAGGTGAAGGGCAGCAGCGTGCCGTTCGACGTCACGGGCAAGACCGTCGTGCTGGTCGACGACGTGCTCTACACGGGACGGACGGCGCGGGCGGCGATGGAGGCGCTCCTGGAGCTCGGGAGGCCGGCGGCCGTGAGGCTCGCCATCCTCGTGGACCGGGGTCACAGGGAGCTTCCCATTCGGGCGGATTACGTAGGGAAGAACGTGCCGACGGCCCGCGACCAGCGGGTGCTGGTCAACCTGGAGGAGATGGACGGGGAGGACGGGGTGATCGTCGTTGGGGGTTAAGAGCTTTCTCTCGCTGGAGCACACCAACAGGGAGGAGCTGAGGGGGATCCTGGACCTCGCCAGGGCCCACGAGGAAGGTCGCGTGGGGGGGACGCTCGCGGGCAAGACCGTGTGCCTGGCCTTCTTCGAGTCCTCGACCCGCACGGCCGTCTCCTTCGAGCTCGCGGCGCGCAGGTGCGGGGCGGACGTGATCTCGCTCTCCGACAAGGGCTCCGCCATTGCCAAGGGCGAGTCCCTCATAGACACGGTCGTCACGCTGGACCGCCTCGGCGCGGACGCCATCGTCCTGCGCCACCCGGCCGCGGGGGCCGCCTCCCTCGCCTCCCGGCACACCGCCGCTCCCGTCGTCAACGCCGGCGACGGCTGCGGCCAGCACCCGACCCAGGCGCTCCTGGACCTCTACGCCCTGAGCAAGGCCCTCGGCGGCTTCGACGAGCTTGCCGGGCGCAGGGTCGCCATAATCGGGGACGTCCTGCACAGCCGGGTCGCCCGGAGCGTCATCCCGGCGTTCACGGAGGCCGGGATCGAGATCTCCCTCGTCGCGCCACGGACGCTCCTGCCGCGGGACGCGGGAGCCTGGGGCCTTCCTGTGTTGTCGTCCGTCGACGAGGCGCTCGACCGGGGCGCCGAGGTTCTCTACACCCTGAGGCTGCAGAAGGAACGCATGACGGGCGCCCTGATACCCTCAGTCGGTGAGTACGCGCGGTTCTACGGCGTGGCGCGGCGGCACCTGCGGGGCGGGACGCTCGTCATGCACCCGGGGCCCGTCAACCGGGGCGTGGAGATAGGCGGCGACGTCGTGCTCGACGCCGCCTCCCTCGTCCCGAACCAGGTGGCCGCCGGCGTCCCCGTGCGCTCCGCGATCCTGACCGTCGCCACCGGCGCCGCCCAGCGGGTGGCCGCGTGATCCCGGCCCCGACGGACCTCGTAATCCGCCACGCCCACGTCCTCGACCCCGGAACCGGGCTCGACGGCGTCACGGATGTTCGGCTCACGGGCGGCAGGATCGCCGAGGTCGGCGGGAACCTGCGCGGGGCGCGCGAGCTCGACGCCGACGGCCTGCACCTCTTCCCCGGCTTCGTGGACGTCCACGCCCACTGGCGCACCCCGGGCCGGGAGGACGAGGAGACGATCGAGACCGGGTCCGCCTCGGCCGCCGCCGGCGGGTTCACGGGCGTCGTCATGATGCCGAACACCGACCCCGTCGTGGACAGCCCCGTCGTCGTAAGCGGGCTCGCCCGCCGGATAGAGCGGGAGTCCCGCGTCCGGGCACGGATCTCCGCCGCGCTCCACGTCGGCCTCAAAGGGGAGCGGCTCACGGAGATGCGGCTCCTCAAAGAGGCCGGCGCCTTTTGCGTGTCGGACGACGGGCTCGGGACCGCCTCCGCCGGGATCTTGCGCAACGGGATGACCTACGCCCGATCGGCCGGGCTGCCCCTGATCCTGCACTGCGAGGACCACACGCTCGCCACGGGTGTGGTGCACGAGGGCGTCGCCGCCTCCCTCGCGGGCCTCCCCGGCTCCCCCGCGGGCGCCGAGGACGTCGCCACCGCCACGGCCCTGATCTTGGCCGCCGAGACGGGCGCCACCACCCACATAACCCACGTCTCGACGGCGTTATCCGCGGCCCTCGTCGCCTTCTTCAGGGACCGCGCGAGCGTCACGGCGGACACGACCCCGCACCACCTCACCCTCACGGACGACCTCGTCTCGACCCTTGAAGGGCTCTACCGGGTCAACCCGCCGCTGCGGCCGGATGCCGACAGGGCCGGCGTGGGCGAGGCGCTACGGGCCGGCGTGCTCGACTTCGTGGCGACGGACCACGCCCCGCACGCCTCAGAGGAGAAGGAGCTGCCGCTCGAAGAGGCGGCCCCCGGCTTTCTCGGCCACGAGACGGCGTTCGCGGCGTTGTACTCCGAGCTCGTCCTGACCGGCAAGCTCACCCTCCACCGGCTCGTCGAGGCGATGAGTTGCGCGCCGGGGCGTTGGGTAGGGGAGGGCGGCAGGCTGGCGGTGGGGGAGACCGCCGACCTGGCGCTGGTGGACCTTTCGGAGCGGTGGACGGTCGACTCCGGGACCATGATCAGCCGCTCTTCCAACTCCCCTTATCTCGGGAGAACCTTAACGGGCCGGGTGGTGGGTACTATAGTTGGCGGAGAATTGGTACACGACAGAACGGGAGCGAAACTTGGAACACGCGGGTAGCCGGCGTCAGGGACGCAGCAGGGCGACGCTGGTGCTCGAGGACGGTTCCGTCTTCGAGGGCTGGAGCTTTGCCGGGGACGGCGAGGTCGCCGGAGAGGTGGTCTTTACGACCAGCATGGTCGGCTACCAGGAGACGATCACCGACCCCTCCTACCGGGGCCAGATCGTGCTCTTCACCTACCCCCTCATAGGTAACTACGGCATGATCCCCGGCGACGAGGAATCTCGCGACGTCCAGGCCGCCGCCGTCCTCGTCCGCGAGTACACCCCCTACCACAGCAACTGGGCGAGCGAGGAGTCCCTCGCCGCCACCCTCGACGCGGCCGGCGTCCTCGGCATCGAGGGCATGGACACGCGCGCCCTCACCCGGCGAATAAGGGACAGGGGCGCGATGCGGGGCTTTATCTCCACCGTAGAGAGAGACCAGAACGTTCTCCGCGAGAAGGCCAACGCCCACCCCTCGATGTTAGGCCTCGATCTTGCCTCCTCGGGCTCCGACCTGACCGAGCCGACCCTCATGCCGGCCTTCGGCGAGGAGCGGTGCCGGGTCGTGGCCCTCGACTACGGCGTGAAGGGCTCCATCTACAAAGAGCTCCGCAGCCGCGGGGCGACGGTGCTCGCCATGCCCGGTTCGGCGGCCCCCGAGGAGATACTGGAGTCGAAGCCAGACGGGCTCTTTCTCTCCAACGGGCCCGGGGACCCTGCGGCCCTGGAGCGGGCCGTGGACGCCCTGCGTCCCGCGCTGGGCGAGGTGCCCGTCTTCGGCATCTGCCTGGGCCACCAACTGTTGGGCCTCGCCCTGGACTGCGAGACCTACAAGATGCCGTTCGGGCACCACGGGGCGAACCATCCGGTGCGGAACCTGGAGAACGGCAGGATCGAGATCACGAGCCAGAACCACGGCTTCGCCGTCCTCGAGGGCTCGTTGCCGCGGGGCGTCGAGCTGACCCACCGCAACCTCTATGACGGCACCGTGGAGGGCATCTCCGCGCCGGACCTCCGCGCCTGGAGCGTCCAGTACCACCCGGAATCCAGCCCGGGGCCGCGGGACTCGGGCTACCTCTTCGACGGTTTTATCGACAGCGTCTCGCCGAAGGCGGTGGTCGGCTAAACATGCCGAGGCGCGACGACATCGAGAAGATCCTGATAATCGGCTCCGGCCCTATCGTGATCGGCCAGGCCGCCGAGTTCGACTACTCGGGCACCCAGGCCTGCCGGGCTTTGCGCGACGAGGGCTACCGCGTAGTCCTCGTGAACTCGAACCCCGCCACCATCATGACCGACCCCGAGGTCGCCGACGTCACCTACGTCGAGCCGCTCACGGTCGAGGCCGTCGCCGAAGTCCTGCGCAAAGAGCGCCCCGACGCGCTGCTGCCGACGCTGGGCGGACAGACGGCCCTGAACCTGTCCATCGAGCTTCACGAGGCGGGGGTCCTCGACGAGCTCGGCATCGAGCTTCTGGGCGCGTCCATAGACTCCATCCATAAAGCCGAGGACCGGCAGCTCTTCCACGACGCGATGACGGAGATCGGGCTGAAGGTCCCGCCGAGCCGCACGGTGAAGAGCTTCGCGGGCGCCGAGGAGCTGGCCGGCAGGATCGGCTACCCCCTGATCATCCGCCCGAGCTTCACCCTTGGCGGCAAGGGCGGCGCCACCGCCAACGACCACGCAGAGCTCCGCCGCGCCGTCTCCGATGGCCTCGATGCAAGCCCCGTCGGCAGCGTCCTCGTAGAAAAGAGCGTCGCCGGCTGGAAAGAGTTCGAGCTCGAGGTCATGCGCGACCTCGACGACAACGTGGTCGTCATCTGCTCCATAGAGAACGTCGACCCCATGGGCGTCCACACCGGCGACTCCATAACCGTGGCCCCCGCCCAGACCCTCTCGGACCGCCAGTACCAGACCCTCCGCTCCGCCTCTTTACGCATAATACGAGAGATCGGGGTGAGCACGGGGGGTTCGAACATCCAGTTTGCGGTGGACCCGCGGAGCGACGATTTCTACGTGATCGAGATGAACCCGCGGGTGAGCCGGTCGAGCGCTTTAGCGAGCAAGGCGACGGGGTTCCCGATCGCGAAGATAGCGGCCAAGCTCGCGGTGGGGTACTCGCTCGACGAGATCCCGAACGACATAACGCGCGCCACTCCCGCCTCCTTCGAGCCCGCGCTGGATTACGTGGTGACCAAGATACCGCGCTTCGCCTTCGAGAAGTTCCCGGGCGCCTCGCCGAGGTTGACCTCCAGGATGCACTCGGTGGGTGAGGTCATGGCGATAGGCAGGACGTTCACGGAGAGCCTGAGCAAGGCGATGGCGTCCCTGGAGGTCGACCCGCAGGACGTGAAGGCCGGGCTCGACGAGCCGGGGCCGTACAGGGTCTTCGCGATCTTCGACGCGCTCCGGTCGGGGTTGGACATACGCGAGATCCACCACCGCACCAGCATAGATCCCTTCTTTATAGCCTCCATAGCCCGCATCGTGGCCGCCGAGGGCGCGATCTCCATCCCCTTGGACGCGGAGGAGCTTTGGGAGCTGAAGAGGATAGGCCTCACCGACGAGACCGTCGCCGCCGCCTCCGGCACCTCGACGGAGGTGGTGCGCGGCGTGCGGCGCGCCCTTGGCGTCTCGCCGACCTACAAGTCCGTGGACACCTGCGCCGGCGAGTTTCCCGCGCAAACGCCGTATTACTACTCGACCTACGAGGACGAGGACGAGGTGGTTCGCGGGGAGAACCCCTCGGTGGTCGTTTTGGGCAGCGGGCCTAACAGGATCGGGCAGGGCGTGGAGTTCGATTACGCATGCGTCCACGCCAGCTACGCCCTCAAGGACGCGGGCTACGACTCGGTAATGGTCAACTCCAACCCCGAGACCGTCTCCACGGACTACGACGCCTCCACGCGCCTTTACTTCGAGCCGCTCACCGCGGAGCACGTCCTGGAGGTGATCCGGCGCGAGAAGCCTCACGGCGTCATCCTGCAGTTCGGCGGCCAGAGCCCCCTGAAGCTCGCCCGCGAACTCGAGAGAGAGGGCGTGCCGATTCTGGGGACCTCGCCCGACGCCATAGACCTCGCCGAGGACCGCTCGCGCTTCGGGCGGCTGCTCGAGGACCTCGGCATCCCGCACCCCCGGTTCGGCACGGCGACGACCCCTACCGAGGCGCGCGCGGTGGCGGAGGATCTCGGCTATCCGGTCGTGGTGCGGCCTTCTTACGTGCTCGGCGGGCGCCGGATGGAGATCGTGTACAGCGGCGAGGACCTGGACCTGTACCTGAGGACGGGTGCTGCGGCCAGCCCCACGCACCCGACGCTCGTGGACAAGTTCATGGAGGATTACGTCGAGGTGGACGTGGACGCCGTCTGCGACGGGGATGAGGTCTTTGTAGGCGGGATCATGGAGCACGTCGAGGAGGCCGGGGTCCACTCCGGGGATTCGTCCTGCGTCACCCCCCCGATCACGCTCCATAGGGCGCTGGTCGAGAGGATAGAGGACTACACCCGCCGCCTGGCCCTCGCCGTCGGCGTCGTGGGCCTGATGAACGTCCAGTTCATCGTGCGCGGCGACGAGATCATGGTGATCGAGTGCAACCCCCGAGCCTCCCGCACGGTGCCCTTTATCTCCAAGGCGACCGGTGTGCCGCTCGCGAAGCTGGCGACCAGGGTCTCCGTGGGCGAGAAACTCAGGGATATACAGCCCCATTCGTCCACAAACGGACACTTCTCCGTAAAGGCGCCGGTCTTCCCGTTCGACCGTTTCGCGGACGTGGACCCGTTGCTGGGTCCGGAGATGCGTTCGACGGGTGAGGCGATGGGGATAGACCGGACCTTCGGGGGGGCTTTCGCGAAGGCGTTGATCGCGGCGGGGCAGACGCTGCCGGTGTCGGGACGGGTGTACATCTCGGTCTCGAACAGGGACAAGCGTTCGGTGGTGCTCATAGCAAGGGCTTTCGCGGACCTCGGGTTCGAGATCTCGGCCAGCGAGGGGACGGCGGAGGTTCTCCGCAGCAATGGTCTTGCGGTCGTAGTGGTGCCGAAGATAGGGGAGTCTGGGGACGACGTTCTCTCGCTTATCGAGGAGGGTGGGGTGGACCTGATCGTCAACACCCCCTGGGGCCGCGGGGCGCGGACGGACGGGTACCTGATCCGGCGCAGGGCGCTCATGCACGGCGTCCCCTGCATAACGACGCTCGCGGGCTCCGCCGCCGCCGTCCAGGGCATCGAGGCCCGTATCAGGGGCGGAACCCGCCGCGTGAACAGCCTTCAGGGCCTCTACGCGGCGCGCGCGTGAAGTTCTACACGGTAGAGATCGAAGCCCGCCGCGAGCTCGGCGCCTACACCCTTATCAGCTACCGCTGGCCGGGGGAGAAGGTAGAGCCAGGCCGGTTCGTGATGGCCCGCGCGGCCGGCTACCCGGTAACCCTCGACCCGTTCCTGGCCCGACCGTTCTCCTTCTACGACTTCGAGGACGGGGTGGCGAGCCTCCTCTTCGAGGTCCGGGGCCGCGGCACGGCGCTGCTGGACCGGGCGACACGGACGGTAGAGGTAACCGCCCCGCTTGGCAGGGGATTCGAGATCGACGCCTCCGCCGGGCGGGCCGCGCTCCTCGGCGGGGGCATCGGGGTCGCGCCACTCAAGATCCTGGGCAGAGAGCTCTCCGCCCGCGGCATCGACCACGACGTGTTCCTGGGCTTTCTCGACGCGGGGACGGCCGCCGTCGCCGACGACTTTGCCGGCGCCTCCGTCGCCACGATGGACGGGTCCGCGGGCACCCACGGCACGGTGCTCGACGCCGCGCCGGATCTGTTGGAGTATCCGGTCGTCTACGCCTGCGGTCCGAACGCGATGCTGGCCGCCGTCAAGGACGCCGCGGGGCCGGACGGGCTGCGGCAGCTCTCCGTGGAGGAGCGGATGGGCTGCGGGAACGGTTCGTGCAACGGTTGCGTGGTGCCCGTGGACGGGGGGTACGTGCGGTCCTGCGTCGAGGGACCGGTCTTCCGCGCGGAGGTGCTGGCGTGGTAGTGCGGGAGCGGGTGACGGGCGTGGACCTCTCGGTAGAGATGTGCGGGATAACCCTGAGCACGCCCCTCGTCCCGGCCTCCGGGACGCTGGCGAAGGAGGCGCTAGGGGAGGTCGAGGGCGTCTACGGGGCGATACTGCCCAAGACCACGACGCCGGCGGCCAGGGCCGGCAACCCGCCGCCGCGCGTCGCCGAGACGCCGGCGGGCATGGTCAACTCCATCGGGCTGCAGAACCCCGGCGTGGAGCGCTTCATGGAGGACCTCGACGCCTTCGACCTCGGCGTTCCCCTCTTCGTCTCGGTGGCCGGGGAGACGGTGCGGGACTTCGCGGCGCTGTGCGAGCGGGTCTCCGAGGACGGGCGGGTTGCCGCCGTAGAACTGAACCTCTCGTGCCCGAACGTCGAGCACGGCGGGCTCACTTTCTGCGCGGGACCCGCCGCCGTGGAAGAGGTCGTGACCGCCTGCCGCGCCGCGGCGCCGACGAAGCCGCTCTTCGCCAAGCTGACCCACGAGGGGGTCGTCGGGAACGCCCGCGCGGCCGAGTCCGCCGGCGCCGACGCGCTAACGGTCATGAACACGATCCCGGCCCTCACGATAGACGCGAAGAGGAGGTCCGTGCTGGTGCGGGGCGGCCTCTCCGGGCCGGCCGTGAAGCCCGTCGCGCTCAAGGCAGTCCACGACGTCGCCCGGACCGTTCGCGTTCCGGTACTCGGGGGCGGGGGGGTGACGAGCGGCACCGACGTCGCCGAGTTCATGCTCGCCGGCGCCACCCTCGTCCAGGTCGGGACCGCCAGCTTCGTGCGTGACCCGGTTGAGATCCTGGCGGAGTTCTCCGATTACCTGCGAGAGGCCGGTATGGGCGCCGCGGAGCTGACGGGCGCACTGCGGTAGCACCCGCTGGTAAGGGCCGCGCGGCCCGGTAGGCGGCGACGTCGACGGTCCCAGACGCCAGCATGAGGCGGGGACCAGCGCGTTCGGCACGACGATCAAGAACCGCGAGACGGAGCTCATACGCGGAAACTCTAGGGCCTACATAGACGCCAGGCGCGCGGACTACGCCTACAACGCGTAGCCATGCGCCGCCCCAAGATGTCGTGTCGCCTCGTACGCCCCACGATGTCGCTGGGGTGATCCGAGGACCTCCGGGGCGTCGTTCTATGCGACATCCCGTATGCGGAGTTTCGAGAACGCCTCGTCCAGGAGGTCGGGTGAATGAAAGGTTGGTCAAGTTCCGGGTGGCATCCCGGGTCGGCGGCGTCGTGCCCGCAATATTGCGGGCACGACGACGTCCCAGAGATCCCGAGGGGGCGCCTCGTGACCCACCCGCTCCAGCGCGAGCAGCCGGGCGCCGGGGATCTCCTTCGCCAGCGCGACGGCGTTGCCGTGGGGGAACATGGGATCCTCGGTGCCGTGTACTACGAGCGTGGGGGCGCTCACTTCCCCGAGTCGCTCCCTCCATCGATCTCCCGTGTCGACGCCTGCGTGGTTGGTAATGCCGGAGGCGAGGTTGGTCGTGCGATCGAAGGCGCGGGCCGCGATCTCGCGTATGGCCGCCTCGTCGAAGGGTCGCGAGCCCGCGAACGGAGGCTCTCCTTCGACCATATAGTCGATCACGGCGTCCCGATCCGACCACCGCGCCCGCTCGGAAGGGTCCTCAAGAAGAGCGCGGCCTCGGGACGGGCCGCACCCGCTCTCCCGGCCGGATCGCCCTGGATTCGCCGAGCGTCCGGCCCCGGTGGTCGAGGGCCCTCACGCGGACGTAGGGCCCGTCCGTGCGCGCCGCGGCGGAGGTCTCGAAGCCGTCCCTGGGTACGTGGCCCAGGGTCTTCAGCCGGTCGGGGGACGGCCCGGCGAGGACCTCCCAGGAGGCGACCTCCGTGGCGCCGTTCCAGCTGACGTGGACAGAGATCTCGCCCGAGGTCGGCCCGGGTTCGGCGGCCACCGCGGGTTCGTCTTTCGGCCCGCCGACCCACGGGAAGCGGAAGGCGCGGTAGGACTCCACCCCGGCCGGGAGGCTAGCGTCGAAAAGAAGTTGGCCGTCCCCGTGGAACTCGGAGAAGCCGGGCTCGCTGCCCCAGCCGACGAAGGCGTTACCGTTGGGCAAGGTCTGCATGTTGCCCTGGGTGATGCAAAACCGCCCCCACGGTTGGACGTACTCGCGCACCAGGCTGGCCCTCATGGCCGCCTCGTCGAGCCTCACGACGACGGCGCGGGACCGCTCGCTCACTCCCTCCTCGCCGTTATCGAAGATCGTCAGCGTTCCGTCGGGCCTGCGGCGGGCGTCGTGCTGGTAGCGGGTGCGGGTGCCCTCCTCCATCGCAAAGTCGCTCTTTTTGCCGTCCAGCCGCCAGATCACCCCGCCGCTCCCGCGGTCGATCTTGTACGTGGCGCTTGTCTTGCGGGCGGAGACGAGGAGGTTTCCGTCGGTGTCGACCTCGATGGAGTTTATGTGGAAGTAGTCGAAGGGTTCGGCGGGATCGGTGGGCGGCGGGTAGTACGACTCTTCCACGCCGACGTGCTCCAGGCTGTGCCACTCGAATAGCACCTTCCCGGTCTCGATGTCTATCTCCTGGACGACGCCCTCCGCCACCATGCCGTCCTTCGGGCCGCCCACCGGGGAGAGGTCATAGGGCACGGGCTCGTAGATGGTGATGAGCGCGGTGTCCCCCGTGGTGATGAGAAATTCGTGCAGATCACCCCGGTAGCCGCGGCCCGCGCGTACGCGGGTGATCTCTTGGTAGGAGCCATCGAGGATCGCGTACTCACCTTGGCCGTACGCGGTATGCGGGCCCTGCCACCAGGTGACGACGGACCGCCCCCGGTAGCGCTGCGCCTTGAAGTC
The DNA here is from genome assembly GCA_902806085.1 of uncultured Rubrobacteraceae bacterium. Lineage (GTDB taxonomy): Bacteria > Actinomycetota > Rubrobacteria > Rubrobacterales > Rubrobacteraceae > Rubrobacter_D. The sequence goes on along the minus strand of CADCVH010000090.1, from coordinate 13,033 downwards.
CATGGCGTCCTCGTCGCCGTCGGATAAGGGATGAAACCACACCGGCAACCCTTCCCCGTCCACGATCATCGGCCCACGCTGTCCCGGCCCCGTCTCCCCGGGACCGTTCTTGGGCGCGACGAACACGTGGCCCGCGGCGGTCCCGTTCCCCCGCCGGGCGATGTCGACGGTGGGCGGGCGGAGGTCCGGTCGCGAGCGGAAGGCCCAGGCGTGACCCTCCGGGCGGGGTTGGTGGAGGGGCCGTACGCGCCCGGGCGGCCCGCAACCCGCAACGCCGCCCGCGGTGCCGGCCGCGGTGCCGGCCAAAGCGACGGCCGAGATCCTGAGGAACCTCCTCCGCGTGATCGCGGCGTCCGAGACGCCCCCTCCCCGTTCGCGCAAACCGCTTACCTCTCCTCCGGTGTCAACGCCGCCTTGCGCTAGGGGATTATGGCAAGGTCCGCCAAACCCCGCCACGCGCGCGGTAGCCGGCCTCGCGCAGGTGCCTCTGGTGCCGGCGCGTCCTGGCCCTGACCTCCCGCAAACCGAGGCCGCGCGCCATCGCCCGCGCCCCGGCGTACAACGCCACCGCCAGGGAACCCTCCTCGGCCCACGGGTCGGTCACCAACAGCCCCAAGTGAAGCCGTCCGGAACCCTCCCGAAAACGCAGGGCCGCCACCAGTTTGCCGCCCTCTTCGGCGACGATGAAGCGCTCCTCGAAGGCCACCCAGCGGGGCATCCCGTTGGGCTCCAAAAGCCCTGCGACCCGGGGCGCGTCCTCGGCGAGCCCCCGGCGCACCACCGCGCGTGTGCTCGCGGGCGGGCGCGTGAGCCCGTCCGCATCGAACGTCGCCGGCCGTCCGGCGCGGGCCTTACGCGCGGCCTTACGCGCGGCCTTCCGTGCGCGTCCCAACTCCCTCGCCAAACGTTCTCGGCTTGCCTCACGCAGCAGTTCCCGGTGACGCCCCGCGTACCAGAAACCCGCCAGATCGATCATGCCGCCTGCCCTTTCCCTTCGCCGCGAACGCCCGCACGGTAGCCAAGCAGGCGGGAGACATCGCGTCGTGTCCGGCCTTGGGCCTCGTCTGACCCCGGGGGTCGGACGAGGTTTTCTCTGCACGCTCCACCTACAAGAGATCAGTGTGGGACCCGAGCATGGGGATAGCCTTTGAAAGAGATTAGTTTTTTCCAATGCCGCCGCGCGGGCCTCGGCATCGCCCGCCCGTGCAACGGCCCGGTCCGCGGTGGGCGGGCGTTCTTTGGCTTCTCCCGCCTGCTCGGCCTTCGGGTCGGTAGCGGCCGAGCCTGCTCGGGCCCGCCGCAAGCCGCCGAAGCGAGCGCCGAGGCCAAAACCAGCACGACCAGGAAATACGGAACCCTGCCGCCCGTCACCACCGTTTCCCGAAAACGTCGCCAACGTCCCGCGGGAGCGGGCGGGCGGTGCATCCCGGTGTCGTCATACCCAAGGCTCGTCGTGCCCCCCTCCGGCCCCTGGGGACCTGCGTGAGCTCGCCGACGACGAAGTAGTCCTCTTGCTCTCGGGCGCAGCGCCCGCAGAACGGTACGCCCAGAACCTCGGTAACCGCCGGTCGGCCGCAGGGGAAATCGGTGCCGGTTCGCACCTGGCATCGTCCCGATCCCGCCGACGTGCCGATCCGAAGAGACCCCGCCTTCGGCGCCGATGGACCGGCGAAGCGCGTGGGCTGCTCGTGCGTCGGTACGGGTCTCACTGGTGCCCCTTTCCCGAGCGAACGCGGGTTCCGGTTGCCTACCTCGGCGGGCCGCTCGGCTTCTCGCCTCCTGCCCACGTAGTTTGGACCCGACAGGTGTGAACGGCGTTTGGGGACGATTAGAGTCCTCAAACAACCCGGGACCCGGGAGGAGCCTGGCCGAGATCCGCCGAGGCAGATTTCCGGAGAGGGGCGCCGTCGGTCCCGCGACCTTCGGCCAAAGCGGCCGGGGGCGGCCGCCTCCAACGGCCCCGAGACACGGCCTTCGCGGCCGTACCCCGACCCCACACGGGGCCGGACGGTGCCGACGGCTTTTCGACCCGGTTCGCAGAGCCAAGCCTTGGCGCGTGCGGCGCATCGGCAAGGGTTTACGGAGCCGATCGAATCCAACCGGCCGGAGCCGCGCTAACCCGTCCCCTTGTCGCGACGTCCGGCAGGTTCGTGCCCCGCCTCGGCCGGGGTCTCGAGGTGGCTCCTTAAGAACTCTTCGAGCGAGGAGCGGGTGATCTGGGATCCCCAGCCGCCCCAGAAGAAGTCGAAGGTGTGGTTGGCCCAGGGCAGGCCGACGAGCCGGTGGGGCACGCCGGCGTCGCCCAGGCGGCCCGCCAGGAGCTCGGACTCGCCGGGCGGCACTATCTCGTCGTCCTCCCCGTGGGCGAGGAACGTCGGCGGGTCCCCGGCGTCCACCCGGGCGACGGGCGAAAAGAGGCGGTAACGCCCGGGCACCGCGCCCCTCGCGCCCCCGAGGAAGCGGTCTATTCCGGGCAGGTATCCCCGGGAGGAGAGGCTGGCGAGGTCGGTGGGCGGGTAGAAGGCCGCCACCGCCGCGACCGCCGTGTCCGGTTCGCCGCGGACGCCGCAGCCGGCCGGGAAGGCGGACGGTCCTTCCGTGTAGGCCGCGAGCAGGGCGAGGTGCCCGCCCGCGGAGCGGCCCATGAGGGCCACGCGTTCGGGGTCGACCCCGTAGCGGACCGCGTTCTCCTTGACCCAGCCGACCGCGCACCGCACGTCGCCGGGGGCCTCCTGCCAGCTCGGCGGGGGCGAGAGCCGGTAGTCGATGTCGAAGACCACGTACCCCCTCTCCGCGAGCCACGCGTTCCAGGCCGGAAACTCGCCGCGGGTCCCCGAGCGCCAGCCGCCGCCGTGCACCACGACCACCGCGGGCCGCCCACGCCCCGCGTCGGGGACCGAACCGAAGACCGGACCGGGGACCGGACCGGGGGCCGGGTCGGGGCTTTCGCCGGGGGCCTCGGGCGGTCGCCAGACGTCAAGCTTGAGCTCCTCTCCCCTCGGGCGGGCGTAGGTCGCGGTCTCGGGGACGGTGCCCGCCGCGGGGAGGGGGGCCGCAAAGTACTCCGAGAGCGAGAGGGGCACGCCCTCGGATGCGGCGGTACTCCGCGCCTCGGCCGTCGGGGCCAAGGAGACTGCCACCGCCACCGCGCACAGGGCGGCGGCGACGAGCGGGCTCTTGCGGGCCCCCAACCCGAGCGCCGCCGCGGCCGGGAGCAGGCCCAGCAAGGCGAAGGCGCAGAGCAGGAGGCTCGTCTCCTTGAAGATCATGACCACGAACCGCTCGGGGGTGGTGGTGGCCGGGACGTCGCCGAGCAGCTCGGCGAAGAACGGCGGTGGGAGGAGGGGCTTTGGGAGCGCGATCACCTGGGCCCACAGCAGCCCGATGACGGCCCACGACAGCGCGACCCCCGCCGCCAACCGCTTCCACGCCCCGAAGTCCGGCGCTCTCCTCGAAAACAGAGATCCTCCCCCGTCGATGGTTTCGCCGGAGCGGTGGGCGGGTGCTCCGGCGCGACCGTCACCGGGCACCCGTCTTTTCCGGGCCCCGGATTACTCTAAGGCGAATCTGCCGAAGGTCAACCCGACGGGGCCGGTTCGGGCAGCCGTTCGCCGAGCCAGGGGGCGAGGGTGTTGACGTAGGTCCGCGTGAGGTGGGCGCCGTTGCGGTAGACGAGCGCGTCCCCGATGACGGCCGGGCAGGTCTTCTCGGGGCACACCACGCTTGTCGGGTCGATCAGGCTCGCCCCTTCGACCCTCTCCGCGGCTTCGGCGTTGACCCGGGGCTGGTCGAGGGCCACTCCCCGGGGAAACGCGCAGTCTTGCAGGCGCCCGAGCGACCGGGAGACGCACTCGGGTATGTCCTTGTCCGGGCTCGGGACGTCTTCTATGACCGCGACCGGCGCCCCGGTGCTCCGCAGCTTCTTCAGGGTGGAGGCGTAGCCCTCGACGACCGCCTCGTTGCTCGCCTTATCGGGAAGACCCTTGCCGTCCTCCCTGGCCCGGTAGCGGTTGAGCATGCTCGTGACGACCAGGTCCGGGTTCTCCTTTTGCACTATGCGCTCCAGCGTGCGTCCGCGCCACTCTTCGCACTCGCGGTACTCCCTGCGCAGCCCCGTGCTGTAGACCTTTATATCTGCGGGCGGGCAGGCGCTCTTGGAGAACCCGAGCAGGCGCCAGTCGCGCTCCTTGGCGAGCTCCTCCAGGGCGGGGAACCACTGCATGGCGTGGGAGTCGCCGAAGAGCACTACCGTCGTGCCGGAGGAGGGGTTGCCGTAGACGCAATCGGGGGACCTCGTCTCCTCGAGATCGAGGTGGCAGCCGTCGGCGTACATCCGGGGCCTGTTGTCCTTTTTCTCGGCCTCGCGCGGGGTGGGATGGACTGCTTCGGCGCTCTTTTGCGGCGAGTAGCCGCCCCGCAGCGCCGCGGCGCCCGCCACCTCGTTTTCGGGCGCCTCCGGGACGGCCGGGGTCGCCGCCAAGAGCAGCAGGCCTAGGGCGACGGAGCAGGCGGTGCAGGCGCCGCCGAGGGCCAGGGCCTTGCGGGGGTAGCGGCTCAGCGTCTCCGAGCGGAGGAAGGGCTTCTCCACGAGACGGTTGGTTAGGAGGGCCGGGACGTAGGAGACGGCGAGCACGGCCACGCCCTCTAGCGGGGAGAGTTCCCCCCATATCGCGGCGGCGAAGACCAGCGGCGGCCAGTGCCACAGGTACCAGGAATAGGAGATACGGCCGACGTGGCGCACCGGGCCGAGCGTGAGCAGCCGAGACGGGCCGGCCGTGGTCGTCGCGAGGCCCGCCGCGATGATCGCCGCCGTCCCCAGGGTCGGCACGAGCGCGGCGTGCCCCGGGAAGAGGGTGTCGTCGTCGAACCGGACGGTCGCGAAGGCGATCGCGGCGAGGCCCGCCGCCGACATGACACCCGCCGCCGCCCGCGGCAGCCGACCGAACCGGGAGGCGGGCACGAGCGCCAAGAGCCCACCGAGCGCGAGTTCCCAGCCGCGGGTCAGCGTGGAGAAGTAGGCGGCCCCGGCCTGCGTTTGCGTGGAGTAGACGCCGTAGGCGAGGGACGAGAGGACGACGGCCGCGAAGGCCGCCGCGAGCACCGGCCTGAGGCCCAACCCCGCGCGGCGGCCCCACCAGGCGGCGGCCAGGATCAGGACGGGCCAGACCAGGTAGAACTGCTCCTCGACCGCCAGCGTCCAGAAGTGCTGCACCGGGCTCGCCTCCAGGCCGGCCGCGAAATAGTCGGCCGCCCGGGCGGCGAGCAGCCAGTTCATGAAGTAGAGGCCGGCCGCGACGATGCCGATGGAGACCTCCTCCATGCGCACCGGGTCGAACAGCAACCGGGAAAGGACGGCCACGACCGCCAGCACGACCACCGTCAGCGGCAGCAGGCGCTTGGCCCGCCGCGAGTAGAAACGCGCGAGCGACAGGGTTCCGGTCTTCTCCAGCTCGCGGACCAGCAGGCCGGTGATGAGAAAGCCAGAGATCACGAAAAAGACGTCCACGCCTACGTAGCCGCCCCCCGCGAAGGGCACCCCGGCGTGGTAGAGGAGCACGGCCAAAACGGCGACGGCCCGCAGGCCCTCCACGTCGGGACGGAACCCGCCCTTGCCGGAGGCCGGTTCGGATCCGGGGTGCGTCCGGCCGCCTTCGGCGTTTGGCCGCTGGTCGCCGGTGCGATTGGGCCACAACCCGTTCACCGCCAGGGCTACTACCTTACGCAACCGTCGCCCCATCCCCGGCGGGTTGCACGGGGCCCACCGCGATGCCCAGCCACGATGCATGACCTCTTCACGAACCCACCCCCGCGGGTCCTCCGCCAACCGGACTCCCGGGCCCGGCCGGGGTTCCCGGCCTGAGTAGGAAATCCAGGGACTCCCGCCTGGTCAGGCCAACCGCCCCGCCCAACACGTCGGCCGGGGCGTCCGACAAAGGGTCGCGGGCCACGAGCTCGACGCCGTTAAACGGGCCGTGGAGCAGCGAGACGAGTTCACCGGCCTCGATCCGCCGAACGCCCCGACCGTCCCGGGGAACCAGTCGGACGAAGAGGTCGGCCTCCTCCTCGAAACCGAAAACCGGCAGCACCCTGCGACCGTCGGTTAAAGTCGAGACTCCTGCTTCCGGCTCGGTTGTATCGCGGTCCTCCACCAGCCAGTACGGGTTGCGCCGTCCCGCCGTACCCGCGAGTCGCCCGGGAGGCGATGTCCCGCGCACGCGTGACGTCTTTTTCGTCCCATCCCGGTACCCTCCTTCCGTCCGCGACGAGTCGGCTGTTTCCCGGCCAATACGGGCCGTAGCGGAGCCCAACGGCGGTTCTTTGGCGGGCCGGTTCAACTCTCAGCCTCGCGGCACTGCTTCCCGGCGCAGCCTTTCAGGCTGTCCAGACGGGCCCGCAGCGCCTTTAGGAGCGTACCTCCGGCTTTATCGTGGATGTTATCTATCTGGTAGGGATCGTTGTGCATGTCGTACAGCTCCCTGTCGCCGTCCTCGTGCTCGACGTACGCGTAGCGCGGGGTGCGCAGGCCCGCCCAGTCGGATCCGACGAAGTGCTCGATCAGCAAGGCCTCCCTCCACGAGTCCGGCGGGGAGGACGAGAGCACCGGCGCCAGCGAGCGGCCGTCCGGGTTCTCCGGAGGTGGCGCGCCGGCCCATGCGGCGATGGTTGGCGCAAGGTCCACGTTGGCGACCAGTTCCTCTCTTCTCTCGCCTGCGGGCACGCCGGGTCCGCGGACGAGCAGCGGGGTCCTTATCGAGCCCTCGTAGGGCTTGCCCTTGGCCTCGTGACGATGCTCCCCAAGCAGGTAGCCGTTGTCCGTGAGGTAGACGACGTAAGTGTTCTCGAGCTGTTTCGTCTTTTCGAGGACGCCGACCAGGCCCCCAACTAGGTCGTCCACGCCCTGCAAGGCCTCCAGCTTGCCCTCGTAGGCCCCGCGCAGCTTGCGCTTCTCCTCGCCGGAGAGCGGCGGGCGCCTGTACGCCTCGGGCTTGTTCGAGACGTCGTTCTCGTCGAAGGCGGGCGTCCGCGGCAGCTTCGCGCCGTCGAAGCTGCCCTCGTGCCTCTCCGGCGGCCAGTAGGGCCCGTGCGGGGCGTGCGTCGCGACCACGGCCATCCAGGGTTCGTCCCGATGTTCCTTTACGAACCCCGCGGCCTCGTCCCGGAGGAGGTCGGTCTCGTTGTATCCGCGCGAGAAGGTCCTCGGCCGGCCGTCGGAGTTCACCTCGTAAGAGTCCGGGCGGTTCAGGTCCCCGGAGAAGGCGAACCAGCGGTCCCACCCGGGGGGCACGTAGCCACCGTCGTAGCCGTTCATCCACTTGCCGAAGTAGCCGGTGGCGTAGCCGGACTCCTTAAGGCGCGTCCCGATGGTGTCGCGGTGCAGGCCCTCCTCGCGGAACTTGCGCGCCCCGCCCTTGCGGTGGTGGTTGTTGGTGACGTCGTGGTTGTGGGTGTACTTGCCGGTCAGGATCGTCGCCCTCGACGGGCAGCACAGCGGATCGGACAGGTAGGCCCGTCCGAAGCTAACCCCCCGCTCCCCGACGAGCTTCTTCAGCTTCGGCATGTGGCGCACGGTCGTTGCCGGCTGGTCGTCGGTGACGACGAGCAGCACGTTCGGCCTCTCCGGGGCCGCTGTCTCCTCGGAGGGGGCGCACGCAGAGAGGAAGAACACCGCGAGAACCGCCGCCAACAGGGCGGAGAGGGCGGCGCCGATCCCGCCCGTTGTGCCCCTGCCATGGGGGGCGCCGGGGCGACCGCGCGGGGGCCCCTCCACGCCGGTACTCCCGGCCTGCATCCTCCCTGTTCCGACGCCGGGGCGGCGACCGTGGGGCTTCGCCCGGCTCAAGCGGTCCGCCGGGCGACGATACCGTAGGCGCACAGCAAGAGGAAGGTGCCCAGGGTGGCCACGAAGACCGACCAGACGTTGAAGCCCGTTACCCCGGAGTCACCAAGGGCCCCCACGACGAAGCCGCCGACGGAGGCGCCCGCCATCCCCAGGAGGACCGTGACGACGAAGCGGCCCGGGTCCGGCCCCGGCACGATCCGTTCGGCCAGGACCCCCGCTATGGCCCCGACCACTACCCAGCTGGTAAGCCCCACGTCTCTCCTCCCCGCCTTCCCTTTCCGCTTCCCGGGCTCCGTTTCATCGGGTCCTTCGTCCGGACCGTTAGTTTGGCGCCTGGGTTTTTGTTCGGCCTTTGGCGCCCATTAGGATTTTCAAAGGACCGGTGCCCGGGGCCCCGCGCTGGGATAGGATTGTTTCGGATGGCGATGATGAGAATCCTGATCGTGGAGGACGAGGAGCACCTGGCCCGCCTCGTCGCCGAGGTGCTCGGCAGGGAGGGCCACGCCGCAGAGACGGCGTTCGACGGCAGGACGGGCCTTGCCCGCGCCCTTAGCGAGGACTTCGACCTGCTCGTGCTCGACCGGATGCTGCCGGACCTCGACGGGGTCCAGGTCGTAAAAAGGCTGAGGGCGGCCGACGTGGGCGTCCCCGTCCTCATGCTCACCGCCCGCTCGCAGCTGGAGGACCGCGTGGAGGGCCTCGACGCCGGCGCCGACGACTACCTCCCAAAGCCCTTCGCCTTCCCCGAGCTGCTCGCGAGGGTGCGGGCCCTCGCCAGGAGGCCCCCCGAGAGGAAGGAGCAAGAGACGGTGCTCGCGGCCGGCGACGTCGTCTTGGACCCGGGCCGGCACGAGGTCCGGCGCGCCGGGGAGCGCATCGACCTTACGGCCAAGGAGTTCGCGCTGCTCGCCACCCTGATGCAACGCCCGGGGCAGGTCTTCACCCGCTCGGTGCTTCTAGATACCGTGTGGGGCGGTACTACCGGTGCCTACACGAACGCGGTTGACCTCTACGTCCACTACCTGCGCCGAAAGCTCGACCGCGAGGGCGAACCTTCGCGCGTGCGAACCGTGCATGGCGCCGGCTACACCTTCGACCCCAGGTCGGCCACGTGATGCTCGATAGGATGCGACGGCGCCTGACGCTCGGGTACGCCGGCGTCTTCGCCCTCATCCTGCTCTTTCTCGGGACGGCCGCGGTGGTCGGCTTCTCCAGGGAGCTGACGATGCAGCAGGACACCCTGCTCGCCCAGGAGGCCAAGGACCAGACGGCCAACCTGCTCGACGGCGAGGACAGGGAGGTCCTCGCGAGCGGCTCGGCCGAGTACAGCTGGGTCGCGCTGGGCCCGGAAGGCCGCGTCACCGACAGGGACCCGACCGCCGCGGCATCGGGCACCTTGGGCCTCCCCACCAAGGATCTCGCCGCGCTGGCTCGCGAAGAAGGCGTGGCGGTCTCGGAGACGATCCGCGGGCCCGAGGGGAGGGTCAGGGTCCTGAGCGTGCCCATGCGCGACGGGGGCGAGGTGGTAGGCGTCATGCAGTACGCGCGCTCCCAACGGGGCGTGCAGGAGACCGTCAACCGCCTGCTCCTCGTCCTGCTACCGCTGGCTTTGGGGGGCGTGGGGGCCGCCCTGCTCGGGGGCCTGTATATGTCGGGGAGGGCCGTGCGCCCGGCGCGCGAATCCTTCGAGAGGCAGCGGGCCTTCGTCGCAGACGCCTCCCACGAGCTCAAGACGCCCCTGACCCTGATCAGGGCCGACGCCGAGATGGTGCTCTACCGGGGCAACCTGAACGCCGAGGACGGCGCGCTTTTGGAGCACCAGCTCGGCGAGACCGACCGCATGGGCGCGATCTTGTCCGACCTGCTCCTGGTGGCCCGGCTCGACGCCGGCAAGCTCGAGGTGGCCGGCAAGCCCTTCGACCTCTCCGCCGTCCTCTCGGAGGCGGCGGAGCGCTTCGGTCCGCGGGCGACGGCCAAAGGGGTCAGGCTCGACGTCCTCGCCCCGGACGAGCTTCCGGCCCACGGCGACGCGAAGAGGACGGCCCAGATCCTCGCCGTCCTCCTCGACAACGCCGTGAGGTTCACGCCCCCCGGGGGCACCGTCGTCGTGGAAGGCCGCCCGCGCGATCGGTGGACGGAGGCAAGCGTGGCGGACAGCGGCCCGGGGATACCGCCGGAGCACCTGCCCCGCGTCTTCGACCGGTTCTACCGCGCCGACGCTGCCCGCACGAGGGGCGAATCCGGCGGGGGAACGGGCCTCGGCCTCGCGATCGGCCGCGAACTCGCCAGGGCCCAGGGCGGCGACCTTTTGGCCGAGGACGCGAGGGCGGGCCAAGAAGCCGGCGGGGCGACCTTCAGCCTCCGCCTGCCCTGTCGGTGAACCGCCCGGCCGCCGCGACGCTTTCGATAACGGCGCAGGCCGTTGCAGAACGCCCCGACCCACGCGTGGAAGCCGCCGGGGCGCCAGCGTGACCTCCCGTCCTTTACGACGCAGGAGGCAGCGCCACGATGGGCAAGAAGGGGCGCGTCTTCTCGGTGCCGATTCGGAGTCGCGTCCGAACACGGTGGAGGGCCAGATGGGCGAACACGGTATCGAAGAGACCGGTAGCGAAGAGACCACGCCGTCCTGGTTTAGGATGAAGACGGTCTTCGTGCACCTGTGCACGGCCAGCGGGGCCGTGTTGGCGCTCCTGATGCTCGTCGCCGCCTTCCAGGGCGAGGCGGCACGACCTGCGTAATCGCGCTCAGCGGTTGCGGAGTCGCTCCGAGTAGCCCTGCTCCTCACCGAACGCCTCGAGCGAGACCGCTTCCCACTCCCGCCAGGTCGCCAGGCGCTGCTCGTACTCCTCGGTGACGGGGCCTAGCGACTTGCCGAAGAAGATCCTGAGCGGGGGATCCTCGGCGTCTACGACCCGGAGGATCGGCCCTCGCGTCGCACTCGCGGTGCCGAGCTCTAACGCCGCGAACGCCGGTTGGTACCCGGCTCGCACCGTGTCATACGCGGGGTTGTGCTCGCTCGTCTTCAGCCCGGTGCTGCCGAAGCCCGTAGCGTACGGCCCGGGCTCGACCATCGTCACACGGATTCCGAAGTCCGCGACCTCCTGCGAGACGGACTGGGACAGACCCTCGAGCGCCCACTTCGAGGCGTGGTACGCCCCGAACTGCGGAAAGGCGCGGATTCCGCCCTCGCTCGTCACCTGCAGGATGCGGCCCGAGCCCTGCCCGCGCATGATCGGCAGCGCCGCCTGGGTGACCCACAGCGCGCCTAAGAAGTTCGTCTCCATCTCCGCGCGGATGTCGGACTCACCCAGTTCCTCGACCATGGCGAAGTGGCCGTAGCCGGCGTTGTTGACCACCACGTCGAGCGAGCCGAAGCGCGAGGCCGCCTGCCGCACGGCGGCGAACGCCGCGCCACGATCGGTCACGTCCAAACGGAGCGGCAGCACCGCCTCTCCGTACCGCCCGACCAGCGGTCGCAGCGCGTCGGTATCGCGCGCGGTCGCCGCGACGTTGTCGCCGCGCTCCAACGCGGCTTCGGCCCACTCGCGGCCGAACCCCTTGGATGCTCCCGTGATAAACCAGGTCTTCGCCACGGCAATCCTTCCTTCGTAACACTGATGTACACCGATGCTACACAGGGAAAACGATATGTCCAATATAATATTGGTAGCTTTACGATATGCGAAACTTATCAAACGGCGGCAGGGAGCTTTCTTTGGAGTTGAGGCACTTGAGGTACTTCGTGGCCGTCGCCGAGGACCTGCACTTCCGCGGGGCCGCCGAGCGGCTACGCATCGCCCAGCCGGCCCTGAGCCAGCAGATACGCAAGCTCGAGGACGACCTGGGCGTCAAGTTGTTCGACCGGTCCGGGCGCCGGGTACGGCTGACGCCGGCGGGCTCGGCGTTTCTTGAGGGGGCGCGGGCGACGCTCGGGCAGGCCGAGGGGGCGAGGCGCGCCGCCGTGAGGGCCGATCGCGGGGAGGTCGGGCGGCTCTCCTTGGGGTTCACGGGCTCGGCGGCCCACGAGGTGCTGCCCCGCCTCGTCAGGGCGTTCCGGGAAGATCGCCCCGACGTGGAGCTGGAGCTGCGGTCGCTCTACACTCCGCAGCAGGTACGGGCTCTCGAAGAGGGGCGCATAGACGCGGGCCTGCTCAGGAGCCCGCCGGTGCACGACCTCCTCGAGGTGCTGCCGGTGTCCCGCGAGGCGCTGCTCGCCGTTTTGCCCGAAGATCACCCCCTGGCCTCCGAAGAGCGCGTCCCGCTTGCGGCGCTTGCGGACGAGGGCTTCGTGCTCCCGCCCCGCCGCCTCTCGCCGGCCATACACGACCGGGTGATCGGCCTGTGCCGGCAGGCGGGGTTCAGCCCGCGGGTGGTACAGGAATCGGCGGAGTCGGAGTCCGACTCGGCGGCGTTGCAGTCCATCGCGGGCATGGTCGCCTCGGGCCTGGGCGTCTCGCTGACCGTCAACATCCCGGAGAGCCTGAACAACCCCGGGGCGGTCTGCCGGCCGGTGTACGGGCCGGAAGCGGGCTGGGACCTGGTGTTGGCGTGGAGGCGGGACGAGGGTTCACCCGTGGTGCGGGCGTTCGTCGAGGTGGCCGAACGCATGGTCGACCCGCCCGCGTAGTACCCGTTCTCTTCGCCGCGGCCGAAGTCCGGCGAGCGGTTGGCTACCACCTTTACGAGGACCGGTTGCGAGCCTGGCCCCGGTCCCGGACGATGGCGGCGACCTCGTGGCGGAACAGGGCGTCGACGCCCATGGCGGGACCGCCGTCGGCGCGGACGGTTTCAGCGCGTTGAGGAAACGATCCGTCGGGGAGGCCCGGGCGATTCCTTGACGGACGATTTTCCTCGGGCCTGTTGAAGAAGCCGGTTTCGACCGGTTCGTGGTTATGCGATGAAACCTCGCCATCAAGTGTAGGCCCTGTCGGCCTTTTGATGATGGAGGGAAATCGGTACCCGAACCCGTAGTTCGGACGCCTTCGAAACTCTGTCACGCGGTGGCAAGGCGTTGCTAGCATGCCACTATGCGAGGAGGCGATGGGGGCGGGTATTGGGCAGGACCGCTGCTCAGGGCGAGCCCTCGCCTCCTCTGAGGGCCTCGTACAACTCCTTGAACTCCCCGGTCATCAACCCGTGCGGCGCCGGCATCTGGACCAGGGATATGGCCCACCGCTCGTTGCCTTCGACGAG
>CADCVH010000089.1 GCA_902806085.1 uncultured Rubrobacteraceae bacterium | reverse complement strand
CGAGAGGTAGGGTTGCGCCGACGCCAGCATCGTGCCCCACTCGGGAGTCGGGGGTTGGGCGCCGAGGCCGACGTAGCTTAGGCCGGCCGTCGCCAGAATCGCCGTGCCGACGTTCACCGTGCACAGGACTATGATCGGGGAGAGCACGTTGGGCAGGACGTGCCTCAGGACTATTCTGGGCCTCCCGACCCCAAGGGCGCGGGCCGCCTCGATAAAGTCCTCGCCCTTCACCGAGAGTACCGAGGCGCGGGCGGTGCGGGCATAGATCGGTATCACCGAGATCCCGATGGCGATCATGGTGTTGTCCAGGCCAGGACCCAAGATGGCGACGATGGCGATGGCGAGCAGTATCTCGGGGAGAGCGAGCATGACGTCCATGACCCGCATGACCGCGTCGTCCGCCAGACCGCCGAGAAACCCGACCACCAGCCCGAGCGACGAACCGACGGCGAGGCCGATACCGACCGCGATCACGGCGACCCGCATCGAGACGCGCGCGCCGTAGATCAGGCGGCTGAGCACGTCCCGCCCCAGTTCGTCCGTGCCTAAAGGGAACCGCCACGAGGGCGATTGCAGGGTTGCACCCGGGAAGATCTGGGTCGGCGAGTGGGGGGCGATCAGGGGCGCGAAGACCGCCAGGAGGGCGATCCCGAGCACGACGCAGCCGCCCGCCACGGCGCCGGGCTTTCGGAAGAGGCGCCAGAGCCAGGACTTCCGCGACCCGCCGCGCGCGGGGGCCGCCTCCTGACGCCGGGCGACCGTGGCGGTCTGCTCGCTCACCGCGGCGAGATCCTCGGGTCGAGCACCGAGTAGAGCACGTCGACGATGAGGTTCACGACCACGAACACGATCCCGGAGAGGAGCACGACGCCCTGCACCACGGGAAAGTCCCGCGCCGCGATGGCCTCGACGGCGAGCCGGCCGACGCCCGGACGGGCGAAGACCGACTCGACGATCACCGACCCGCCGAGCAGCACCCCGAACTGTATCCCCGCCAACGTGAGCACCGGGATCATCGCGTTCTGCAGCGCGTGCTTGTAGACGACGACGTCCTCGGGGAGCCCCTTCGCCCTGGCCGTGCGGACGTACTCCCGGCCCAAAACCTCCAGCATGCTCGACCTCGTGATCCGGGCCAGCACCGCCGCCGCGGGCAGGGCGAGGGCAACGGCGGGCATGATCAGGGCCAGGAGGCCACCCTCTCCGACGACCGGCAGCCACCCGAGCTTGATCCCAAAGACGTAGATCAGGATCAGGCCGACCCAGAACGTCGGCAGCGAGAGCCCCGCGAGCGAGACGCCCATCGTCGCGAGGTCCACCGCCGGGGACTTCGTCGTCGCGGCGACCACGCCGACGAACACCCCGAGCGAGACGGCTATCGCCATACCGGCCAGCGTTAGCTCCAGCGTCGGCCACACGCGGCTGCCTATCTCCTGCAACACGGGCAGCCCGCTCCTGATGGACTCCCCGAAATCCCCCCGCACGGCCCGCGAGGCGAACGTCAGGTACTGTTGCCACAGGGGCTCGTCCAGGCCGAGCTCGCCGCGCAGTCGGGAGACCTGTTCGGCGGTGGCCCGCTGGCCGAGCATGATCCTGATGGGATCCCCGGGCACCAGATGGACCATGCCGAACGCCAACACCGACACCCCGAAGACGACGATGACCCCCGATACCAGGCGCCGGATGAGGAAGGTGACCATGGCGTCCGGTCCTACTCGGAGACCGAGGCGTTCTGCAGGTACCAGGACCCGTCCGCGCCGACCTCGGCACCCCGGACCTCCTGCCGCGCGGCCCAGTAGTCCTGGTTGACGACGATCGGCACCCACGCCGCCTCGTCGATCAGAGTCTCCTGAGCCTGCCGGGCGAACCGGTCGCGCTCGGCCGCGTCGGCGGCGGAACGCATCTTTTCCAACACCGCGTCGAGCTCGTCGCTCTGGATGCGGGTGGTGTTGAGGCCGGCCTCGATGCTCGACGAGTGGAAGAACTGGTACAGGATATCCGGGTTGGTGTAGCTGTAGCCCAAAAAGTTCGCCTGGGACTCCCCGGCGCCGACCTTCTCGATCAACGCGCCGAGCTCGAGGCTCTGTATCTCCATCTTGACGCCTACGCCTTTGAGCTGCTGCTGGATCAGCTGGGCGGACTGGCTCCACTCCCGGTTGCCCGCCTGGGTCAGGAGGGTGAACTCCAGCGGCTGGCCGTTTTTCTGCAGGGTTCCGTCTTGCCCGGGATTCCAGCCGGCCCCGGAGAGCAACTCCTTCGCCTTTGCCGGATCGTGGCCCGGCGCGGCGTCGCACGCCCCCTCCCAGTAGCCGGGGATGGTCGACGGCAGCGGGCCGCACGCCGGTTCGCCTTGGCCCCTATACACGGAGTCGATGATGGCCTCCTTGTCCACGGCGTGGCTGATCGCCTCTCGCACCGCCGGGTCGTCGAACGGAGCCCGCTGCGTGTTCATCTCGATGTAGGTGCCGATCCCCTGCCGCAGATTCTCGAAGGTACGGAACTCGTCGCTGCCCCGGATCTCCCCGACGTTCACCGGCGGCACCCTTATCGCCTGCAACTCGCCCGAGCGGAGGGCCGAGACCTGGGTCGACAGGTCCGGTATGATCCTGAAGGTGATCGTATCCAGGTAGGCCGACTCGTCTTTGACATAGTCGGGGGCCCACCGGTAGTCCGGGTTGCGCTTTATAACGACCTGCTCCCCGGACTTCCAGCTCTCGACCTCGTAAGGCCCGGACAGGACGGGTTTGCGCCCGAACTCGTCCCCCATCCGGTTCGCCGCCTCGACGTTGATGATCGCGGCGGGGGGGGCGGAGATGTTGAGCAGAAAGATGCTGGATGGCTGCGCGAGCTTCACCTCGACGGTGTCTTTGGACGGCGCCTCCACCGACTCTATGCCGGCGAAGAGGCTCGCCGCGATCCCGGCTTTGGTCTTCGGGTCCAGCGCCCGCTCTATGGACGCCTTGACCGCCTCGGCGTCCAGCGGCGTCCCGTCATGGAACTTTACGCCGTTTTTGAGCTTGAAGGTGTAGACCTTGCCGTCCTCGGACACCTTCCAGGACTCGGCGAGGGCCGGCACTATCTTCCCCCCCGGGGTCTTCGTCACCAGAGGGTCGCCGAGGTAGAGCAGGATCTGGGGGTCGAGGTTGGTCTTCTGCGGATCGAGCGTGTCGGGGTCCTGATCCATGCCCAGCGTGATGGTACCGCCCCCCTTACCGCCGGACGACGAACCCCCGCCGCCGGACTCGTCGCCACCCCCGAGGAGGCTTACGGCCAGGATCACGCCCACGAGCAACAACACCGGTATCCCGATTATCGCCAGAATCCTGGCCCTACCCGCCATCGCTCTCCTCCTGTTCGTCGGGGCACCGCCCGCGAGACCGGGCCCGTTCGCGACGCGCTACACCTTCAAGTGCCCCGATCCTGACGGTCCTCCAGGGGCACGGACACGAAGCCCATCACCCGCCAGCGCCGCCCCGCCTCCCGGTCCGCCCCGCGCTCCGCGAACCTGTCGAGCGTCTCCCGAACGATCCCCTCGACTTCCCCGGCCTCCTCGTCGGTCACGCGCATGGGCACCTCGTAGAAGTGCAGCGAATCCTTCTCCGGCTCCAGCCTCTCTAAGCCCAGGTAGTCCTCGAAGTCCGTCTGCAGCAGGGCGAGGAAGGTGGCGAAGTAGCCCCGCAAGTCCTCGCGGCCGAGCCTGCGTATGTCGGCCCCGTCGAGGCCCACCTTCTCCGGCACCAACGCGTAGGTCTTCTCGATTATCCCCCGCACCCTGCGCTCGCTCGCCACCTCGAGCACCCCCTTCTCCAGAAGCCGCCGCAGGTTTCGGTACAGCGTAGCCTGCGGCACGTCCTTCAGGACTTCGCCCAACTCCGCCGTCGTCATGTTTCGCCGCGACAGCGCATGCAACACCCGAATGCGCACCGGATGCAAGAGCAACTTCACTCTGTCAGAGACGTTTTCCACCTTGGGCGGCATTATTATCGATAACAATAACGCTGTCAAACGTGTTATACGTTATCAGATGTGATAACGTGGTATGGCGGTGCAGAAAACCTGGCGTCGAGGCGGGGGTCCGCCGGAGAGGATGAGCATGAAACGTAGCTCTTGGGAAAACGGGTTGCGGGAGACGTTGGAAGTTCTTGCGGAGAAGCACGGGGTACCCGGCACCTCGCTCGCCGTTTACCACGGGGGGGAGACGTTCGAGTCGGCGACGGGTGTGTTGAACCTGAAGACCGGCGTCGAGGCCACCCCCGACACGCTGTTCCAGATCGGCTCGATCACCAAGGTCTACACCGCCACGTTGGTAATGCTCCTCGTGCAGGAGGGGAAGCTGCGCCTCGACGAGCCCGTGCGCGCCTACCTGCCCGACTTTCGGCTTGAGGACGAGGAGGCGGCGGCCTCGATAACCGTGCGACAGCTCCTCGCGCACACCAGCGGCATGGAGGGGGATCAGTTCGAGGACTTCGGGAGGGGCGACGACTGCCTGGAGCGGTTCGTGGAGGCCTGCGCCGGACTGCCGCAGCTCCACCGCCCCGGCCAGCTCTTCTCCTACTGCAACGCCGGCTACGTCATCGCCGGGCGGATCGTCGAGGTCCTGACCGGCAAGACCTGGGACGCCGCCCTCAAAGAGATGCTGCTCGACCCGGCGGGTCTGAAGGAGTCCGTGACCCTGCCCGAGGACGCGCTGCTCCACCGGGCCGCCGTCGGCCACCTGCCCGACCCCGAGGGCCCGATAGACGGGACCCCGATCCTGGCCCCCCAGTGGATGCCGCCCCGTTCCATCGGCCCCGCGGGCCTGGTCACCGCGACCGCCCGCGATGCGGTCTCCTTCGTGCGCCTGCACCTCGCCGGCGGGCTGTCCGTGGACGGCGAGAGGGTGCTCTCGGAGGAGATCGTGGCGGAGATGCAGCAGCCCCAGATAAAGATCGTGCCAAACGCCCTTACGGGGCTCGACGCCTGGGGGCTCGGTTGGGAGCTCTACGACTGGGGCGGGCGGCGCGTGATCGGCCACGACGGCAACACCATCGGCCAGAACGCCTTCATGCGCGCCTTCCCGAGCGAGGACCTCGTGGTGGTCCTCCTGACCAACGGCCCCGGCGCCAGCGAGGTCTTCGAGGGCCTTTTCCCCGAGCTGTTCGCCCCCTTCGGCATGGAGCCCGCGAAAGACCCCGAGCCCCTGGAGGCGGGTTCTCTGGAGCTGGAACCCTCTCGCTTCGTGGGGAAGTACACGCGCATGGGTATCGAGCTAGGGGTCTCGGAGGGTGACGGCGGGTTGGTGATGAACTCCGCCCAAAGCGGCCCGCTCTCAGACCTCGCCCAGGAGCTGGAGAACGAGCCCATGCGACCCGCGGGCGCGACGACGTTCCTGGTTCGGTTGCCGGGTTCGGAGAAGTCCTATCCCGCGACCTTTGTCGACATCGACCGGTCGAACTGGTTGTACCTGGGCGCCAGGGCGCACCGGCGGAGTGATGCGTAGGGCACTACGCCGGAACGCCTCGACATCCACGACCCGCTGCTGCCGCCCGAACGCGGTATGGCCGTGGCAAGGATGGAGAACGCGGACGCGGCCTCTGCGATACGATAGCGTCTTAGTATGGTGACGCCTTCGACCCTTCCGCGGGAAGCTAGCACCGGACGATGACCAACGTCTTGCTCGAGCGGCTGGACCCCCGCGCGGACCTCATAAAGGCTTCCACAAGCACCTGTGCATGGTCGAGGGCGTCACGGCCGGGGTGGACGCCGTCTTCTTCGTCGGCTACCACGCGATGGTCGGCCGCTCCGACGGCGTCGCCAACGAGACCATCATCGGCCGCGAGATGGTAGAGACCCGCATGAACGGCGAGCCCATCGGCGAGCCGGGGATCGACGCGGCCCTCTGCGGGCACCACGGCGCGCCGGTGGTGCTGGCCACCGGCGACGACGCGCTCGAGAAGGATGTCCGCGCGGTCCTGCCGAGCAACGTGGAGTACGCGGTCACCAAGCACGCCACGGACCGCTGGACCGCACGGTGTTTGTCCCCCCAGAGGAGCCGGGAGGCCATCCGGGAAGGGGCCGCCCGGACGCTGAGCAACCTCGACGGGTTCTCGCCGCACAGGGTAGAAGGACCGATCGCGCCCGAGGTCGAGTTCACCTCCACCAGCGAGGCCTACTGGAGGCCCTCGTCCCGGGCACGGAGCGCAAGGGACCGCGCACCGTATCGCCCACCGCCGACGACATCGTCGACGCCTGGGAGGGGTTCTTCGCCGCCCCCCTGCTCGGCCTCCGACGAGGTCTACGGGTGACCAACCCGGCGCAGAACGGCCACCCGTCAAAGTCGGAGGAGGGGGCCCGATCCCCGGCGGACGAGGAGCGCGCGAAGATGCCGGCCCCTAGCGCGCCGTCGCGCCCGTACGCGGACCTCGACACGCCGAGCGTGATCGTCGACCTGGCGCTCCTCGAGCGCAACGTCGCCGAGATGGCGGGGCTGGCGCGCGAGGCGGGGGTGGCGCTGCGGCCGCACGTCAAGACGCACAAGACCCCGCGGATCGCGGCGATGCAGCTGGACGCCGGGGCGGCCGGGCTGACGTGCGCCAAGGTCGGGGAGGCCGAGGCGCTCGCGGGCGCGGGGTTCACCGACCTCTTCGTGTGCTACCCGATAGTCACGCGGACGAAGGCGCGGCGCCTGTCGGCCCTCGCCGCCCGCCCCGGGTTGTCGCTCTCGACGATCGTCGACAGCCCGGCCGGCGTCGCCGCGCTGTCGGCCGCCTTCGCCGACGCGCCCGAACCCCTGGAGACGCTGGTCAAGGTGGACACCGGGCTCGGCCGGGTCGGGGTCGCCCCCGGCGCGGCGGCGGTGGACCTCGCGCGGACGGTCGCGGCGGCGCCGGGGCTGCGCTTCGGCGGCGTCTGCGCCCACGAGGGATTCGCCTACGGCCTGCCGGACCCCGAGGAGCGCGCCGCGGCCGCGCGGGCGGGCGCCGCGACGTTGGCGGCGACCGCTGAGGAGCTGGCGGCCGCCGGGCTACCCGCCGCGCGCGTCAGCGTCGGGGCGACCCCGGGCGCGAGCGCCCTGGCGGCGACGCCCGGGGTGACCGAGGTGCGCCCCGGCAACTACGTCTTCTACGACGCGATGCAGGCCGGGCTCGGCGTCGTCCCCCTCGAGCGCTGCGCCTTGCGCGTTCTCGTCACGGTCGTCAGCCACGCGGCGCGCGACCGCGCGATCGTCGACGCCGGCTCGAAGACCCTCACCTCAGACCAGGGCGCGCACGGCCTGGCGTCGGCGGGGGGCTTCGGCGCGGTCGTCGGCCGGGAGGACGTCCGCATCGAGCGTCTGTCCGAGGAGCACGGCTGGCTCCGCCTCGACCCCGCGGGGAGCGACGTGGGGATCGGCGAAACGCTGGAGGTCGTGCCGGTCCACGCCTGCCCGGTCGCCAACCTCGCCCACGAGCTGGTGATCGTCCGCGA
>CADCVH010000088.1 GCA_902806085.1 uncultured Rubrobacteraceae bacterium | reverse complement strand
TGTTCTGCGCGTCCGTCGGGTCGGCGAGCGGCACGGAGACGACCTCGACGGGCCCGCCGAGCCCGTCCTCGAACCCTTCGCAGCGCTGGTCGAGCGCCGCGTTGCCGACCTCCTGGTTGACGCAGAGGGCGTTGGTGACGCCCTCCTCGGCGAGCCGCTCGCCCGCGCCCTCGCCGGCCACGAGCTCGGTCTGACCGACGTGGGTGAGAGCCCCGAGGTCCTCGTAGTCGTCGACGCCGGAGTTGAGCGTCACGACCGGGATGCCGGCGTCGACGGCCTTCTGGATCGGCTCCCGCAGGGCCTCGGCGTCGGGGACGGAGACGGCGAGCCCGTCCGGCTCGGTCGCCACCGCCGCGTCGATGAGCTGGCCCATCTTCACCATGTCGAAGGTCTCCGGCGCGTTGTAGCGGACGTCGACCCCCATGTCCTCGGCCGCCCGGTCCACGCCGTTCTTGACCACAGACCAGAACGGGTCGGACGCCTGCCCGTGCGTTACCACGGCGATGGTGACGTCGCCCCGGTTCCCGGAGGACCCCCCGCTCTCTTGGCCCCCGCCGCACCCGGCGACGAGAACCACCCCGAACACCACGGCGGCCAGCGCGGCCACCAGGCTCTTTACCCTGGATCTACCCATTATCCTCACCCCTTTCAAAAGGTTCCTTCCCCATACCGCGGTCCTCTCCCCGCGCGGCGCCCTACTCCAACCGCTCCCGCAGGTAGGCGAGGCTCTTGCCGACCTCGTTCACCGGCCCCTCGCCCTCGGGCGGCTCCCCCTCGACCACCGAGTCCTGCTCCAGCACGTACCACCCGGAATAGCCGGCGTCCCCGAGCCTGCCCAGGACCGCGCCGAGGTCCACGTCGCCCTCGCCCAAGGGCCTGAAAGCGTTCCTTTGCGCGGCCTCCCTGAAGCTGAGCTCCCTGGCGGCGAGCCTGCCGGCCACCCCGAGGTCCACGTCCTTGAGGTGGGCGTGGTTGACCCTGGTCCCGGCGATCTGCGCGATCTCGACGGGGTCGCTGCCCCCGAGGACGAGGTGGCCGGTGTCCAGGCACAACCCCATCTCGGAGCCTTCGAGGAAGCGCTTGAGCTGGCCGTCGCTCTCGATGGCGGTCCCGTAGTGGTGGTGCATCGAGACCGCTATGCCGTGCCGGCCGCAGATCTCCTCGACCATCTTTAAAGACTCGAAGAGCCTCTTCCACGCGTCGTCCCCGAGCTTCACGAACGGCCCGAAATCGTCGGAGCCTGACATCACGGCGAGCACCACGACGTCGGCCCCGGCGGCGGCGAAGAACCTGGCGCGCTTCTCGACGAGCCCCAGTTGATCCTCCCGAACGCCCGGCTCGTGCAGCACGGCCGGCACGAAGCCGCCGACGAGCTTCAGGTCGTACCGGGCGAGCAGGTCCGAGACCTCGGAGGGGTCGGAGGGCAGCAGGCCCTCGGGACCGGCCTCGACCGCCGAGAGGCCTAGCGAGGAGGCCTCTTTGAGGACCCGGTCGGCGGGCATCTGGTAGCCCCAGTCCGGGATCTCGATGACCCCCCACGAGACCGGGGCGCCCGCGATGCGCGCGCTCAACGGGTCACCCCGGTGGCCTCGCCCGCGTAGAGCCCGGGCCTCTCCGGGACGGGGACGGCCTCGGGCTTGCCCGACCGTATGGACGCGATGCACGCCCCGGCGACCACGAGCGAGGCGTAGCCGTCCCACGCGTCCGGCGAGGGCGGCCCGCCGCTCTCTATGGACCTCACCCACTCCTGCAACTCGATGGTGTAGGCCGGCTCGAACCGGTCCAGCCAGTCGCCGTCGACCTTCTGGGTGAAACCCCGGTCCAGGCGCACCGTGGCGCCCGACGGGGGCGCGGTGTAGGCGGTGCCGCTCGCGCCGACCACCTCGACGCCGACCTCGTAGCCGAAGCCCGCGTCGACGTTGACCTCTATCGTCGCCAGGCGCCCGTCGGCGAAGGTGAGCTGTATAAGCTGCAGATCGAGCTCGCCAACCGAAGACCCGGTCGTGTTCAGGCCGCGGACGAAGACCTCCCGGACCTCCGCGTCGAGCATCCAGCGGGCGGAGTCGAGGTCGTGGATGGCCGCGTTTATGACCACCCACCCGGAGTCGACTCCGGCCGGTATCCGCGCGTTCCTGTGCCACCCCTTGAAGAGCACCGGCTCGCCGATGGCGCCGGAGGCGGCAACGTTCTTGACGTCGACGTGCTGCGGGTCGTAGCGGCGCATAAAGCCCACCTGAACGAGCTTCCGGCCGGCCTCGACCTCGGCCTCGACGATCCCGAGCGCCTCCTCGGGGCTCGTGGCGAGCGGCTTCTCGCACAGGACCGGCTTTCCGAGCCTCAGGCACTCGTGCACAAGCTCGGCGTGCGTGGGGTCGGGGGAGGCTATGACGACGGCCTCGACCCCCCCGTCCCGGATCATCTCGACCGCGTCCCCGAAGACGGCCGCCCCTCCGCACTCCTCCGCGACCTTTCCAACTCTGTCGGCGTCCACGTCCGAGACGGCCGCGACCCGCGCCCCTGCGACCTTCCGGTGCAGGCAGTAGGCGTGCATCCCGCCCATGCCACCGGTCCCGACGACCCCTACCGGGATCCTCTCGTCGCCCCCGCGTCTCTCGTTCCCCACGTCTACCCCATTCTGTTTGGTGTGTTCGCCGGACGGAACCCTCATCGCGCCGCGCTTTCCCGCGCTTGCCGCGTGTCCCTGTTCTGCCAGAGCGCGTTCATGCGCCCGTACCTCTCGGCCACCGAAGAGACGAGCTCCTCGTCGTCCATCTCGCCGGCCAGCCAGCGGCGGGCCGGCTCCCCGTAGATGGAGCGGCCGATGGCGAAGCCCCGGCACAGCGGCTCGGAGGCCGCGGCGGCGAAGCTCTCGGCGAGCTTCTCCTCCTCCATCGCCTGCCCGAGGACCAAAAGCCCCGCGCAGTACGGGTCGTGCTCCCTGACCACGTCCCCGATCCTGGCCCAGACCGCAGGGTCCGGGTTCGGCGGCACCTTCCACCACTCGGGGCGAACCCCGATCTCGTAGAACCGCCCGAGCAACCGCGCCACGCTGTCGGCGTCGTAGGTAGTCTCGGGCGAAGCCTGGACCTCAAGCAGCAGCAGCCGGTCGTTCACCAGGCAGGCGTCGTAGAGTTGCAGGACTCGCCGCTCCTGGATCTCCCGCGTCTCCGCGGCGTCTTCGGGGTGCATGTACAGGTTGCACTTGACGACGTGCTCCTCGGGCCAGGCGCGCAGGGTGGCGGCGGGGTTCGGCCCCCCGACGAACTCGACGGGCCGGCTCTTCGCCACCTCGACGGCCCGCGAGATCCAGGCCCCGCTCCCCGTCAGCTCCTCCAAAGCCTCGTCCCCGTAGACGTCGTCTATGAGCACGCCGGCTGCCTCGTCCTCTTCTGCCACCCGCCGGAACGCCCGGCCGAGCAGCACCTTGAGCCCGCGCAGCCGCCCGCGGTCGATCCCGAGCTCGTCGGCCGCCTCCTCTAGCTGCCAGCGGTGGTCCACCGCCAAAACCCGCAACTCCTGCGGGTCGTTGCGGGTCGTGGCCCGGTGCAGGTGCTCCAGCCAAGCGTCGTCCCGCAACCGCCGGGGCTTCTCCTCAAGGCCCAGGAAGTACTCGAGCTCCTCCGTCGTCGCCATGGCCGGCGAGCAACCGTGCCTGGAGACGACGATGGCGCCGCAGGCGTTGCCGAGGCGCAAACACTCCTCTGGCGGCTCCTCGCGCAGCCAGCCGCTCAGGAACCCGCTCATGAACGCATCGCCCGCGCCCACGGAGTTGAACACCTCCACCGGAAATCCCGGCACCCTGACGCCGTCCTCGAGGTCTTCGGGTATGTCGCCGGGGAAGACTACGGCCCCCATCGCCCCCACCTTGAGCACGATGGTCGCCCCGGAGAGGCCGCGGATGCTCAGGAGCGCCTCACGGGTGTCCGTCGAGCCGCCGGCGATACGAACCTCTTCCTCCGTACCCACGACGAGGTCGCAGTCCGCCAATACCGACCGGTAGACCTCCGTCACCTTCTCGCTGGCGACGAACATCTCCCCGCCCTGCCCGTGGGAGGCAACGCCCCAGAACACGGGCCTGTAGTCGAGGTCGAAGGCGACCTTTGTTCCGGCGTCCTTCGCCGCTCCTATAGCTTTTACGGAGGCCGCCCTGGCCCCCGGCCGCGAGAGGGGCGTGCCCGTCACGAGCAGCGCCTTGGAGGAGGCTATGAAGTCCGGGTCCACGTCGTCTTCTTCCACCGCCAGGTCGGCGGCGTCGCCGTAGGCGAAGATCCTCGGGAAGTCCTCTATGGCCCTCACGGCGAGCAGGACGTAGGGGGTGAGCTTCTCCGGGTCGGGCCGGACCTGGGAGACGTCCACCCCGTTCTCGGCCAGGGTCTTGCGAACGAAGCGGCCCATCTGCTCGTCCCCGACGCGGGTGAGCATGGCGCTCTTCACGCCGAGCCTCGCCGTGCCGACGGCGATGTTCGTGGCACTGCCGCCGACGTACTTGCGGAAGGACTGGACGTCCTCCAGCCTGGAGCCGTCCTGCTCGGCGTAGAGGTCCACGCTGGTGCGCCCGATGCACACGAGATCAGGCCCGTTCACGCGCCGCCCCCACCCCGCGCTCCCCGGTCGCCCCGGTAGGGTCCCTGACCGCCTCCCAGCCTCCCGTGTCGCACGAGCGGTCCATCGCGTCCACGACCCGCATGGTCGAGACGATGTCGTGGATGCTCGCCGCGCGATCCCGCCCGTCTGCTATGGAGGAGAGGAACCGCTCGGCCTCGGCGACCTTCAGGTCGTCGTAGCCCATCGAGATGCCGGCCCCCGGCTGGAAGTTTGCGAAGTCGCCCATGCCTGGTGCCGCGCGGACCGTACGGTAGCCCCGGTCGCCCGTCCCGTCCGTCCTGTAGAGCTGGAGCTCGTTGAGGCGCTGGAAGTCCCAGGAGAGGGCGCCGCGCGTGCCGTTGACCTCGAAGCTCATCCTGACGTGCGGCCCGACGCAGGTCCGGCTGTTCTCCATCGTCCCGCGGGCGCCGTTCTCGAACCGGAGGAGGGCGCCGGCGTAGTCCTCGTTCTCGACCGTCCCTAGCTCCCCGTCCTCGACCGTGAAGTGGCCCGTGCCCATGCCCTCTGGTACTTCTGGCCGGGTGCGGATGAACGTCTCCTTCTGGGCCGAGACGCTCTCTATGGGGCCGATGAGGTTCTGGGCCATGTCCACCGAGTGGGGCATGATGTCCCCGAGCACCCCGAGGCCGGCGCCGCTGCGCTTGTAGCGCCAGGTCAGGGCGCCGTTCGGGTCGGCGGCGTAGTCGGCTAGGAAGTATCCCCTGTAGTGCGTGATCTCCCCGAGATCCCCCGCCGCGATAATCTCCCTGGCATACTCGACCACCGGAACGTGGCGGTACATCAGGCCGATCGTGCTCCTCACGCCGGCCTCCTCGACCGCCCTACCGATGTCGTAGGTCTCGGCCGGGACCCGCCCGCACGGCTTCTCGAGCCAGATGTGCTTGCCCGCCCGCGCCGCCGCGACGGCGACGGGCTTGTGCAGGTAATTGGGTGCTGCGATGCTCACCGCCTCGACCTCCGGGTGCCCTACGACGTCCCGCCAGTCCGTGGTCCAGCCCTCGTACCCGAGGCGGTCGGCGGCGTCCCGCGCCCGCTCCTCGACGGCGTCGGCCGCGATGACGAGCCTCGGTCGGAGCCCGCATCCCGGGTAATGGTCTAGCAGGCGGCGGTAAGCCCGCGTGTGCAGTTGGCCCATCCACCCAAGGCTTACCGTTCCTATGCCTATCTCTCTGGCCACGCTTCCCCTTTCCCCGGTCTATCGGGCCTCGTCCGGACCGGCCCCTTGCTTCTCCTCTCGCCGGGTCCCCACCCGGCGCAGAAAAGTCTCCCTTACAGATCCACGAGCATCATCTCGAACCAGTAGGACTCGGCCGGGTAGCAGTGCGAACCGTACTCTATGGGCCTCCCGTCGGTGTCGTGGGTGATCCTGGTCGTCGTCAACACGGGGTCCCCCGGCTCGACCTCCAAAAGCTCGGCCTCTTCCGCGCCGGCCTTGCGCGCCCCGACCCGCTGCGTCGCGACGTGTGGCGAGATCCCCCCGTTCCGAAGCAGCTCGTAGAGCCCGGTCCGCTCCAGGTCCTCTTCCCGGATCTCAACCAGCCCGGCCGGCACGACGTTGTGCATGAGCGCGATGGGATCGGACCCCGCCACCCGCAACCTGTCGAACCGCAGCACGAGGGCGCTGGGTTCGAGCGCCAGGTGCTCGGCCACGTCCGGCGGGCACGGGACCCTCTCCAGCGAGAGAAGCCGGGTCCGCGGCTCCCTCCCCGCCTCCTTGAGGTCGTCGTACAGGCTGGTCAGGGCGACGGTCCGCCGCACCGGCCTGGGCGCGATCATGGTCCCGATGCCCCGCCTCCTGACGAGCAGGCCCTTGTCCACGAGCTGCTTCATAGCCGCGCGCATCGTCGGGCGGCTGATCCCCAACCGCGTCGCAAGCTCCACCTCACCCTCCAGCTTGCTCCCCCGCGCCAACCGGCCTTCCTCGATGGCAGCCTCCAACGCCTGCGCCGCCTGATGGTAGAGCGGCACCGGGCTGTTGTGGTCCAGCCTTACCCCATCCAGTGCATCGATCATCCATCCCCCTCCCCCGCCCCTACACCCCTAATGTAAAGACATTATGACTTTAAAATAGCAGCGCCGAAATTTTGTGTCAAGTATCGCGTGCGAACGCGGCGTCTCTCCGGAAAACGGTCTCTACGAAACGCCGAGTTTCCCGGTTTTATCGGTCTTCCGGCGGGCGGTTGCGGCGGCCGAGGAGGCCGCGGCCCTCATCGCGTTGCTGGACGGCGGCGCTGGCGACGGCGTTGGCGAAGGCGACGATCAGGCCGATGCCGGTAAAGATGTAGAAGACGGTGAAGAGCTTGCCGGCGGCGGTCTCGGGGGCGAGGTCGCCGTAGCCGACGGTGGTGAGGGTGATGGAGCTGAAGTAGAAAGAGTCGAGCAGGCTCCACCCCTCGACCCGCCAGTAGAAGAGCGTCCCGGCGCCGAGGGTGACGATCACCAGAACGAAGAGACCGCGGAACTCCGGGTCGCGCAGGGAGCGGCGCACGGCGCGGGCGAACCGCAGCGGTACGAGAACCAGGACGACGAGCAGCAAGATCGCCGCCGCCGCGGCCCCGATCACCCGGTGCCCCACTCAGCGGGCCAGCACGGCGGGACGTGGCAGATGGTCACGTTCATTTTCGGCCACCCGGCCTTCGCGCTCCCCCGCACATCCGGCAACCCCGTTCCGCCTCCACACACCCTACGTATGGTACGTGCCCCCGACACACGGCGAAAGCCTCGCGCGATCTTCCCTGCGCGCCCCCCATGCTTCCGCCTGCAGAACCGAACCGTTCGGTCATAAGGCCGCGACGGCACGAAGGATTCGGATAAGCCGCCGGACCTCGATTCGAACCCGGACCGAGTGGTTCGGAGTCACCCGGCGCGCCCCGGCGCCTCGACGTCCACCGCTGGGGGCTGACGGGAGCATCCGCGGACCGCCGCGAAGCCGCAGCGCTTCCGATAGGCGTGGGTGTCGCCGGTCGCCGCGTGGTTTTGGTCAAGACTACGGTCTTCTGCCCCGTGGAGATCCCCGCGGTCGATGCGGGAAAGACGTGGAAGATCCGGGGCGCGATCTACGGATACCGGTGACACCGTTGCGCTCCTTGTCGTGGGCCGAATGGACCTCTGCGGCCTGGCTGCCTCCGTCGATAACGCCGAAACGTAGCACCCATCGCGCCTACTTCATGGCGAGCCTAGGTGCCTCCCGTTCTGCGCGGGGGCGTCGGGCCGCCCCCGGTCGCCGCCGGCCTCCTTCTTCGCGGCCACGGCGAGCTCGTCGGCCCGGTCGTTCCCGGCCTTGTGCGGGCCCCCGCCCTTCTGGTGCCCCTTGACCTTCCTCCACCGCACCTCCCCGTGGCGCCGGGCCGCCTCCAGCAACCTCTCCCACAGGTCCCTGTTCGCCACGGGCCCGTTCAGGCCGTTGAGCCAGCCGTTCTCCCGCCACCTCTCGTGCCAGCCCCTCCTCATGCAGTTGACCAGGTAGGACGAGTCGGAGTAGACGGTCACCTTGTGCCCCGCATCTATCGTCTCCAGGGCGACGCACGCGGCGGTCAGCTCCATCCTCTGGTTCGTGGTAGCCCGCTCGCCGCCGCTTATCTCGCGAGTCGAGCCTTTCCACGTCAGGACGGCCCCGTAGCCACCGGGGCCCCGGGAGCCGACGGAGGCCCCGTCCGTGTAGGCGTGGGCCTCGGGCTCGGGCGGGGGCACCGGTATGCCCGCCGTTGGGGTACCGCCCGTCTCCTCGCCCACCCCGTCTCCCTTCGGTCTTGCCCGTTGGCGCACGACGGAAGAAGCCAATTCTCCCGTACCCGAGCGTTCTCCATCCCTCGCGCTCCCTGGCGTCCGCCCCCGCCCAACCCGGCCCCCGAGCGTCCCCAGGACCCCGCCGAACGCGGAAGATAAACGTTTCCCGTCGACGCATCGTACACCCGACGGTAAGGATATGGAAAGAAGCAACGAAGTCGTCCCGGGCTGGTGCGTAGCTTCGCGGGGAAAGATCTCCGGGCAAACACCCCCGCAACGGCGGTCGATACACACGTCACGGGGCCGGCAGGCCGGTTCGGTGTTGGGCCACCGATACCGCCCCGATCCGTCGCGAAAGCGCAACCCGACGCTCCCACCGGAAGGGGGAGGGTTTGCTCCACCCGAGAACGCCACGGATTCTCGACCATTGCCAAGCGCCGGCGCGGGGGTTGTGACATCCGTCATGCCAAAGGCACGACGGTCCTCACTACCGGGACTTCCGGCGCCTCCCTGCGTGCTCCGGGTGAGTGGAGACCACTAAGTGCTCGTCGGGCGTGTTGGTGCACATGCACCCCGTTTCGTGGACGGTACGGTCTATCCCGTCGGGATCGCGGTCCCGTCTCTCGTAGCCCGCCCGTCACCACGCGGTCCATCCCCCGTCCACCAGCAGGGTGTGGCCGGTGACCATCCGGGCTGCGGGGCTGGCGAGGTAGACGACGGCCGCGGCGGCGTCTTCGATCTCCCCGACCTTTCCGAGCGGGATGCGCGAGAGTACCCGCCCACGCCGGGCGGGGTCTTCGAGCGTCGAGCGCGTAAGCTCTGTGGCGACGAAGGTCGGGGCGACGGTGTTCGCGGTGATACCGTGCGGCGCGAGCTCTATGGCGAGCACCTTGGTCAGCAGCGTCATCCCGCCCTTGCTGGCGCAGTAGGCGGAGCGCTCCTCGATGCCGACCACCCCGGCCTGGGAACCGACGTTGACGATGCGCCCGCCCTCTCCTCGCCCGACCATGTGCCGGACGGCGGCCTGGGCGACGAAGAAGGCGCCCTTGAGGTTCGTGTCGATCACGGCGTCCCAGCTCTCCTCGTCGACGTCCAAAACGCCCTGGGGAACGTTCACCCCTGCGTTGTTCACCAGGACGTCCAGACGGCCGAGCCCGGAGACGACCCGCTCGACGCCATCGCGCACGGAGGCCACGTCCCTCACGTCCATCTCCCCGCTATCCGCGCAACTGCTTGAGCAGCGCCAGCTCGTCGAAGACGGTCCACTCCTTGACGAACCTCTCGTTCTGTACGAGGTGGTGGGTTATCCCCATCACCTCCACGGGCTTGCCCGTGGGCGTCCCGTAGTGGCTCGGGCCGTCGTGCGTGCCGATCAGGGTCCAGCGCGTCGCCACCCTGTATCCCTCGCGCCCGTTGCCGATCCAGTAGAGGTGGTCGACGTTGAGCCTGGCGTCCGGGAAGGCCGCGATAAAGGCCAAAACGTAGGTCCTGAAGCCGCCGACGCCGTAGATCGTGCGGTCAGAGGAGGTGTGGCAGAGGTAGTTCGGGGCGTAGTCTTGCGCGATCTTGTTGAAGAGCCGCCAGTTCCAGACCTCGTTGAGGCTGCGCCGGACGAAGAACTCCACGTCGAACCCGCTACCGGTCTTCTCGGGGTTGGGCGGGGGCTGCGTCTGGCCTGCTACCCGCTCGGTGGGGCCGTGGCCGGGTTGGACGCCTCTCCGTTCGTCCGCCTCAAGCATACGGTCGACGACCTCGTCTTCGTCTAGACCGATCTGGCGCACCAGGGAGAGGGCGTCCCGCACCACCCATTCTTCGGTTATCAGGTTCTCCTTGACGTAGCAGTTGGCGATTCCCAGATGCTTTATCTTTCGGCCCGTCGGCGGCCGTACCGGCTGTGGCCCGTGTTGCGCGCAAGGTGGACCACGCGGTGGGAGGTGTGGAAGCCGTCCTCGTCGTTGCCGGTCCAGATGACCTCGTCGGCGAAGGCCCGCCTGTCGGGGAAGGCCGATGCGGGGCGTCTTTATCCCCGTCGGTGACCCTCGGGGGCGGGCGTTACGTCTCCTGCTACCGGGAGCGGTGGGCGCGTCTGCCCCATGTAGTCCGGTCTCACGCTGCTTTTGGCTGGAAGCTCCAGTTTTAGGGAGAGCACTTCTTCGGAGGGGCCGGCCTCGGCCAGGAGGTCCCCGTCCGCGGAGACGGCCATGGTCCCCCCCGTAAAGGTGAACTCCTCCCCGGGGCCGATCTGGTTGACGTAGAGGTGCGGCAGGCCGTTCTCGAGCGCGCGGGCTACGGCGAAGACGTGGTGGTCGCGTTCGAAGGGTTCCATGTTGGCGGAGATCGTGACGAGGAGGTCAACCCCGGCCCGGGCGAGCGAACGGGCCACCTCGGGGAACTCCACGTCGAAGCAGATCATGAGCCCCGCCCTCAGCCCGTCGAGGTCCACCACGAGCAGCTCGTCCCCGCGGACGAACGCCCCGCGTTCGGAGCCGAACAGGTGCGTCTTCCGGTAGATGCCGGCGGCCTCTCCGTCGCGACCTATGTAGAAGGCGGAGTTCGCGTGGCCGCCGCCGAAGCGTTCCGGCGCGCCCACTATCACGGCGGTGGAGTAATCCCTGGCGGCCTTCGCCAGGCGTGTGATCTCCGGTCCCTCCGGGTCCACCGCCAGGTCTTCGAGCCCGGAAGTCGTGTACCCGCTCAGGAAGAGCTCGGGGAAGACGGCCAGGTCGGCC
The DNA here is from genome assembly GCA_902806085.1 of uncultured Rubrobacteraceae bacterium. Taxonomy (GTDB): domain Bacteria; phylum Actinomycetota; class Rubrobacteria; order Rubrobacterales; family Rubrobacteraceae; genus Rubrobacter_D. The sequence goes on along the minus strand of CADCVH010000088.1, from coordinate 17,102 downwards.
CCGGGATGGCCGGCGATCAGTCCCTCCATGTTCTCGAGGTTCGCTTCCGTCCGGCGCAGCCGCGGGCTCAGTTGCGCGAGCAGTACGTTGAGCGTCTGGGGCATCTGGGTTTCGCCTCCCTTTCGTCTGGGGCCGGGGCCCCGCGCTAGACGGGTCCTTTCAGTTTTCCTCGGGGGACGCCGTTTCCTCGTCGAGGCTCATCCGGGGCGGGGCCTCGCGGAAGCCGCGGGTGAGCCAGGCCAGCCAGAGCACGCCCAACGCCAGCCAGATCAGGCCGATCACCTTGGCCGTGCCGTCCAGGTTCAGCAGCAGGTAGACGTCTATGGCCGCCCCGGCGAGCGGGACGGCTACCCACCCGAGTACCGCGCCGACGCCGCGCCCGGGGCGGTTGCGGAAAAAGTGGGCTATCACGCTGAGGTTGACCAGCGTAAAGGCGCTAAACGCCCCGAAGTTGATGAACGAGGTCGAGGTCGTGACGTCGAGGAACAGGGCGCCCAGGCCGGCGATGCCGATAAGGGTTATCGAGACCGCCGGGGTGCGCAGGCGGGGCAGGACGTAGCTCAGGCCGCGGGGCAGCGCGCCGTCGCGCCCCATCGCGAAGAGCAGCCGCGAGGCGCCGGCCTGGATGGCCAGCCCCGAGGCGAACTGGCCGACGATCAGCCCGGCCAGGAGGACCGCGGAGAAGAGGTTGCCGCCGATGTCCCTGGCCAGCTCCAGCGCCGCCGAGTTGACGTCCTCGAAGGCGCCCCCGGGGTGGACCAGCTGCGCGAAGTAGGAGACCGTGACGAACAGGGCGCCGAAGAAGAGGACCACGATGATCATGGCGCGCGGTATCGTGCGGCGCGGGTCGTGGGTCTCCTCCGTGAGCAGGGTCAGGCCGTCGAACCCGATAAACGAGTAGGCCGCCACGGCGGCGCCGGCCGCGAGGGCCGCCACCGTGAGGTCCCCGTTTACGAACGGGCTCGTCAGGCTCGCGCCGGTGTCCTCCCCGATGAAATAACCGATGCTCAGGGCGACGAAGATGCCGAGCACCAGCAGCTGGAAGGCCACGAGCAGGTAGTTGGCCTGGGCGGTGACCCTGATGCCGATTATGTTGAGGGCCGTGGTGATGAGGATGAAGGCGACGATCCAGACGGCCGTGGGGACGCCGGGGAACTGCGCCGACAGGTAGGCCGCGCCGATAAGCCACACCACAAGCGGGATAAAGAAGTAGTCGAGCAGGATGAGCCAGCCGGTAAGGAAACCGAGCCTCGGCCCCATCTCCCTCCCGACGTAGGTGTAGGCCGAGCCGGCGGTCCGGTAGTGCACGGACGCCATCCGCCCGTAGCTGTAGGCGGTGAACAGCATCGCGACGAGCGTGACGAGGTAGGCGGTAGGTGCCGCCCCATTAGAGAGCTGGGCGATGATCCCGATGGTCGCCAGCACGATCAGCGGCGTCACCCACGCGACCCCGATTATGACGACCCCGCCGAGCCCGAGGGTCCTCCTCAGCGGCGGCGTCTGCGCCCCCGTGTTTTCCGTCATGAGGTTCCTTCCGCAGTCCACGGTAACAGAGGGTGACGGCGCCCCGCGCCGTCACCGTGCTCAATAGCGATCCACGTTTCGATTCGAGGCCCTGTGGACGTCCGTCTCACTCGCCCGCGACCTCGGGTGAGTAGTCCGGCGCGTTCATCCTCGTCATGAACAGGACGCCGGCGGCCCACCACAAGAGAACTATGATCCACTCGGCCGGCCAGGAGAGGCCGGCGGGCATCCCGGGCAGGTACTGCACGCCGATGCCGAGCCCGAGGACGAGGGCGACGATCCCGACGTAGGGCCCCCCGCCCGCCCTGAAGGGACGCGGCATCTCGGGTTCGTTTCTGCGCAGGATCAGGAACGAGAGCGCGACCAGCACGTAGGCCACGACGATGTTCAGGCTGCCGGCGTTCACGAGCCATACGAGCATGCTCTCGCCGAACCACGGCGAGACGAGGGAGAGGACCCCTATCAGGAGGATGGCGTTCGAGGGGGTCCTGTACCTCGGGTGCAGCCTGGCGAGCCAGGACGGCAGCATCCCGTGCTCGGCCATCGCGTAGAGGATGCGGCTCCCGCCGACAAGAAGGGCGTTCCAGCTCGTGAGGATGCCCGCGACGCCGCCGAGTATGATCACGTCGGCGAAGAAGCTTCCCCCGAAGAGCGCCGCCATGGCATCCGCCGTCGGCGACCCGGAGGACTCGAGCGCCCCCTGCCCGAGGCTCGAAGACACCCCGACGACGATGAGGACGTACCACGCGGTGGCCATCGCTATCGCGACGAGCAAGTAGATCCCTATCTTGCGGACCGGCAGGTCGATCTCCTCGGCCGACTGCGGTATCACGTCGAAGCCGACGAACAGGAAGGGCGTCTGGATAACCACGGCCAGGATACCAGCCGCCCCGCCGGCGATGAGGGGCGAGAAGTTCTGGACGCTCCCGTTGGAGACCGTGCCAAAGAGCAACAACGCCCCCACCCCAACCAGGAAGAGCGCGGCGATGAGCTGGAAGATCGCCGCGGGCCGGATCCCCACGTAGTTGAGCGCCGTAACGGCCACGGCCGCGACGACCCCGACCAGCACCCACGTCAGGCGTACCTCGTAGCCGGCGATGGTCCACAAGTATCCGACCTCGTAACCGGGCACGATGAAACCTACCGCGGTCGGCAGCGCCACGGACTCGAACATCACCACGGAGATGTACCCGAGCGCTATGGCCCACGACGTGACGAAGGCCCCCCTCGTCCCGATGGCCCGCCAGGCGTAGTGGTGCTCCCCGCCAACCTTGGGCATGGCGCACATCAGCTCGGCGTACGTCAGGCCGATGAACCCCACGGCCAGGCCCCCCACCAGGAAGGCCAGGATCGCACCGAGGCTGCCCGCCTCCACCACCCAGCCCCCCGCGAGCACCACCCAGCCGAACCCGATCATGGACCCGAAGCCCATCGCAAGCAGCGTGTTCCGCCCGATGACGCGCCTGAAACGCATCCCCTCGCCCCTCTCGCCGCTCATCGCACCCCACCCCCGGTCTCCTCTTGCCCGGCCGGGCCACCGTCGGGCGGACGCGGCGATCTAACCATCCCTTGCTCGCCCAGGCGCTCGAGCCTCTTGCGGGCGGTGGCCTCGTGGGCCCACAGGCCCTCGGTCTGCGAGAACCGCATCACCGGCGGCGCCAGCCGCCTCGTGCCCTCGCCGCCCGTCACCCTCTGGTAGGTGAGCGTCTTGGTGAACTTCGCAACCGAGAGCCCGCCCGTGTAGCGCGCCGCCCCGGCCGTGGGCAGCACGTGGTTGGTCCCGGTCATCCCCTTGTCCGAGTAGGCCACCGTTGAGCGGTCGCCCAAAAACAAGGAGCCGTAGTTCTTGAGGTTCTCCAGGTACCAGCCGTCCTCCCCGGTGTGGACCTCCAGGTGCTCGGGGGCGAGCCCGTCGGAGAGGCGGGCGGCCTCCTCCCGGCCCCCGGCCACGACCACCGTCCCGTGGTCGCGCCAGGCCGCGCGGGCGACGTCGGGGGTTCTCAGCTCCCCGAGCTGGCGCTCTACCTCCCCCATTACCGCTCTGCCGAGCTCCTCAGACGTGGTGACCAGGGAGGCCGGCGAGGTCGGGCCGTGCTCGGCCTGCCCGAGCAGATCCGCGGCCACCAGCTCGGGGTCGGCCGAAGCGTCGGCTATGACGGCGACCTCGGAGGGGCCGGCCAAAAGGTCTATGCCCACCCGGCCGAAGAGCTGGCGCTTGGCCTCGGCGACGTAGGCGTTGCCGGCGCCCACGATCATGTCCACGGGGCTCCCGAGGTCCTCGAAGAGCCCGAAGGCCATCGCCGCCAGCGCCTGAACGCCGCCCACGGCGTAGATCGCGTCTGCCCCCGACACCGCGATGGAATGGAGCATGGCCGGGAACACGCCGCCCGCCCCGCCCGGCGGCACGCAGGCCACCACGTTCTCCACGCCGGCCACCTTCGGCACCGCCACGGTCATGAACGGGGAGGCCAGAAGCGGCACGCGGCCGGCTGGCTGGTAGGCCCCCACCGAACCCACCGGCACCTGCCGCTGACCCGCGACGACGCCGGGGGCGACCTCCTCCTCGAAGTCCACGAGCGTCCCGAGCTGCATCTCGGCGAAGCGCCTCGTGTTGTCCCGGCCGAACTCGATGGCCTCGCGCAGCCCCGGGTCGACGGCCTCGGCCGCCCTCCCTATCTCCTCCTCGGAGACGCGAAACTCGGGCGGGTCCCAGCCGTCGAGCTCGCGGGAGTAGGCCCGGACGGCGTCCAGGCCCCCGCGCTCGATGCGAAGCAGCATCTCCGAGACCCGCTCCTTGACCTCGGGCGCCGAGCCCTTGACCGGCTCCTCCTTCGGCCGCTTGAGATACGTCATGGTCACCCCGGCATCGCCTGCAGACATCCGCGCCACCCCCTCTTTCCGTCGTTCCGCACGCCTACCCAACCCTTCCATCCAACCCTTCCGCCAGGGACAAGGCGGATAGGGGTCACCCCAGGACCTTCTCGCCAGGCGGGAGCTCCCGTCCTCTCGTCTCTCGCCGGCTCCGCAACCGGAACAAAGCAGGCGCACGCGTGCACGCTCTCACGAGCCGCCCGCGGCGAGCCCGGAAGATATCCTGCCGCCGATCTCCCTGAGCGTTCGCTCGAGGCGAGCCTGCTCCCCGACGATGCGGCTCTTGGGCCCGACGACGGTGACGGCCGCGACGACCGCGCCCAGGCGGTCACGCAGCGGGAACCCTATGGCGCCCACCTCGGGGTCCAGCTCCCCGAGGCTGAAGGCCACCCCCCGCGCCCGGATCCTCGCGTACTCCTCCAGCAGATCCCCCCTGTCAACGATCGTGCCCTCCGTGAACGCCTCGAGCTCCCGCCCGGAGAGGAACGCCTCGATCTCCTCCGCCGGCCGGAACGCGAAGAGGACCTTGGACCCCGCGCCAACGTGCGGGGGAACGCGCATGCCGACCCGCGTCGAGTACTTTATGGCCCGCGGGCCGTCGAGCGCGTCGACGCAGACGGCCTCGTCCCCGGCGACCACCGTGAGCAACGCGCTCTCCCCCGTCCGCCCGACGAGTTCCGCCATCCCCTCCCTCGACGCCTCGCGCACGTCCAGCGTGCGGTTCACCACGTCCGCCAGGCCCAGCACCGCCAGGCCAAGACGGTACCCCCGGGTCCGGGCAGACCGGGCGACGTAGCCCCGGGCCTCCAGGGTCGCCAGCACGCGCTGCGCCACGCTCTTGTCCCAGCCGAGGTGATGCCCCAGCTCCGTGACGCCCCACTCCGGCTTGTCCGACGTGAACGCCTCCAGCACGTCGAGCGCCTTGTCTACGGTCTTCAGCACGAACCCACCGCCACGCCTCCCACCAGAAGCCGCCTTGTTGTGGTTTCAACAACGATATTGCCGAAATCACAACAACAAGGTAGCGTCGCGCCACCGCGGGGTCAAGCGGCTCCCGTAATGGGACGAACTCTACCCCGCATCCCTTCGGCCCGCTTGCTGGTTCAACTCCTGCAGGGGATCAAGCCCAGAGCGGTTGGCCGGCGCGCTCCTCTCGGGGACGCCCGACCTGTCGCATGAACCACACCGGCGTCCTATCCGCCAGCATCCGTCGCTCCCCGGTCGCCGCCCCCGTAAGGCCCCCCGTAAGGCCGCCCGATTCCCGCGAGGCCGGAACCTTTTTGTTCGTCTTCATGATAGAGCGTAGGACAAGGAGCCTACCGAGACCTCGTGCGCGACTGGAGATCTCTTCAAGATTCGGCCAAGAGACCGCCCCACACGGCGACCTTCGGGCGCGCGGGTAACCGTCCGTGCCCCCGCGGCAGCGCCGGGCCCGACTCACGGGCTTGGGAAGGGTCCGGCGTTCCCTTCTCGGACAGCGCATACACCAGCGCTCCCCCGTCCCGACGCACCGACGAGTGCCCCTCCCCGGCCAGCTTCGAGAGCACCCCGTCGGCTTGCTTGACCGCCAGTGTGGTGTGCCCACCTCCGCCGGGGTGATGGGGCCGCCGTTGTCCCGGATAGCCAGGAGCACCTGCCGCTCCTTGTCTACCGCGTCCTCGAGCTGGCGCGGCTCTTGCGTCTTCCTTCTCCCGGGTATCTGAGCGCGGTGAACGGCGTCCACCGGGCGTCGTTGGGGACGGAGCGTCCGGGCGCCCCTACCCACGATCAAGGCGGCGAGGAAGACGAGCGAGCCGGAGACGCCGGGCACATCCGCGACGAGCGCGACTCTTGCCCCAACAACCGTTCTTTGTACCGCCGCATCATACGCCTTTTACGATCCCTGCCGTCGTTTCCGTCCCTCCTTACTTGCCACTCCCGGGGGTGGCGAGCGCACCCGCGAGGAACGTCAAGAGCCACCGGCGTTCGTCGTCGGGGCCAATCCCGTCCGCGGGGTCGTCCCTTCTCGAGGCCCGCCGTCCCTGGTTCGCCATGAGGAGGTTGTTCGCGCGCTCGAAGCGCCACCAAAGCTCGTCCGGCGGCACGTGCGGCAACGCCCGCCGCAGCGCCCCATGGTAGCGCCGCGTGACCTCCGTCTCGGCGAACATCATCGGCGGCCTCTCCCTGCCTGAGGGATCCCCGTCGCGGGCCTCCATCCAGGCGTGCCCCCACTCCCCGGCGTGGTCCGCGTCGAAGAGCGCGAAGACGGGGACCGAGTAGGCTTCCAGGATCTCCCGAACCGTCGCCGCACCGCCCTTCGCCTCCAGACCCTCGAGCAACCTTGCTTGCTCGAAGGCCACGCCTTCGAACGCCCCGCGCACCATCTCCCGCAAGAGCGCCGCCTTGGAGCCGAAGTGGTAGTTGACGGCCGCCACGTTGGTCCCCGCCCGCGCCGTCACCGCGCGCACGGAGAAACCGCCGAGTCCCTCCTCTTCGAAGAGGTCCCTGGCAGCGCCGAGGATCCGGTCCTTGGTGCTCGTCGTCTGCATCGTGTAAACGCTCCCTTGCACATTCTAGCAGCCCGGTCTACCATTCAAACAATGTTTGAATCAGCGTTGGCGCATCGATCGTCCTCCCCGTTTCGCGCGGCGTGGGTCGTGGGGGCTGAGGGAGTGGGCGCCCGGGACGACGGAGGGTCGGGCTTGGGCCTCGCCATCTCTAAGGCCCTCGTGGAAGCGATGGGGGGTCCGGGCCGAAGGCGAGGGAGCTCTCATGGGGTGCCACCTTCTCCTCCACCCTGCCCGCGGAACCGGGGGAAGATCACGACCCCGAGATGGAACCCCGGACCCGCGGTTCTTGGGCGAACCTTGAGGTGGCGGGGAGGAGGTCTTGAGGCGCGCCGGTTGCGATCGGCGCGAGGACGCGAGAACCCCTGCGGCGGGGACCCTCCGCCGCGCGAAACACACGTTTCGCGCGAAGGTCGGCGGTGGTTCGACGGTTTGCCGGGGAGGTCTTGGGAGTTATGAGGGGGGCGCCCACCGCTCCAGATGGTGCGGGCGATCCGGCATCGGCGCCCGGGCTTGCCGTCCTGCGCGAGAGGGAATGCCTCAAGCTCGTGGGAAGGCTGCGGCATCTGGGGGTGGCGACGACGACGCGCCGCTACGGGGCCGGGCAGGACATCTTTATGAGGGGCGAGCCCTCCGACGGGCTCTACGTCCTCACCGAAGGGCTGGTCAAGCTCTCGAGGATCTACCCCGGCGTCAGGGAGGTTTGCCTGCGCCTGGTCGGCCCCCGGGAGGTCTTCGGGGACCTGGCGCCCGGCGTCTCCCTCGCGCAGGGCGCCCGCGCGCACGCCTTCACGGACTGCGAGGTGACGAAGGTCCCGAAGGTCTTCGTCGAGCGGGCCGTGCGGACCGATCGGGAGGCCGCCGCCGCCCTGCTCACGCTCGTGGGACTCGAGATCGCGTACGGGCGGGAGCTCGCCGGTTGCCTGCTGGCGCCGACCACGGAGGCCAGGCTGGCCATCCTCCTGCCCATGCTCGCCGAGAGGTTCGGGAGGGCGGACGCGGAAGGTGGCACCATCCTGCCGCCCCTGACCCACTTCGACCTGGCGGAGATGGTCGCGACCACCCGCGAGTCGGTCACGGCCGCCATGCGGTCCCTGAGGAAGCGCGGCCTCCTCAAAAAGGAAGGACGCATCATCACGATACTCGAACCGGACGGGTTGGCCGAGGCGGCATGGCCCCGACCGCCGTGCCCCGACCGCCCGGCCTGAAGGGAGGAACGCCGTGGGACCCGAACCGCTTACGTTTCTGGAGATACTCTCGCGTTTGGCCCTGGCGGTGGCGATGCTCGTGCCGCTGGTCTTGGCCTTGGGCTTCGTCTTCTCGCCCCTGACGGGGGTGCCGAAGGGTTTTCCGCCCTTCTCGTTTCTGCCGCTCGTCACCGGATGCATCATCGGGCCCCTGCTGTCCACCGCGGGCTACCTGCTGCTCTGGCTCCTGATCCCGAACCAGGGGCTGCTGCACGCCGTCTTCGTCGCGGCCGGGGTCGGGCTGCTGGTGTGGTCCTACCGGTTGCCCAGGCGCCTCTCGTTCACCAGGTCGCCGCGCTTCGCCGGGGTGACCGTCCCGGCGCAGTTCGCGCTCGGTTTTTTGCACACGATCGTCGTCGGGGTGAGCATCGCGGTCTTCTTGTGGAGATAGAGCGCGGCCGTTGCGGCACTAACGAAGGAGAGACCACGATGACGCCGACCGTCAACGGTCGAGCTTACGACGTCACCGCGCCAGGGGACGAGCCATTGCTCTGGGTGCTGCGCGACGACCTGGGGCTGACCGGGCGCCAAGCCGGGCTGCGGCTCGGGCGTCTGCGGCCTGTGCACGGTGCTGGTCGACGGCAGGCCCGCCCACTCCTGCGAACGCTCGCCCGCGGCGTGGCCGGCCACGCTACTACCGGGCCGCCAACGGCGTCTGGCCTACCGACCACGTGCCGCCCGGCTACCCGTCGGGCTGGCCCGCTAGGGCAGGATCTCGACGTACCCGTCCGTTCCGTGCACGCGGATCCGCTGCCCATCCCGGATCAGCCGGGTGGCACGCTCCACCCCCACGACGGCCGGCAAACCGTACTCCCGTGCGATCACCGCGCCGTGGGTCATCAGGCCCCCCACCTCCGTCACCAGGCCCTCGATCGCGACGAACAGGGGCGTCCAGCTGGGGTCCGTGTAGGCGGTGACCAGGATGTCGCCCGCTTCGAGATCGGCCCGCGCCACGTCCAGGATGACGCGGGCCCGCCCCTCGATGGTCCCGGCGGAGACCGGTAGGCCGACCAGCGCGCCGGCCGGCAAATCGTCGCGTCGGTACGCCCCGGCGATGGCCTCGCCGTCCGACGTGAGCACCCGGGGCGGCGTGAGCGCCCGGTACGACCTGAACGCGTCCTTGCGCCCGCGGATGAGCCGGTCATCCACCCGGTTCGTGCGCGCGACGTCCTGGAGCTCGTGGAACGTGAGGTAGAAGATGTCTTCCTTCTCACGAAGCACGCGGGCCCGCTCAAGGCGTCCGGCTTCTTCCATCAAGGCCTGCTTGTAAACAAAGTATCGACTGACCATGCCGTACTTCGGATACTCCCGGTACCCGCTGAAGGTCCGGACCCGGTCGATCATCCGCCTGGCCTCTTCGGCCTTCCGCTCTCCATCCGGCAAGGCCCGCAGGCGCTCCAACAGCTCCCGTTCCTTCTTCCGGGTCTTCTGGCGCCCTTGCTCGAAGCGCCGCCCGCCGGCGCCCGGCTCGAAGTTCTTGATGTTGCCGAGGATCAGGGGCACGAGCGTGGTGGGGCGTTCGCTCCAACGCGGCCTCGTGATGTCGATCTCGCCGACGCAGCGCATGCCGTACTTGTCGAGCCAGGCCCGGATGGCGTCTCGCGCCGCCCGCCCGCCCGCGAGCTTGGGCAGCTCGTCCAGGAAGGCCTCGTCCTCGACGTGCTGCAGAAAAGCCACCACGTCCGGGTGCGGGCGGATCGCGTCCGCGACGTCCAGCAGCGCCAGCCCCATCTCCGAGGTGACGTTGTGGGGGACGGATTGCGCGAGCTTGTCGGCCGCGTTCTTCTCGCCCAGCCACGCCCGCATGTTCTCGTTGAGCCACCAGGTGGCCTCTATCGCGGTCATGAACACCCGGTGGCTCTGCGGGTCGAACAGGATCCGCCTCAGCTCCTGGATGTCCTCCAACACGAAGTCGAGCAGCGCCGGCCCGGACTTCGCCGGGATGTCGCGCTTCAGGGCGGCGAGGGAGGCCTGGCCGCGCCCGATCAGCCCGGCGACGATGGCCGGATCGGTCTCGATCGGGGCTGGCGCGCCGCCAGCCGGTGCCCAGGCAGGACCCTCGTCCGGGAGGGATGGCAGGAAGTCCTCGCGCTCGACGATGGTCTGCAGCGCGTCCCCGATCAGCGGATCGGATTTCCCCAGGGCCGCCAGGAGGCCCGCGCGACTCGCTGGCGAAGCCAGGCCCCGGGTGACGTCGACGAACAGCCTCCCGCCGGCCTCGTACATGGGCCGGCCTGCCGTCAGTTGCCACAAGGAGATCCCCAGGGGCTTCATGGCGTCGGTCATCATCTGCTGATGACCGACGGAGACGTAGACGTGGTTCTCCTGGTCGCCGGCCGGGGGGATGGGGAAGAGCGTGGTGATCGGCCGGCTCTGGACGATCTGGAAGCCATCGTCGACCAGGCACCATTCGATGTCCTGGGGGCGGCCGAAGTGCGCTTCGATCCTCCGGCCCAGCCGCGCGAGCCGCACGGCCTGCTCATCCGTGAGCGCGGGATCGTCCTGCCGCCCCGGCTCGATCGCGCGCTCCTCCGTCCCGCCCGCCGGCGCGGCGCGGAGGGCGAGCCGCTTGGTCGCGACCGTCCTGGCGACGACCTCGCCGTCCCGCACCTTGTAGACGTCCGCGTTCACCAGGCCGGAGACCAGGGCCTCGCCGAGGCCGAAGCTGGCCTCCACGGAGGCGACCTTCCGGTTGGACGTGACGGGGTCGGCCGTGAACAGGATGCCGGACGCCTGCGGGAAGACCATCTGCTGCACGACCACGGCCATGTGGACCTTCCGGTGGTCGAAGCCGTTCCGCAGGCGGTAGGTCACGGCCCGCTCGGTGAAGAGCGAGGCCCAGCACCGGCTGACGTGCTGGAGGATCGCCGCCGGCCCCACGACGTTCAGGTACGTGTCCTGCTGGCCCGCGAAGGAGGCCGTCGGCAAGTCCTCCGCCGTCGCGCTGGATCTGACGGCGTAGGCGGCTCTCTCGCCGAGCTGGACCAGCGGGCCGGTGATCGCCGCCGCCAGATCTTCGGGGATGGCGATCCCTTCGAGGGTCCGGCGGATCTCCGCGCTGAGCGCGCGGATCGCCCCCCGGTCGTCCGGACTCAGGCGCGACAGCCTATCGAGCCGATCGTCGATCGACGGTGCCTCCGCCATGATCCGCCGGAAGGCGTCCGTCGTCACGCAAAAGCCAGCCGGCACACGGATGCCTTCGATCCGCGAAAGCTCCCCCAGGTGCGCGCCCTTGCCGCCAACGAACGCTACCTGCGTCTGGTCGATCTCCTCAAAACTCAACACGTAGCAGCCCATCCGCTCACCTCCCTCTAGCAAAGGGCGCCCCCGTACTCCTGACTGCGTAAGAAGTGCACCGACCCTTGCGTAGTACGCACAGCACACAATCCCGCCCCTCCGATCTCCGCAGGTTCTGGCTTCGGCCGGAATTATGCGGCACCACCGGGGGCTTGAAGCAAGCCCCCGGTGCGCTGTATATTGGAGGTGGAAGGAGGGGGGCGCCAGGATAGATCGCGCGACGCCAAGGCGGCCGCCGGCGCGAACAGTTCCACCACCAGCGGCTTCGCCGCCCGGTGGTCAGCGATTCCGTCCTCACCGACCCCGCGCTCATCGAGGCGAGCGCCTAGGGGGCCAGCCAAACCAGGACGTGGCCGTTCGGCCTGTCCCATTCCAGGGAACCGCGAGATATGCGCTTCCTTACGCTGCCCTTCCTGATGCCTAGCCCTAGGCGTCCACCCGAAGGACTACCCCTTTTCGGTCCGGGGGCCGATGCGCGCGGGGGGTGGCGGTCGTAACTTAGACCCGTAGGCTGGAAAACGATAGAGAGGAACCAGCATGGAGTCTAGGGAACAGAACTACGGGATCTCCGAGGAGCCGGAGGCCGGGCGGGAGCCCGCCGGGCCCCGCGCCGTGGAAGAGGAGCACGCCGGGCAGGACCGGGCGGGCTATCGGGCCATCGGGGACGAGGCGGTCGGGCACGGGCCCGTCGCCATGGGGACGCGCGAGGAGAGGACGTGGTCGGTGCTCTCGCACCTTAGCGGGTTCCTCAACATCTTCACGCTGTTCCTGGGGCCGGTGGCGGCGCTCGTCGTGTGGCTGGTCTACAGGGACCGCTCGCCGAAGGTGGCGTTCAACGCGCTGCAGTCGGCGGCCTACCAGGGGGCTTGGCTCGCGATCCTCGGCGTCGGGTGGGCGCTGACCATCGGGCTGACGTTCGTGCTCGTGGGCTTCCTGCTCATCCCGGCGATGCTGATCCTCACCGTCGTCCCCTTCGCCCACATGGGCTACGCGGCATACAAGGTCGGCAAGGACGGCGAGTACCGCTACCCGATAGTGGCCGACCTGATCGAGAACCGCTAGAGAGAGGGCTGTAAGCGAGCGGCCATCAGCCAGGAACAAGAAACCGACGGAGGGGGGCGGAAGCTGCAAGCTTCCGCCCCCCTCGTTTTGAAGCCTTTTGCCGGTACCGTGCGTAGGAGTATGATGGAACGGCAGGGAAGGAGAAGCCTGTGTTACACGCGAAGAGAGATGGACCGCCGGGGAAGACGCCGCTCCGGTCCGCCGCGAGGACCAGGGACGGCGAGCTGACGGAGTTCCTGCTCGCCGTCCTGGAGAGCGCCGAATCCTACGACGCGCACATCCTGCAGGCCGAGAGGGACGAGGATCTTGAGCTCGTCGCTTTCCTGCACGAGCTCAGGCGCCAGGACCTCGTGCGCACGCGGGAGGTTACGCGCCTGTTGAGGCGTCCGTACGGAGATGCGTGGGGAGAGATGGGGAAGGAGATCGGCGCGTGATGCACTACCCGCTGGACCTGAGGTTCAAGATAGCGACCATCGGCACCCGTGTCTCGGTGACCGACGCGGGCGGGAACCTCGTGGCCTACGTCCGAAAAAAGAAGTTCAGGCTGAAAGAGGACGTCGGCGTCTACGCGGACGAGGGCCAGAAGAAGCTCCTCTTCCGCATAAAGGCCGACAGGATGCTCGATTTCGGGGCGAGCTACTCCATCGCCCTCCCCGACGGGACGCCGCTCGGGGCCGTGCGCCAGGAGGGGGTGCGCTCCCTCTGGAAGAGCACCTACGCCCTGACGAACTCCTCCGGCAGCAACATCGGGTCCATCCACGAGGAGAACCCCTGGGTAAAGGTGCTCGACGGCCTGATGGAGGCCGTCCCGTTCGGCGACGCCCTGGGAGGCCTCTTCTTCAACCCGGCGTACATCGTGGACCTGCGCGGCGGACCCGCGCTGCGCGTCGCCAAGCAGAGGTCCGTCTTCGAGAGCAGCTTCCGGATGGAGAAGCTCAAGGACTTCTCCGAAGAGGAGGAGGACCTCATCCTCGCCGGCGTCATCATGATGGTCCTGCTCGAGAGGGACCGCGGGTAGGGAGAGGCCTCGATTTCCTACGAGGCCGAAGAACACACCTTGTCCGGTGGCGTATTGCTGACCCTTCGAACGGCCGCCGCGGAGGACGCCCCGGCTACTCCGGCGCCATTTCGACCGGTCGTCGCGTGAGCGGCGACCCCGTCTACCGCAGCCCCGGGGGCGAGGCGGAGCTGATGGCCCTCTACGACGAGGCGCTCGCGCGGCTCGGGCCCGGATGCGAGACCCGCCGCATCGGCACGAGCTTTGGGGAGACGCACGTGATCCTGGCGGGCCCCGAGGACGCGCCGCCGCTGGTGGTCCTCCCTGGCGGGAACTTCCTGAACCCGCTGTGCCTCTCGTGGTTCCTGCCGCTCGCGGGGACGTTCCGGCTCCACGCGCCGGACATCATCGGCCAGCCGGGACGCAGCGCCCGGACCCGGCCCTCCGCCAGGGGCGACGGGCACGCGCGGTGGCTCCTGCAGGTGCTCGACGGGCTCGGCCTCGCGACGGCGCCGTTCGTCGGGATCTCCTACGGGGCCGGCCTCGTGCTGCGGTTGGCGGGCCTCGCGCCCGGGCGGGTCGCCGCCTCTGCGCTCGTCTCGCCCGCCGGCCTCGCCGCCGGCCCGATCTGGCCGATGATCCGGGAGACCGCCCTGCCCATGCTGCTCTACCGCGCCCGCCCGAACCGGGAGCGCCTGCTCCGCGCCGCGCGCCCGATCCTGACCGACCTCGAAGAGCCGTACGTCCGCCAGCTCGGCCTCGTCTACAGGCACGTAAAGCTGGACAGGCAACTCCCGCGGGCCGCCACCGGGGAGGAGCTTGCCGGGTACGAATCGCCGACGCTCCTCTTCTCCGCCGAGAACGACCTGTTCTTCCCCGCCGCGAGGGTGATACCCCGCGCCCGGCAGATCATCCTCAACCTCGAAGCGGAAGCCCTCCCCGACGACCACCACGTCCCCTCGCAAAGGACCCTCGCCAGGCTCAACGACCGCATCGCCGCGTTCCTGAACCCCGCTTGAAGGCGAGACCAACGCCCCTGATACCTCAGGGCCTCTACCCCGGCGGGCTGACCATCGCCTGCAGCAGGCGATCCAGGGCCTCCCCGGGGTCTTCGGCGAGCCCGGTGTGGACGGGCCCCGGTTGCACGACGGTGCTGCGGGGGGCCACGAGCCACCCGAACCGCTGGACGGGGGGCAGGAGGCCGATGGGCCCGGCCCCGGGACCGCCGGCGCAGACGCGGCGCGCGGCCTCCAGGTGGGCCCGCACGGTCTCGGCGTCGAGGCGCGGGTCGAGCAGGCGCAGCCGCTCGGGGTGTAGGTCTATGGCGGCATCCAGGAAGCGCTTCTCCTGGCAGTAGAGGACTACCCCGGCGTTCACGAACTCGCCCCGCTCGACGCGGGGGACGACGCGCAGCAGGGCGTACTCGAAGGGGCTAGGCAAGCGATTCCCTCCTTACCTCTTCGAGCGCGTGGGCCCACACGCGCGGCTCCCGCAGGCGCGAGTCGAGGTAGGAGAGGTAGGCCGAGCGAACGGCGCCGGGATCCCCGAACCCGGGCTCGGCCGCGAGCCACTCGTCCGGGATCGAACCTACTATCCCCTCCAGGACCTGTGCCGTGAGACGGGGTGCCAGGTCCGCGTCGGCCTTCGAGATCCCATCCGCGAACGGCAGCAGGACGTGGTCGCGGGCCGCCGCGAAGGGCCGTTGGGCCACGGCTTCGAGGGAGGGCCCGTCGCGGCCCGGCCAGTTGTGGTGGAAGTAGAGCGAGGCGCCGTGGTCTATGAGCCAGAGCCTCCCGTGCCAGACGAGCAGGTTCGTGTTGCGGGGCGTCCGGTCCACGTTCTGGACGAGCGCGTCGAACCACAGGATGCGGGAGGCGAGGTCGCCGCCGGGTGGCCCGACGAGCGGGTCGAATCCCAAAGAGCCGGGCAGGTAGTCCAGGGCGAGGTTGAGGCCCCCGCTCGCGCGGAGGAGGTCCTGTATCTCTGGGTCGGGCTCGGCCCGGCCGAGGTCCGGGTGGACGCGGACCAGCACGATCTCGGGCACCGCGAGGCCCAGGGCGCGCCCGATACCACCCGCGACGAGCTCCGCGATGAGCGCCTTGCGCCCCTGCCCCGCCCCACGGAACTTCAGCACGTACGTCCCGAGATCATCCGCCTCGACGATGGCCGGCAACGACCCCCCCTCGCGCAGGGGCGTAACGTACCTCGTCGCGGTCACGGTGCGAATCATGAAACGATTATATTCCCGCAACCACAAACGCTTCGGTGGGTTCCAAGCTTCGTCAGTTCATCAACTTTGGTTGACGAACTGACGAATGTCAATTATAATTGACGCATGAACGAGAAGACGAGGACGCGGGTTGGTGGGCCGGAGGATCCCAGGGAGGGGCTGGAGGCGGTGGTCGCCTTGAGGCGGACGCTGGAGGCGTTGGAGGCGGCGCAGGTGGAGAACGCTTTTGTCTTGGGCTGGTCGTGGGCCCGGATCGCGGAGGTGCTGGGGGTGAGCAAGCAGGCCGTGCACAAAAAGCACGCGAAGCGAATCCGGGCGAAGTATCCGGGCCGGCCGCCTGGAAGGGAGGACTTGTGATCTTCAACCGTTCCGGGGACAGGTCCCGCGAGAGCCTGGAGGCCGCCTTCGAGGAGGCGAGGATGCTGGGCCACGACTCGCTAGGGGACGAAGACCTGCTGCTGGGCATCCTCAGCGCCGACGCGGGTGTGGGCGCCGAGGCGCTACGTTCGTTGGGCGTGACGCTGGAGGGCGCCAGGACGGAGTCAGAGGAGATGCTCTCCGACGCCCTGGCCTCCATCGGGGTCTCCCTCGAAGAGATACGCAGGGAGGCGGGAGACGCTTTCGATATGGGTATTCCCTACGGGCGCAAGATTCCTTACGCCCCCAGGGCGAAGAACGCGCTGGTGGAGGCGCGCAGGCAGATGAGAAGGCTCGGGGACGACCACCTCGGCACCGAGCACGTCCTGCTCGGGATACTCGCCAACGGGGACGGAACGGCCGTCAGGATGTTGTCGCGGCTGGGCGTCGCGCCCGAAGCGCTCGAGGATCGGTTGCGCGAGATGCGGGATCAAGCCGCCGGCTAACGGTCGGCCGGCGCTACCGTTTTCGGTCTTTTGGCCTCGGGGCGGAGAGAGTAGGCTCGGAGCCTCGACCCGAAGGCTTAGAAGGATTCAGCCTCCCGGACGATGCGCCTTTCCCGCAACCGGCTTAGGGTCTGGGACGTAGTGTAGAGGCGTGGAGGAGGCCGGGATGTTTGTCGAGAAGACGGCAGGATTCGAGGAGCGAGGAGATTCCGTGGTAGACGGCACGGACCTGATGATCGAGGCCGCCGGCGTGCAGAAGGTCTACGAGGCCGGCGGCCTGCGCGTGAGGGCGCTCCGGGGCGTGGACCTCGGCATAGCCCGCGGGGAGATGGTCGCCATCATGGGGCCCTCGGGTTGCGGGAAGACGACGCTCCTCAACGTCCTCTCCGGCCTCGACGACCTCTCGGACGGCGAGGTAAGGGTGGACGGCGAGTCCATCGGGGGGATGTCCGACAGGAAGCGGAC
>CADCVH010000087.1 GCA_902806085.1 uncultured Rubrobacteraceae bacterium | reverse complement strand
AACCCCCGCCACTCGTGCGCGGACAAGGCGGTGGTGATCCGGCTGCAAGACGAGGCCTACGAGCGGCTGGTGGTGGAGGTCGAGGACCCCGAGGGAGCCGTCGAGCGGATCAACCGGGCCGTCGAGGCGCCCCCGGCCGGAAGAGCCTAGGGCGCTGGTCCGGAGCCCCGGGCACAGACCAAAAGCAGGGGGGAGGGCAACACAAGTGAGAGAGGCCTGCTACTGCGGCCGGGTTGGCGAGGTGGAGGACCGCGAGCCCGTCTTGAGGGCCAGCCGCACCGAGGCGCTACGGTGTCCGCGGTGCGGCCACCTCGACCCCCTGCCCTACCTCGACACCGACGCCCGCCTCGAGCTGTTCGAAGAGGCGGAACGGAGGTCGCTGGAGAGGCTCACTGAAGGCGCCGGGACGGGGCGTGGGGGCGACAGGGCGGTTTGGTAGCGGTTTAGCGGAGCCCTGGGGGTCTTGAGAACCCCGGCCCTAATCCTTGTCCCTATTCACCGGAGTGCGTGGAGAAACTGTTTGGAAAAGCGATCGGGGTAGGTCGATGACGTACGCTCCCGAGCATGGAAAAGTGCTATTCGAGCGATCTATCCGATGGCGAGTGGGAGTGCTTGAAGCCCCATGTCCCAGGCCCCAACAAGCGAGGACGACCGAGAACCCACGCCGCCCGCGAGGTCCTCAACGCCGTCTGCTACGTGCTAATGAGCGGCTGCCCCTGGCGGCTGCTCCCAAGGGACTTCCCGCCCTGGGAGACCGTCTACTGGTGGTTCGGGAGGTGGCGCGCGGACGGGACCTTCGAACACCTCAACGCCACGCTACGCGAGCGGGTAAGGGTCCGCCTCGAGAGGAACCCGCTGCCTAGCGCGGGCATAGCCGACTCTCAGACGACCAAGACCACAGGCGTAGGAGGAGAGCACAGGGGCTACGACGGCAACAAGAAGGTGAGGGGCAGAAAGCGTCACCTCTTGGTGGACACCGAAGGGTTGGTCCTCAAAGCCAAGGTGCACAGCGCGAAGGTGCCCGACCAGGACGGCCTGAAGCTGCTGTTGGAGTCGGCACGGGGCGGGCTTTCGCGTCCGAAGCACCCGTGGCTGGACGCCGGCTACGAGGGAAGGGGCAGGAGGTGGGCAGAGGAGGTTTTGGGCTCGAGCGTGGAGGTGGTGCGCAAGCCGCCCAGAGGCCCGTCCCCGAGAAGGTGGCCAAGGTTTGGGCGGAGGAACGGGCCAAAGCGGGGGGCAAGAAGCCCGACCGGCAGAAGCTCATGCCGCCTAAAGGGTACGTGGCCTTGCCGAGGAGGTGGGTGGTGGAGCGGACGTTCTCGTGGTTGGGGCAGAACAGGAGGATGGGCAAGGACCACGAGAGGCTTTGCGCGAGCGCGGAGGCGTTCGTCTACGCGGCCATGATCCGGCCGATGGTGAGGCGTCTAGCCCTTGGCTGAGAATTTCCAAACAGTTTCTCCACGCACTCGGGCGAGTAGGGGCATGAAGAAGGCCGGACACGGCTACAAGACAAGGAGGCGTATCTCTTACAATACAATGTTACAAATAACAAAACAGGCTCCCAAGAGGTTGACTGCAAGTGGCAGCCGCGAGAATAAGAATTAGCAGAATGGCGGAGGATCTAAGCAGAAAATGCAAATCCGTGGTGCGCAAGCGGAGAGCTATTGCAGCAACCGTGGGATCGAGTTCTACGACGTATCCTGTAGTGTCCAAGGACCGCCGCCTAGTAGGTTACGGCGAAGCATGGCAGTCATCGCTTCGAGCGGTAACGGCCTCGAAAAGTAGTACCCCTGAGCCACGTCGCACCCCGCCTTGCGCAACCGTCGGAGTTGTTCGAGGGTTTCTACCCCTTCGGGTATGACTGTGAGGCCCAAATCCCGAGCAAGCCCGATCATGGCCGCCACGATCACCTCGTCCTCGACGCTCTTGTCCAGCCCTGCGACGAACAGGCGGTCTATTTTTAGCGTGTCCACCGGGAAGCGCTTAAGGTAGGCAAGTGATGAGTAGCCCGTTCCGAAGTCGTCTATAGCCAGCCTCACCCCCAGAGACTTCAGGGTCTCAAGGATGCCAAGGGTCGCCTGTGCGTCATCCATCACCACAGTCTCCGTAATCTCTAACTCCAGGCTCTCGGGATCCAAGCCCGTTTCCTTAAGGACCCCCGCGATACCGCCGGCCAGATCTGGGGTGCGGAACTGCCTCGCCGAGAGATTCACGCTCGCCCGCAGGGACGATTCGCTCGCGTGGCTATCGTGCCAGCGACGCAGCTGAACGCATGTCTCCTGGAGCACCCATCGTCCTATATCGACGATCACGCCCGAGTTTTCGGCAACAGGGATGAACTCCGAGGGCGGCACTAGGCCGAGCTCCGGATGCTCCCAGCGTACCAGCGCTTCCAGGCCGAGGATATTGCCGGTTGCAAGGGAGACCTTCGGCTGATAGTAGACCACGAACTCCCCCCTTTCGAGGCCCCGCTTCAGGTCGCTCTCGAAATCAAAGCGCTTGAGGGCACGAGTGTTCATGTCAGGATCGAACATCTGGTAGCGGGCCTTGCCTCCCCCCTTGGCCCCATACATGGCGATGTCGGCCTTTCGCATTAGCTCCCGAGCGAAACGCTGCTTGCCCTCACGCTTGGCTTCGTACATGGCGACGTCGGCCTTTCGTATCAGCTCATTGGGCCGCTCCCGGGAGGAAGCGGCCAGCACGATTCCCAAGCTGCAGGTGATGGCCAACTCCCGCCCTTTCACCAAGAAGGCTTCGCGCAAACTGTCTACGATCCGCTCTGCGGCGTTGGCTACGTAGCTTGCTGTGGGGACATCCTCCAGCAAGATACCGAACTCGTCTCCCCCAAAGCGAGCGATCGTGTCTTCTGACCTCAGGTTAGACCGGAAGCGCCGGGCCACCTGCGTAAGCAAGTCGTCACCCGCTTCGTGTCCTAGGGAGTCGTTTACGACTTTAAAGTCGTCCAAGTCCGCGAACAGCACGGCATTGAGTCTCGGTTTCCGGTTGGCTAAGGACAAGGCGTGTTCGAGGCGTTCCATAAATAGGATTCGGTTGGGCAGCCCGGTCAAGGGATCGTGGAGCACCTGGTACCGGAGCTGTTCCTCGAGGACCTTGCGCTCGGTGATGTCTCGCTGGATCGCCATCCAATGTGTTATTTCCCCAGCGGTATCACGGAGCGGCACGATATACCACTCGATCACGTACTCCGATCCGTCCTTGCGGTAGTTGATGGTCTCGCCGTCGAAAGGCTGTCCCGAAGCGAGTTGGTGGCGCAGCCGGTCAAGCTGCGCCCGGTTGGTCTTCGGGCCGTGCAGAATACGCGGCGTCTCTCCGATAACCTCCGCGCGGGCGTAGCCGGTCATCCGGCAGAAGCCCTCGTTCACATAGACGATTTCCGGCCCGGGCGGGTCCAATTCCATTGTGGTGATCAGAACCGCTTCCCTCGCGTGCCACATGGCGTCTGTGAGGAGGTGCGCAGGCTCCTTGTGTTGCTTCTTGCGCCTCTGGGGTTTCATCGTTCATTTATACCATCGGCATTAGACAGCGGATCCGCGGCCTTACCGGGAACCCGCACGGCCCCCGGGGGCCGTGCGGGTTCCGTCGTTCCAACCTCCTTCCGGGTCAGCGGTTCTAGGGGAGGGGCACCGATGCACCGAAAAGTTGACGAGGGCTTTGGAAGCCGCGCAATCGAGGCTAGTAGAGGCTGGCGCAGGCGTCCGCATGGCCCGCGCCAAGCATGCCAACGTAGGTCGGGTTCTGCAAAGTTAGCGACTGGGCACTGTGGCGCATCTTCGCCTCTGCGCCCGCGGGACCAAGCGAACCGTAGACCGCGTGGATGAGCGCCGCTTGGCCGGAGACGAACGGCGTCGCCATGGATGTTCCACTCCAGTTTGCGTACATGCCCACCGGAAAGGTGCTGCGGATGCCGTTGCCCGGTGCGGCTATGTCCACCCAGGCCCCGTAATTGGAGTAGCCCGACTTCTTACCATACCTGTCTACCGCGGTCACGGCCACCAGCCCGTCCGCGGAGGCAGCGGCTCCGTTTCCGGCCGCCGGATAGTGCGGCAGGTTGCTGTTCGAGTTGCCTGCGGCAGCGGCGACGATCACACCGTTCTCGACGGTATCCTTGATCACGCCTTGGAGCGTGGCCGATCGGCGCGAGGAGCCGAGGGAGAGGTTGATCACGTCCGCCCCGTTGCTCTCGGCGTGGACGATGGCCTTGGCGATCGTGAAGATGTTGCCGCGCCCCTCGGAGTTGAGCACCCTGAGCGGCATGATCTCGGCCGCGGGCGCCATGCGATCCACGATCCCGGCCACGTGCGTGCCGTGGCCAAGCAGCTCGTCCTCGAGGCCGTCCCCGTCGGCGTCCAGGCCGACCTCGCGCTCCGTGGGGTTGCGGTCATCCTCCACGAAGTCGTAGCGCGCGACCCCCTCGAAGTTCTCCTCCAAGTCCGGGTGGTCGAGCTGCGCGCCGGTGTCTACGACGGCCACGGTTGTGCCTTGGCCCAAGCTGGCGGTGGCCGCGCACGGCAGGCCGAGCGCGGAGGCCGCGTAATCCTCGGAATACCCGCTGGTGTCGCTTATGCCGTAGGCGTTGTGCCTGCCGTCGCCCGCATGGTCCTCGGGCGCTTCGGCGACGAAGTTCGGCTCGGCGTACAACAGGCGCGGATCGTCCACCAACCGCCTCACCACCCCCTGCGTGTCCGAACCGGCCGGCACCTCGAGCAGGTAGATGCCATCGCCGCCCGGGAGTTTGTCGAGTGTGATCAAGCCGTAATCGGCATTGACCTTTTCTATGGAGGAGCCGATGGTCGGGTTGAGCTTCACGACGACTTGACCAGGCTCGAAGCCCTCCCCCCCTACGAGGGCTCGCGCGGGGCCGGCAACGCCCAACAACGCCAGCAGGAACATGGACAAAGCGAGCGCACCCATCGCGATCGAGCGTTGCGAGAGCGCTTGGTCTCTTCTCGGAAGGTGTACCGCGGTCGAGACCGAAGCAAAGGACTTCTCGGACCTCGCAAACTCGTCACTACGGCGAAAACCCATCCGCATCTCCTTCCCGGGAACCCTTTTGGGCTTCCCGATTGTTCGATAACCCGGCTGCCTCTTAAAGGCCCGTGGCTTTGCGCTCACCCGCCTCGCGGCGGGGTTGCCTTTGTCGCAGCGGAGACTTACCCTCCGGCGGTTAGTATATGCGACGCTAACCGAATAAAAATACGTTTGCCTTCATTAGTGTAAGGAAAAGTTGTGCGGCACTTGTGTAAACAGTCTGACAAACACGCACAAAACGCAAAAAAAGAAGATCCAATAGAACGTGGTTTCGGGGGTTATCTTCGCCCCCACGCCGTAATCAGCGCGGCATCTCCTCTCACGGCTTCGCCTCGGCTTCGATCGTTACGCGCTACCGCTTCCCTACGACGACGAAGGGCGCCCAATAGTAGGGATGCGAATACTCGTCCTTGATCGCGAGCTGGGCGGCGCGCAGGGCCTCCGCAGGTCCCGCATTGGCGCGCAACCGCTCGTAGTACTTGTCCATCAGCAAGGCCGTCGCTTCGTCCTGCACGAGCCACAGGCTCACGACCAGCGTCGAGGCTCCCACACCGAGAAAAGCCCGCGTCAGGCCTATGGGCTCGTCACCCGCGAGCACCTCGTTGCGCCCCGACTCGCAGGCGCTCAGGGTGACGAGGGCGCCTGCGAGATCCAACCGCATCACCTCGGCGGCGGTAAGCCAGCCGTCGTGCAGCTTGAGCGACGAGAACATTGGGTTGTCGGCCCTGAACAAACCGTGGCAGGCCAGGTGCACGATAGAACAAGCGGAGGATGCGCTCCGGAGCGCATCCGAGGTGGCCTGCTCGTCGCTAAGCACTCGGGCACCGGGAAGGTACCGGGCGACGGCTCGAGCTTCCTCCCCGACGGCGGGGATGAGGGGGTCGGTCACGCTCATCACCAGCGCCTTGCCCAACCGCCGCGGCGCCTGCTCTTGGCAGAGCGAATACACCCGCGCGCTGGGGGCGTAGGAGATCTCGAACCGCTCCAGGAGGTATCGCTCGCCGTCGAACAGGGCGTGGAACGGCACCTGATGGAGCAGCCCGTGAGGCACGATAACCAGCTTGCCCGGTGCGTAATCTTCGTTAGGATCCCGGGCATCCATCTCTTCCAAGAGGGCCTCGACCGGCGCCAACAATACGTCGTGGAGGGAAGTCAGTATGCGTCGTGCCGGACGCTCGAGCATCGGCATGTGTCGCCTGGCGAACTCGGGACCCGCACGAAACTGGTCCATCTGTATGCTCCACAGCTGCAAGTGCTGCGCTACCGCCGCAACCGGGCCGAGGTTTCGGACGATCCGAATATTGTTCGCCGCGTTGACGAACGCCATGATCTCGTCGCCCACGATGTGGTAGGCCAGGAACACCACGTCGGGCTGGAACCCTCCCCGAACATCCGTTAACGAGATAGGGTTTGTAAACGGGTCGGACGAAGGCACGCGCAGGCTCAGGCGGCTGATCTCGCGCTCAAGCTGGACGGCGCGCTCTTGCAGGTCCTGGCCGGCCACATGCTGCTCATCTTCGACCTCGGTAAAGCTAAACAAGCGGTTGTAGGTAGCGTTGAGGTCGGCCTGCAGGTCCCGAAGCCGCTGCTCCAGTTTGGTGCCCATGGGCCTGGCAGGCCCTCTCCCCACGACTCCGGTACGTAGGTCTACCAAGGCGGACGCTTTAGCCTTCTCGGCGACGGTAAAGGCACGCCACAGGCCTTCCTCGTCTCCCTGGGCAACGTACAGCAACAGTAGGTCTTCGTAGGGGGCGACCTTGTCCCGCAAGAAGGAGGCGCGCATCACGTCCTGGGTGACGGTACCGCGCAGCCGCTCGATCTCTGCCACCGCGGCTTCGAGCAATGTTCGCGCCTCCTCGTCACGACCCTGCAGGCGTTTCAGCCGCCCGAGCCGCTCGTTCAGTCGGTAGCGCAGCTGCGGTAGCGCCAGGCGCTCGGCCAAGTGGCTGGCCGCGAGCAGGTGCCTCTCGGCCTCGGTCGCGTCCGGGAGCAGCAAGTCGGCGAGGCGCAGGTGGGCGTACACGCGCTGCGCCGGCCAGTCGCCCTCGGAGACGAGGCTCAGCGCCCGCCGCGCCGTAGCCAACGCGACTTCCCGGTCCCCGCGAGTGGCCATCAAGGATGCCCGTTCTAGCATCACGCCCGAGAGCAGCGGCGCGTTATCGGCGGCCGCGAAGAGGTCCGCGGCCTCACCCAGCGCCTCCTCAGCCCCCTCGAACCGCGAGAGGGCGACTAGCGCCATCCCCATACCCCACAGAGCCCGTGCTCTGTCATGGGCCAAGCCCATACCCCGTAGCAACTCGTTCGTTTCCCGATAATAGTCCAGCGCCTCCGAGTACAGATTGAGCTCCAGGTAGGCATTTGCCATGTCCAGTGAGAGCGTGCTTCTCTCTACCAAGGCGTCGAGAGAATCGAGCAGGCGTCGCGCCTGCTCGAACGCTTCGAGGGCGCGTGCGTAGTTGGCCAGTCGCCGGTTCGCTTCTCCGATATTGCTGAGGGCTATGGCATGCGAGAATCTGAGGTCAGCCTCGGCGAAGACGGCCGCCGCGGCCTCGTGGGCCTCCAAAGCTTCGTTGCCCCGACCCAGGTGCAGGAAGATACGACCCCGGTTGTCCAGTATCTCGCCAAGCCGTTCGGTCATGCCCAGGGCCCGGTAGCGCTCCTCGGCGATCAGGTAGGCGCCGAGCGCCTCTTCGTAGCGACCCATGTGTTCAAAGCAGAGACCGCGGTTCTGGTGCACGAGCGCGCTCAGCAGCTTGGATTGCTGATCCGTAGGACTCACGGTCAGTTCGCCCACGCCATCCAAAGCGTCCAGGACGATCTGTCCGGTATCGAGCGCCTCCCGGTAGAGTCCCAACTCTTTGATTGCGGCCATCCGACCGACGTACGTGCGCAAGGCCTGCAGGTTCATCCCGAGGGCAACGTACCCCTCGTAAGCTTCGTCGGCCATACGCAACGCCGCGTCGAACTCTCCGTTCTCAATGTACGTCTGAGTGCGGACGTAAGATGCGCGCGGCACAGCGGCGGGCGTGGCGGCGCAGTCGGCAGCGCCCGCACACAAGGCAGCCAAGCGGTGCGCTTCGCCCGGATCGACGTCCACCAACCGCTCTGCCATATCGAGCAACCGGTCCAAGCCGTCAGCGTCGAGCAAGCCCATGGTCTCTAGAAACGTCAGTCGCTGCTCGAGTGTTGGCAAGGACCATAGTTCGCTCAGCAGCTCGGCCTCTTTGTCATGGTCAGAAGCTGAGTTCACATCCCGCGGCGCACTTCGACCCCTGAAAGCCGGATCTCCGCTTGGTCGCTGCACGCAAGTACCTCGTACGTGCCGGGCGGCACGGATCCAAAAGAGAACTCGCCCATGTCGTTTGTAGCGGTAGTAACGGCTTCGGAGGCATCGTTTAGCAGTTGCGCACCGAAAGCGCCAGGGTCCGTGCCGTCTACGGGGAAGATCTGGCCGTAGAGATCCGCTAACCCGTCGTAGGATCTCGTCCGAAGGTTGATGGTGACATCAGCGACCTCGGAGGAATAGACGAATTGCCGCTGCGACTGCGGCGCGCCGGTTGTCCGCAAACCGAGAGCCGGTTGCAGGTTACTGTCGAACGAGAGCGTCGCGACCACGCGCTTCAACCACCCGGACCGTCGTTTGCCCTCCGCGTACTCCTCAAAGCGGTCGACTAGGGTGTCCCGTACCTCGGGCGGAGGCGAGCCTATCACGGTGGCCTCGCTAATCAGGGCGAACGCCCTCAACCACATTACGTCGTCATGCATCGTAGTGTCGGACGCCACCTGCTTCTCGAGGATCCGGGCCTCTCGCTCGGAGACACGGCCCTCGACCCAGTCCACCAATCGAGCGAACTCGTTATCTTTAGACTCCAACACTGGCTCGACCTCCAAAGCGTTCGTCTGACGTGACACACAACACATGCTCTCAAGAAGACCAAAAAATGCACAACTTTTGGTACGTTCGCAGATAACCGTATGGTAGCCCTTATCCAAGGACCTGTTTCAGACGCCTCAGGCAGCGAGCACGGGTGGGACCAATGCTCCCTAAAGGCATGCCCATTCTCTCAACGACTTGGGCGTAGGAGGGCTGCTCGGGCTCGAGGTAGAGCGCGAGCAGTAACTCTCGACAACGTCGATCCATCTTCGAGAGGCCTGCGTCCAGCCATTCGGTTAGCTCCCAATGCTCTATGGAATCTGCGTCCTGCTTGCCCAAAAGCACGGCGCTCTGGGCGAGGCGCGTGTCTTCGAGGTGCTCGCTCGCGGTCTCGCGACGGTTGCGTTCCATGAAGCGCCATGTGTGGCGGCGCGTGACGGTTGCGAGCCACGGGCCAAGGCGGCTATCGTCAGGCAACGTATCGAGACTCTGAAGTAGGATGGTGAAGGTGATCTGCGCGACGTCGGCGGCGTCATGCTCGGACAACCCGTACCTGAGGGGTATGGAGTACACCAAACGCTCGTAATTGTCGAGCACCCGCCGCCACGCACCGGCGCTGCCTTGCCGGCAGCGCCGGATCAGGTCTCGGTCAGATCCAGCACCGACACGCGTGCTTTTCACAGACATTTACTTCGCGAGGCCCACCGGACGGGAGCGGTGATTGGCCGCATACCCCAACGGAGAGAGCATGGTGCACCTACGTGGTTTCGTCTGCCGCGAGTATGAGTATCTATAGTCAACCTTCTTCGGTCGAATGTTTCTCGTCCGTATGTCTCAACGGCGGTGTGAGGGCTCCCGGCTAGGATCAGCTGACTTCCTGGGAATCCTTCTCAGCGGAACTCATTGTACCGAAATCACCCCCGTCTCCTCCAGGTCGGGAAGCATATTGGCGGGGCTCCTTCCCAGGTTCCCAGAATCTTGGCCTCGATGCGATGCTGCGTGTCGCGCCGCAACTCGACCCCCTCGGACCCGGACGGCAGCACCGGCGATTCCGCCAGGTCTTCCACCCCCCAGGGTTCCTGCAGCCCCTCCCACCCGATTCTGCGAAGGATACGTGCCATTCTCGCCAGTCACGGTCATGCCGACCTTCCTTGGTCGCCCTCCGAGATACCTGTACAAGGTCGAGCGACCCACTCCTAGCATGGAGCAGATCTCCGCAGAACCGAGTGCTCGCCATCGTCCTTCGAGCGCCGCGCCAGCTTCGCCTTTCCCCCGTCTAGCGCCCTCGGCCTGCCGCCATGCCGCCCTCTGGCCTTCGCCGCCTTGAGCCCCGCCATCGTCCTCTGGAGAATTAGGTCCCTCTCGAACTCCGCGACCGTCCCGAAGACGTGGAACACGAGTTTGCTGCCCGCGTCGTCCTCTTCGGCGTCGGCGGGACCGGGGGGTACTGCCTGCAGCAGCTCGCACGGCTCCTCTACGGCCTGAAGGCCGAGCGCGCGGAGGCGTGGGCCGCGCCGCCTTTGGGACAACGCGCCCCGGAGAACCCGGACACGCTCCCCGACGCGCTGCTCTGCGACGGCGACGAGGTCTCCGAGGGCAACCTCAAGAGGCAGTACTTCCTAGCCGCGCGCGACCGCGCGCGACGTAAGCAAGAACAAGGCGCTCGTCCTCGCGGAGCGCTATGGCGACGCCCACGGCCTGAAGGTCTCGGCCTACACCCACTACCTCACGCCCGCAATGGACTTCGCCTCTCTGGCCCCGGAGGGCTCCATCGTGGTCGGGTGTGTGGACGACGCGGCCACCAGGCGCCTCCTGCACGAGCGCCTCTCCTCCTACACGGACGTCGTCTACCTGGACGCCGGCCACGCCGCCGTCGAGCTGCCGGAGGACGGGATGCTCATCGCCAAGGAGCGCGCCCGCGTCCGCGACTCGGGGTGGGAGGGGCAGGTCCTCTGCGACGTCAGGCGGCGCGGGGGGACGGCCGTCCCGCTCCCGGCCGAGCAGATACCCGACCTCGTAGAGTACGATGGGGAGATGCTGCCGTGCGAGGTGCCGTGCGGGCAGGTCGTCTCCAACCCGCAGCGCGCGCTCGCCAACACCTGGGCGGCCGTAACGCTCTACTCGTACCTGAGCAACCTGCTCACGTGTGGCACGATCCTCCACCGCAGGACGCTGTTCTGCGCGAGGCGCGGCTACGCCGGCAGTTACCCCGCCCTGGACGTCATCGACGAGGTCGCGGCGTAACCTCTGGGCCCTATCGGCCACCGCTTCTAGCAACGGCCGATGAGGCCCTTCCTCGAGCGCCTCGACGCTGAACCGGCGGCCCTGGCGCCGAGTCGATCCGCCCTGCCCGATCAGCCTACCTCGCGTCCTCCAGTAACTGGTAGGGGTCGCCTTGCTCGACGTAGAAGCGCATGAGCCTCTCGATGACCTCCGCCATGTAGACGGGTCTCCCCGCGAGCTCGCTCTGCTCCGCCAGCACCCTGTCCATGGCGAACCTCACGTCTTTGTTGATCTTCGCCGAGATCGGCACGCAGTTGGGGTCGGAGTTCCTCACCCCCTCGGACGGCCGCGCCTCCTACCCGCCCGCCGGACGGGAGCCGCCATCCCGCCGCCTCTCGGTGGAGCGCCCCTCCTCACGCGCCGTCGTCCGCATCGATGACCATCCTGCGCCCGGAGATTCGGACAGAGACCTTCCTCCTGTCCGACCAATGCTTCCGGTATGCCGCCTCCTCGGAGACGGCCGGGTCCATCCACAGGCCGACGCGCCCGCCCGCTTCGCGCTCGATCACGCCCTCGTAGCGGGAGCCCGCGTCATCGGTCTCGATCCCCGGCAGCGGTCTCGGGTGGACCCGGCCGCCACGGATCGCTTGGGTGGGGATGCACCTGCGGGAGCGGAAGGACTGGATGCTGCCGGAGGAGGTCCCGAGAGCGTGCGCTATCCAGGCGTCGTCCTTGCCCTCGGAGGCCCACCGGCGGATGCTGCCCTCGTGGCTCTTCAACGAGATCCTACGCCTTATCGCCACGCCCTTATCCTCCCCCTACGCCTACGGGTCCGCCCCCCCATCCTACGAAGGGCGGATCCCTAACGCCCCCCAAATGCCCTCGCGCGCCTGAAGAGGGAGCTGTCCACGGCGAGGACCGCCAGGGGACCTTTACCGACGGCTCGGCCTTCGCCGTGGCCCCGATTATGCCGCCAGGGCTGTGCGCGGCGGTCCCGAGCGGTAGAGCTAGTGTGGTGAGTAACGATCCAGCGAGTAGAATTCTAGCCGTGGGCAAGCGACGTGCGGACCTCGCGCGCGGCCACCACTACCCGCCCCTCCCCGTTTCCTCGTCCCCGGCAAGTCCCCGCGCCCGCCGCCGGAGGTGGTCCTCCTCGGCGGCTTGGCGGACGGCGTCGGGCGTTGGGCCGAAGGCCGAGAAGGCGAAGGCGCACGCCGCCGAGCCGTCGGCGCGCCTGAGGACCAGCCGGTCCCGCCCCTCCGCCTCCAGGGAGTAGCCAGCGGGCACCCCCTCGCCGGCTCGTCCGAAACCCCGTCGCGTCGCACGCGACAGAATTTAACCGCCGTCGCGGCCTCAGTAAGGGTCTCGCCTGGGGCCGTGGTGGAAGTGTAGGTAACCTCCACCGAAGGGTTAGGCGACCTCAGATTGAGGTTCAACGCGCCGCGTCCCACGGCGCGTTCGCGACCTAAGGGTCCGCGGGAAAGCCGTCGACCTAACCTTACCGATACACGGCCGTAACCCACCCTCAGCACGGGGGGCGAACAATCGGGGTCGGACCCCCAGCGAAGCAGGATCTCCCTCCGCTTGCACAACACGTTGGGGCTTTCCCGCCGCGTGCAACGGGGCGCCGGTCGGGACGAGGTGGCAAGCTCGAATTTCCAAGAAGGTTAATTCCCCGCAATTCGCGTCCACGATCCCGCATAGTCCGGAGCCAGGACCGGCCCGAGGCGGCCACGACGTCGACAAGCGCTAGGGCTACCGCTGAGACTGCCGCAAGGGCCACCGCCCACACGACCCCAGAGGAAGCGAAGATGGCGACCGAGTTACACCCGTGCAAGAGGTGCGGCGGCGAGCGCTTCGAGGTACCGCAAGCTCGGCGAGGCCGTCGCAGTTTGCGTCCCGGAGGTCCTCGGTTGACCGGGGGCTGTCAGCTGGCGAGGAGCCTCCGGAACCCCAGCGAGGCCGTCGCCAAGACCACCAGGCTCGAGAGCACCACGACCGCCGGCGAGATGCCGCCGGTCTCCGGTACCTCGGTCGCGGTCTGATCGTCTTCGAGCAGCGCCAGGTCCACCGTCTCGGCCATGACCCTGTAGCCGGCGTCGTTGGGGTGGAGGTGGTCGCCGCTGTCGTATTCGGGGAGGAGCCGCGCGGGGTCGTTGGGGTCGCGCAGGACGGCGTCGAAGTCGATGACGCCGTCGAACTGGCCGCCGTTGCGCACGAAATCGTTGACCGCCAGGCGCGTCTCCTCTTGTCGCTGCGAGTAGCATTCGGGGAAGATGCACCCCTCGAACGGCAGCAACGTGGCCCCCTGGACCTCTATGCCCTCCTCGTGGGCCCGGTCGATGATCTCCTGCATGCCGTCGGTGATCCGCTCGGCGTCGAAGACGTGGGGGGTTTGCTGGATGTCGTTTATGCCTTCGAGGAGGATGATGTCGGTCACGCCGCTCTGGGAGAGGACGTCGCGGTCCAGGCGGTCCAGGGCCTTCACGCCGAACTCGGGCGAGTCGCGGAGGATGCGGTTGCCAGAGATGCCGGCGTTGAGCACGGCCGGCGCCTGCGGCACGGCCCGCAGGCGCCGCGCCAGGTAGTCCGGGTAGCGGCCGTCGGTCCCGAAGGCGGAGCCGTAGCCGTCCGTGATCGAATCCCCCAGCGCGACGACCGCGCCGGAGGCCGAGCTACCGCTCACGTCCACGGCGGTGAGAAAGAAGAAGTGGGGCAGCCCGTTGGTGAAAGAGGTGCCCGCGGCGTCGTCGGTGTGGTCGCCGGGGTTGGAGACGTAAGAGGTCTGCTGGGCGAGCTGGTGCCAGGTCGTCGGCCCGCTTGCGCCCTCCACGTGGAGGCTGACCGCCAGGTCCTCCCCGGTCGCGACCTCGAAGGCCACCGGGTCGCTGTAGACGTCTTTCCCCGCCGGTATGGTCACCGACGGCTCCCCGCCGAAGGTCAGCGCCAGGTCAGTCCCTGCGACGGTCGAGGCGCCCCCCGCGTGCCGGGCGACAGAGGCCGCGCCGATGGTCAGCGGCCGCTCCCCGAACGCGTTGGAGAGCCGGACGCGCAACGCGGTCCCGGACGCGCTGGTGCGGACGATGTTGCGCACGGTCTGGTCGCTGAAGCCGTCCTGGGAGATGCCCTCTTCGTAGGGAGGCTGGGGGCTCGCGGTCCAGGCGCTTACGTAGTCGCCGGCGTCCTGCGCCTGGGAGACGGACGCCACGAGCGACAAGCCCGCCACGAGGACCACGAGGGCCAAAAGACGAGCGAACTTCAACACATACCCCCCACGAATATCCCGACGAGAGCCCCGAAGCGTCCATTATGGGGGCACCTCCAACCCCGGTCAACGACGTCCGAAGCCGAGCGGCCTCTGACCGCCGCCCTCGACGACCTCTGGCAGCTCGAGAAGTTCCGCTTGGAGGCAGACGCAGTGGACGGCTACCGATCCCACGCCGCCGAGCTGCGCGAGAAGGGGGAGGTCGGGTTCTCGGCGCCTCCGGTACGCGCCGGCGTGCCAGATCCGGCACCGCCAACCGAATGCGTTGTTCGACTCGGGTCCGGGAGGCGCGAAGTGCCCCCTCCCGCGAATCCTACGCGTCGACGACCGGCCCACCGAGAGAGGCTCGCTGGCAGAACCACGGCTCGGTGATCCTCCACGGCGCACGACGAGGCCAAACCGGACGAGGCTCGCCAAGCGGACGGGAACGGTTAGGCGCCGGCGCCCGGCTTCCGCCTCAGAGGGCCGCCAAAGCCCGTACAAGCAGGAGATACGACACCGGCGGGGTCCGCCGTTGCCTCTACCCTTGTTTCTCGCGGTACACGCGCCGTGAGTGCCCCCGCCAGTACTTGCTGCGAACCGCCGCGGGAGGCGACGGAAGGTCGTGTCATCCCCGAAGGATACGTCCGCCTCGACCGGCCCGTCCGCGTCCACCGTGGCGGTTCGGGCGCCGAGGATCTACCTCGGAATGCTACCCCTCTCCCCGGTCGTGGGGCGTTCGGGAGGCCGCCTCCTAGCGCCCTTCCTCCTACCACTCGTCGAGGCGCTCCCTGACCCTGGGGTCGTCGTCGGGGATCTCGTTCCAGCGCCCGTCCCGGTAAGTGCCGTCGCGGTGGAGGTAGATGCCTCCGCCGACGTGGCGGACAAAGGCGCCCGACGTCCTACGATCTGTGTGGTCGACAGGACGTCCTTCGGCGATCTTCCGGGCCGTCCCCATGGCCCTCTCGCGCTTGCGGAGGTCGCCTCGCAGCAGGTAGTAGTTTGGGAGGAGAAAGGCAAGGGCGAAAAAGGAGAAAAAGGCGAGCGGGACGCCGACCAGTAAGCCGCCGAGCCCCCCGCCGTCCAGGCTAGAGAAGGTCATCAACGAGCCCAGGAGGAAGCCCGGCAGGGCGACGTAGAAGGCGGCGACCTTGAAGCCCCGGACGAGGGAGCGCAGCTCCTCGTAGCTCCTCCTCTTGCCCAGCAGTGCGGCCACGATGCCGGCGATGAGGCCGTGCCATACCGCCCTCTCGAATCCGTCGCGTCGGTTTCCTGACATTCCCCTCTCCTTCCTCCAGCCCCCGCCGGGGCGGCGACCCTCATAGCCCTTGTGGAGACGTTGCGATCTAGACCCTTAGCCGGTCTTCGCGCGGGCGCGGCCTACCCTGGCGCCCCGACCCGTCCTGGCCGCGAGCGGTTAGCAGGCTTCGTCTTGCGTCCTTCCTACCGCGGTCGGCCCGCACGCGGTGGCTCCTTCGGTCGTGGTTCCCCAGCCCTCCTCGGACGTCAGTGCAGCGTTTTTGTGTTGCCTGCAACGTGGTCCCGACGTATGCACCAATCTACCGTCGGCGCCCATGAAAGAGGAGGCGCTGCCCGCGGAGCTGGGGGACCTGATCAGGAGGCTGAGGCCGTCCCGCGGCCTCTCCCTGGAGGCCTTCGCCGAGGCCTGCGGGATCGAGCGGGCGTACGTGAGCTCCATCGAGCGGGGCCGGGTCAATGTGAGCGTGAGGACGGCCTTCCGGCTGGCGAGGGGCCTAGACCTCACCCTGGCCGGCCTGTTCGGGATGCTGGAGCGGGGGGACGGGGCCGGCGGTTCGGGGCGCTGATCACCGCCCCTCATCCACTTCTATCTTTCTTCTGTCGCCGGTACTCCTCCTCTCTCCGGTCCCGCTGCTGCTGCATGTGACGGCGGAACAGGACGCTGAGCAGGGCCTGGGCGTCGGCCAGGTCCTCCGCCGGGAAGCGCCCGTCGGCGATGCTTCGGAGGGTCGAGTTCTCCGCGCCGAGGAGGCGCGCGGCCTCTTCGTCCAGCGCCTCCACGAAATCCTCCCCATATGCCTCTTCTAGCTCCTCCCTGATGATCCGCCCCGTCTGGGAGGATCGCCCGGCGAGCGGGTGCTCCTCGACGGCGTCCCAGTCCTCCTCGCGTGGGGCCAGCTCCTCGGCCGTGGCGCGGTAGCGGTAAGCCTGGCCTCCGCCCGCCCGGTCGAGGCGCTCGCGCACCTCCTCCGAAAGCGCCACCCACGCCCGCGGCGACCGGCCGGCGCGCCCAAGGTCCACCAGCACAACGAACGGTCCAGGGTCGTCGGCGAGGGCCAGACCCTTGCCCACCCGCCACTCGCAAACGACGCCATCGTCCTCGTCTCCGAAGCCTTCGGGGCACCCGGCGGTCCTCACCGCGACACGCCCCGACCCGCCCGGCCCACCAGCACCTCGGCCGCGCCGCCGGCGCCCGGGACGACCGTCGCGCGGAACCCCTCGTGGCTCAGCCGCGAGGCTACGTGGTGGACGCCGGCCGCGTCCCGCGACGCGGTGCTCCGTCTCCTACCCATGTCCTCTCTCCTCCTTGATCGTGTCGGTGCGTACATCGGGTGAGGGTGATTATCCGGTGGATTCTGTGATTCACGCCGAAGATTATCCGCCGACCGCCGGATTCGGGGTCGGTGCTCGCGTGGAGCGCGGCGGGCGAGGTCCCGGCGTTGCTCAGAGCCGCCCGAAATGGTTTCTGAGCCGCGTCGGCGCTGCCGGGCGGCAAGGAGGGGCCGGCAACGTTGACCGGACACTAGAGGGGTTTGCAGCGCAGGTGGTCCGCGTGGCACCATGCGCGGCATGAACGCCTACTCACGGGTCAACGTCTCAGCCGGGCTCGCGGGGGACGGACGGGCTGGGGTAGAAGCTCGTTTGATCCGCTACAACGAGCTGGTGCTCACCGGGGCCTCCGACCCCCGGCGCCACGACCACAACATGGCGCTCAGGCTGATCGAGTCGGGGCGCATAGGCGCGAAGCGGGTGGTCACCCGCCGCTTCCCGCTCGGGGAGACCGAGAAAGCCATCGAAACTTCCATAGGCGGTGAAGGCACGCAGGTGACGGTGACACCGTGAATGCTCGTCTCCAATCCGCAAAGAGAGAAAGTGGCGGTTGAGCAAGTCTGCGACGGGAGGAATCATCTACATGAGTGAACAGACTCCAGAAAATCAGGACGCGTCCCAAGCTACGGCAGATGGGAGGGACACCTTAAATCGCTTCGTGGTAGTCACCGCGGCGGTTTCGGCGCTGGGCGGCTTTCTGTTCGGGTTTGACACCGGCGTCATTTCCGGGGCGCTACTTTTTATCAGAGAAGAGCTTTCGCTTTCGGACTTCGCCCAACAGGTGGTGGTCGGCTCCTTGCTGTTGGCTGCCGTAGCCGGTGCGCTTCTGGGCGGCCCCACCTCGGACGGGGCCGGGCGAAAAAGGACATTAATCGTGGCGGGGGTTCTGTTTGTCGCTGGATCGCTGGTATGTGCTGTGGCACCAGGATTGTTAGTCTTGGTGATCGGCCGCATGATACTCGGGCTTGCCGTCGGAATAGCTTCGATGGTGGTGCCGATATACATCGCGGAGATGGCCCCTCCGCGTTTTCGGGGCTCACTGGTCTCGTTGCAGCAGTTCATGATTACGGTCGGCATACTGGGTGCCTACCTCGTCAACTACGCATTCTCCGGCGCTGGGGCCTGGAGGTGGATGCTTGGCTTCGGAGCGCTACCGGGCGTGATTCTCCTCTTGGGTATGCTGCCTTTGACGGAAAGTCCACGGTGGCTTCTGGCCCGAGGTCGGCGCGACCAGGCACTGTCGGTCCTGAGGCGGGTAAGGGGGGAAGGGGCCGATGTGGAGGCGGAGGCGCAGGAGATAGAGCAGGCGCGTAAGGCCGAGGCAAGCACGAACTACCGCGACCTCTTGCAACCTTCGGTGAGGCCGGCCCTCGTGGTCGGTGTAGGTATAGCCTTCTTCAATCAAATGGTCGGGGTAAACGCCATCCTCTATTATGCTCCCAGCCTCTTCTCGGATGCAGGGTTCGGGAACTCGTCCGCGATACTTGCCACTACGGGTGTCGGGGTGGTCTTCACGTTGTTCACGCTGGCGGCGCTCTTGCTCATAGACCGGTTAGGCCGCAGGCCGCTTCTCCTGGTCGGTGCTAGCGTGGTCTTCTTGAGCCTTGTTGTGCTAGGAGCCGCCTACCTTTTGCCCGAAGGCTCTTCTCTGAGCAACTATCTACTGGTTGGCGGCCTCATGGTCTACATCGCGGCTTTCGGCGCGAGCTTTGGAATCGCTATCTGGCTCCTGAACGGGGAGGTCTACCCGACGGAAGTACGAGGCAAGGGGTCCGCCGCCGGAGCCGTCACGCACTGGACTTTGGACTTTATAATTGCTTCCACGGTCCTGACCTTGATCAACCTGATCACGCCCACAGGCCTGTTCTGGTTCTATGGCTTGTTCGCTGCCCTAGCCTTGGTGTTCATATGGAGGCGGGTGCCCGAGACTAAGGACCGTACCTTGGAGCAGGTCTCTGAAGCCCTCGCGGAGCGGGCGAAATAAGAGGATGTAAGTAAAGACGTAAACTGTGTAAAGTCTCATGGTCCGAACAGATTGCCGCCGGCGCTCGTGGCCGAAGCCGTGGACCCGACGCTCTTCGGTCAGAAGGCCGCGGCACAGCGGATGCCCGACACCGGCGGCGTGCCACTCACACTACCACTCGTAGCACTGCTGATGAGCGTCTGCGGACTGGGCTTCGCCATCAGGAGGCTCTGCCGCTAGGGCCCCGTGCGTCTTGGGCTCGGGCAGGCTAGCCGGTCGACGGCACCCTTCTCCGCCTGTTCGGACGTGCGCGGGATGCCTGTTCTACCCCGCCACGCGTAGGCGAGGAGGTTGCGGCGGAAACAATTTCTTGCGGTTGGCTAGCCCTAGTAGGCGAGGGACGCCTTACCTCGTAGGCGCCCGAGGGCCCGTGATGCGTCTCTGCGGTAGCGCCTTCCCCATCCCCAGCCACGCGCTCTGCCCGCGCCCTCTTCAGCGTTTCGGCCAGCGGCCCGCTGCGCAGGCCCCGCTCCCCCTCCCGCGCGAGGAGTTCTCCGATGGCGAAGTACGCCTTTTGCTCGCGGGCGCACGGCCCGCAGAAGGCCACGCCCCTGATCTCCACGACCGCCGGGTGGGGGCAGGGGCCCCCCGTCTTGCTTCGCACCTGGCAAGGTGCCGGTACAGCCGCCTCGGTCAAGAGAGCCCCATCCCACGGAACGGCGGCACTTCAGACCCCCGTTCGAAGGCCCCTGGATGGCCCCCTTGAGGGCGTTGCCCGCGCTGAAGGCCGGGACCTTCTGGGCCGCGATCTTCATCTTCTCGCCGGTCTGGGGGTTCCTGCCCTCCCTGGCCTTGCGCTCGCGCACGGAGAACTTCCCGAAGCCCATGATCCTGACCTCTTCTCCGCCCTTGAGCGCCTCTGTGACCACCCGCTCGAAGGCCCCGAAGTGCCTCTGGGCCTCGCCCTCGGGCACGCCAGCCTCCTCGGCGATCTTCTCGATGAGCTCCGTCTTGTTCATGGACTTCCCTATCTGCCGCCGACTTTTCGCTCCGCGGCGGCTTCATTGGGGTTCCTTACCCCCCGTTTGTACGGGAAGGGACGCCGCTTCCCACCCCCAACGCCATAAGCTGGGTCTCCATGAGGCCGGAGGTGGAGCCAGGGAGGATAGGGGTGTGGGGCTCCTCCTACTCCGGGGCGCACGTCCTGCACCTCACCGCGTTCGACCGGCGCATCAAGGCCGCCGTCGCGCAGGTGCCCCTGGTGGACGGCTGGGCGAACGCCCAGCGCCTCATGCGCCCGGACGTCTTCGCCGGGTTCCAGCAGGCGCTCGCCGAGGATCGCCTCGCCCGCTACCGGGGCGAGGAAGGAGGCAAGGTCCCGGTGGTGGCGCCCGAGGGCGAGCCATCGGCGCTGCCGACCCCCGACTCCTACGAGTGGTTCATGGAGACGGGCCGGTCCATCGCGCCCAACTGGCGCAACGAGGTCTCCCTGGAGTCGATGGAGAAGTTTTTGGAGTACAACCCGGCGGCGAACATAAGCCGCATCTCGCCCACCCCGCTCTTGATGATCGTGGGGGGCAACGACGCCCTGACGCTCACGGACCTCGCGGTGGCGGCCTACGAGAGGGCGCTGGAGCCGAAGGCTTTGGTGATCGCGAGTGGGGCCCACTTCGACGCCTACACCGAGCCGGGGCTCTCGGAGACGGCGATCCCCGCGGTAGAGTGGTTCGAGCGGTTCTTGCTGGGCCGGCAGTTTGTGGAGGTGGAGACGGGTCGCTAGGTCCCCTCGGACCCCGGCGTTCTTGTAGGCCCAGCGCATCCTGACGCCTTTTTCAAGCCGCTGCGGTGGCCCTGTCTTCGTAGACAACCCCGTCCCTGAGCATCGCCCACAACACGTTGACCCGGCGACGGGCCAGGGCGATCACCGCCTGCTGGGCGGTCTTGCCCTCTGAACGCTTTCGTCGGTAGTACGCCTGGCTGGGCTCGTGGCAGGAGATCGCGCTGAACGCCGATCTGTAGAAGATGCGCTTGAGGATCCGGTTGCCCCTGCGTTCCCTGCGCTGGTATGAGACGCTGCCGGAGGACCTCGACACCGGGACGATCCCGGCTGCCGCGGCCAGCCGATCGGCTAGGAACTCCGCGGTGAGGACGAGCCCCATCCCGGGCAGGCTCCTGACGACTTCTCCGCCCGGGTCCGTTTCCACGAGCGCCTCCAGCCGGGCGTCGAGTTCGCGGAGGCGATCCCTGGTCCTCAGGACCTCGGAGGCGATCTCCGCGACGAGCGCGGCCTTCACCTCGGCGGCGGGCATCTCCCGCTTCTGGGACTTGGCCGCCGACACGATCCGCTCGGCCAGCGAGGCCGCCTTGAGGGCCCCCCGGGCCTTGAGCCACCGCGCCAGGCGCGCCTCTCCCAGCCTGCGCGCGGCGGCCGGGGTGGCGACCTTCGTGACCGCGAGCAGCGGGCCCTCCTTCCTCCAGTCCAGCGAGCTTTCCATGCCCGGGAACACCTCGGCGAGCATCGCCCTGAGGCGCGTCGTGCGCCGGACCTGCTCCTGAACCAGGTCCCTCCGGTAGCCGACCAAAACCCTCAGTTCGGCGAGGTGCTCCCTCCTGGCGGCGACCTTCGGAAGGGAGCGCCAGCGGAACCTGAGCCGGTCCGCAATCACGAAGGCGTCGCGCGGATCGCTCTTGTTCTCCCCGCCTGCGTAGGCCTCCCCGAGCTTGTTCACGGCGGTGCCCGAGACGTAGCGCACCCGCTCGCCGCGCTCAAGGAGGATCGCCTCCAACAGGGTAGCCGGCCCTCCGAGGATGTCTATGCCCACCACCCGCTCGTCCGGTTCCCCAAACCCGGAGACCTCCGAAAGCGCCTCCT
Source organism: uncultured Rubrobacteraceae bacterium (assembly GCA_902806085.1). Lineage (GTDB taxonomy): Bacteria > Actinomycetota > Rubrobacteria > Rubrobacterales > Rubrobacteraceae > Rubrobacter_D. The sequence goes on along the minus strand of CADCVH010000087.1, from coordinate 58,663 downwards.
CGATCCGCTCCTCCTTGGCCGCGACCCTCCGGGAGAGCACGACCTCGCCCTCTTCGTCGAGCACGCAGACCCAGCGGAACGCCTTGCCCACGTCGAACCCCACCCAATGCACGGCTTTCGCTGCCTTCCCGACGCACGTCCGTTGCCGCGCCTTCGGATGCCCCCGCCCGTCACAGCCTTACGAAGCGATGCCTTCTCGCGGATCCTGATTCAGTGGTCTTTCGGGGACCTCCGCCGACGGGCCGGGGGGCGATGCACTGGTAGCCAATCCCGTTGTGGCGATGGCGACTCGGGTCGAGCCATCCCCGGCCGTCGGGACGCCGCCGTATGCTACGCGACGGGCGCACGGACAGGGTAAGGCTCGGGTCGGTGTCGTATGCCGCAAACCGGCGATCTCGGTCAGCCGGGAACTTCGGGCCGAGGGGGTTCTCGGCAGTTCCTTGGCGGCGGGCCTCGTCTGACCCTGTCTCTCTGGGTTCCCCTGCAAGTATTAGCGCCCCTTAGTTCCCCGAATGGGCATAAATGCCCATACCTTCTCGCCGCAATATGGGTACTACTGCCGATCCCTCTGCAACGCCGCAGCGTCATAGTTTTGCTCGACGGTAAGGCCAACAGAGGTTGCGGAGCGGAGAAGCGATGAGAAAGCCGCTAGTCCCCCGCTGGGAAAGGCCAAGACGCATGAACACCGCTTTGCACCGCCCGGCGTTGATGAGGTTGGCCCTCGGCGTGGGGGTGTTGACGGTGGCGATGCTCGCGCCGACAGCCTGCGGAGGAGGAGGCAGCGGTGGCGAGCAGGCCGCGCAGAAGAAGACGGCGCCGGAGGGCACCTTCGAACTTCCCAACGGGCGCAGCCTCTACATGGAGTGTCGCGGAACCGGCCCTCCCACCGTCGTCTTCGAAATGGGACTGGAGGAGCCTATAAGCGACGTGTCGTACGTGCGGGATACTCTTGCCCGCAAATACATGACGTGCTCCTACGACCGAGCCAACAACGGGGAAAGCGGTGAGGCACCCACGCCACGAACCGCCGGTGACGTCGTCGACGACCTTCACCAGCTACTCGAGACGGCCGAGGTGCCCGGCCCGTACGTGCTCGCCGGTAGTTCGTATGGGGGGTTCTTCGTCCAACACTACGCGCGCCGCTATTCCGATGAGGTTGTAGGTGTAGTGGCGATGAACCCGGAACCGCCCGCCGATCAAGTGGTGGAGCGCATACACCCACTGGGTGGAGCGTTCACTGAAGAAGTGCGCGAGGAGGACCAAGCCTATTTTTCGGGAGAGAACCCGGAGGGGATCGACTGGTTCGCTAGCAGCAAGGAGTTAGAGAAGGCGCCTCCGCCACCGCCTGTACCCTTCGAGATGCTCCTTTCCGAAAAGGAGCCCGGGTGCGAAGGAGACCCCCTCTGTCTCAAGAGCGATGACGTCTACGTAGAGATCGAGCGTGAGGTCGCCCAGCGGTGGCCGCGGAGCAGCGTTCGTAAAGTGGATGCCGGCCACGTCATATTCTTGGACAAGCCCGAAGCGGCCGTCGATGCGGTGAAGCGCGTGGCCTCAAAGTAACTCCCAAGGGCTGCCGATCCTTAATCCGGGGTCCCCATAGGTGTCGGACTGGGGCTAACCGTCTATTCACGAACGTCCTAGAACGGGCGTGCTGCGAACTTCGGACGTACGGAGTTCTCGGAGAATAGCTGCATACGTTCCAAACATCACTCATCTGGGAGATGCCCTTCACCTAGATAGGAAGCATGATACTGGTGTGACTATCAAACACATCTGGCGGGGCGGCGCTTAAGGCGCTCTCCCAGCCTCAACGAGAAGGAGAAAGGAAGATGCTAAGGACCGTAGCCAAGAAGGTAGCGTGGGTGGGCAGGCCCGCCTCTATGGTGTTCGGGCTCGCGCTGGTGATGGCGCTCGCCTCCTGTGGCGGCGGGAGCCAGGAGACCAAAAACCCCGCCAACTCCACTCCGAGCATGGTGTTCATGAGAGAGGACTCGGACGGCTTCCAGCAGACCTGGGTCGCCAACAAGGACCTCTCCGACCAGGTGAAGCTGACGAACGGATCGGCCGACAGCGGCTGGGCGGTGTGGAAGCCCGGGGGCGACAAGCTAGCCTTCGAGTCCAATCGCGCCGATCCCGATCCCGACGACTCGAATGCCATCAACGACATCTTCACTATGAACCCCGACGGCTCGGGGATCGTCAAGCTGACCCACTCCGACGACGTCAGCGATGTCGCGGACTGGTCCCCCGACGGCTCACAGATCGCCTTCGCCTCCGACCGCCGCAACAGCGCGTGGAGGGAGGAGATCTACGTGATGGACGCCGACGGAACCAACGTCCGGCGCGTGACCACGCTTCCCGAAAAGGCGGAGTTCGACCACGTGCCCCGATTCTCCCCGGACGGCAGGCGGCTCGTGTTCGCCCGCTATATAAGCGACGACCACCCCGAAGAAGCGGCTCTGTTCACTGTGCGCTTGGACGGCGGCGGGCTAAAGCGGCTGACGCCCTGGGGCATGGGTGCCGGAGACGCCGACTGGTCACCGGACGGCAACAAGATCGCCTTCGAGGCCTCTCCCGAATATGGGTCCTATGGCGACATTTTTACTATCGACGCCGACAACGGCCGGCAGCTCACCAACCTCACGGACAACTTCAGCCGCGGCTTTGGATCGTCCGACCCCGTATGGTCCGCGGACGGAAAGAAGATGCTGTTCGTGTCGAATCACTCCTTCAGCGGCGAGTCCGGCATAGGGCTTGCGACGATGAACCCCGACGGCACGGATCGCCACCACATCTCCTCCAACCCGGAAGACGAGCACCAGCCCGACTGGGAGACGGCGCCCTAGTCAGGCACAAGATAAGGGCATGAAGGAGGGCCGGGGTCTCTATCTCGGCCCTCCTCTCTTACCTTTAGACATGAGAAGCGGCGTGCAGAGGTGGGCCGGCGCCGTCCAACCCATGCTGGGCTTCGCGCCCGGGGAGATCGGCGAGAGCGGCGCGTGGTGGGAAGAGCGGATACACCCCGAGGACCGCCAAAGGGTAATCTCGGGCCTCAATGCGGTGCTCGAGTCCGGGGGCCGGACGTGGTCGGCCGAGTACCGGCTGCGCCACAGACAAGGCGACTACAAGGTCGTCTTCGATAGGGGCTACGTGGTGCGCGACGATGACGGCGAGCCGGTGCGGATGCTCGGCTCGTTCATGGATATCACCGAACGCCGGCAAGCCGAACAGGAGTTGGAGAGGGCCAAAGAGGAGGCCGAATCGGCGAACCGCGCCAAGAGCGACTTCCTGGCCAACATGAGCCACGAGCTAAGGACGCCGATGAACGGCGTGATCGGCATGACGGGCCTCTTGCTGGACACGGAGCTTGACCCCGAGCAGCGCGAGTACGCCGAGACGGTCCGGCTCTCGGGCGAGAACCTCCTGGCCATCATCAACGACGTCCTCGACTTCTCCAAAATAGGGGCCGGCCGGATGGAGCTCGAGGTCGTGGATTTCGACCTGCGGGACACGGCCGAGGAGGCGCTGGGGCTCTTCGCCGAGCGGGCCCACGCGAAGGGGTTGGAGCTCGCCAACTTTATCGAACCCGGGGTGCCTACCGCCCTCATGGGTGACCCAGGGCGCCTCACGCAGGTCCTCACTAACATCGTCGGCAACGCCATCAAGTTCACCGAAGAGGGGGAGGTTATGCTCCGGTTTTCCGTCTCCGACACCGGCATAGGGCTCACGGCCGAGCAGCTCTCGAGGCTCTTCCGGTCCTTCACCCAGGCCGACGCCTCCACCACTCGCCGTTACGGCGGGACGGGGCTCGGGCTAGCGATCTCCAAGCAGCTCGTAGAGATGATGGGGGGGGGTAGCAGTCGAGAGCGAGCCGGGGGAGGGGAGCACCTTCCCGTTCACCGCCCAGTTCGCGAAGCGCCCGGGACAGCCGCCCGCGCCCGGCGGCGTGCCGCCCGACCTGCGCGGCGCCAGGGTGCTGGTGGTGGACGACAACGACACCAGCCGCAGAACGTGCACGAGCAGGTGGTCTCTTGGGGGATGAGGAACGGGACGGCGGAAGACGGCCCGCGGGCCCTTAGGATGCTGCGCGAGGCCGCGCGGGGGGGTGCGCCCTACGACCTGGCCATCCTGGACATGCGGATGCCAGGGATGGACGGCATTGAGCTCGCCCGTGCTATCAAGGAGGACCCGGCCCTCGCCTCCGTGCGCCTGATCCTGCTGAGCTCCCTCGGCGCGCGCGGGGACGCCGAGGAGGCGCGCCGGATCGGCATAGTGGCGTACCTGACCAAGCCGGTGAAGCAGTCCCGCCTCTTCGACGCCATAGCGACAGCGTTGGGAGCGGAGACCGGGGGGACCACGCCTCCGGAGGAGATCCGACCGGCACCCCGAGGCGGGGCAGGGGAAGGGGCCCCGGAGCGGAGCGCCAGGGTGCTCGTGGCCGAGGACAACCCCGTAAACCAGAAGGTGGCAGCAAGGATGCTGGAGAACCTCGGGTACGGCGCGGACGTGGTGGCCGACGGCAAGGAGGCGGTGGAGGCCGTCTCCCGCGTCCCCTACGCCGCCGTCCTGATGGACGTGCAGATGCCCGCCCTGGACGGCTACGGGGCCGCCGCCGAGATACGCCGGCGCGAAGAAGGCTCCGGGCGCCGTACGCCCGTCGTGGCGCTCACGGCCAACGCGATGGTCGGCGACCGCGAGAAGGCGCTTGAGGCGGGCATGGACGACCACCTCCCCAAGCCGGTCAGGCCGGAGGACCTCGCCGCGGCGCTCGAGCGCTGGGTGCCGCGGGGGGCACCGCAGGGGGAGGCCGCGCCCGGGTCGGCGCCGGCGGAGGACGACGCGGCGGACGGGGGGGCGCGGCCATCGACCGCGGCGTACTCGAGGGCCTGCGTGGCCTGCAGCAGCCGGGCGGGCCGGACTTCCTCGGCGGGCTGATCAGCGACTTCCTGGCCGAGGCGCCGGGCAAGTTGAAGGCGCTGCGGGGGGCTAGCAAGCGGGGGGAGGCCCGGGAGGTGGAACGCGTGGCGCACGCCCTCTCGGGCTCCAGCGCGAGCCTCGGCGCGCTCGGAATGGCCGAGGCCTGCAAGGAGCTCGAGGCGTTGGGCCGCTCGGGGGCCGCGGGGGGCACGCTCGAGGGACCCCTGACCCGCCTCGAAGAGGAGTTCGGGAGGGCCCGGGCCGCGCTCGAGATCGAGGCGTCGCCGGTCGGGCGGTCTTGAGGGTGCTGGTGGCGGAGGACGAGGCCGTCCCGCGTACGATACTTAAGGCCGCCCTCGAGAAGCTTGGCCACGAGTGCCTGGCCGCCGAGGACGGCCGGCGGGTCTGGGAGTTCTTCGAGAAAACCCAAGGGATCGACGTGGTCATAAGCGACCGGTTGATGCCCGGCATCGACGGGCTCGAGCTGTGCCGCAGGGTAAGGACGGCGGGGGGAGAAGGCTGCGCCTACTTCGTCTTCCTGACGTCGCTCGGGGAGAAGGAGCACCTGCTGGAGGGCATGGAGGCCGGCGCCGACGACTACCTGTCCAAGCCGCTCGATCTGGACGAGCTGCGGGCGCGCCTGATCTCGGCCGCCCGCGTCACCGGACTACGCAGGCGCCTCGGCGAGCAGAAGAGGCAGCTCTTCGAGCAGGCGCGCAAGGACCCCCTAACGGGCCTGGGCAACCGGCTCGCTCTCCACGAGGACCTCGAGGCCCTGGCCGCCCGCGAGCGCCGCTACGGCCGCAGCTACTGCGCCGCGCTCTACGACGTGGACCACTTCAAGGCCCTCAACGACTGTCACGGCCACCTGGCCGGCGACGAGGTCCTGCGCGCGGTGGCGGGCGCTTCGGCGGGGCGCCTCCGGGGAGCGACGCGGCCTACCGCTACGGCGGCGAGGAGTTCCTCCTCATCATGCCGGAGCAGGCCCTAGAGTCCGCCAAGGCCGCCGCCGACCTCGCGCGCCGGGCCGTCGAGGACCTGAAGATCCCGGTCGGGGACGGGAAGCCGCCCGCGCGGGTCACCGTCAGCGCGGGCGTCGCCGCGCTCGGTCCGGGGCACAACGGGGGGGCCGACGCGCTACTCAGGGAGGCCGATGCCGCGCTATACCGGGCGAAAGCGGCCGGCCGGAACCGCGTGGTTGGCGGCGGGGGTGCGGCCGAACCGACCGAAGGCGCGGTCGCCCGCGTCCCGGGCCCAGAATACTTCCGATAATGGTGCTTATCCGAAGCCTCTGGTAGGCCGGCTTTCCGATAACGCGCCGCCCAGTGCCGGGTAAGGGACGAGGACCGCTTCCGATAACGGGGGTGAGACGCCGACTTCGATCCTTAACGGGTGTTTTCGTCCGAGCAATACTCGGACCCCGATAATCGCAGTTGCCGATTGCCCGTTTACTAGCGCTGTACCTGGGTGGCCTTCCGTCTCGCCCGCCTCGCGTGGTAGCGCGAGTAAGCCCGCGGCAGAGCTTATTCACCCAACCTCGTAGAAGGCCCTTTCTACGAGGTTGGGTGAATACACACGGTTTCCGGTACCGAACGCTTGCTATAGTGACGCGGTCCACGACAAGGGCAAACCCGTCGCGAGGCGGGGGCGCAAAGCTTACGGGCCTCTCCCGATAGAGAGGCGGCCGGGCCGCCGAAAGGAGCGACGATGAAATCAGCCTTAACACGCCCTCGCGAATTCCCGAAAACGCCCGAGCGAGGGTAAGCCAGGTGCCGCCAAACCTCGAGGCCGGTTCGCCGTGAGCGAGCACCGGCACGGTCGCCACAGCGAAGCCCGGTTCGGTTTCCTGGTCCAGAATGCCTCGGACATAATCGAGGTCCTCGAGGCGGACGGTACCGTACGTTACGAGAGTCCAGCAATAGAGAGGGTGCTGGGTTACCGGCCCGAAGAGCGGGTCGGCAAGCAGGCTTTCGATTACGCCCACGAGGATGATCTCGAGCGAATGCGAGGCTTGTTCGCCGAGGTTGTGAAGAAGCCCAGGACTTATCCGCCCGTGGAGTTCCGGGTCATGCACGCCGACGGCTCCTGGCGCTACCTGGAAGCCGTCTTCAACAACCTGCTTGACGATCCGAGGATGCACGGGGTCGTGATGACTTCCCGCGACGTCACCGAACGCAAGCGGGCGGAGGATATCCGAGTCAGACGAGCGCGCCAGGCCGAGTTACGGGCAGACGTGAGTTCCGTTCTCGCAGAGGACGGCGCTTTGCGGGGTACCTTGCAACGAAGCGCGGAGTCCGTGGTACGCCACCTCGATGCGGCCTTCGCCCGCATCTGGACCGTGAGCGAAGAAGGGGACGTGCTGGAGCTGCAGGCCAGCGCGGGGATCTATACCCACCTGGACGGCCCACACGGCCGCGTGCCCGTCGGCAGGTTCAAGATCGGCCTTATCGCCCAGGAACGTCTGCCGCGTTTGACCAACGACGTCCTCGACGATCCCCGCGTCGGCGACAAGGAGTGGGCCAGGCGGGAGGGGATGGCGGCCTTCGCCGGGCACCCGCTGCTCGTCGGGGACCGCCTGGTGGGGGTGGTAGCGATGTTCGCCCGTGAGGCGCTCGAAGAGGACGCCCTTGAGGCGCTGGCGTCGGTAGGGGACGCGATAGCCCAAGCCATCGAGCGCAAGCGGGCCGAGGAGGAGATCCGGCGCCTCAACGAGAGCCTTGAGAGGAAGGTAGAGGAGCGCACAGCCCAGTTGGAATCCGCCCTCGCCGTGGCAAAAGCCAACGAGAGCATGCTGCGCGAGAGCGAGGCGCGCTACGAGAGGATCGCGGCGAACGCTCCCGGTATGGTCTACCAGTTCGTCCTGCGCGCGGACGGCTTCGTGGCGTTCCCCTTCGTCAGCGAGGGCTCCCGCGAGTTGTGCGGTCTCGAGCCGGAAGAGGTCCAACGAGACGCTACCGTCCTCATCGGCATGATCCATCCCGAAGACCGTCCGGGATTCGATCGCTCTGTCGCGACGTCGGCGGCCACGCTTTCGCCGTGGAAGTGGGAGGGTCGATTTATCACCCGCGCCGGGGAGACCAAGTGGTTGCAAGGCGCCTCCCGTCCGGAGCGGCAAGCCAACGACGACATCCTGTGGGACGGGCTGCTGATGGACGTGACCGCGAGCAAGCGGGCGGAAGAAGAGATTCGACGTCTCAACGCGGGTCTCGGGCAGCGGGTGCGGGAGAGGACCTCGCAACTCGAGTCCGTCGTGACGGAGTTGGAGCAGGCCAAGGAGGCCGCGGAGGAGGCCAACCGCGCGAAGAGCGAATTCCTGGCCAACATGTCCCACGAGATAAGGACCCCCATGAACGGCGTCATCGGCATGACGGGGCTCCTCCTGGATACCGGGCTTACCCCCGAGCAGCGCGAGTACGCCGAGACGGTGCGCGCCTCGGGGGAGAGCCTGCTCACGATAATCAACGACATCCTCGACTTCTCCAAGATCGAGGCCGGGAAGATGGAGCTCGAGGCCACCGACTTCGACCTGAAAACGGCCGCCGAGGAGTCGGTCGGTCTGCTCGCCGAGCGGGCCCACGATAAGGGGCTGGAGCTCGCCGGCCTCGTGTATAACGACGTGCCGTCTGCCCTTCGGGGGGATCCGGGACGCCTGCGGCAGGTCCTGGTCAACCTCCTGAGCAACGCGGTCAAGTTCACCGAGGAGGGGGAGGTCGTCTTGCGCGTGGGCCTGGCCGACGAGACGGAGACCACGGCGCGGGTTCGCTTCGAGGTAAGGGACACCGGCATAGGCATGACCGAAGAGCAGCGCGGCCGCATCTTTGGTTCCTTTACGCAGGCCGACGCCTCGACGACCCGCCGCTACGGGGGCACGGGGCTGGGGCTGGCGATCTCCAAGCAGCTCGTGGAGTTGATGGGCGGCGAGGTCGACGCCGCGAGCGAGCTGGGCAAGGGGAGCACCTTGTTCTTCGAGGTGCCCTTCGCCAAGAGTTCGGGGGGCGCCCGGGCCGCCGCTGCCCCTAACACGGATCTTCGCGGCCTCAGGGTGCTCGTGGTGGACGACAACGACACGAACCGCAAGATCGTGCACCACCAGGTCGTCTCTTGGGGGATGCGAAACGGCCAAGCAAAGGACGGTCCCGAGGCGTTGCGCTTACTGCGGAGGGCCGCCGAGGACGGCGAGCCCTACGACGTGGCGATCCTGGACATGCAGATGCCCGGGATGGACGGCATGGAGCTTGCCCGCAGGGTAAAGGCCGAGCCGGCGATCGCCGCGACGCGACTCATCATGCAGACCTCCCTGGGCCGGGGCGTGGACCGCGAGGAGGCCCGGGCGGTGGGCGTCTCCGCCTACCTCACCAAGCCGGTGCGCCAGTCCCAGCTCCACGACGCCATAGCCAGCGCGATCGGCGTGCCCGAAGACGACGCGTCGGATAAAGGGGCCCCATCGGCCGACAGGTGCGACGCGAGAGCCGCGGGCGCCCGCTCACGCGGGCGCGTTTTGGTGGCCGAAGACAACCAGGTCAATCAGAAGGTGGCGGTGAGGATGCTGGAGAGGCTCGGCTACCGCGCGGACGTCGCCGCCGACGGCCTCGAGGCCGTCGAAGCGCTCTCTCGCGTCCCCTACGTGGCCGTTCTGATGGACGTGCAGATGCCGGAGGTGGACGGCTACGAAGCGACCGCCGAGATAAGGCGCCGCGAAGAAGGAACGGGGCGCCGCGCCCCGGTCATCGCGATGACGGCCAACGCCATGGAGGGAGACCGGGAGAAGGCACTTGAGGCCGGGATGGACGATTATGTCCCGAAGCCCATAAAGCCCGAGGAGCTCGACGCGGTCCTCGGGCGCTGGGTTCCGCAGGAGGAGGTGGAGGTGGTGGGCGCGTCGATAACCACCGCCGAAGGAGAGGAGGAGGACGGTATCGAAACTTTCGAGGAGACCGAAGGCCCCCTCAATCGCGCCGTGATAGAGAACCTGCTCGAGCTGGGAGGCTCGGGGATGCTCTCGGAACTGGCGGCGATGTTCTTCGACGACGCGAACTCTGGCCTATCCGCCATGCGCGAGGCAATCGGTGGGGGCAACGCGCAACCCGTGGAGCGCATAGCCCACACCCTCAAGGGCAGCTCGGGCAGCATGGGCGCTGAGAAGATGGCTCGCATCTGCGCCGAGCTACAGGAGGTTTCCGGCGGCGGAGACCTCTCCCGCGCCCCGACGCTGCTCGGGCGACTCGAAGAGGAGCTTGGGCGCGTCCGCCCGGCGCTGGAGGCCGAGAAGGCGGGGAGCGGGGGTTGAGGATCCTGATCGCCGAGGACGATGCGGTATCGCGGACGATCCTCCGTCGCTCCGTTGAGAAGTTCGGTCACGAGTGCCTCGCGGCCGAAGACGGAGAGCGGGCGTGGGAGCTCTTCCAGGGTACGCCCGAGGTGGAGGTCATCATAAGCGACTGGATGATGCCGGGCATCGACGGACCCGAGCTCTGCCGCAGGGTTCGAGCGTACAACAGCGACTGGTACACCTTCTTCGTCTTTCTCACGGCGTTGGGGGACAAGGAGCACCTGCTGGAGGGCATGCGGGCGGGTGCCGACGACTACCTGTCCAAGCCGCTAGACCGCGACGAGCTGCAGGTGAGGCTCATCGCCGCCTCCCGGGTCAACTCCCTGCACCGGCAGCTCAACGAGCAGAATGCCGAACTGCAGAAGCTCAACGGGGAGCTGTTCGCCGCGGCGCGCCGGGACCCGCTCACGGGCCTCGGCAACCGACTCCAACTACGGGAGGATTTGGAGACCTTGAGCGCCCAGGCGAAGCGCCACGGTCACGGCTGCTGCGCCATGCTTTGCGACGTGGACTCGTTCAAGGCGTACAACGACACCCACGGCCACCTGGCCGGGGACGGGGTGCTCCGGCGGGTGGCGAACGCGATCTTGGGGAACCTGAGGGCGGGGGATGCGGCGTACCGCTACGGCGGGGAAGAGTTCCTGATAATCCTGCGCGAGCAGGACCTAGGGTCCGCGTGCGCCGCCGCCGAACGCCTGCGTCGCGGCGTGGAGGAGCTGGCGATACCTCACGAGTCGAGGACGCCACCGGGGGCAGTGGTGACCATCAGCGTGGGCCTTGCCGCGTTGACGCCCGAAGAGGAGAAGACCTTCGAGGAACTACTGAAGGAGGCCGACGCCGCCCTCTACGGGGCCAAAGAAGGCGGCAAGAATGGGGTGGAAAACTACGGCAATCGTTCGCAAGCGTAGCGTGGCGAACGGGGAGCGCGACGGATCCTCAGGTGGGGCGGCGTTTGCCGGCGCGCCAGAGGGCCGTGTGGACGCGGGCGGCCAGCTCGTCCGGGGAGAAGGGCTTGGTCACGTAGTCGTCGAGGCCGGTCTTGAGGCCCTCTATGACGTCGCGCTCGCCCCGACGGGAGGTGAGCATGATGACCGGCAGCTCGGAGAGGGCGGGGTCGGCGCTCTCCCGGAGCGCGCGTACCAGCTGCAGGCCGTTCACGCGGGGCATGAGGCTGTCGGTGATCACGAGGTCCGGAACGTGTCCGCCCTCCAGCAGGTCGAGGGCCTCCCGGCCGTCCTGGGCCTCCGTCATCTCGTAGCCGAGACCGGAGAGCTTAGCGACGACTATGCGCCGCACGATCCGATCGTCGTCGGCCACCAATACCTTCGGATAGCTCGCGTTCAAAGATCCGTCACCCCGATCAGCACGTGGACTTGCGGTGATTGATGCCCCACGGACCAACATACCAAAAGCAAGCTACCGGACCAAACGCGGAAGGACACGAAAAACCCTTGGCAGGACACGGAGCATGACGGTTATGTTGTGGGCCATCGCGGTGATGGCCTCCTCGAACATGCTTGTGGTGCTGCTCACGTTGGGGGTAAAAGCCTTACGCGTCGTCGGCAAGCGCCGGGTGGAGGCGAGGTCCCGCAGGCTGGAGTCCGCCCTAGCCGACTCGCTGGTGACCGGTGAGCCCAGCCCGGACCTCCTGCGCCCCGAGGCGTTCGAGGGCCACGAACAGGTAAAGGCGCCGCCGCGATCCGACCTCGCCGCCGCCCGCCCGCGATGACCCGCGTCCGGACCAGCGAACTGGGAGCTATCGCGCTCGGGTTTCCTCTTGGGCGCGGGCACACGGCCTGTCGGCGCGCAATTTCGGTTATGAGAATCGTCATTCTCGGAACCGAAAGGCTGTGCTAGGATGTGGCTGCACGTCGCAATGATAGTGGAGCGGAGGTGGAGAGATGGAGGCGACGGGGATAGTATCGCGCGACCCGGAGGTGATGAACGGGGCGCTGGTCTTCGCGGGCACTCGCGTCCCAGTCGAGGTGCTGGTGGAGTACCTGGCCGCCGGCGACTCCCTGGACGAGTTTTTGGAGGCGATCCCGACCGTGGGCCGCGAGCAGGCGGTTGCCTACCTCAAGATGACCCCGGAGGCCGTCGAGGAGGCCGTCGACCTTGCGGGTTCTGCTCGATGAGCAGCTGGACTGGCGGCTCGGCCGGTTCTTCGGGGAGGGCTTCGGGGTGGAGACGGTCGCCGGGCGGGGCTGGAAGGGCAAGAAGAACGGGGAGCTTTTGGCGCTGATGGAGGGGGAGGGTTTCGACGCCCTGGTAACCGTCGACAAGGGCATCCCCCGCCAGCAGAACCTCTCGCGCCACGCGGTGGCGGTCGTGTCGTTGGCCGCCCGCAGCACGCGCCTTCGGGACACCGCCCCGATCGTGGAGGGCGGCCTCGAAAAGATCCGGTCGGCCCCGCCGGGGAAGGCGACGCGCCTGCCGTGAGCGACGCCGTGAACGCTGCTTCGAACGTCGACCTGGACGGGCGAGCGCCGTCCGACCCGGCCTTGCTGGCGGCGCCGGAGGTCCTGCCGGCCCCCGTCCTGGCGCTCGCTCCTGCCGACGAGGTTCTCGTCGGGGAAGAAAACCCGGTCCTCTCCTACCTGGGGAGGCTCTCTGCAGGGTCCAGGCGCACCATGCGCGGCTCGCTTGAGGAGATCGCCGCGGTCGCCTCCCGCCGCGAGGGACCCGACGGCAGGGTCGTCCACCTCGATGCCCTCTCGTTCCCCTGGTGGCGGCTCACCGGCACGCACACGGCGATCATCCGGGGCTATCTCGCCGAAAAGTACGCGCCCTCCACGGCCAATAAGATGCTCTCCGCCCTCAAAGGGGTGCTCAAGGCCAGCTTCAGGCTCGGGCTCATGACCGCCGACGAGCGCGATCGGGCCTCCGACGTCGCCCCGGTCCGCGGCACGCGCCTCCCGCCGGGGCGCTCCATACCGCGCGGAGAGCTCTCCGCGCTCTTCGCGGTGTGCGCAAGGGAGGCCGAGGACCCGAAGATGCGTGCCCGCGGTATCAGGGACGCCGCGATGCTGGCGCTGCTCTACGTCGGCGGCCTCCGCCGGACCGAGCTCGCCTCCCTCAGGCTCGGCGACTACGAGCCGGAGACGGGGACGCTGCGCGTGCGCGGGAAGGGCAACAAGGAGAGGCCCGTCTACGCAGAGGGCGGCGCCGACCTGCTGCTGGGCGGCTGGCTGGAACTGCGCGGCGACGGCGAGCCCGACGACCCGCTCTTTTTGCCCGTCAGGAAGGACGGGCGGGTCGAGCGCTCGGACCCGTACGGGGAGAAGAAGGCCTCGCTCTCCGACCAGGCCGTCTACAAGATGGTCAAGCGGCGCCACAGGGAGGCGAACGTCAAGGAGATCTCGCCCCACGACTTCCGCAAGACCTTCGTGGGCGACCTCCTGGACGCCGTCGGCGACCTCTCGGTCGCGCAGAAGCTCGCCGGCCACGCGGACCCCTCCACCACGGCCCGCTACGACAGGCGCGGCGAGAGGGCGATGCGACGGGCCGCGAGCCACCTGCACGTCCCCCACCACTTCGACGGCTAGCCACCAAAACAAGGGGCGCTGCACCCTTCCACGGCCCGCTCGAGGCGCCCAGGAGCCAACCTCGCGTGAGCGGTATTGCATAGTAGGCCAATTTCACGAAGTTCGGCACTTTCGTATACGTAATCGAGGCGGCGAGTATCCACGAAAGGCCGAACGGCATCGCTATGGTCTGGACCGCTGCGTACCACACTGGGACATAAACCCCGGGCTCTGTCGGCTTCTTGGTGAAAGCCACGCGTCTTCCATCTGACCGCCGTCGCGGCGGTGGTTAAGCTGCCAGCACCCTCGCCCTCAGCAGGTCGAAGCCCGCCCTCCCGTAGCCCTGGCGCTTCACGAGCTTCAGCTTGTGGACGAAGCCCTCGACGGGCCCGTTGCTCCACTCCTCCGTGAGTCCCGCTCTCACCGCCGAGAGGTCCTTTTTCGGCCCGGCGGCGTACTTCCTCATCACCTCGGCCTCCGAGGTACCGGCCTCGGCGAGCCGACCGTCCAGCTTCTCTCCTTCAAGGCCCCTGACCATCCCCGCGAACTCCCGGGTGAGCCGGCGGGCGTCGGCCAAAGCCGCGTCGGAGGAGCACAGCCTCCCCAGGTATTCCTTCTGCTCCTCGGAGAGCTTCTCCTCGCGGCGCATGAACAGGGCGGCCACGTTCTTCGCGGTCGGAGACAGCCCCGCCACCGATCCCTTCCTGGCCCTGGGCGTCGAAGACGGCGGCTTACCCGCCGCTTCCGCGCGCCTCAGCTCCGCCGTGAAGCGGATGAAGGTCCTCTCGCTGTTGGCGTAGCCCCGCTCCCGGATCTCCCGGAGCAGCCGCTTGCCGTCGCGGCAGCCCTCCTCCCAGCGTTCCAGAAGGTACGGTACGAACGGGTCCAGGACGCTCGCCCTGGTCGTGTACGTCCGACGTGGCGGGGGCTCCTCGAGCTCCCTGTAGCGGTAGACGGTGCGGGCGCCCACCCCGAGCCTCCTTGCGATGAAGCGCACGTCCGCCCCGGCGAGGTGCAGGCGGCGGATGTCTCGCCACTGCTCGACGAGGCGCTCGAGGCGCTGCCTCGCGGCCTCCTCCTTGCGCGCCCGCCAGCTCCCAGGCCGGCTGGCGGGGTCCGACACCTCGACGCCTACTTCCGGCACACCGTCTCCCGCCCCGGGGACCGTTCCTCGCAGGGCCGGGCGTTTCCGGAGCAAGAACTCCTCCAGGCCCAGCGCGAGGCCCCGCAGCAGGTGCCAGCGGTCGGCCACCTGCACGGCGTCCGGCGCGCCTTTGTCCAGGGCTTCGCGGTAGACCCGGGAACGGTCGCGCGTCGCCACCTCCACCCCCGGGTGCCGTTCCAGCCACGTCGAAAGGCTTTCCTGGGAGCAATCGGGCAGCAGGTCCACCACCTTGCGGCGCTCCAGATCCACGAGGATGGTGCCGTAGGCGTTGCCCTTCCTGAAGGCGAAGTCGTCCACGCCGAGGACCCGCACCTCTCCCGCGTCGGACGGAGCGGCGCGTTTGGCCCGAGAGAGAAGGACGTCGCGGCCGACGAGAAGCCCCAGTTCGGCGGCGAGCCTGGCGCCGCCCCTGCCGCCCAGCTCCAGCACGATCGCCAGGAGCGCCTCTTCGAGCCGGTCCGTCTTGCGGGCGCCAGCGGCGACGTTGGGCAACCTCTCACAGAAGATCCTGCGTTCGCACGAGGCCCCGTCGCAGAAGAACTTGCGGGCGCGGATCTCCAGCTTTACAGCCAGCCCCCGCCAGGGCAGGTCGGCGACGGCCGCCCGTAGCGGCTGTGGACCCTCGCGGAGTAGCTACCGCACGCCGGGCAACGGGCGCGCGGGGTTTCGGTCGTGGCTCGGATCCTCAGGCCGTGCGGTTCGGCCAGGAGACCGGTGACCGCGAGGCCCTCCGGGAGGAGGCGTCGGGATGCGGCGTTGCCCACGGGTTGCTACCTTTCTTGTCTCGGGCATGGCGGCGGTAAAGGGAGGGCACGTGAGCGAAAGGCCGGAGTTGTACGGGAGACCCTGGAGGGACTCCGAGAGGTGGCGGGCGCTTCTGAGCGGGGAGGCGTGCGACCTCTGCGGAGACCACAAGCCGCCCGAGGTCGTCGTCATAGCCGAGATGGGGGCCAGCAGGCTCACCACCGAGGAGGGCGCGCCCTTCCGCGGCTACTGCTGCCTGGTCCTCAACCGCCACGCCGTCGAGCTCCACGATCTGGAGCAGGAGGAAGCGGCCCTGCTCATGGACGACATGCGCCGCACCTCGCGTGCTCTGCAGGAGGTGACCGGGGCCGTGAAGATAAACGTGGACATCCACGGCAACACGATGCCGCACCTCCACGCCCACTTCCTCCCGCGCTACGTGGGCGACCCCTACGAGGAAGGACCCATAGACTTCCGCCGTGCGAGGGACACCGCGGAGTTCACCTACGGCCCGGAGGTGTTGCGGCGGTTCGTGGAGGACCTACGGACAGCCATCGGAGCCGACTGACGGGCAACACCCCTTTCACCAACTTACCGACAGAGCCCGGGGTTTATGTCCTAGTCTGTGGAGTGACCACGAGTCTACTCCCTTGTCCACGGCCCCGGAGGACCCCGCCGGCGCCGCGCCGGCGCCGCGCCCGCTCCGGATCTTCGTCGCGGTGCTTGCTCTAGCCATTGCGCTCGCCGAGCGGCACGTCGACCGTAAGTTCATCGCCCTCCCTCGCCAGCGTAAGCCGGGCGTTCTCCCCGGGCGTGTAGTCGCGCAGGCCGCCGAGCAGGTCGCCAGAGTCCTCCACGGGGGCGGACCCGATGGCGGTCACGACGTCTTCCGGGACGACGCCGGCCTCTTCCGACGGTCCGCCCGGCTCGACCTCCGTGACGACCGCGCCGGACTCGGCCGGGCTGCCTGACCCCTCTGCGGCGGCGTCGGCCAGCGAGATGCCGAGGTACGGGTGGACGGCCTCGCCGTCCTCAATGAGCTGGTCGGCGACCGAGACAACCGTGTCCGAGGGGATGGCGAACCCCAGGCTCTCGGCCCCCGCCTCCGGCGGGACGTAGGCCACGTTCACGCCGACCACCCGGCCGGAGCGGTCGGCCAGGGCGCCGCCAGAGGAACCGGGGGAGATCGCGGCGTCGGTCTGTATCAGGTCCACCAGCGCCGTGTCCCCGCCGGTGAGCTCGGCGGGGAGCTCCCGGCTCAGGCCGCTTATGACGCCGGAGGTGACGGTGGAATCGAAGCCCTGCGGGCTGCCGATGGCGACGGCCATCTGGCCCACCGCCGGGTCGCCCTCGGCGAAGCTCGCCGCCGGCAGCCCGTCGCGGTCCACCCGCACCACGGCGAGGTCGGTGAACTCGTCGCCGGCGACCACCTCGCCCCGCTCGGTCGTGCCGTCGGCGAAGGCCACCTCGACCGAAGATGCCCCCTCGACGACGTGGTTGTTGGTGACGACGTAGCCGTCCTCGCGGTAGACCACGCCGCTGCCTATCCCTTCGCCCTGCTCTGTCCCGTAGGGCGTGTCCTGCGAGACCTCGACGTTGACCTGCACGGCCGAAGGACCGAGCTCCGAGGCCACCCGGGCCACGGGCTCGCCGGCGGGCACCTCGGCGGGCGCGGCGGTCTGCGCGACCGCGCTTTGGGCCCCGCCATCCTCCCCCCCGCCGAACAGCGCCAGACCGACCGCGCCCACGACCAGCGCCAGCAACACGGTGGACAACAGCAAGAACTTGTACCCGATGCTCACGCCACGACCTCTTCTCTCAGGGCGCCGCGCAACGACTTCGCGAGCGCCGTTTCGGCCTCCTCCTGGATCTGGCGGACCCTCTCGCGGGAGACGCCGAGCTCTTCGCCGAGCTGCCGGAGGGTGGACTTCTTGTGGGCATCGAGGCCGTGGCGCCGGATGAGTACGCGCCGCAGGCGTTCCGGGAGCGCTTCCACGGCCTGGATCAGCAGGCGCCGTCCCTCATCCTCGATCAGGTCGTCCGCCGTGTCTGTTATGCCCTCGTCGGGCAGGAAGTCCCCGAACTCGGAGGCGCCCTCGTCGGGGTTCAGGGGCCTGTTCAGGCTCACGATCTCCCTCCGGGCGTCGAGGGTCTCGTCCAGCATCTCGACCGGGCACCCGAGCTTCGCGGCGACCTCCTCATGCGTCGGCTCACGCCCGAGCTCCGAGGAAAGCTCCCCTCTGGCCCGAGACGCCTTGCGGACCCTCTCGCCCATGTGGACGGGGACGCGGATGGTGAGGCCCTTGTCCGCTACCCCCCGCTGGATCGCCTGGCGGATCCACCACGTCGCGTACGTGGAGAACCTGAAACCCTTGTCGGGGTCGAACTTGTCCACCGCCTTCATCAGGCCAAGGTTCCCCTCCTGGATGAGGTCCTCGAACGGCAGCCCGTAGCCGCGGTACTTCTTGGCCACCGAGATCACGAGCCTGAGGTTCTTCTCGACCAACCTCTTCCGGGCCGGCTCCTGGCCGGCCCTCGCCTTTCGGGAGAGATCGGTCTCCTCGGCCGGCGTGAGAAGTTTGCCCTTGTCTATGCGCGCGAAGTAGCCGGGGATCAGGTCCGGAACCTCCGTGGCCCCCGCTGCGTGGCTGTACATTGCTCGCTCCTTCCGGTGCGTTTAGTCCGTTCGAGGCGTCCGCCGCGTTCGTCGTGGGGACGAGTATGGCTTCGCCCCCTTAGGGCGGCCTCCGAGAAACCTGCGAAGATTCGCAGGCACGGTTACGGCCCACCGGCGCGACGTTCCGCAAGACGCACGCGTTCCTCGACGATGGAGGACGGCACGGCGTACGTCGCTTCTCCGGGACCGACCCCGGCGCCGAAGACCGTGGCGACCACCTCGCCGCGGCCGTCGACCACCGGGCCTCCCGAGTTTCCGGGTCGCGCCTCGCCGCTCACGCTGGTTACGGTCCTCCCCACGGGCAAGCCGCCCGAGGCGTCGGCCGCGAGGAGCGGGCCCGTCCGGCCCACGCGTCCGGGCGAGGCGTCGAAGGATCCCGCGCCCGGGTAGCCTAAGATCGCCACCGGCCGTCCGGGGGAGGCCCGGCCCGTTGGCAGAACCGGAGCACCGAGGTTCTCGACCCCGAGCACCGCCACGTCGTTTCTCTCGTCGTAGACGAGAACCTCGGCGGGCAACCGCTCCCACGAACCCCGGACGCCCACGCCCACGCTCTGGGCCCCTTCCACCACGTGGGCGTTGGTGACGACGAGCCCAGGGGCCGCGGTCCACCCCGACCCGGCGGAGCCGAAGGCGGGCCCGGTGGACGCGGAGACGCGCACAACGCCCGGCGCCGCCTCCCGGACGCCCCGCCGGTAACCGGCGGAGGGGGAAGCGGGATCGCCGGTCCCGGGCCACGGGTTCTCCAACCCTGCCAGGGCGGACGTGCCGAAGAACGTCTCGCCGACGACGCCCGGCGGCACGCGGTCGTTTAGCGCCCGGATCACGCCGGAGCCTTCCGCGGCCTGCCTGGCGGCCGGCAGCGGCGCCTGCAGGGCGGCGAGACCCAAAACCCAGACGAGGGCGAGCCCGACGACAACCCCGAAGACCGCGCCCCCGAGACCGTTTAGCGTTCTGAGTACCGTCCCGACGGCGGGCAGACGTCCCAGACCGGACCCGAGACGACGGCCCGCGGCCCCGAACAGGGACCGTCCGATCGCGCCGCAGAAGAGGGCTGCACCAAGGAGTATGGGCAGTTCGTAAGCCCCGAGCTCGGGCCACGCCGAGACGAGCGCCGGGGCCGCATTCATGCCCAGGTAGACACCCGCGAACAACCCGGCCAGGGAGAACGCCGCCGAGAGGAGGCCGGCACGCCACCCGAGGAAGGCAAGCACGAGCACGAACGCCGCTACGGCGTAGTCTACGGGGCTCACGTTCCGGACTCACCTCCCTCTCCGCGCGCGGCGGGCCCGCGGCGGACCTTGCGGCCCTGGCCGAGGTGTCCCAGGACGCGCTCGAGCGCCCACCAGGGCGCCGCGAAGGCGTACTCGAGCGGACCGCGGGAGAGCGTCGCACGCCAGACGGCACAGGCGCAGGCGACGATAGAGAAGAAGATCCCGACGGTCAGGAAGGCTTCGGGGACGGACTCGCGCCGTACCAGCCCCGCGTAGGAGTCGAGCAGCAGCAGGTGCCCCACGTAGACGGTCAGCGCCATCTGGCCGGTAGCGACCAGCGGCCACGTCAAGCCCGGGAGCCACCCGACGAGCAGCAGCGCTGCCCCAAGCACGGCGCACCCGGATCCTATAGAGCCGAGCGTCCAGAGCGGCATCTGGCCGTGCGGCTCGGCCGTCAGGAGCCCGGCGAAACCCGACGTCCCGTCCGGCCCGACGAAGGCCGCGGCCCCGGCGACCGCGAGCCCGGCCCCGAGCATCCACCACAGCGTCGCCGGCGACGAGAGGTCCCGCCGCCCCACCCATAACCCCACGAGAAGCGGCGCCGCCCAAGTGGCCAGGGGGTACGCCCCAGAGAGCAGCAGGTCCCGCGCGATCCTTTCGGGTGGATCTCCGATCGCGGCCGGGTAGGCGGCGAACCATCCCGGCGCGGCCGTCTCGGCCACGAGGTAGACCAGCGCGCCACCCAGGAGCGAGGACACAGCACCCGCCAGCAGCCAGAGGTCGGGGAGCGCAAAGACGAGCGCCGCGAACACGAAGTAGAGCGCGTAGAATTGGAGGATCACCAGCACCCCGTGGTCGAGTTCTTGCAGCCACAGCCCGAGCGGCAACAGCAGAACCGCCCGCAGGAGCAGGCGTCCGCGGACGCCCGCCGGCCGCCTGGCACTCCCGCCCGGTCTCCCGGCGGCCAGCAGCGCCACCCCCACCCCGGCGAGGAACGCGAACAGGACGGAGGCGCGCCCGTGGGTCACCCCGTAGAGGTCGCCGAGCGCGGTGTCGGGGGCCGGGGTGGGCCCGAAGTGGACCATGACCATGCCGAGCACAGCGACCGCGCGGGCGGCGTCTACACCGCCCAGGCGTCCGCCCAGGCGTCCGCCCAGGCGCCGGGCACGTCGGGTGGCTACCCCCGTTCCGGCGTTCACGGCGCGGGGTCACCCGCCCCCGGCTCCCTCCGGCCGCGCAGCCGCAGGGGGCGCAGAAGCCCCGTGTACAAGACCGAGGCACCGGCGATGGCCACACCGCCGTAGAGGAGCAGAGACCCGACCGGGCCGTCGAGCGCGCCCTGGATCAGGACGGCGTGGGCGAACGCGGTTCCCAGGATGGCCACGGCCAGCGCGAGGTGCAGCGCGCGCCATTCCGGGCGGCCGAGGCCTAGCCGTCGCCGGCCCAACGCCAGCGCCGCCGTAAGCGCGAGGCAAACCAGCGCGAGGACGCCGAGGCGTGAGTGCGTCGGGGCCGCCGGGGTGAGCGCGAAGAGGGCGTCGCCGGGGCTGTAGACGAACAGGGCGCCGACGTGCAGCAGCACGAGCCCGATTACGGCCAGAGCGATGGCGCGGTGCCAGCTCATCAGGCCGGCCCCGACCGCCCGGACGATCCAGCGCGGCCGGCCCGGCAGAACGACCTCGACGACCAGAAGCCCAGGGCGAGCACCCCGGTCGAGGTCGCGACCAGCAGCGTCGGCGGCGCATCGGCTAGGTGCGGGCTCGCCAGCGCGACGAGAACCGGAATCGAGAGTAGGACGGCGAAGACCCCGAGAACGAGGCGGGACGCCCCCCGGCGTTTCCCACCTCTATCCATTCGGCTCCAGCACCAGATTCGACGCCAGGCCCGCATCGTCCTCGTCGATCACCAGGCGCCGGAAGACCGCTTCGTACTCCCCGTCGTCGTAGGCGACGTGGACGTTGGGCTCCCCGAACTGTGACACCGCGGGGTCGGTCTCTATCCGGTAGCTACCCCGGTCGTCCGTCAGGACGCTGCCGCGGTTGCCCGGCGCGGTCTCGTCCCCGCCGGCGGTCGAGAGCCAGACCTGCACGCGCGCGTCCTCGACGGGCTCGCACGTCCCGGCCTCCCGCACCGTCCCCGACACCACCAGGCCGTCGCCGAGGTCGCCCTCTACCGGCGCGTCGGGTATGTAGTTGTTCGTGCCGCCGGGGTCGCTCTCGGTGGGCACGCATCCTGCCGCGACATTCCGGGCGTCCGCCTCCTGGTCCCCAGACCCGGCCGCGGCTCTCTCGCCCGCAAAGACGTAGAACAAGATACCCGCGGCGAGCGCGAGCACGAAGAGCCCCACGACGGCCCCCGGCCAACGCGACGCGTGCGCCGCGTCCCCACCAGCCCGTCCCTTCTCCGTCCTACCATTCACTATTCCTACCTCCGGTCGCGATCCCCGTCTCGATGCTCTTCAACGGTGTGATTCCTTCTCTCGGAGACGGACGGCACCGAACAGGCCCCGTCCGCCCCCCTTGCTTCGGTGGTTAGACCTCCGTCTCCTGCTGGCCCTGACCGCCCTTCTCTGGGCAGTCATAACCGGAGCCGCCCGGCCCTTGCTGCTGCTGCGCGCCGGGCGCCTGCTGCCCCGGAGCCTGCCCGTTTTGCTGGGCGATCGCCGCGCCCCCGAAAAGGGCCAGACCGGCCACGGCCGCGATCCCTACCAGGAATCTCCTCGCTCTCATCTTCCACCTCCTCACTTCGCTCTCTGTTCCAAACCGTCACTGCCGGTGGAGGTTTACACGACTGCCTCCCTTCTTTGTTGACAGGAGAACTTCACGGCAGCCGTCCGAACCAGAGGGCGGAGAGCGTGCCGCCGACCAGGATCAGGACTGCCCCCGCCGCCGCGAAGGCCGCGGTCACCTCCAGCTCCTCCTCGACGAACCCGAGCGAAGACCCGAGGTCCTCGTAGACGTCCACCAGGTCTCCCTCGGAGGCCGAGGCGAAGAACTCGCCCCCGGTCTGCCGCGCGATTCGCCCCAGGGTCTCCTGATCCGGGGGTACGGGGACCGCCCGCCCACCCGGCGCCTCGACGGTGCCCCCCTCGGTGCCGAGGGCCACGGTGAAGACCGGCACGTCGAGATCCCGCGCCCTGCGCGCAGCCTCCGCGGGCTCCGTCTGCCCGTTGGTGTTGGCCCCGTCGGAGAGCAGCACCACCGCCGCCGGGACGCCCGCCCCGTCGCCGCCCCCGTTCGAGCCGTCTCGCTGCCCGCCGTCCAGGCCGAGCTGGCTGATCTCCGTTGCCCGCATGAGGCCGTCGCCCATCGCGGTGCCGCCCCCGGCCTCCAGGGAGTCCACGGCGTCCCGGACGGCGGCGTGGTCCGCGGTGGGCGCCGAGAGCACCTGCTCCCGTTCCGAGAACGTCACGAGCCCGACCCGCAGGTCCTCGGGCAACCGGTCGAGGAAGGCCCCGGCGGCCTCCTGGGCCGCGACCAGCCGGTCGGGCGAGACGTCCGTGGCCTCCATCGAGCCCGAGACGTCCATCACCATCACGACGTTGGCCTCCTCCCGCGGCACGAGGACCGTCGCCTGGGGCCTGGCAAACCCGACGACCAGCGCGCCCAGCGCCATGAGCAAGAGCACGGGAGGGAGGTGGCGGCGCCAGCCGGGAAGACGCGGCACCAAATTGGAGAGCAGGTCCAGGTTCGTGAAACGCACGACGTGCCGTTTGCGCCGTCTCTGGAGAGCCAGGTAGAGCGCGACCGCCGTGGGGACCAGGAGGAGGGCCCAGAGCGCCACCGGCCAGGCGAAGCTCATCTCCTCCCTCCCCGGGACGCCCGGCCTCGCAGGTGTAGGGCCAGAACCTTGAGCCAGTCGCCGCGCGTCGAGAGCACGACGTGTGTCGCGCCGGAGCGCGAGATCTCCCCCGCCACCTCCCGGCGCTCGGCGGCGGCCTCCGACGCGAAGCGCTCCCTCAGGCGCAGGCTCCCGGTGTCCGCCCGGAGCTGTCTTCCCGTCTCGGGATCTTCCAGGACGAGTTCGCCCACGTCGGGAAGCTCGCCCTCCCGCGGGTCCCGCACCTCGACGGCGAGCACCTCGTGGCGGATGGCGAGCCGCGCGAGGGGCCTCTGCCAGTTTCGCGGTCCCCTGAAGTCCGAGACGACAGCCACCAGGCCGCGTCGCCGGGCGAGGCGGCCCAGGCCGGCCAGGGCACCGCCGACAGAAGTTCGGCCCACCTCGGCGGTTTCGGGATCCCGCCGGGCCGCCTCGACGATCCCGATAGCGCCGGCGCGCCCCGCGCGGGGCGGTATCGTCAGCGGTCGGGAGCCACCGAAGGCGAGCAGGCCCACCCGGCCTCCGCCGCCGGTGGCGAGGCGCGCGAGCACCGCAACGATGCCCTCGGCCACGTCCGCCTTGCGCCGGTCGGCGGTGCCGAAGGCCATCGAGGGCGAGCGGTCGAGGGCCACCCAGGAGGTGAATGCCCGCTCCGCGACGAGCTTGCGCACGTGCGGCCCGCCGGTCCTGGCCGTGGCGTTCCAGTCGATCCGGCGCACGTCGTCGCCCGGCTCGTAGGGCCGGACCTGCGCGAGCTCGGTCCCCTCGCCGAGCAGCACGGAGGCGTGCTCTCCCGTGGTAAGCCCCTCGATCCTGCGCCGCACGGCGGGCCGCAGGGAGCGCAAGATGGCGCCTGGCATGGGTCCCGGACCGGGCTTGTCCGGCGTACGCGGCGTCGCGGACCTCGCCTGGAGCGCGCTCACGCGCCGGCCCTCTCTTCGGAGAGTTCCAGCCTGGGGGCCCGCACGGTGCCGAGGATCTCGTCGAGGACCGCGTCGGCGTCCACGCCCTCGGCCATCGCCTCGTAGGAGAGCACGAGGCGGTGGCGGAGCACGTCCTTGGCGATGCCCCGGACGTCCTGGGCCAGGACGTAGTCGCGGTCCCGCAAGAAAGCGACGGCCTGGGAGGCGCGCACCAGGTTGATCGGCCCGCGCGGGCTCGCGCCGAAGTCCAGGTAGGGCGACAGGTCGCCGAGCCCGTGCCGGTGCGGCTCGCGCGTGGCGGCGCAAAGGTCCACGGCGTACTCGACTATCAGCCGGTCGACGTAGACGGAGGCGGCGGCCCGCCGGAAGGCCCCGAGGTGGGCCGGGGTGACGGTCTTCCTGACCTGGGGGGCCTGGCGCATGGAGCGCTCTACCACCATCGCCTCCTCCTCGCGCGACGGGTAGCCGACCAGCACCTTCATCGCGAAGCGGTCGAGCTGGGCCTCGGGGAGCGGGTAGGTTCCTTCGCTCTCTATCGGGTTCTGGGTCGCCATTACCAGGAAGGGGTCCGGCACACCGAAGGTCTCCTTGCCTATGCTCACCTGGTGCTCCTGCATCACCTCCAGCAGGGCCGACTGGACCTTGGCGGGGGCGCGGTTGATCTCGTCGGCCAGAAGAAAGTTGCAGAACACGGGACCTAGCTCGGTCGCGAAGGTCGCCGTGTCCGGGCGGAAGACCCTCGTGCCCACCAGGTCCGCGGGGACGAGGTCGGGGGTGAACTGCACCCTGGAGAACGAGCCGCCGAGCACCGCCGCGGCCGTCTTCACCGTCAGGGTCTTCGCGAGGCCTGGGACGCCCTCGATCAGGAGGTGCCCGCCCGTCAGGAGCGCCACGAGCACCCGCTCCAGCAGCGCCTCCTGGCCCACGATCTCGCGCCTCATCTCGAAGAGCGCAGCCTCCATCGAGACCCTCGCCGCCTGGGCTTCCGTCCGGACCTTCGTCTCTCCCTGCCCGTTGTTGCCTGCTCTCTCCACGCTGTCCTCTCCTGTGCGGATCTCGGTAGTCGCCCCGGACGAGATGCGTGCCGGGGGTCGATCCAGAGTCTGCGACGGGAGTCTTAGGGCGGACCCCGGCTTTCCTTAGGATTCTCCGAGAAAGTGATCCCGGACGGCCGTAGGAACGCCGACTGCGCTACCATTGGCCCATCACATGGCGCGCATCCTGCTCATAGAGGACGAAGAGAAGATGGCGCGGGCGCTCGTGCGGGTCCTGCGCGAGGAGGGTCACGGCGTCGAGGTGGCCTCAGACGGGCGTGAGGGTCTGTCTCGGGCGCTCGACGACGGCTTCGATCTGTTGGTCGTGGACTGGATGCTGCCAGGACGCAGCGGCGTCCAGATCGTGCGGGGTCTTCGGGCTGCGGACGTGCACACCCCCGCCCTCATGCTCACTGCCAGGGGCCAGATCGAGGACCGGGTCGAGGGCCTCGACGCCGGCGCCGACGACTACCTCCCGAAGCCCTTCGCCCTGCAGGAGCTCCTCGCTCGCGTGAGGGCGCTGACCCGGAGGCCCCAGGGCGCGCCCGCGGAGACGGCGACCGTCAGGGTCGGGGACGTGGCGCTCGACCCGGTGCGCCACGAGGTTCGCCGGGGGGAGGAGCGGGTCGAGCTCACGGCCAAGGAGTTCGCGCTCCTCGCGGCCCTCATGCAGAGCCCCGGCAGGGTCTTCTCGCGCTCCGTGCTGCTCGACGCCGTGTGGGGGGTCCCCGGAGAGGTCTCGACGAGCGTGGTCGAGCACTACGTCTCGTACTTGAGGAAGAAGCTGGACCGGGAAGGCGAACCTTCCCACATACGCACCGTCCGGGGCATCGGCTACACCTTCGAGCCGCCCGGAAGACCGGCCTAGGCCGTGCTCGACCGCATCAGGAGGCGCCTCACCTTCGGATACGCGGGTATCCTCGCCCTGATTCTCGTGCTCTTCGGTGCGATCGTGGTGGTGTTCTTCGAGCGTTCGGTCACGGAGCAGCAGGACAAGGCCCTCATGCAGGAGGCGAAGGCCGAGACCGAGATATACCTGAGCGGCGGCGACAAGTACGGGGGTACCAAGGCGAAGACCCCATCCGACATCGCCGTTGTCGCGGTCCCGCCCGACGGAGACATCGCCGCCAGGGCCCTGAGCCTCGGCGACTCGAGCTCCTCCCTCGGGCTGCCCTACGAGGAGCTCGCCCGGGACGCGGCCCTGCAGAAGAAGCCGAACCACGGGACCGTCGACGGCGGGTCCGACGGCGCCGTGCGGGTCGTTAGCGCGCCCCTGGACGACGAGACCGGCGAGGTCATGGCGGTGGTGCAGGCCGCCCAGTCCAGGGCCGTGGTCCGGGAGACCGTCTGGCGCCTGGTCGCGGTGCTCGTCGCCGCGGGCCTCGTGGCCCTGGCGTTATCGGCGGTGGGGGGGCTGTACATGTCTCGCAACGCGATGCGCCCGGCCAGGGAGGCTTTTCAGAGGCAGCGGGACTTCGTCGCAGACGCCTCCCACGAGCTCAAGACGCCCCTCGCCCTGGTGAAGGTCAACGCCGAGGAGATCCGGCGCAACCCGACCACCCCCGACAACCGCGAGATCGTGGACGACCAACTCTCCGAGATCGACCGCATGGACGCGCTGCTTTCGGACCTGCTCCTGCTCGCGCGCCTCGACTCCGGCAGGCTGGAGGTCGAGAACAAGCCCTTCGACCTCTCGGTCGTCGCGGGCGAGGCCGCGGAGCGGTTCCTCAAGCGGGCGGCGGCCGAGGAGATCCGGCTGGAGATCTCGCTCCCATCGGAACTCCTCGTCCGCGGCGACGCGGCGCGGACGGGCCAGATCCTCGCCGCGCTTCTGGACAACGCCGTGCGCCACACGCCCAAGGGCGGCACCGTGACGGTCTCGGGACGGGCGCTGGACGGCGCGGCGGAGGCCTCCGTCTCGGACACGGGCCCCGGCGTCCCCCCGGAACACCTCCCGCGCATCCTCGAGCGCTTCTACCGCGCGGAGGAGGCCCGCACGCGCAAAGGTGGCGGCACGGGCCTCGGGCTCGCCATAGCCCGCGACCTCGCCCGCGCCCAGCGCGGCGACCTCACCGCGGGCAACAACCCCGGTGATCGCCCAGGAGCGGTGTTCGCCCTCACCCTCCCCGCGAACGCCTGACGGCCCCCACGCCGTATCGCGAGGATGTACCGCCGAACGTGGCGGAGACCCGTGAGTTCTTGCGTTTGGCGGCCATAATCTGGCGGTCACGCCGGGCGCCCCCGCGGCGGCGGCCTTTTTGACCCGGGGTAGCTGACCCGGGGTAGCGTCTCCGTACGCCCGTGCGCCCACCGGACCGCTCCCGGTCGGACCGCCCCGGGTACCCCTTGCCTTCCTGCCACCCCTGGCCTCCTCACCTCACGCCGGGGGACGTCCCCTCTGGGTCTGGAAGCGTCCTGAGGTCGTACTGCGCGAGGGCCTGCCCGAGGGCGCCGTCGAGGAGCTCGGCGTCGCGAGGGTAGAGCTTCAGCGCCTCGGCCAACCGATCTCGCAGCTCGAAGCCGGCCCGGTCACCGACCTCGATCGCACCGAGCCCCGCGATATAGTCGCCGTGGGTCGCCCCGTGGGTCGCCCCGTGGGTCGCCCCTCATCCCCTGCCATGCGGCGGCTCGGCTCCTCGCCGGTGACTTTCCGCAGCGCCTTGCGTGCGGCCTTTCGGCTCCTCGGATCGTCCAGCTTCTCGCACAGAAACCTCGCGAGCCTGCCGCCCAATCTTCCTGCCACTGCTTCTCCTCTCTAGATTGCTATCTTGTCCGCACGCGTTTGGGTAGTTCGGTCTTACCCGTTCTCGCGATCCCGGGGCCCGCGAAGCCGCCGGTAAGCCCAAGGAGCGGCCCCCGAGCGCCGGAGAGGGCCAGGAGGACGAGTATGGGCGACAGGTCCACGGCGAAGCCCCCCACCCAGGTTCACCGTCGGGATCAGGCGCCTTATGGGACGCATGATGGGCCCGGCGGCGCGATCCACGACGTCGTAGACCTTTTGGAGGACCGGATTGGTCGGATAGGCGGGGAACCAGTAGATCAAGACCCACGCCACAACGAGCGCGACCAGCGCGCAGTAGGCGGAAAGCACCAGGACCGCCGCCAGCAACGCGGCTCCGCTCACCCGGCCTCCCCGACGTGCCCCGCCCTCTCGGGAGCCGCGACGTCCACTACCACCGCGGTGACGTCGTCACGGCCGCGGGCCTCGAAGGCCGCACGGGCGAGGGCGCGCACGGCCCCCCTCGGTCCTTCTCGGGCCGATAGGTCCAATGACCCGGCGATCGCTTACTCGGAGACGGCTTCGTAGAGCCCGTCGGAGCAGAGCAGCACCCGGTCGCCGGGCAGGGCCTCGAAGTGGGCCAGGTCCGGGCGGGCATCGCCCGTGCCCAGCGCGCGGTTGAGGATATTGCGCCTGGGGTGGCGCGAGGCCTCCTCCCGGTCGATGATGCCACCCTTCAGGAGCGCGTTGACGAAAGAGTGGTCTTCCGTGAGCGGCAGGAGCAGGCCGTCGCGGAAGAGGTAGGCCCGCGAGTCGCCCACGTGGGCCACCTCTGCGGCGAGCCCGGTCTCGGTGCGCGAAAAGCGCAGGGCGACGACGGTGGTGCCCATGCCGGAGAGATCGCCTCCCTCCTTCTTCCCGTCCTGGGCCTCGAAGATGCGGCCGTTGGCCATGCGGACGGCCGTGGCGAGCGACCCGGCGGCCGGTAGGGTCGCCAGCGCCTCGACCGCGATGCGGCTGGCTACCTCGCCGGCCGCGTGGCCGCCCATGCCGTCGGCGACGGCGAAGTGGGCGCCGCCCGCGCCCCCGCCGACGAGCATGGAGTCTTCGTTGCGCTCGCGGGCGGTCCCCCCCCGGGAGAGGCCGAAGCCCTCGACGCCGAGCGACGCCGCTGCGCGACCCGAGACGGCCGTCTGCCGTCCGCCCGCAGCGACTTCGAGGTGCCTCACGCCACCCTCGCAAGGGCCCTGTTCCAGCCCCGGTGCCGTATTCCGTGGACATCCCTCTTCTCCACGCTCTTACCTCCTTCGGCCCCGCCCTTCGCGGGCCCTCGAACTGCTGCTACCGCTGAGAGTCTGGACCTTGGACCAGTGGCGCCGGGACGGGCGGCTGAGGCGGGCCCACGACCGGCTTCGTGAAGCGGTGCGCCGGTCGGAAGGGCGCGACCGCGACCCGAGCGCGTCGGTGATCGACAGCCAGGCGGTCAGGGGGACCGGCGTGGGAGGACCCGAGCGGGGCTACGACGGGGCCAAGCGCCTCTTGGGAAGGAAACGCCACCTGCTGGTGGACACCGGCGGGCTCGTGCTGGGCGCTCTCGTCCACGCGGCCAGCCTCCACGACCGCGACGGCGCGCAAAGGCTCCTGACCGACGAGCCGAGGGAGGATTTGCCAAGGATGGAACTCGTCTGGGCCGACGGAGCCTACACGAGGACCTTCCGAGAGTGGGCCGAACAGGAGCGGGGATGGCGGGTGGAGGTGCCCCGGCGCCCGGACCGCCAGCTCTGGCGCTACGGCCCGGGGGAGAAACCCCGCGGGTTCCCGGTGCTGCCGAGGCGCTGGGTGGTGGAGAGGACGTTCGCCTGGCTGGGTCAGGCTCGGCGGCTGGCGAAGGACTACGAGAGGCTGCCGGAGACCGGGGTGGCGATGATCCAGTGGGCGATGAGCCGCATCATGCTGCGCAGGCTCGCCAACGCGGTACTTTGAAATGCCTCAGAAAGGCCCAGGAAAGGCGGTTCCGAGTCCTATTGCAAAACAGTTTCTAGAGACTGTCTGGAAAGTATTGGGGGTGCCGTTTCGGCGGCGAATTTGACCGGTATACGGAGGTCAGAGAGGTCGAAAAAGCTCCCATTTGGGCCTCTGTGGAGGCCGCACGTTCGTGCCTCTGGGACTTTCCAGACAGTCTCTCTAGGAAGGTTGGGTGAACAGGCGCTTCAGGCCCCGTCCGTGAGGTCCTCGGCGAAGTTGATCAGGTTGCCCGCTGGGTCGGCCACCGTGACAACCCTCACCAGCCCCGGCGTGCCGACCACCGGCCCGGCCGCTATCCCCTCGGCCTTCAGCGCCGCCAGCCTCTCGTCCAGGCTCCCCACGACGATGGTGGCGTGGCACGACCCCGCGCGCTCCCCGTCCCCCTCGAGCTGCAGCCCGCCGCCATCCGTGGGATGCCACTCGACCAGCCCCCCATCGGCTCAACGTCCGGGGGGCTTCCCAGGAGCCGCTCGTACCAGGACCGCGCCGGGCCGATGTCGGCGACCGCGATCTCCGCCAAGAACTTCTTTATAGCCACGTACCCTCCTCCCTCCTTGGGGCTACCTGACGAGTCTACGGGCACGTGGGGGCCTCGACCACCGCAAACCGCGCAGAATGCGCCTTCCACGCGGTCGGGTGAATAGGTTAAGAAGAAGGGGCGGGGGTGCGCCGCCTCGGACCCTGGTAGGAGATCTAAGCGCTGCTTGCTTAGTGCCGCTTGTTCAACCCCAGGGAGCCGAGATGCACGTACGGATCGTGCGTGCGGGACGCCCGCAGGCGGCGGGTGGCGTCCCGGCTGCGCGTCCTGGCGTGCGTGGCGTCGTGGGCGTCGGCCCCGGACGGTCCTTGCCGACCAAGGAAGAGCGCGACGGTGGCCAGGATGAACTTGGGCATCGGGACCCCTACCTGAACAGCGCCGTCGCCAGCGCGACGCCGCGGGCAATTCGGCCCCTGCGGATGGCGCCGTCCTCCTCGGAGCGGGCGGCCTTCGCCAGGCGGGCAGCCAGGCGGTAGTGGTCGACCTCTTTGCGCATCTGCGCCGTCCGCTCCCTGGCCAATCCTCGGTCGAAGTCTTGGTACATCAGCCCGCCCCTTCGCTTCTCGGTCGGGTACGTCCCGGCACTGGGTCAACTGTAGTCCCCAAACGACCCCCGAAGCATCGCCCCGATGGGGGATCTTTTCCTCACCCCGAATGACTAGGCACTAGCGTCGCAAAGCGGGTGCGCACGGACGCGAACATCGTAACTTCTTAGAACCCCCTGCGACCGAAGTTCCGTGAAGGGTTCTGAGGGGGTGGACGGGGCGTGACCTCGGCCCGATGCGCCGCCCGATGTTCCGGAACGGTAACGGTCCGGCGGCAAACCGGCCACAGCCCCGCGACGGTTCGGTAACGGCCCGCCGATCTAGTGCATTTGCGTGATACCCCACCCGCCCCGGCGCCCCAGAGTGCAGGACAAAGGCGCCCGGGGAGGCCGGGGGTCACAGACCGAAAGGGGCACGACATGAGGCGGACGGCGACGACGGTTGCGGCGATGGCGATCCTCCTGGCGGCGCTCTCGGGGGCGGCCCTCGCGGCCGGGCTCTCGGGCACGGCGGCGGGCGATCTGATCAGGGGAACCTCCGGGGACGACGTGATCAAGGGCCTCGCGGGCGACGACGCGCTGCACGGCATGGGCGGGGACGACTTCCTCTACGGCGGGGCGGGCGTCGACGTCATTCACGGTGGGATGGGCGACGACCGGGCAGAGGAGCGGGCGGTGCACGGCGGCTCGGGCGGGGACGTCCTCTACGGCGAGGGGGGCGAGGACGCCCTCTACGGCGGCCCCGGCGACGACACCGTGATCTCCAGCGGCGACGGGGCGGGCGACTTTGTGGACTGCGGCGGCGGGGTGGACGCCGTCAGGAGGGGCGCGGACCGGAACCTCGACCGCTTCGTCAACTGCGAGGAATCCTTCAGGTAGCCCGCCCGAACGACGGCGGGCCAACCCCGGGGGCCGGACCTAAAGCGTCCGGTCCCCCTTCCCGCGTCCCGCACTTCCTAGAACCCCCTACGCCCGAAGTTCCGAGAAACTCCTTCCACGCACTCCGGTGAATAAGGGGCAAGAGGGAGGGCCGGAGCATCGTGCCCCGGCCCTCCACTGCGCTCGACGCTTGGGGTTAGCTTCCCGTGGTGAAGGTCCACGCCTTCTGCTGGTTGCCGGTGGTCGTGGGGTTCTGATCCAGCGCGTTTCCCGCCAGGTCCTTCGCCCCCGTGGTCACCACTGCCTTGTACTTGGTCCTCGAGGAGAGCAAGGTCGAGGACGTCCCGAACGGGTTGAGCGTGGCCTTCAGGCCGTCCGAGCTGGGCGTCACCGTCACGTTGGTGACCTGCGTTGTCCCGCTGGAGGTGACCTTGAAGAGCTTGAAGGTGGACTTGGTGATCGAGGTGGGGCTCATCTTCTCCGAGAAGGTGGCCGCGACGTTGGTGCCACGCCCGATGCCCGTTCCGGCGGGCGTCGCGGCGCTAACCCTTGGCTTAACGGTGTCCTCGACTACGGTGGACTCGGACTCGAAGGCGCCGATGTCTGAGGCCGCCCCCTGCGGGCGCGAAACACCGCGCTGGTCGGTGGTTGCCCCGAAGGAGTTACCCTTGTTTATAGCCGGGCTGCCCTCCAGCAAGGCATGGGTCTTTGTGGGGCCGCCGTTGTCGGCGAGGGCGCCGAGCTTGGGGTCCAGAGGTTTATCCGTGGTACCGGAGATGGAGTTGTTGGCCGTGCCAGAGCCGCAGCTACCGTCCGAGTCGAGGTTGTGGCCGCCGTTGGTAACGGTCACGGAACAATTCCCGCCCGAAGGGCTGTTGGCCACGATCGTGTTCTTGAGCGTAGCGCTGCCACCATAGCTCTCTATGCCGCCGCCTCTGCCGGCGCCGGCGCTATTGCCCGAGAGGGTGGAATTGGTAACCGTTAGCGTGCCACCATAGCTCGCTATGCCGCCGCCGCTGGCGTAGTCTAAGTCGGTGACGCTATTGCCCGAGAGGGTGGAGTTGGCAACCGTGAGCGTGCCACCGTTCCAATTGTATATGCCGCCGCCGTGCCAGGTGGAACTATTGCCGGAGAGGGTGGAGTTGGCAACCGTGACCGTGCCACCGTTGTTCCATATGCCGCCGCCGCCGGAGTAGTTGGCGCTATTGCCCGAGAGGGTGGAGTCGGTAACCGTGAGCGTGCCCAGGTTGGCTATGCCGCCACCAGCGGCGCCTCTGCCGTTGGCCACCGTAAGGTTGTTCAGGGCGAGCTTTGCGCCGCTGCGTACCTCGAACACCCGCACGGCATCGTTGCCGCTTACGGTGATATTGGCGCTGCCGCCGTCGATGGTAAGCCCCGCGCTATCGGCCACGGCCAACTGCGAGCCCAGCGTGATGGTCTGCCGCGAGAGGGAGGGGTCGAAGTTGATCGTGTCCTCGCCGGCGCTGGCGTTGGCATCACTCATCGCCTGACGCAGGGAGCCTTCCCCGGAATCGGCCGTGTTGGTAACGGAGAAGGGTGCGGCCTGCGCCGGGGCGGCAAGCACCACCGCCATTAGCACACTTGCCGCCAGGGCCGCCATCGGAAGCGCCGCCCGTGCCTTGAGGTTCCTTGCTCCGCTCATGCCCATCTTCCCTTCTCGTTGAGGAAGGGAGAGAGCCTTCACCGCCCCGCCTGGTGTGCATCAGTGACACTGGCATCCTGCTCGCCAACCGGGAGAAGCGTATCCCCCAAAGCGCGTATCTTTGCCGTTGCGAATTATCCGGCGGCGGGGGGCGGAACGGCTAACAGGATCTTGCCGTCGGTGTGCGGGATCTTGCCCTTCTCGGAGAAAAACCTACGCAGACGGGGGCGCCGGCGCCCCGCTAGCGCGCACCGTCCCGGCGCAGGGCCCCCGGGGAGACGCCGAGCAGGCGCCTGACGTGGGAGGAGAGGTGGCTGTGGTTGGCGAAGCCCACGGCCTTCGCGACCTCGAAGACGGTGAGGTCGGTGTTGGCGAGCAGCGCCTTCGCCCGCTCCACGCGCCTTTGGACGACGTACCGGTGCGGCGAGAGGCCGGTGTCCTTCTTGAACGAGCGCGCGAAGTGGTGGGGGCTCATGCGCGCCGCCCCCGCTATCTCCGCAAGCGTCAGCTTTCGCGAGAGGTTGTCGTTTATGTAGTCGGTGGCCCGCCCCAGCGACCGTCCGGAGTAGCCGCCGCCTTCGCTCCCGACCCTCCGCCTGGAGGCGCGTCCCAGAGAGGAGTGGCTGCGCAGGAGGTGCAGCGCCAGCACGTTGGCCAGCGACTCGGCGAAGAGCTCGCCCCCGAGGCCCCGGGTCTTCATCTCGGAAAGCAGCGACATCCCGACGCGCTCGATGTGCGGGTCGGGGGCGTCGAAGAAGGGCGCGACCTCGAAGCTATCCGGGTCGGCCCCCGCCTCTCGGGCCACCCGCCGGACGAAACGGTCCGCGATGAGCATGCACGCGTGCTCGGACGCCGCTTCCATGCGGAAGTAGGCCGGCGTGCCCGCGGGCATGACGTCGACGGCGCCCGTGATCCTGATCCCCCCGTGCGTCCGTCCGTTGCGCCGCTGCACCGCGTGGTTCGGGACGCCCAGGTGCACGTTGACCAGGTGCCCGTCGAAGGGCAGGAGCTCGACCTCCCCGGCATGGAGACGGAGGTGCCCCACCTCGATCGCGCCGAAGACCGCGAGTTCCCTCGCTTCTAGTACCGGCGTTTCCGGACGTCCCCCGCGCAGGTTGGCGGACGCGCTGGCCGCTGGCCCCATCCCCATCACCCTTCTTTCGGCGGGGCGGAGGAAGAACGGAAAAGGCCCGCGCCCCGTGCGGCCATAGCCCCATTAGTGTCGAGCACGCCGGGGCGGGACGCATCCCCCAAATGGACCAGGTTTGCACTTCCCTAGGCGAACTTCCGACAACCCTTTCGGGGCGAAGTGCGTGGAAGGGCGATTCCCCGTACTTCGGCCTGAGGGTTCTAAGAAGTTCGCTATACCCCGCTAGCGCCCCCGCCTCCACAGGTTTTCTCGAAGAAGGGCAAGATCCCGCACACCGACGGCAAGATCCTGTTAGCCGTTCCGCCCTTCGCCGCCGGATAATTCGGGGTGCAGAGACATAGACGAGGAGGAAGCTCCCCATGAGACGATCACTACTGTTGTGACGGATTTAGGGGATGCGTGCCTACCTACCGGGGGTCAAAATTCCTCCGACAGACAATAGTACGGGTCGATGAGCCACGCCGTGGCCGCTCAGCAGGAGGAGACCATCGATGGAGACGACGCTCGGCGGGTCGGCGCTGGAAGCTCTTAAGGGCGGGCTGAAGGGCGACGCCTACACCCCTGGCGACGGGGGTTACGACGAGGCCCGCGCCGCGTGGAACCTCAACGCCCACCAGCACCCCGCGCTCGTCGTCATGGCCGAGGGCGCCTCGGACGTGCTTGCCGCGGTGCGTCTGGCGCGCGACGAAGGACTCGGCGTCGGGGTGATGGCAACCGGCCACGGCGTCGCCGCCCCCTGCGACGGCGGCGTTCTGATCAACACCTCGCGCATGAGAGGCGTGCGCGTGGACCCCGATACGAGTGCCGCCCGGGTCGGGGCCGGCGCGAAGTGGGCCGACCTCGTCCCGGAGGCCGCGACGCACGGGCTGGCGGGCCTGCAGGGCTCGACCTCCCACGTCGGCGTGGTCGGCTACACCATGGGCGGCGGTTTCGGCTGGCTCGGGCGCAAGTACGGCTTCGCCGCCGACTCCGTCAAGGAGGCCGACGTGGTGACCGCCGAGGGCGAGCTCGTCAAGGCCAACGCCCACGAGAACGCGGACCTCTTCTGGGGTCTGAAGGGCGGCGGGGGCAACTTCGGCATCGTCACCTCCCTGGAGTTCGCCCTCTACCCCGTGACGCACGTCTTCGGGGGCAACCTCTTCTACCCCGTCGAGAGGGCCGAGGAGGTCCTGGAGCTCTACAGCCGCTGGGCCGAGGACCTGCCGGAGGAGGTGACCTCCGCGGTGGCCTTCCTCAACGTCCCGCCGATCCCGGACGTCCCGGAGCCTTTGCGCGGGCGGTCCGTGATTACCGTGAGGTTCTGCTACACGGGCGAGGACCTCGCCGAGAAGGGCGAGGAGTTGCTCGGCCCGTGGCGCGGGTTCGGCGAGCCCATCATGGACACCTTCGGGGTGATGCCGTACGAGGCCATGGACATGATCAGTATGGACCCCGTGGACCCGATCGGGGCCTACGGCCACTCCGAGATGCTGCGCGAGCTCTCGCGGGAGACCCGCCGGACGCTCGTGGACCTGGCGGGCTCGGGCTCCGACACGCCCTTGCTGTTGCTGGAGATGCGCCAGCTGGGCGGCGCCCTCTCGCGCCCGCCCGCGGACCTTAACCCCATGGGCCGCAGCGACGCCGCGTACGCCATGAACGGGATCGGAGCCACCTTCACCCCGGAGATGGCCCAGGCGGTGCAGGCGTACCTCGCCCACGTCGCCGAGGCGGCCAAGCCCCACGCGACCGGCGCGACCTACGTGAACTTCGTGGACCTCAACGGCGCGAGTCCCGAGCGCGTGAAGGCGGCCTACTCGGCGGATGACTGGGAGCGGCTGGTGGAGCTGAAGGGCCGCCGCGACCCGGGGAACCTATTCCGCTACAACCGCAACATCCCACCGTCTTCGGCCGAGGGCGCGGATGGTGCGCAGTCTGCAAACCCCGCAACGTGACCCCGGTCGTGCGGCCAGCTTGAGAAAGAGTGTAACGAGATCCTTCGGGGGGCGCGGCTAGGCCGCGCCCCCTAACTTCTTAGAACCCCTCAGCGCGAACTTCGACAGAACTGAACTTACGCGAAGTTGCTTGGCACCCGGTAGGACCGGTGGGTACAGGACGCGCTCAAGGACCTTGTTGCCGCGCCTCGCCCTCCGCCGGTGGCTGGCCGCCGATGCCCTCAAGACCGGGGCGATCCCCGCCGCGGCGGCCAAGGAGTTGGCGGAGGCGAACCTCCCGAGGTCGCCCGCCTCGGCCAGGAGCTCGGCCGTGAAGACGACGCCCATGCCGGGCAAGCAGCTGACGATCCGCGCCTCGGGGCCCGCGGCGAGC
Source organism: uncultured Rubrobacteraceae bacterium (assembly GCA_902806085.1). Classification (GTDB taxonomy): domain Bacteria; phylum Actinomycetota; class Rubrobacteria; order Rubrobacterales; family Rubrobacteraceae; genus Rubrobacter_D. The sequence continues at coordinate 21,498 of CADCVH010000087.1, read as the reverse complement.
AAATCCTCGAGACGCCGATCGAGCTCGGCGATGCGCTTCCTGGTTCGCAGCATCTCGGAGGCGAGCTCCGCAGCGAGGGCGGACTTGGTCTCGGCGGCCGGCAGCTCGCGCAGTTGGGCCTTGGCGGCCGCCATGATGCGCCCGGCGAGGTCTTGGGACTTGCGCGCTCCCCTTGCCTTGGGCCACCGGCGCAGGCGGGCCTCGCCCGGCGCGGGCCCCAGCCGGCGTCGCGACCTTGGTGACGGCCAGCAGGGCGCCCTCCCTTCTTCTATGAGAAGGTTGTGTTTGTCAAGCCGACGTGGCGGCTTCGGATGCCACGGACGTTCGCGCCCTTGCGCTATGCTTCTATCCGCACTCGGCTCGGGGTCGGCTCGTCTGACGACCCGGTGCATGATGGGTTCCGTCCGGGCGCCGGCGCTGCAATCTATGAGTCGGTCCCTCTCCGCAGAGGGCCATCGGAGCTTGCGCAGTCGCCGAGAGCCCCCTCCTCGTCCAGGGCCAAGACATCGTGGTTCAGGAGCGCGTACGGCTCGTCGAAGCCGCCCGCGGAGGCGGCGGAGGAGACCTCCTCCCCGATCTGGGAGAGGAAAGACGCGTAAACCGTCTGCTTGAGCGGTCCATGCGAGCATACTGCCATGCCGCCCAACTACGCTGCAAGAAGGTGCTCTAGATTGCTACCGTGGCAACGCCGTCCGCACAATATTCCTTGCGGCGCATATCTTGCCGGCACGTGGTCGGTTGGGAGACGCTCTGTTTATGCCAGGTCTAGCTGCAGCCGTACGTTGCGCTACTGCTGGCCCGATTTGGGAAGATCCATAACAACCCACAATGCGAGGGCCGCCGGCCAGAAGCGTACTGAGAGCGCAGGCGAAGCCGGAGCGTGCCGAAAGGCTGTTACCTGTTTGTTATCTATCAGTAGCCGGGATGTAATTCGGAGGGGCTATATTGCGGTCACTGGGCCCTTCCCCCTTCCTGGCCCAGGCGAGAGATCCGGGCCGTGTATTATTTCGCGCGGTCCGGCTTTTCTTGTGTGCTAACCTCAAGGTCGCTTATGCAGAACGTTCTGGCTTTGCTCGCGGTGACGGTGTTCGTGGGGGCTTTGGCCTTGCTGGCTCAGTGGTCGAGGAAGAGCCGGGGGGCCGAGATCTCGCTCTGGGTGACCCTTCTCTTCGTCTCGCTGCTCGTGCTCGGGGCGGGGGCGTTGCTGGGGGCCGCGCGGCTCTCCGGCACGGTCCCGGCAGGGACGTACCCGCCGGGGTTGTTGACGATAACGGCGGGCGCGATCGTGGCGGCGGGCCTGATCGGGCTGGCGCTTTGCGTCCCGACTCTGCTGAAGATCGTGGGCCGCCGACCCGCAACGTTCTTTTCGGACCCGCCTATCTTCCTCGCGCTCTGGCTCTTCGCGATGGTGCTGCTCACGAACAACCTGATCGGCATCCTGGGCTTCGGCCAGTTGGAGGAGATCGGCGCCTTCTCCCTGGGCACGGGCGGCAGGCTCCCCGTGGGCATGGTCCTCGCGACCCAGCTCCCCTTCGTGGCGGTGGCGATACTCGGCGTGGGCGCCGGCATCCGGCGCGGGCTGAGGCCGACGCTCGCCCGCCTCGGCTACGGACCGCTGAACCCACGGCAACTCGGGATCGTCGCCGCCTTCGTGGTCGTCGCCTTCGCGCTCTCGCTCGGCGCGGACTTTCTGTTCCGCCAGCTCCAGCCGGGGCTCTACCGGGAGGTCGGGGAGATCTCGGGCACGCTCTTCGATCCGCGGGGGTTGGGCCTCGTCCCGGCCGTCCTCTTCGCCCTGCTTATCGGGGTCGGGGCCGGGCTCGGGGAGGAGACGCTCTTCCGCGGCGCCGTCCAACCGGCCCTTGGCATCCTCCCGACCTCGGTCCTCTTCGCCTCGATGCACGTGCAGTACGGCCCCTCCCTGCTCCTCGGCTACATCTTTATCCTCTCCATAGGCCTCGGGTACCTGCGCCGCCGCTTCAACACCACCGCAAGCTTCCTCGCCCACGCCGGCTACAACTTCGTCGGCGTGATGGCCGCCTACCTCTTCTCGGCGTAGGGAGAGGCCGGCACTCCGGCTTTCCTGGCTTTCTCGGGGGGGCGGCGGAGGCTAAGCCGGCCGTTTCATGAGCAACCACTCAGGCCCGCGGTCCCCGAACTCCTGGACGAGGCCGAAGCCCGCCTTCTCGTAGGCCGCCACGGCGCGCCGGTTGAAGGCGGCGACGGTCAGACGGAACGCCGCCGGCGAGAACTTCTCCTCGGCGAAGCGCAATCCTGCCAGCACGAACCGCAAACCGAGACCCCGGCCCGTGAGGTCCGGCCGCATGCCGAGGCCCACGTCGAGGGCGTCGTCGCCGTAGAGGCCACGCCTGCGGCCTTCGGGGATCGTGGCGTCCGCGCCAAAGCAGAAGTACCCGACGAGCTCCCCGGCGTCGTCGAAGACCGCGTGGTAGTTGTAGCGGGGGTCCAGCAGCCCGGGAACGGCCGAAGGGTTGCCGTCGTAAGTGGAGTAAGGCTCGGGATAGCGCCATCCGGAGATCTGCTCGGCGTCGGCCCGCGTGATCGGCCGCAAGACGTACGTATTCCCGGGCTCCCCCATCACATCCTGCGCCCGACGCGCCAAGCCAGATCTGACATCTCCTGCTGCGGAATCTCCGGCACCCCCTTGTCCCAACCCGCCCACGCGCCTTGCTGCTCTTCGTAAGGCACCCCGGGCGGGAGCGGCACGACGTGCCAGTGGACGTGCGCGTTCCCCTCGTTGCTCCCGAACGTGTAGACGTACATCCTCGCCGCCCCCACCTGCTCGCGGTGCTCCTTCGGCGCGACGAGCGAGTAACCGTAAGCCCGCGGGTACCCGTCCAGAGAGGCGATAGCCCGGTCGTCCTCGTAAAAGACGTGCCGCGGCGATTCCACCGCGCCGGGGACGAGCCCGCAAACAAAACAGGCTTGCGTCCGGAACCCAGCGTGTAGCGCCTCCATATCCGGAAAATAACGCCCGAACCGCCGTTCCATCACGCCCCAATCCAAGGCTTGCACGGAAACAGATAATAGCCGACAAGCAGACAGCCGGGGGGCGGCGTGCCGGGGGCTGCTAGGCCGCCAGCGAGCTTGCGACCGGGAGGACGGGCGCGGGTTCCAGGGAGGCGGCGATCCGGACGAGCAGCTCGCTCACCTCCACCTCGAGGCCGGCTGCGACGCTCTCGAGTACCCTCGAAGACGGGTCTTTCTCGCCGCGTTCGATCTCGGCGAGGTACGAGACGGAGACGTGGGCGCCTTCGGCGACCTGCTTGAGGGTGAGGCCGCGCTCGTTGCGTTCGGCGCGCAGGGTCTCCCCGATGGCCGAGAGGAGGTCGCCCTCTTTGCTATTCGCGGTGATCTCGACGGTCTTCACGGCCTAGATTCTATCCCTCATCGACGGTCTTGCGCAACCCGCCCGCCAACTCCTTGACGCGCCGCACCTCCTCGGCGTCCGCCTCGGGCGTCTCGTACGGCGTCTCCATGACCAGGGGAACGCCCGGTAAGGCCGCGAAAAGTTCCTTCCAGGAGTCCTCCGGGATCATGCCCTCCCCCACCTTCCTGTGGCCGTCTCGATGGCTCCCCGACTCGTTTTTGGCGTCGTTGAGGTGAAGCAGCGCCACCGCTTCACCAAGAGCGGCCCGCAGTTCGGCGGCGACGTAGCCTGGGCCGCCCGGGATCGCCAGGTCGTAACCCGCGACGAAGGCGTGGGCGGTGTCGACGCAAACCCGCGCCCCCGCCCGGCGCGAAACCTCGCCCAGGGCCTCAAACGTCGAGCACAACTGCGTCCCCGCGCCGACGGAGTTCTCGACGACGGCCTCCGCCGCGCGCCCGGAATCCCCGGCCAACTCCCTGGCCCGTTCGAGGCCCTCTACCAGGCGGTCCAGACCCTTTTTCTCCCCCTCCCCGCCGTGGCTCCCGGCGTGGACGACGACGAGGTCAAGGCCGAGCCCCCCGGCGGCCACGAGCTCCGCGGCGAGCGCACGCACCGAGTTCTCGCGGAGATCCTCCCTCGGGGACGCAAGGTTGATCAGGTACTTCGCGTGGGCCACCCCCGGCGAGATGCCAAGCTCTTCCATCCCACCGGCGAACGCCTCCGCGTCGGCGCGGGGGACCGGCTCCGCCCAGCCCTGGGGGTTGGAGACGAAGACCTGCAGCGTCTCGCACCCCTGCTCCGCGGCGAGCGCGAGGGTCTTTCGCAGGCCGCCCGAGGTCGGAAGGTGGCGCCCCACGCTGTTGGTCCTTCTCGGCATGGCGGAGATTCTAACGGAGGGGGACGGCGAAGTTGTGATAGATATAATCTCCAAACAAACCGAAACGGAACCGAAAGGACCGGCCGGGGATCGGCCGGCCGGAGGGAGCGAGATGGCGGTCGAGGGCAAAGTGGCGAAGGTTCTGGGCAACAACGAGATCGTCTTGAACAAGGGGCGCGCCGACGGGGTGCGAACCGGGATGGTCTTCGAGGTCTTCGCCCCGGACGGCGAAGAGGTCTGGGACCCGGACACCGGAGAGACTTTAGGTACCGTGGAGGACGTGAAGGCGCAGGCGGAGGTAACGGAGGTCAAGGAGAGGCTCGCCGTTGCCCGGCTCGGGCAAAACGCCCAGTCTCCCTTCGGCGCGGTGGACATCGGGGAGATGCAGCAGAACCTCCAGCGCATGTTCGGCCAGATGTTCGGCGACGACGTGCGCGTGCAGGGCTTCGGGACCGGCTCCCCCGACGACCCGGACCTGGAGTCCATGCTCGGCGGTCCGCTGCAGGACCTGTCCAAGATCCAGGTCGGGGACGCCGCGCGCGAGGTCAAGCGCCGCTGATCGGTCAGAACCCCCAGCGCCTGCCGGTAACCTACGGCCTTATCGCCGCCTGCGCTCTCGTCTACCTCGGCGTCGCGTACCTCGGCGCGTCGGCCGGCGCGATCCCCTGGAACGTCGCCCTCGTCACGCAGCCGGGCGACATCCTGGCGCAGGGGGCCCTCGTCCCCGCGCTCGTGGCCGACGGCCAGGTGTGGCGCCTCGTATCGAGCGTCTTTTTGCACTCCGGGTTCGTGCACCTCGCGCTGAACATGCTCTCGCTGTACTTTCTCGGCTCGTTCGTCGAGACTGCGTTCGGGCGGGGCCGCTTCCTCGCGTTGTACCTTCTCAGCGGGCTCTCCGGCGGCATAGCCTACCTGTACTTCGGGGACTTCACCGGGCCCGCCGTCGGCGCGTCGGGGGCCATCTTCGGCCTCCTCGGCGGCATACTCGGCTACTCCTTACGCAGGGGCACCTTCTCCTGGCAGAACCCCCTGATCCGGCAGCTCCTCATCCTCCTGGCCATAAACGTCTACATAGGCCTCTCGATAGAGAACGTCAGCAACACGGCCCACATGGGCGGCCTCGCCGGCGGCCTGCTCTTCGGCTACCTCGTCGCCCCAACGGTCTACAGCCAGAAAGTCGGACGGGCTCTCTCGCCCGTCCTTATCGTGCTGGCGGTGGAGGCGTTGCTGCTCGGGCTATGGTTCTTTGTGGGCTTCGGGTGAGAGGAAAAGGCTTCGGGCCACGGCCCGGACGAGCTAGGACCTCTGCGGTCGCTTGGGGGGGCGGGAGTGGCGGAGGAGCAGGATCATGGCGAAGCCGAGCGCGAGCACGGTCGCGACGAGCAGGTTGCCGCGGATGGTCCCCCCGATCAGGAACGCGGGGTCGATCCTGAGCAACTCCATAAAGAAGCGCCCCGTGGAGTAGAGGCTGACGTAGAGCAGGAGGACGTCCCCGTCCTTGAGCCAGTCGGCGAAGCGGCGGGCCACCCAGAGCAACACGAGGCACACGAGCGCGTTCCAGATGCTCTCGTAGAGGAAGGTCGGGTGGAAGGTGGAGGCGTCGGCGAAGCCGTCGGGCCTGTTCTCCGGGGCTATCCTTATGGCCCACGGTAGCTCCGACGGACGGCCGAAGAGCTCCTGGTTGAAGTAGTTGCCCCAGCGGCCGATGGCCTGGGCGAGCACCAGGCCCGGGGCCACGGCGTCGGCGAAGGCGAGCGGGCTGATCCCCCTGAGCCGGCAGAAGACGAGAAGACCGATAAAGCCCCCGATCACGCCGCCGTAGATCCCGAGCCCCCCGTTCCACACGGCGATGACGCCGGGCCAGGGGTCGTCGGCGTAGAGGTCGTAGTCCGTGATGACGTGGTAGGCCCGCGCCCCGATAAACCCCGGCGGGATGATAAAGAAGAGCGAGTCCAGGGCGAGCTCGCCCTCGTAGCCCTTGCGGACGAGCTCGCGGCCCGACATCCACGTGGCAACGACGATGCCGAGGGCTATGCACAGGCCGTAGTAGCGTAGCGCGAAGGGCCCCGCCTCGAAGATGATCGGGGACGGCGGGCTGGGCAGGGAGGCGAGCGGGAAGTTCAAGCTACTCCGCCGAAGTGGTGGCGGTGGGCGCCTCGGTGGCCTGCCGGTCGGCCGGCTCTATCGGCGGGGTGTTGGTCGGGTGCGGGTCTTCGGACGATTGCTCGACCCCGTAGTACGCCTCGAGGACGTGGCGCACGGCCGGGCCCGCCGTCATCTCCGAGCCCGTCTGGAACGCGCCGCCGCCCTCGATCATGGTGACGACGACCAGCGGCTCGTCCTGGTTCTCCGTCCAACCCGCGAACCAGTTGACGAAGTCCCCGGTCGGCAACTCGCCCGTGCCGCTCTTGCCGATGGTCGGCAGCTCCGAGCCCTCGAAGATGGTCTCGGCTGTCCCCTTCTTCGCGGTAACGCCGCGGAACCCCTCAACCACCGTGTCGATCTGGTGCTGGTCCGCGTCGACCTGGCCGGCTGGCTCCGGCGAGATCTCGGCGACCACCTTCCCGCTCTGGTCGGTGATGTCCTTGCCTACGTGCGGGGTGACGAGCGTGCCGCCGTTGTAGAGGGCGGAGTAGGCCCGGGCCATCTGGATCGGGGAGACGAGCAGGTCACCCTGGCCGATGGAGAGGTTGATCCAGTCCCCCACGCTCCAGTACGCCCCCTCGGCGCTGCCGTGCAGCGCCTTGTAGAGCTCCTTCTCGCCGGCCTCCGTCGGTATCCGACCCTCGGTCTCGCCGCCGATGTCTATGCCGGTGAGCTTTCCGAAGCCCCACTTCTCGTAGTACTTGGGCAGCCAGTCCTTGTCGCCGGTCTGGTTCCAGATCCAGTCCGCCACCTGGTAGAAGAAGATGTCGTTGGAGTCGGCTATCGCCTCGGAGAGGCTCTGGGGACCGTGGTTGCCGAGGTACTGGTAGTTGGGGCTGTTCTGCCGCCAGCTTCTGTAACACGGGCTGGCCGAGACGCTCGACGGCACCCAGCAGCCCGCGCCGTTCATGGCGACGTTGTCGTTTACGATCGTGTAGGCGTCGATAACCCCCGCGGCCATGCCGGCGAGGCCGGTAAAGATCTTGAAGGTCGACGCGCCCGGCTGCCCGCCGACGACGGCGCGGTTGGTGAACGGGTCCCCGGACCCCTCCGAGGAGAGGTACTGGTACTCCTCGAACTCCTCCGTCCCGGAGATGCCGCCGACGAAGAGCTGCGGGTCGAAGTCCGGGCGGCTGGCGAGCGCCAGCACCTCGCCGGTCTCGGGGTCCATCGCGACGACCGCCCCGCCCCTGCCCTCGTAGCCCTCGGCGCGGGTCCGGTCAAGGGCGGCTTCTAGCTCCTTCTCGACCACCCTCTGCAAGTCCACGTCGATGGTGAGCCTGAGGTTGTCGCCGGGCTCCGGCTCCTTGACGTGGTCCGGCAATTCTTCGGTCGGGTTGGACTCTATCGGGGTCCCGTTCTCGTCCACGAACTCGCTCGTGGAGTTGAGCCTCGCGCCCTCGGGCACTATACGGCCGAGGACGTCCACGTCGTACTTCTGCCAACCCACCTCGCCGCGCAGGGTCTCCTCGTAGTAGGACTCGATCCCGCTCTGGCCGATGATAGTGTCGTGGGAGAGGCCCTCGAAGTCGTCGAGTTTTAGCTGGTCCTCGGAGATGGCGCCCGTGTACCCGAGGACGTGGGAGGCGAGGTTTCCCTCGGGGTACGAGCGCACCCAGTCGTCGTTGACCTGGACGCCCCCGAACTCCTCCGTGCGCTCGCTGATGTAGGTGACGGCGGACTGGTCGGCGTTCTCTTTTACCAGGATCGGGCTGTAGGCCGCCCCGAGGTCGATCGCGACGTCGTAGCGTTGCTGGACGCTCTTGGGGTCGGCCCCGAGGACTTCGGCGAGCTCGCCGACCTTTTTGCGGGCCTCGGCGACCGTCCGGCCGCGCTGGATCTCGTTGGGTATCACGGTGACGTTGAGGCCCGGGACGTTGTTCGCCAGGATCTCGCCGTCCCTGTCGTAGATGACGCCGCGCTGGGCCGGGTCTTTTACGGTCAGGGTGCCCGAGTTCTGGGCCATGACGTCGTATTCCTCGCCGGTGAGGACCTGCAGGTACCAGAGGCGGGCGCCGAGCACGGCGAAGACGGCGGCTATGAGCACGGCGAGCGAGACGACCCGCACCTGCATGTTGCCCTTGGTCATGGGCGGGGTCTCGGCCCGCTTCTTCGCCGTTTCCTTCTTTTTGTGCGCTGGCGACCGGAGCAACCTCTATCCCCCTCCCACGGTATCCGGTTTCAACCTCTAGGCGACTTTCTCGGCCTGCACGATGAGGCGCCGCGAGTAATCCGGCAGCGTGCAGGTCTGCAACGTGACGATGTTGCGCCCCTCTATCGGCCTCGTGACGGAGACCCGGGTCGGCTCCACGATGAAGTCCCTGAAAACCTTGTAGACGTATCGCTTGCCGGCTGCGTCGGTAAGGAAGATCCTGTCCCCCTCCTCGAGCTCGTTGAGGTCCCAGAAGGCCAGGAAGCTGTCCGTGCCGGGGTAGCCGAGCCGGTGCCCGGCTATGTACACGTTTGCCTCCCTGTCCCACGGGTCGCCCGTGCCCCTCAGGTGAACCCCGGCGTACTTCTTGAAGGCGGCCTCGTTGGTTCCGCCGGCGTAAGGGATGGTCGAGCCGTCGAGGCGGCTCATACCCGGGATGCTCACCTTTAGCGTCCGGTTCTTGGGTCCCCGCGCCCCCCCGGACGAAGGGCCCTTGCGTTCCCCGCCGGCGTCGGCACGGTCCAGCGACTTCTCTACCTCCGGCGACACGACGGGCGCCTTGGGGGGCGCCTTGGGGGGCGCCTTGGGGGGCGCCTCGGTTCGGGTTGCCGATTCGGCCTTGTCGGCGGCGCCCGCGTCCCGGGCGGGGGTTCCCGCGAAGAAGGTCAAGGCGACCGCGAGGCCGACCCCGGTCAGGAGCAGGCTCATGACGTTCAGCATGGTATCCGTGCGACGCCTTATTTTTCCCTCCCTCTACGGCACGGCCATCCGGCCGCCAACCGTTCTCAGAACGCAACCCATTGTATCGGAAAAGCGGAGGACTACTAGGCCTGCCGGTCCCCAACCAGGAAGTATTTTCTGGCGAGCATGGCGCCCCCGGCACCCCCGGAACGCACCTCCACCGTGTACTCGCCGGCCGGCAGGGCGCCTTCCGCCCGCACCTCGAAAGCCACAACGCCCGAGACCCCGCCCTCCGAAACGGAGAGCCGCTCCTCCCCGCCGCCGTCAGCCCGAACCCGTTCACCGAAGAGCCGGGAGACCGCGGAGGCCCGCCCGGAGCGCTCCACCGCCGCGGTCAGCCGCCCCGGCGGCAGGTCCTCCACCCTCAGGTACACCCGCACCACCTCCGTGCCGCCTTCGAAGCGCGAGGAGTCCCGGCGGGGGAACGACGCGTCCCCAGTGCCGGCGGCTATGTCCTCGATGCCGGGGGCCTGGATCTCCTCGCCGGGGGTGAAATCGTCCCTGCCGGTGACCATGGCGGCAAAGAGGCCGGCGGCCAGCAGGGCCGCCGAGGCGAGAACCATCGCCGGGCCGGCGGGTCTCCTGGTGGGTTTCGGGGTCGTGGTGTCGGGGAGCCTGCTCACGCGTCCTTGTCGACGTGCCGTCTGGAGCGCTTCCAGATCAGGAGCGTCGCGGCGTTGTGGGCGACGTGCGCCACCGTGGGGGCGAGCAAGCCGCCGGTCGCCTCGAACAAGAGGCCGAAGATCACGCCGGCCAGGACGGCCCAGGCTGTCCAGAGCAGGTACCGCCGGTCGGGGCCGACGTGCGCCAGCCCGAAGGCGGCCGAGGCTATTAGTATCCCGAACTCCTGCTGCACCGCGCCCCTGAAGAAGGCCTCCTCCCCCACCCCGGAGAACACCGCAACCAGCACCAGCCCGAAGCGGTCGGCCCCGTCCACCAGGCTCGGGGCGAGCTCCTCGGCCAGCTTGCGGGTGATCGGGACGAGGCGGTAGGCCAGCAGCGAGAGCGAGACGCTCCCCGCGGCGGTCGCCAGGCCAAGGGCCAGGCCCGTTGCGGGACGCGAACCGAGGAGGGGCAGTTGTATCCCCCGCAGGCCGCACCAGACGGCCGCGGCGACGGCGAGCAGGCCGTAGAAAACGGCGGCGAAACGGACGAAGCGGGGGCCCACGGCGCGTCTACCGGCGGGGCCGAAGGGGGAGCGCTGCAGGAGGGATCATAAGGCGGTATTGTACCGGAAGCCAAAATCGGCCGGCCGTTCCCAGAACAAGAGGAGCCCAGGGGTAGGAGATGATCGACGAGTCGATATTCAAGGCCTACGATATCCGGGGGACCTACCCGGAGCAGCTCGACGAGGGCGTTGCCAGGGACATCGGGCGGGCCTTCGTCAACCACCTAGCCCTCTCCGGCTCGCGGGTGGTCGTCGCAAGGGACATGCGGCTCTCGGGGGACGACCTCAAGGAGGCGTTCATCGGAGGGGTGACGGAGGCCGGGGCGGACGTGTTGGATCTCGGGTTGGTCTCAACCGACGCGCTGTACTTCGCCGTGGGGCACCTGGAGGAGCCTGGTGGGGCCATGATCACGGCCTCCCACAACCCCAAGAACTACAACGGCTTCAAGCTCTGCCGGGAGAAGGCCATCGCGCTCTCAGGCGAGTCGGGGATCGGCCAGATCAGGGACCTCATCACCTCGGGCAAGCTCCCCGAACCGGCCGAGTACCCCGGCTCCGTCGAGCGGAGCGACATCGCCGAGGAATACGCGAAGCACTGCCTGAACTTTATCGAGACCGAGGGGCTCAGGCCGCTCAAGATCGTGGTGGACGCCGGCAACGGCATGGCGGGCAAGATGCTCCCGCCCATCTTCGAGAAGCTCCCGTTCGAGTACGTCCCGATGTACTTCGAGCTGGACGGCTCCTTCCCGAACCACCCCCCGAACCCGATAGAGCCGGAGAACGTCAGGGAGCTCCAGGGGCGGGTTCGCTCCGAGGAGGCGGACTTCGGGGTGGCCTTCGACGGGGACGCCGACCGCTGCTTTATCGTGAACGAGAAGGGCGAGACCATCGACGGCGACATCCTGGCCGCCCTGATCGCAAAGAACGTGCTCGAAAAGGAACCCGGCGCCACCATCATCTACAGCGCCGTCTGCTCCAAAGCCTTCCCCGAGCTCGTCAGGCGCGAGGGCGGCACGCCCGTCCGGACCAAGGCCGGCCACTCCATCATAAAACCCCAGATGCGCGAGCGGGACGCCGCCTTCGGGGGCGAGCACTCGGCCCACTTCTACTTCAGGGAGAACTTTTTCGCCGACTCCGGCATCATAGCCATGCTCACCGTCGCGGAGCTCGTCGGCCGCCAGGAAGGTCCCATCTCAGACCTCATCTCCCCCATAGACCCCTACGTCCGCTCCGGCGAGATCAACTCCGAAGTAGCCGACGGGGAAGCGACGCTAAAGAAGGTGGAAGACCACTTCGCCCAGAACGAGGACGCCAGGACGGACCACCTCGACGGCCTCACCGTGGATCTCGGCGACTGGTGGTTTAACCTGCGCCCCTCCAACACCGAACCCCTCCTCCGCCTGAACGTCGAAGCCGGCGACGAGGAGACACTACAGAAGCAGCGGGACGCCTTGCTGGACCTTATCCAGGAATAAACGACCCGGTGGAACCGCCGCAACGCTGCGGCGGCGCTCACGAAGCACGATAGGCACTTCGCTGCGAAAGGGGTTCGCACGTCTGGACGGAGCCCAAAAGAGAACAAGAGGTACGACTTCTTGGGGTGGGTCCTGTTCGTCGTCTCCGCCCTGTTCTTCATAGCGTCCAGCATCCGGGCCGGGGATGTGGTCGGCCTGCTCGGCGGGTTGTTCTTTCTTCTTGCCTGCGGGGCGTTTCTCGCTTCTTACGTCGGTGGTCGCAAAGACTGAGCCCGTCCCGCAAAGGTGTCGGCCCAAGCAACCGCCTGTGGCCTGTGGGAGAAAAACCGAAAGTCGGGAGCGCCCCCGCCGGGTTCGGCGGGGGCGCTCCCGTTCTTCGGACCGGGCCGGCAAGTGGCTGGCCGGCGGGCTAGCTTACGACGATAAGGTTGCGCACCTCGGTTACGCCTTCGACGTTCGCGGCGATCTCGCCGGCGGCCTCCCTGGCTTCCTGGGAGGGGGCGGGGCCTCGCAGCTCCGCGACGCCGTCGGTTACCTCTACGTTGACCCGCGGCATGGCCGCGGTGCGCGGGTCCTCGCCTATGCGGGTGCGGATGCGCTGCTCGACCTCTTCCTGGGACTCGCCGACGCCGGCGACGCTCCCGCGGTGGCGCTCACCGATGAGGGGGCCGGAGCCGGGGTCCGAGTAGTCGCGCTCGGACCCGGTGCGGTTGGGGTCGTCCGGTCTCTGGTGGGCGCCGCCGCCCCCGGCCGTGCCCCCGGCCGTGCCCCCGGCCGTGCCCGTGGGCGTGCCGCTGCCCCAGGTCTCGCCGCGCTGGCCCGCGGGGCTGTCGGGGTCGGGGGCGTGCTGCCCGGTCGTGCCGGTGAAGGACGGGTCGCTACCGCCCCTGGAGCGGGAAAGCAGCGCGCCAATCGCGAGGCCTGCCAGCGCGAAGAGGCCGTACTTGAGGAAGCGGGACGGGGCGGGCTCGCTGGAGCTCGCGGCGGCCCGGGCGAGCTTCGCCTGGCTCTTGCCCGCCTTTAGCGCCGCCTTGCCGGCGAGCTTGCCCGCCCGGGGGGCTACCCTGGCCCCGGCCTTTGCGCCCAGTTTGGCGCCGGTTCTCTTTTTCGGCATGAATTGGCCTCCGTGTTGTTTCGAGTTGGTCTCCCGGGTGATACCCGATCACACCCGCGCGAAAACAACCCCGGGCGAACGGGACGGGCTACGCGCCGGGACGCAGTTTCGGGGCCAGGGTGAGCCGGCGGTAGCGCATCCGGCGCTCGTTGAGGGGCTTCTCGAACTCCGCCTCCCGGGCGAACTCCACGTGGCCGGTCGCGGCCGCCTCGACGAGGGCCGCGAGGTCCTCTTTCTCCGACGGGGAGAGCCCGATGGCGTCGAGGTCCCGCTTTTTCTCCCGCTCGAAGAGCCGGACGCGGCGGGCGAGGGAGACGAAGACGCTGCAGGGCTCGGGGCAGGGGACCTCCCCGTCCCCCCGGTCCATCCCGAGCGGCGTGTCCTCGTCCACGTCCCACAAGGTCTTCTTCAAGCAGACGGCGTCCTCGCAGCAGGCGCGCGCCGTGTCCTGGACGCCCCCGTCCGAGAGGCGTTGAACCCTTTTGTAGATGCCGCTCTGGCGGGCGGCGTTCTCCCTGTAGCTCGTCACCTCCAGCCGGCCCTCCCGGTGGAGGTGCCAGTGGACGACGCCGGCCGGGTAGAGGTAGTTCATGGCGACGAGGAGGTCCCCGGCCCCCGAGACCCGCAGCTCCCAGCCGCGCCTGAGGTTCGGGGAGCTCTTGAGGGGCCTGTACTCGCCGCCCTCCGTGGTCTTGGAGATCTCGCGCGCCTCGCGGGGGTCTTCGTGGAGCTTCAGCCCGGAAGCCCCCGCCTCCTCGACGTGCCGGAGGGAGAAGAGCCCCGGCTCCGGCGCCCTTACGAGCACCTGGCCGAAGACGCGCCCCCCTTCGCCCGCCTCCTCCACCCAGGCGGCGAAGGCCTCGCGGGCCGCCGCCGCGTCCGTCGCGGCTCTAGACAACCTGCGTCTCCCGGCCGGGCTCCGTCTCGCGGGCGCGGGCGACGATGAGGTTCGCCATCGAGGGGTGGGTGCCGACGGGGGCGCCGTAGAAGACCCGTTTCCCGTCGAGGTGGGTCACCTCGCCGGTCAGGCCCAGGTCTTCGGGGATCGTCTCGCGCGTGTGCCAGCCCTCCGCGATAAAGACGGGGATCAGGATCACGTCGTCGGCGTCCGCGTTCTCGACCACGCCCCCTATCTCCGGCTCCTGGTCCAGGAAGCCTACCCCCACCTCGTCGTAGAGGCCGCGCTCGCGGATGCGGGCGGCGTTCAGGTAGATCACACCCCCGGAGTTCTTGTTGAGGTCCGTGCCGTGGCCGAGCAGGACGAGCGAGGTCCTCCCCCGGGTCTCCCTCCCCCGCATCAGGTCCTCCACCCGCTCTAGTATCACGTCGGGCATCCCCTCGAAGGTGCCTAGCGGCCCCGCGTACCTCACGGTCTTGTCTCCCTTCACGGTTACGGGACCTTCGAGGCCGAGCTCCCGTGGGATCACCTGCTGGGTAAAGTACCCCTCGGAGATGAAGGCCGGCACCACGAAGACCTCGTCCGACTCCACGGTGTCGAGGACGTGGCGCATGGAGGGCTCTTCCTTCCAAAAGCACTCGACGACCTCGTCGAACTCGCCGGTCAGGCGGATGCGCTCCGCGTGCTCGTAGACCGGCAGGCTCGAGTCCTCGTTCAAATGCGAGCCGTGCCCAACGATGATGAGCGCTCTCAAGGCCAAAAGCCTCCTCTTCGGGTTACCAACGCCCCGATTCTAACCCCGCCGGCGGCACCCTGGTGTGGGACGTCCCTCACGGGGGCCGTCCGCCTTCTCTGGCCGCCCGGGCGTTGCGCGCGGGGGACGGCCCAGTCGGCCTAACGACCCCTGCCGGGGCCCGTGGCCGGCCGGATGCGGTGGGTCAGGGCGTCCGGTCCGTACTCCAGGGAGACGAGGAAGGCGGCGGCGATGACGGGCGGCTCGGTGGCCCGAGGGGCGAGGCGCGGGTCGGCGCGCAGGAGGCCGTCGAGGTTGGAGATGCCTTCGAGGCCCCGGCGGGAGTGGACGCCGCCGGCCTTGAGCACGCCCGTGGCCATGCGGGCCACGTCCTCGGCCTCGTTGTGCCCCGCGGCGGCGGCGACGTCCAGGTCCGGGACTTCCGAGAGGACTTCCAGGTACGTTTGTACGAGCGCCCCGCGCACGGAGTCGGCCCGCGAGAGGGCGGAGAGCAGGGCTGGCCGCGCGAGCTCGCGCGTGACCTCGAAGCCGCGGGTGTACTCGCGGGCGAGCGCGTCCCTTCCAGAGGCGAAGCGCATCGCGTCGCGCAGGGTCGCGTCCTTGCCCGCCCCGAGCGTGTACGCGAGGGCGCCGACGAGGGGGCCGCCGGTCCCGGCCGCCTCGAGCGCCCGGGCGAACGGGACGATGTCGTCGTGGCCGAGCCGCCCCAGCACGCGGCGGACGGGCTCCCCCATCAGGGCCGCCCGCGCCAGCGGCGCCAGGTAGCCCGTGGCGCGGGTGTCGGCGTAGCCGGCCTGGACCATCGCGGCCCGGGCCGCCTCAAGCACCGTCTCCCCGACCTCCAGCCCGGCGGCGAGGGCGTCGCGGACGGCCGCGGCGGAGAGGACCCTGGCCTCGTGGGCGACGCGCCCGTCCGCGTACCGGGAGCCGAGGCCCGGCGTCGGGGCGCTGTAGACGAGCGTCAGGGCGCCGACGCCGGACCGGGCGACGAGGCCCGCGGGAACGCGTGGGATGCCGGCTTGCTCCATCGGCACATTCTAACCACTACCCTGGCCGTCGGGGACGGGCGCGGTAATATACGCGGCGACGTTTTCGAAGAGGCCCCGTAGCAGAGAGGATCCCCAGGAGAATGACCACCGCCGAGAAGCCGTCCCTTATACCAGAGAGCGCGTTCCAGGCGGGCGCGAGAGAGGGAACCCTCGGGGCGGAGGAGGAGCTCTGGCTCGCGGACCCCGGCACCCTCAAGCTCGCCGGGGGCGCGCAGAAGATCCTCGCCGCCGAGCCGGAGGACGAATTCTCCGGGGAGCTCATAGACTGCGAGATCGAGTCAAACTCCGGCGTCCACCCGACGCCCGGGGGCGTCGTCGGGGACTTGATAGAACGGAGGCGGGTCCTCCTGGGCCACGCGGGCGGGCTGGGCAGGTTGCTCGGGGCCAGCGGGACGCACCCGGTCGGCGACTGGAGGGAGCAGGAGATCATCCAGAAGCCCCACTACCAGCGCCTGAAGGCGAAGCTGGGGTGGTTGATCCGGCGCAACAACACCTTCTCCCTGCACGCCCACTACGCGGTCGAGGGCCGCGAGAAGGCCGTCTACCTCTTCGACCGGCTCCGCGAGTACGTCCCCCACCTTCTCGCCGTCTCGGTCAACTCGCCGTTCTGGCAGGGCGAGCCCACCGACATGCACTCCACCCGGACCCTCATCTTCTCCCGCTCCATCCACCGCGCGGGCCTGCCCGAGCCCCTGGGCACCTGGGAAAACTACGCCAGGTACGTCGATTTCGCCCACCGCTCGGGCGCCATAGACTCCCTCTCTGAGATCTGGTGGGACGTCCGCCCGCACCCCGGCCTCGGCACGATAGAGGTCCGCGCCTTGGACGCCCAGACCGACACGAGGCGCAACGAGGCCCTCATCACCCTGGCCGCCGCCCTCTGCGACGTCCTCTGCCGCGAGCACGAAACCGGCGACCTCCAACCGATCCGGCCGAGCCGCGAGATCGAAGAGAACAAGTGGAGCGCCCAGCGCTACGGCATGAACGGCGCCCTCAGCGACCACAAGACGCACGAGACGGTAGATACCCGCAAGGCCGTCGAATCCC
This sequence comes from uncultured Rubrobacteraceae bacterium, assembly GCA_902806085.1. Taxonomy (GTDB): domain Bacteria; phylum Actinomycetota; class Rubrobacteria; order Rubrobacterales; family Rubrobacteraceae; genus Rubrobacter_D. The sequence goes on along the minus strand of CADCVH010000087.1, from coordinate 4,687 downwards.
TCTTCGATGACCTCTCGAACAAGACGGACAGGGACCTCGCCCCGCTCGGCCTCCTGCTGGACGAACCGACCGAGTCGGAACGCCAGCTGGAAGTCTGGCGCGACACCGGCTCGGTAGTAGAGGTCGCCCGCGACGTCGCCGACAGAACCCGAACCTCCGCAAGCTAGCAGAGGCTGGCCATCTCTTCCCTTAGATAAGCAAACACCGGGCGCCAGCCCGGCAAGGCCGGTGCCCGAAGCCTACTTCCCGAGAACGCGGCGCTTGACCTGCTTGGCGAGGATGCCGCGCACCTTCGGGTTCTTTAGCGCTTTCACGGCGGTCTTGCGCACCGTCGGGCTCTTCAGCAGTCTCAGGGCTATGGCTTTCTTCACGGTATGCTTGCCTCCCACTCGGGTCCTCGTTACGCGGCCTTCTCGAGCTCGCGGCGGAGTCTTCTGTTCAGCAGATCCAGGAGCGCCTCTTCCTCCTGGGTCAGGCCGCCCTGCTCCGCGGCGATCATCTCCTCCAGCCGCGCGCCGTAATAGGCTACCACGGAGCCTTCGAGGTAGTGGTCAATCACCCGCGGGCTTACGTACGAGGCCCGCGCGATGCCCCTGGTGTTGCCGAGCCTGCCGGCCACGTCGTCGACCGCGGCGAGCACGTTTTTCTGCGCCGCTTTGGGGCCTTCGGCGGCGCCGAGCTCGGCGAGCCTGTTGGCCGCGATCAGGGTCCCGGCCCAGGTGCGGAAGTCCTTGGCGGTGAACTCCGGCCCCACGACCTCCTTGACGTAGGCGTTCAGGTCGCGGCTCTTCACGTCTCGCACCTTCCCGGATTCGTCGAGGTACTTGAAGACCTCGTAGCCGGGCAGGTCGCGGCATTCCTCGACGACGCGCCTGATCCTGGCGTCCGTGACGGCCTTGCGCTGCTCCTGGCCCCACTTGCCAAGGTGGGAACATGGACCTGGCCATCCTTCATGCTCAATCCGAGCAACTCGTCCGCCGGGTCGTCGAGTTCATCAGGGTGCTCGTATGGATACCTTCGTGCTCTATCTTCGTGTCCTTTGTCCATCCGTGTTGCGGCGCGGACCTCCACCCACGGTAGACCTGCGTCGCCTCTCCTTTCGCCGTGTTCCAGCTGATTTTGCGAACTCAAGACCTTGCTTTGCCATAAATCTGACGACGCCCCAGATGTCTTGCTACCGCATGCAGTCGTGGTCGTAGTGGGAGTGCTGCTATATCTGGGCTACGGAGTCGATTTGATTCCGATCTGGGGTAAGGAGTGGCTGGTCGTATTCTTACGCGATGTAGGCGTCGTGCTGCGTGGTGCGTCCGTTATTAAGAAGTAATCATCCGATGTAAAGTTCATCGATGAACTTTAGAAGTAGCACTACGTACCCCCGTGGCATTGACCCGTGACGCACTATTTCAGCGGCACCGCAAGGACGCTACTCGCCGGGAGTTGAACGAGTGGATGCGTGATGAACTCGGCTTGACTATCGTTACCGACCCGGACGGCATCAGCATCAACCTCAAAACTGCTGCCAAGCAAGCTTGCTACGCCCTGGCCAACAAGCTAGTCTTCTACGAAGCCCTACTCAAGCGCTACGGTGCCTCACTCGGATCGCTGGCTCTTCCCGACCATGTCACCACATCTGAGCAGCTACGAACGCACTTCGAGTCGTTCTTCGCTCACGCGAAAGAGGTTACGCACGACTATGAAACCGTCTTCGGTGAAGACGCGCTTGGCTTAGGCAACCGCGTGCCTTTCTACAACGACAGCGTTGTAGATTTTTGGCGTGCGTTCGTCGAAGAGATCCATGAGTTTGACTTCTCGCGGCTGGATTACGAGGTCATCGGCAGCATGGTCGAGCGGCTCATCTCGCCCGAAGAACGGCGCACGTTTGGGCAATATTACACTCGGGTCGAGGTAGTCGATCTCATTAATAGTTTCGCGATTACTACCGGCGAAGAGAAGGTGCTAGACCCGGCTTCTGGCGGCACGTTTCTAGGGCCTGTCCGCAAAACTATCGTGGACTTGGGTAACCCATGCCGACGCTATCTTGACGCTCCGAGACTCGCCAACGCAGCCCCTCGATGAGCCACCCGTATGCTTTCGCTATGGCCGGGTCATACTGCCATCGCTTCAGAGTGGCGACCAGCTCCCAGTAGCGCTCCATACGCGGATCGTACGTCCGCTCGTAGTGGGAGAGCAGCCACTCCGAGAATTTGTGCATCGTCTTGTCTGCCTACGGCCCACGCTGAGGCCCCTATCCACTCCCTGATCGCGCGCTGTCCACTCTCTCCGGTGGGCGGAGAGCCCTCCCGGACTGCTCGCTTGGCTTCCTCGAAGGCGGCTGCTATGGCCCCGTTCCAACCGGAAGGATCGAAATCTCCCTCTGCCGATTCCGAGATCGGTTTCGTCTGTTCTCGGAGTGCCTCCACGAAGCTCTCATCAGATGCTAGCTTCGCGAGTTCCGTCCAAGCCGCGAGTTGCGCGTCGTCCAGCTCCTCGGGCATGCCGGAGACGATGGCTCGCCAGAATCCGGCTTTCGCCTCCGGGTCCACCAGCGTTCCCTCAAGACCCTTTTCCAGGTGCTCGGCGAGGAAGGCCTCTCGCTCGCGAGCTTCCAGTAGACCCAGCGCGTGGACCCGATCCGGGTAGGACTGCTTCGCCACCGCCTCATTATCTTCGAGAGCCGATTTAATGAGCCTACGGCGGCGCCGCAGGTTCCGTAGCTGGAGGTCTACGGTCTCCAGCTGCAACCTAAGCGCATCCGGCGTCTCACTCTTGCCTTCGAGCATGGCCGCTATGTCCGAAAGCCGGAAGCCGGCCGCTCTCAGCGTGCGGATCAACTCCAGCCGGGCGCGGTCAGCCTCCGAGTACATACGGTAGCCAGCCTCGGTGACTCCGGAAGGAGGCAAAACACCCACGTCCGAGTAATAACGGATGGTCTTCACCGGCACCCCGCTTCTACGAGCAAGTTCCCCGATGCTATATAGCGCCGCTTTTTCCGAGTCCACGCGCTTCATCCCTTGACTCTCCAGTAACGGGAGACGCTATGTTATCTCCCGGAGCCCGGCCAGAAAGGACGGTCGTCTAAAAACGGGAGGTAGGAGCATATGCACAACGTGAAGACTATCGACGTCTTGGAAGGACAGCGGGAGGCGCTCCTCGCTCCGGCGAGTAGGAGAGGGGCACTCTACCGCGAGCGGGTCATGGAGCCTTTGAGGCCATTGTGGGAGCACGTAATGAGCTTCGTGACCGCGGGAGCCGCGGGGGCGGGCTCAGAAGACGACCTCGCCCTGGCGGCGATACGTCTCATCGGCCTCTACGATCCCGACTCCGATGCCAAGGAGGGCCTCGACGCCCTGGCCGAGCTAGAGAAAAGAGACTCCTTCGCCGGGTGCGTGCGGGCTCAGGAGTCGGCCTTGGAGGCGCTCAGCGCGCGAGAACATGGGGTGGACTTCGAGGGCGTCACCTTCGCCTTGGCTCTGGCCGACCCCAAAACGCCCGACCTGATGGAGCGCCATGCCGGCTACATGGGCGGGTCCTCCTTTTCGGACTGGATCCTGGCCTACGCGTGGCCCACGGACTACAACCTGCCGCGCCTGCCGGCCTTGGCCGTCCACGAGTTGCACCACAAGGTGCGCCTGGCCTTCGAGCCCTGGTATGAAACCACTACCGTCGGACAGTATCTAGTCTTGGAAGGACTCGCCGAGGCGTTCGCCGCGGAGACCTTCGGCGAGGAGTTGCTCGGACCGTGGACGAAGGCGCTCTCCGAGGACGAGCTGGAAGCGGCGCGGCCGGCCCTGCGGGACGCGCTGGAGGTGAGCGGCTTCAACGAGATCCGCGGCTACATCTTCGGGGACTGGGCGGCGGCGCGGTTCGGCTACGAGCCCCGCGGGTTGCCCGACTTCGTCGGCTACTCGATGGGCTACCGGCTGGTACGAGAGTACCTGCGGCGCACGGGGCGCTCGGCGGTGGAGGCCTCCTACGTCCCCTGGGGGGAGATCGTCGAAGGGTCGCGCTACTTCTAGCCGCCTCTAGCCGACCCAACGGCAACCCGGAAAGGCGCGCGGCCATGAAGGACGAGCTTGCGGACGAGCAGTGGGCGCGGCTCTTGCCGATGCTCCCCCCGCAGAGGCCGGCGCGGGGGCGACCGGCCAAAGATCATCGCGTGGTCGTGAACGCCATCCCGCCTGGAGGACCTGCAGCGACTCGTACGCCTTCGCGGGATGGAGGAACTCCCGTCCGGCAAGCGGGACTCATGGATGTTCGCCGCGGCCGTCTCTTTGAGCCACCTGGTGAAGCCGCACCTCCTCGAGAGGGAGCTGCTCGTACTCGGTAAGGAGACGGCGGGCTGGGGCGACAGACCTCGTCATATAGCGCGGGCTCTGGCGGCTTCTTGGTGAAGACGAGTCCCGACGGGCCGGAACGGCCCGATCCGCGTTCGCTTGAGGCACGCTAGCAACACATCGCCACTACTTGACGGCATTCTCAAGCGGCCACAGCGGCGCATACGGGCGTTGATCTATGCCGATCACCAAGAAAGCGACAGAGCCCGGGGTTTGTGGCGAGGTCTGGTCAACGCCAACCCAATTCGATCATGTCGGACCTTAGTGTGCCCCGCTCGTTGGTTACGGCGATCGTCCGTTCTTCTCGCGGTTCCAGGTCGAAGTAGTTGTCGCTGAAGCTCACGGCCGCATCG
>CADCVH010000086.1 GCA_902806085.1 uncultured Rubrobacteraceae bacterium | reverse complement strand
GGTAGGCCACCACAGAGCCGCCGAACCCGCTTCCTACGACGACCGCCTCGAAGTGGTTCTCTTCCATCACGCTTCCTTCCGCTGGCTCCCGGGCGACGGTGGCCCTCGCTCCTTACGCTGTTGCCCGACTCCCGACCTGCACAGCGGCCCAAGGGGAGTGTGGACCCGCCTATACCTCTCTCCTCTTGGCTTCGGGGAAGCCAAGAGCCGTGCCCCCACGGACGTTAGCGCCTACCGCGGGCCAGGCATCCCTGCCCCGCGCCGGATCCCTGGCCCAAGCGGTACAACGCCTGATGCGCGCCTGCCGCCGCATCCACACCCCCGTGATGACGATGAGGGGAATGAAGACGACCTGCATGAGCAAGACAAATGTATCATCCCCGCGCATCGGGGCGCAGACTAAGACGCCGACCGGCCACCCGAGCAGCAGGTGCGTCCACCGCGATGCGGTCCGCGTCGTCTTGTTTAGTTCTTTATCGCTTGCGTTTTCCGTCCCCTTGCCTCGACGCTTCCGCCGGTGCGAATCTGGCGTAGCGGTTCTCTCCGCCACCGGCCCGGCCTACTCCTACTCCCGCCCCGGCGAGGTTTGGCCGGTACTCGATCACCATGCCGTACTTGTCTCACTCGCTGGTCCGAGACGACACTTCTTTTCCGGCGGTGTCGAGGTGCCCGAGCCAGGCCATCAGAGACCCGTCGAGCGCGGCTTGCATCGCCTCGACGTCCGCCTCGATGGGCTCACCGCTCCAGGACTCGGCGGTATCCACCCGGGTGCCGCCCTCCACGGGCGTGAACGTCCAGGAGTGGATGCCCACGATGCCGTGCGCCGGATCTCCCCAGAGCGTGTGCCGCCCGGGCTCGACCCGGTAGATGGTCGAGTCGATGCCGAGGCCGGCCGTGTGCCAGGAGAAAGTCGAGCCGGGGGCAAAAGGCCCGTCGAGGCGCGGTCTCTATGTCCGGCTGCCAGGTGGGCCAGGCGTCGACGCCGGTGTGCAGCCGCCACAGTACCTCGATGGGGGCGACGAAGGCGGGCCTGCTGCCACATCCACAGTCCGGTGATGGTGACGGCGGGGATGATGACGGCCTGCATGAAAAGGACGAAGGTCTCGTCGCCGCGGGCCGGGGTGTAGACGAGGGCCCCGATCAGGAACCCGGTCAGGAGGTGCGTCCACCGCAGCACGGTCCGTGTCGTCTTGTTGGGGTCGCTCATGACGCTGGTCTCCCGATCGGGATTTCGATCGCTACGCGCTTGGCTGCGCGGCGGGTTCCGGCACGAGCACCACCTTGCCGCTCGCCTGGCCGGAGGCCAGGAGCTCGAGCGCTTCGGCCGCCTCTTCGAGCGGCATCCGGGTGGTCGCGTGCGCCTCGATCTTCCCGTCGGCGAGCAGCGAGAAGACCGTGGAGAGGTCCTCCTCGAAGAACCTGGGCCAGCGCTTTACGTAGTAGAACGTCGCCTTCTTGCCGTCGGGGGTGGCGCTCCAGCGGAGGACGCGGGCGAAGATGGGTAGGTAGGGCTTGATCCAGTGCCCCGTGCTGCTGTCGAGCGTGGAGGCGGAACCGTAGGTGACGAGCGTCCCGCCCCGGCGGAGCGTCCCGTAGGAATCGACCAATCCCGGCCCGCCGACGTGGTCGAAGACGGCGTCGACGCCGCCTGGCGAGATCTCGCGCACCCTCCCGGGCACGTCGCCCTTGTAATCGACCGGCTCGGCGCCGAGAGACCGCACGTAGTCGTGCTTGCGGGCCGAGGCGGTCCCTATGACTTCGGCGCCGGCGAGGCGCGCGAGCTGCACGAGCAGCGTCCCCACCCCGCCGGAAGCACCGTGCACGAGCACGGTCTGACCGGAACGAACCTCGGCGGCCCGGTGGAGCATCTGCCAGGCCGTAACCCCGTTGGTGACGGCCGCGACCGCGTCGGCGGGGTCGAGGCTTGCGGGGACGGGCGTCACGTCGACAGCGTCGAGCACGACGCGGTCGACCCAGGCTCCGGTCTCCGTCAGGGCGGCGACCCGGGCACCGAGCATCTCCCCGTCGACGCCCTCGCCCACGCTCTCCACCTCGCCTACCAGGTCGTAACCCGGCACGAAGGGGAACTTGGGCTGGCAGAAGTAGCGGCCCTTGAGCATCTGCACTTCGGAGAAGGCGACCCCGGCCGCCTCGACCCGGACCACGACCTGCCCGGGCCCCGGAGCGGCCAGGTCCCGCCGGTGCGTTTCGAGCACCTCCGGCCCGCCCTCGCGCGGCATCACTATCTCGGTCCTCGTGTGCGTCCTGGTCTCTGTGGTCTTCATCATGACTGCTCCTCTCCGATTCGTGGTGGGGTGTCTACTTGACGGCCGTCTCGGCCAGGAACTCCCTGGCGTCGTCCGGGATGGGCCCCGGGGCGATCTCCGATCCCGGTCGCAGGGCGAGCAGCGCGGGCACCGCAATGGCGACGGCGACGGTGTTGAGAATGGCGCCCACGGCGAAGGCGGTGAAGGTGCCGCCGGAGATGAGGCCCCAGACGGGTATGGACATGAACGCCGCGTAGAACCCCACGGCCGGCGCGAGGAACTTCACGAGCGCCCGCGGATCGTAGCGGCGGTAGGACATGTAGAAGCCCAAGGCGTTGCCCAGCACCGCCGGGACCGTCGCCAGCGCTACCTTCATGAAGCCGAACTGGGAGATCTCCCCCGGCGCCCCGAAAGCCGGCGGCGCCGCGTTGGCGATCAGGGCGTTGACGGCGAAGGCCATCGCCGACAAGAGCAGCCCCACCCCGACCACGGCGACCGGCCGGATCTCGCCCTCCTGATCAAACACGATGCGGTTCATCTCCATCTCTTCCACTCTTGCGATTTATTAACATCGTATCAGTTATTAACTTAGTTAAATGACAGGCAAAAAGGGGGTCTCCTCTCCTTATGCGGCGAGCCACGCGCTCAGGAAGTCGCGGGCGGCCCGGTCCGTCAGGTTCTCGGCCTCTTCGCTACCGCCTCGGAGCCGTCTCGCCATGGCGAGGGACACGAGGCCGTGGAAGGTGCCCCACGCGAGGGTCACTCTCGCCCAGACGTCGTCCGTCTCCTTTCCGTTCTTGACGAGTATCTCCTCCAGTACTCCGGCCGTGGTTCCGGCTATCTTCTCTCCTTCCTTCTTTAACTCTGTTACGGGGAATGAGACCCCCCCGAGGCCGTACATGACCTGGTAGAGGTCGGGGGATTCGAAAGCGAAGCGGCACCAGGCGCGGGCCATGGCCAGCAGGGCCTCTTCCGGGTCTTCCGAGGAGTTTCGGGCCTTCTCGATGGCCCGAAGCTGGCCGGCGTAGCCCTCCCGCACGAGCTCGAGGAGCAGGTCCTCCTTGGAGTCGAAGTACTCGTAGATCACGGGCGGGCTGTACTCGATGATCCCCGCGATCTTGCGCATCGTCACCGCCCTCCAGCCCTCGCTCGAGGCGATCTCGCGCGCAGCGGCCAGTATGCCACCCCTCAACTCCTGCCTCTGCCGGCGCTCCTTGATGACCATAGTCCGTAACCTCCGATCTGTGATTTGTATATTAACTTAGTTAAATGACGACGTCAAGGCTTCTGTTCGAGGACGAGTGTCGGGGGCGGTCCCCTGTATGACCGAAGAAGAGCCGTCCCAGCGGGGGGAGGCTCCAAGAATAGGTGGGCGTGCTGGTGTCGAGTTGGCGGGCTACTCGCGCTTGAGGGCTTCCACGGGGGTAAGGCGCGCCAAACGGTAGGCGGGCAAGACATCGGGGACCACCCCGATCGTTCCGGGTAATCTTGGGCGAACAAACAGCACGGGTATTGTTTGCCCCAAGGTTACGGAAACCACTTAGTAAAGGATCTTCCGGTGGGCCTGCCTGGACTCGAACCAGGGACCTCTTCCTTATCAGACAATAGCGAACCGTATATACGCCGAAAACGCCGCTTGACAGGGATTTGCTCCCTGTCGTTACCCCGTTTTTGACCGCCCCTGCTCGGCGTTCAGCCGGCGCATGACGTCGGCCTGGGCGCTCTCGATGAGGTGCCCGTAGACCCTGAAGGTGAAGGATGTGTCGGCGTGTCCCATCGCCTCGGAAACCACCGCCGGCGGCACGTGCCACTCGTGGAGCATGATCGAGGCGAAGGTGTGCCTGAGCTCGTGGAGGGTGAGCTCGGGGAGGCCGGCCTGGGCGAGGTCGAGCTTGAGGTTGCGTTTTCTCAGGTTGTCGGACTTCATCGGGGTGCCGATCGAGGACGGAAAGACGAGCGCCTTCTGACCGGTGGGCAGGACCTCTCGCCGGAGCGTCACTGGCCTACCGGGCTGGGGAAAGTTCGGTGCCGGCGACAAGGGACTTCGACCCGTGGTAGTTGCAGCGGCCGTTCTGGTGGCCGTGCTCGTCGCGCGGGAGCTGGCACGAGGCGTCCTCGTTCTTGCGCTGGGCGCCGCAGATCCCGCGCTTGACGGCGATGTCATAGGGTATGCCGGATCCCATGGGGTATCCCTACGCCGCTTCCGGGTCTTCGGCGCGCCCCGGCAGGACGACGATCGTGTCGCGCACGTGCTCGGCCACCGCCTTTATCAGCAGGGGCGGCACCGCGTTCCCCAGGCGCGCCCATTGGTCGGCGAACCTGCCCGTGAGTTCGAAGTCGTCCGGCAAGGAGCAGAGCCTCTTCACCTCGGCGATACCCAGGCACCGGGGCTCGCGCCAGTGGGCGATGGTGGCCGCGCCGCGGGCCATGACGGTCTTGAGGATCGTCGACGCCGGTTTGTCGGGGTGGACGGTCTTGGCGTTGAACCAGTGGCCTTTCGGGTGGTAGGCCGACCAGCTCTTGAGGTACTCGGCCCCCGCCCACAGCCTGTAGCCGAGCTCCGCGAGATCGGGCCCCGGAGTCTCTCACCACCCCGCCGTCTCGCTCGACGGCGACGAAGCGCTCCTCCCACTCGCCGATGGGCGGACCCTGCGGCGCGTTCGCGGGCGTCTCTACGGTCGTCTCGCTCATGCTCCTCCGGGTGGGTTCGGTGGTCGAAAAGGGCCGTTCGGAAAGGGGGGCGGCCCCGAACACACTTCAAAAGCGTGTGGCTGATGACGGGAAAGGATGGTCGCCGCCCCGAATGCGTAATCGGCCGCCCCTTGCGAAAGCGGCTAGCGGGACGTGTAGGGCTTGAACCTGCGACCTTCGGTTTTGGAGACCGATGCTCTTCTTGCTGAGCTAACGTCCTAAGGTCGCCGGGACGCTTGCGGGCGAAGCCTGGCGCCCCGGTCTATCGCTTTCGGACTCAGCGAAGTGCCGCGAGCCCCGGCCGTTGGGTATCGAGGTTAGGCGGCGAGAAGCATCACCCCACGCATGGTCGCCCCCCTCGCCCTTCCCGACGGCGGAAAAACGGAAAGCCGCGCCCCTGGCTCCGGGGACACGACCTCACCGAAGCGTGAACCTACACCGAGCGGAGTGAAAATGTCAAGATCGGGTGTGCGACGGCGTCGTTCCCTCGCCGCTGCAACTCTATGCGCCTTCCTGCCGGGCCGCTTCCCCCGCCCGGATGAGCGACGCCGGGACGTTGGCGCCGAGCCTCCTCCAGTCCCGGTAGACCTCGACGCAGGACCCCGACCCCGGGCCCGGTTCGAGCAACGCCAGGGCTTCCTCGTCCGTCTCGGGCAGGTCGCGCCACTCGAAGGTCCCTATCACCGGGTTGTACCACCGTAACCACACCGTTCCGCCTCACTTTCGCCCCCCGGTAGCAAGAGAACCCCCGGCGCCCCTGGCGTCCCGCCCCGGCGGCAAGCCCCGGTGGGGGCGCGAGGCGGTTGCCCGCTACTACTTCGCCTCGGAGACCCCATCGGCGTCCTCGCGGGCCGGGGAGGCGTCTTGTCGGTTGCGCGCCCCAAGCGCTGCGGAGAGGGCGAACCTGTGGTCGTCCGCCATGCGGTACCCTTCCGATTCCGTGTCCAGGATGCGCAGGAAGGCTTTCACGACCGTCCCGTCGAACTCGGTGTCGATGCCCGAAACGAGCTGGGCCCGGGCTTTCTCGGACCCGATCCCGGATCGGCGGGGCTGGTCCAGGACCATGGCGGCGTAGGCCTGGCCAACCGCGAGGATCATCGCCTCCACGGGTATCCACGCGCCGCGCAGCTTGTCCGGGTAGCCGCGTCCGTCGGGGCGCTCGTGGTGCCAGCGCACCCACGAGGCCACGTCCTCGAAGTCCGGGACGGCGGACAGCATCTCCTCGCCGCGCGTGGGGTGCTCGACGATCTGGTGCCGGGCCACGGAGTTGATCTTGCCCGTCGTCAGAAGCAACTCGTCCGGCAGCCCGAACAGGCCGACGTTGTGCAGGAGCCCCGCCATCCGCAGGCGCGCCACCCGTTCCCCGCCGAGCTTCATCTCGCGGCCCAGGTCCTCGGCGTAGACGGCGACCGCCGCCGCGTGGCGGTGGGTGTAGCCGTCTTTGCGCCCCAGCTCCTGAATCATCTTGCCGCCGAAGGCCGTGTGGGACGTCAGGAGGGCTTCCCGCAGGGACCGGTTTTGCTCCAGCACCTCCCGCGTCTTCTCGACGTGCTCGCGGGAGCGGTACGCGAGCGCCCGGCTGCCCATCGTCCCGGCCACCGCCACCAGCGCCGCCACCGGCCCGTACACCAAGAAGGCCAGCACCCCGAGGCCCGCCGTAAGCACGTTGGCGGCGTCGGAGATCAGGTACGGCCGCCAGTTCTCTTCCCACGTTTCGCGGAGCGATTGGCCGTACTTGACCCTCAACAGGCCGCCATCTATCGCCTCGTTGGCGACGACCAGGGTCGCCCCCGCCGCGAGCGTGCCGTAGCAGAGCTCCGCCACGCCTCCTCCGCCGGACAGGAGCAACGGCCCCGAAACCAACGAGAAAGCCGCGCCCGCCAGGTGCACGATGATCACGTTCTGGCTCGCGTCGTACGCCACCCGAAGCCAATCGCGCCGGCCCACGACGAACGCCGTGGGCACCGCCGCCAGGGCGGCCCAGGTCGGTCCCAGGGCCACGACCGCCAGCAAAAGCCAAACGTCCCAGGTGCCCATGACGGTGCGCTCGTTTATGCGCACCGAGAGCACGAAGCCCAGCAGCACGAGCCCGGCAAACACGCCCGCCCCCAAGGCGAGCCCGTAGTCGAACGGCAGTCCGTACCAGTACACCCAAGAGGCGGCGAGCGCCGCGGCGAGCGCCGCCAGGGCCCCGACGTAAGTCTTGAGGTGCGTCTCCTCCAACCTCTGTTGTCCCGGTACAGGGTCCGAGCTCATGACGGAATATTCTCGCACGCGGCGCAAACCCTGTACACAGGACCGACGCGACGATCACGTATTACCAGCTCTTGCGGGCCATTTATCGTTCACCTCCCCGCACGGTACTAAGCCGACCTTGGCGCACCGGCAACTCGGAACTACCAGCTCTTGCGGGCCACGGTCTCACCCCCCCTTTAGACTTCCGAACACCCAATGCTACTCATCCCGGGCCGGGTTGTAACCATCCCCAAGCGAATCGAACGGATCTAACCGGCCTTGAGGGGTTGACCCGGCCCCAGAGCATCGTCGACCATGCCCAGGAAGGCCTCGACGGTGCGGGGGCAGAACCGCGCGCCGGCGTGCTTGCGCAGTTCCCCCAGCGCGGCCTCGACCCCCATCGCCTCGCGGTAGGGGCGATCGGAGGTCATGGCGTGGAAGGCGTCGCACACCAGGACGATGCGGCCGGCAAGCG
>CADCVH010000085.1 GCA_902806085.1 uncultured Rubrobacteraceae bacterium | reverse complement strand
AGGCAAGCGGCAATGGCTAGGACGAAGAGCAGGGCCAACGGCGACGGGGACGTGTTCCCGCGCAAGAACAAGGCGGGACAGACCACGAGCTACAGGGGAGCTTACGTGGGGCCCGACGGGAAGAGGCGCTACGTCTCCGGCAAGAACAAAGAGGAGGCCCGCAGGGCGCTCCGGGAAGCTCGGGCCAACGCGGACGCGGGACTCGTCTTCGACGCCGGCACGGTTACACTCGCGGAATACCTAGATCGCTGGCTCACAGACTCCGTGAAAGACACCGTGCGCCAGAGGACCTACGAGCGGTACGAGTCCATAGTCCGGGTACACATCAAGCCTTCTATCGGGCGGGTAAAGCTTAAGGTGCTGACCCCGGCCCACGCCCGCGCCCTGTACCGTCAGAAGCTCGACGTCGGGCTCTCACCGCGCACGGTCAACTACATCCACGTGACGCTCCACAAGGCGCTCTCGCAGGCCATGAGCGACGGCCTCGTGCCGCGTAACGCCGCGCAGGTGAAGGCGCCTCGGCCGGCCAAGCCGGAGATACGTCCCCTGTCCCCAGATCAGGCCCGTAAGCTCATCGAGACCGCTTACTCGACCGGCAACCGCTACGCCGCCCTGTACGTGCTGGCGCTCCACACAGGACTCCGCGAAGGCGAGATGCTCGGCTTGCGGTGGGAGGATCTCGACCTCGACGCTGCCACGCCGACCCTACAGGTCAGGCGCACGCTGTCGGAGACGAGGACCGGGCACAAGTTCGAGCTACCGAAGAGCGGCAAGGGACGATCCATCAAGCTCTCCAGGAAGGCCGTAGAGGCCCTCAGAAGCCACCGCGCGGGGCAGGCGGGGGAGAAGCTGCGGCTGGGCTCTCTGTGGCAGGAGGGCGGTCTCGTGTTCCCGACCACGACGGGCACGACCACGAGCGGGACGAACCTGCTAGGTCGCCACTTCAGGCCGTTGCTAAAGAGGGCGGACCTACCGGCCGTCCGGCTGCACGACCTGCGCCACACCTGTGCTACGGTTCTCCTTATGGCGGGCAAGCACCCCAAGTACGTCCAAGAGCTTCTGGGCCACGCCAGCATAAGCATCACGCTGGACACCTACAGCCACGTCATAGAGGGCATGGACGGCGGGCTCGGGGACGCGATGGACGACGCGCTGTGAGCCACCGTCGACGTCGCCGGGACGCTCTTTGAGGGAGTCAGGCGCGTTGTGTTTTTCCTTCGATGGTGCGGGGCAGAGCACGCACGGTTTTACGGACCGTGCCCATTTTGCCCGTGGCTTCATTTGGGCCAACCCGATATACTTGGCGCTCGTTCGCGCAAACCCGCAACCCGTTGGGAAGCCTACGGCATGGAGCCCTCGCAACGCCGCATAAGCAAGGCCCCAGGCGACGAAATTCGCAGCCGGCAAGCGCCAGAACATGTCGAAGAGGCGTCAGAGAACGGCGGCGTAGGTCACCCCGACAACGTTCCCGAGCAAGCGGCGGCTGAGGAACGCCTGCGCTTCCAAGCCCAACTCCTCGACGCCGTGGGCCAGGCCATCGTAGCCACCGATCTCCAGGGCAGAGTCCTCTATTGGAACCGTTGCGCGGTGGAGTTGTACGGCTGGTCCGCGCAAGAGGTGAAAGGTCGTGCGCTGCACGAGTTCCTGATCTCCCAGGAGTCCTTCGAAAACGCCCAAGAGGCCTTGTCGCGGCTGAGGGCCGGGGAGATTTGGTCCGGGGAGTTCGCGGTACGCCGCAAGGACGGCACGCCCCTCTCGGTGGAGGTTGTCGATACGCCCGTGCGCGACGACGGGGGCGACCTGGTGGGGATCGTCGGGATCACGACCGACATCACCCAGCGCAGTAGGGCCGGGGCGAGGCTCAGGGAGGCCGAGCGGCGCCTCTCCACGCTGCTGTCCAACACCCCGGCCATGGTCTACCGCTGCCTCAACGAACCCGACTGGCCGGAGGAGTACGTAAGCGACTATTCGGCGGAACTGACCGGCTACCCCGCGTCGGCCTTCATGGACAACCCCACCCTGTTCGGGAGCCTGATCTCCGAGAAGGACAGGCAGAGGATCTGGGATGAGGTGCAGGGGGCCATGGACCGGAGAGAACGGTTCAGGCTCCGTTACGCGATCCACCACAAGGACGGCGGCCTGCGCCTCGTGGAGGAGCTCGGGCAAGGGGTCTACGACGAATCCGGAAGCGCCACGGCCGTGGAAGGCCTGATCTACGACGTCACCGAACGGGAGCGAGCGGACGGACGGCTCAGGGAGGCCGAGGAGAGGTACCGCACCCTGGTCGAGCGGGTGCCGGCCATCGTCTACGTCCAGGAGCCCGGCGAGCAGAGCCGCACCACCTACGTGAGCCCCCAGAACGAGACCATCCTGGGCTACTCCCCGGAGGAGTGCCTGGCCGACCCCGACCACTGGATCAAGGTCATGCATCCCGACGACCGGGAGAGGGTGCTCGCCGAGGACAGGCGCACCGACGAGACCGGCGAGCCCTTCAAGGCAGAGTACCGCCAGTTCGCCAAGGACGGCTCGGTGGTGTGGCTGCGGGACGAGGCGACTTTGGTGCGGGACGAGGCAGGAGAGCCGCTCTACTGGCTCGGGGTGCAGACCGACGTGACCGAGAGCAAGGAGGCCGAGGAGGCCGCGCGCAGGAACGAGGAACGTCTGCGGAGCCTGGCCGACGCGGCCTTCGAGGGCATACTCATATCCGACGGGGGGGAGATCCTCGAGGCCAACCGCGCGCTAACCGACATGCTCGGGTACGCCTTGGCGGATACGGTCGGCAGGTCCGCGCTGGAATTTTTGGCGCCCGAATACCGGGACCTTGTGGTTCGGCAGATCGCCTCCGGGGCCGAAGACCCCTACGAGATCGTAGGGGTCAAAAAGGACGGCACGTTCCTCGACCTCGAGGTCCGGGGGAGGGCTTACTCGTACCGGGGCCGCGACGCGCGCGTCACCGCCGTGCGGGACATCACCGAGCGCAAGGAGGCGGAGAGGCGCCTGCGGGAGGCGGAGAAGCGCTACCGCACGCTGGTCGAGCGGATACCCGCCGTCACCTTCGTCGACCGGGCCGAGGGCTCGGAGGAGCCACTCTACGTCAGCCCGCAGGTAGAGGGGATTTTCGGCTACACCCCCGAGGAGTGGATGGAGGGCAGGCTGTGGCGGGATCGCCTCCACCCCGACGACCGGGAACGCATCCTCGCCTCCGACGAGCGCTTCGAGGCCGACGGCGGGCCGGTCGATGAGGAGTACCGGCTGCTGGAAAAGGACGGCTCGGTGGTATGGGTGAGGGAGGAGACGGTCCTCGTGCGGGGCGAGGAGGGGGAGCCGCTGTTCGTGCAGGGCATCCTGAGCGACACGACGGAGCGCAAGCGGGCGGAGGAGCGTTTGCACCACCAGGCGGTCCACGACCCCCTGACAGACCTACCCAACCGCAGGTTGTTCGTGGACCGCCTCGGCCAGGCTCTCAGGCGCACCGGTAGGCGGCAGAACCGGGTCGCGGTGTTGTTCATGGATCTCGACGGGTTCAAGGTGGTGAACGACTCCTTGGGCCACGAGGCGGGGGACCTGCTGCTCGGGAGGGTGGCCCGGCGGCTTGGGCGCTGTTTGCGACCGGAGGATACCCTGGCCCGCTTCGGCGGCGACGAGTTCGTCGTGCTGCTCGAAGTCGAAGCGGCTGCTGATCCGGCGGAGGCCGCCGTTCAAGTGGCCGAGCGGATCGCGGACGAGATCGGTAGGCCTTTCTCGATAGAGGGCAGGCAACTCTTCGTCGACGCGAGCATCGGCATAGCGGTCGGCGAGGCCAGCACGAAGCGCCCCGAGGACCTACTGAGGGACGCCGACACGGCCATGTACAGGGCCAAGGACGAGGGCTCGGGCTACAAGGTGTTCGACCCGGGCATGCACCTGCGGGCCGTGAGCCGCCTGGAGCTGATGAACGACCTCAGGCGTGCCGTGGAGCGCGACGAGTTCGTCCTCCACTACCAGCCGATCGTGCACCTCGAGGACGGGACGGTGCGGGGCATGGAGGCGTTGGTGAGATGGAACCACCCGGAGCGGGGTTTTCTCAACCCCGACGAGTTCGTGCCCTTGGCCGAGGAGAGCGGGCTAGTGGTGCCCATGGGCGAGATGGTATTGGAGGAGGCCTGCCGCCAAGCCAAGGAGTGGCAAGAGAACAACCCCCGCACCCCTCCGCCCGTGATGTCCGTCAACCTATCCGCCAGGCAGCTCAGGCGCCCGGACCTGTCCGAGAACGTCGGGCAGGCGCTGAAAAAAACCGGGTTCGACGGGAGCTGCCTGACCCTAGACGTGACCGAGACCGCCTACGTCGAGGTCTTGGAAGAGAGCACGGCGGCCCTCGACAGGCTCAGGGCCATGGGGGTGAAGATCTCCATAGACGACTTCGGCACCGGATACTCCTCGCTCTCCTACCTCAAGCGCCTTGCCGCGGACGCCCTGAAGATCGACAAGTCCTTCGTTGGGGGCCTGGGCACGGACCCGGAGGACACCGCCGTCGTGCGCATGATCGTGGAGCTGGCGCACACCTTCGGCATGGAGACCATAGCCGAAGGCGTGGAGACCGCGGAGCAAGCGGCCCTTTTGGGGGAGATGGGCTGCGACAGGGTCCAGGGCTACCTCTTCTCCGAACCTCTGGTTGCGGGGAGGGCCGCGAACCTTCTGGGCGCCGTATATCATCGCAACAGCCCGGGCGGTTGCTGAAGGGTTTGGGCCGCCTCAACATCGCATGACCGGCGCCGCGCGTGCGCTACAATACCTCCCATGGCGAGCGTCTCAAGTACGTCCGAGAGCCACCCCGAGGACGCTATTGCTGCCGCGTTGCTGCCATCGGGGATTACGGACCGCCTCAGGCGCGGAGTAATCCCCATACCTAAGCCAATGCGCCCGTAGCTCAATTGGATAGAGCAGCGGACTTCTAATCCGCAGGTTGCAGGTTCGAGTCCTGCCGGGCGCGCCCCTCGAATCCGCTTGGGTAACACAAGAAACCGAAAATGGAAGAGAACCGCGTAGCCTTTCCTCGTTCTGGCGCTTGCGGTTGCCTCCCGTGCCGGATCCAGGGGAACACGAGTCCGCTCGGGTCTACTCGGGAGAGCGCGCGTTGGTCTTCTCGACGCTCGTCGGGGACGGCGAAGCGGTGCTGGTCATCTCTAACGGTGTTACTCGACCATCTAAAGGGAATACAGCAAGGTCAGGTGCACAGGGAGAAAAGGACTAGGAGGGTTCTTGTAATGTTTTCTTCGTTGGCGGGTTACAACAGGTTCGTATACATAGCCGCGGCGGTCGCCGCGCTCGGTGGGCTGCTGTTCGGCTTTGACACGGGCATTATCTCGGGTGCGCTGCTGTTTATTCGGCAGGACCTCGGGCTTTCGCCTTTCCTGCAAAGCGTGGTGGTAAGCGCGATCCTGGTCGGGACGATAATCGGCGCCGGGGGGACCGGGCCTTTGGCCGACCGCTTCGGGCGGCGCAAGATGGCCATCGTGGGCGCCATCGTCTTCATAATAGGTGCCGTCGGCTCCGGGCTAGCGCCGAACGTGGAGACCTTGATCGGCGCGCGGGTGGTGCTGGGGCTCGCCGTCGGGGCGTCGACCGTTATCGTGCCGATGTACATCGCCGAGATCTCCCCGCCCCCGATCCGGGGCACCCTGGCCGCGCTCTTTCAGTTGGCGATAACCCTCGGCATCGTGTTGGCGTACCTGGTCAGCTACGCGCTGGCCGAGGCCGAGGCGTGGCGCTGGATGCTGGGCCTGGGAGCCGTCCCGGCGGTGGTTCTGGGCGTCGGGATGCTGCTCCTGCCGGACAGCCCCCGTTGGCTCGTCGGCCAGCACCGCAACGACGAGGCCCGCGCCGTCCTGCAGCGCGCCCGCGATTCCGAAGACGAGATAGACAGAGAGATGAGGGAGATGGAGGAGGCCGAGCGCCGGGAGGAAGCGGGGCTGGGCGAGCTGGCCAAAGCCTGGATCCGGCCGATGCTGGTGGTCGGTATCGGGCTTGCCATGCTCCAGCAGTTGGTCGGCATCAACACCATCATCTACTACGCCCCGACGATCATGGAGGCCACGGGCCTCGACGCCTCGGTCTCGATCCTCGCCACGCTGGGCGTCGGTATCGTGAACGTGATCTTCACCGCCGTGTCCCTCCTGATCATAGACCGGGTGGGGCGCAAGCCGCTCCTACTGGTCGGCCTCGTCGGCATAATTGTTAGCCTGTTGCTCCTGGGCTTTGGTTACTTGCTGCCGAGCCTCGCGGGGGTGGTCGCCTACGTCACGTTTGCCGGCCTGCTCCTGTACATAGCCTCCTTCGCGGTCAGCTTCGGCGTGGTGCTATGGGTGGTGCTGCCGGAGATATTCCCGCTGAAGGTTCGCGGCTCGGCCATGAGCGTGTGCACCATCTTGCACTGGAGCTCCAACCTCCTCGTCTCGCTCACGTTCTTGCCCCTTATTAGCGCCGTCGGGGAGACCGCCGTGTTCTGGGGCTACGGCGTTATCTCCATCGGGGCGTTCGCCTTCGTGTACTTCCTGATGCCGGAGACCAAGGGCCGTACCCTGGAGAAGATAGAAGCCGACCTGCGGGAGAGGGCCGGCGCCACCCCCGCGTAGACGGGCACAAACCGGGCCACGAACGGTGGACTCTGCTGTCCTCGTGGCCCGTGTTCGGCCTCGGGGGTAGCCGCTGGAGACGAGCCGCGACGCCCGGCCAAGCGCGCCCCCGTCCGACGATCCGGTGTTCGGGCGCCGTGGTGTCCCGTATCTGGATCCCGCCGCCTCACGCGGCTCGGCATGGATGACCGAGAGGATTCCGCCCGGTTCGGCTTTTCCCAGCCAACGTAGTCTTGCTATAGGTCGCGGACATTGTGGCGGGCTTTCGAATGTACTCAGCGAGTAGCCGCGGCCACCCCGGCGAGATCGTCTAGATGATCCAGGGCCTCGGCTTCGGGCAGCGTCGGCAGGGCGAGCAGGACCCGTTCTACGCCTAGCTTCGCGTATGCCTCCAAGTCTTCGGGTTCGCCGGAGGCGTTGAACACCGTGACCGGCACGTCCCTTCCGGCAACCTCCGGCAGCTCGCCCATCATCGGCCCCAGCTCGTCCGGCGCGAGCCCGTTTGCGAGCCAGGCGTCCCCGAACGCCGCGATCCTGTCGAAGGAAGGCCTTCCGCCGCCGACGTAGATGGGCGGGTACGGCTTCTGCAACGGCTTGGGCCAGGCCCCGATCGGGTCGAAGTCCACGTACCGGCCGTGGAACTCCGCCGCGTCTTTGGTCCAGATCTCTATCATCGCCCGGATGCGCTCGTTCGTTAGCTTGCCGCGGGTGCGGGGGTCGGTACCGTGGTTCTCCATCTCCTCGCGGTTCCAGCCGACGCCGACGCCGAAGATCGCCCGCCCCCCGGAGACGAGGTCGAGGCTCGCGACCTCCTTGGCCGTGATGATCGGGTCCCGCTCGGTCACCAGGACCACCCCCGTGCCGAGCAGCAAACGCTCGGTCGCGGCGGCCGCCGCGGTGAGGGTAATGAACGGATCGAGGGTCCGGTAGTACTTTCGCGGCAGCTCACCACCCCTGGGCCAGGGAGACTTTCGGCTGAGGGGGATGTGGGTGTGCTCGGCGATAAACAAAGAGTCGAAGCCGCGACCTTCGATCGCCCCGGCCAGGGCCGCCGGCGCGAT